>JAPLIB010000142.1 GCA_026389335.1 Cyanobacteriota bacterium | reverse complement strand
TGAGGCCAAGACCTCAGCAAGCGGTGCAGAGGCAAGTCCCACTCCGTAGACATCGGCCAGGGTGATCCAGCCGCGACCTCAGGCTGCTCCCAAGATTTGGTGGCTCGCGGGGCTGGGGGCTACAGGCAACAAACTCCTAGGCGGCTGCTGTTGATCACCGCCAAGATCTTCCTCTGATCCCAGGCCGTGATCAACGTTCAGAATCAGGACTTCGGTGACTGCCTGTTGGCCACCACGATTCAGGACTGCCGCTGGGCCCGGGTTTGCTGGTTGCGTGGCGGCAGCCGATCACCGCAGCGCAGTTGCTGCCGCCAGCGTCTGCTTTGCCAGCTCAGGCCAACGAAGAGCAGTAGCACCAAGCCCCAGGCCACGGCCGTCCCCGTCAGTCCAGACCAGGCCAGCAGCACCAGGGACAGCGCCGCCAGCGCCCCGCAGCTTGCTTGCAGGCGCTGGAGTTGGCGATCGGCACCGCGGCAGCTGCGGCAATGACGACTGTGGCTCTGCCAGCGATCCAACAGTGGGCCGTCGCCCAAACGGGCCGGCAGGGCCTGGTGGGGGAACGGCACTCCGCCGTGCTCCAGCACCCAGGCATGCAGGGCCTGCACATAGCGATCAGCGGGGGTGGCCAAATAGCAACTGCGGGCCAGAGCCTCACTGCCGCCGCGCTGGGCCAGGACCCGCTCCTGCCAATGCAGGAAGATCTGGTCGTCTTCCAGCACCCGGTGATTGCCGATGTGTTGCAGCCATTCCGGGCGCAGGCCCAGCAGGCGAGCCGGCCAGGGAGATTCGAATTGGAACGGGAAGCGGGCAAACAGCCGGCATTCGCCGGGGCGGATCGGCGTGGCATAGACCACGGTGAGGATGCGGGCGAAGCCTTTGGCGCTCAGCTCATGCCACATCAGCACTGGGGCCATGAAGGTGGTGAACTGGGTGCCGAGTTTGCCCCGTCGTGGCCCCTCCCGCCAGATGCCGCTGAAGCCCGTTGGTCCAGCGGCTGTCAATTCCAACTCCACCGGGCCGGAATTTTCACGGCGTCCAACCGTGGCGTGGTGGGTGAAGGGCACGTGGCTCACATCCAGCACGTTCTCGAGCAGGGTGAGGGCGTCGTATGGCAGATCGCGGAAGGTGTCCTGCACCAGCCAGCCCGCTTCCTCCAATTGGGGCACGGTCGGCAGGGGCTGGTCGGCAGCCTTGGAGCGCTCGCCGGCAAACACGAACAACAGGCCCTGGGCTGTAGTGGTTTCGCGGCCACGGGCACAGCTGCGGGAGCGGGAATGGCTGGCCCCAGGTGCCGCCTGGGGGATGGTGAGGCACTGGCCGGAGCCATCGAAACTCCAGCCGTGGTAGGGACATTCCAGGGCGCCGCTGGCGTTGATCCGGCCCTCGGACAGGGGCACCAGGCGATGGGGACAGACGTCTTCAAAAGCGCGCCAGGCGTTGCCCAGGCGATCCCACCAGATCACCAGGTCCTGTTCCAGCAGGGTGAAGGCCAGCGGGCACTGCGGATCGAGATCCTTGAGGAAGGCCACCGGATACCAGCGATCCAGCCAGCTGGCGGGGGGCGATGGGCTGAGGGCGGCATCGCTGCGGCTCGCTGTCGGGCTGGGGTTGATCATCGGCTGATTCTGCCGGGATGAGTAGACAGGAGGGAGTTGCGTTGGTTCTGATGACCTACTCCCATCTGCTGGTGCCCAGTGATGGATCCGACCTGTCCAGCCGCTCGATCGACCATGCGGTGAAGCTGGCGGCGGCTCTGGGGGCGCGCATCACCTTTCTGCATGTGCAGGCGAACACGCCGATTCCCCTGATCGGCCTGGGCGAAAAGCTCGATGTGCAGACCATGGAGCTGCTGTTGGCGGCCAGTCATCAGGAATCCGACCGGATTCTTGAGCAAGCAGGCCTGGCTGCAGCCAGGGGGGGTGTTCCCGCCCAATGTGAACGGGTGCCAGGTGACATGCCCCACCGCGCCATTGTGGATACGGCCCAACGGCTGGGCTGCGATCTGATCCTGATGGCCTCCCATGGCCGGCGGGGGCTGCCTGGTCTGCTGATCGGCAGCGAAACTCAGCGGGTGCTGGCCCTGGCCCATTGCCCGGTGCTGGTGTATCGCTGACGTTCGGGATCGGCTGTCTGCCGGTTCTCCTCCCCCTGGACAGGGCCGGATGCTGGGAGAAAATTGCCGCGATGAACGCCTCCCCGTACCGCCATGGGCCGAGACCGTGACCCCGATCGCATCCCCAGGGCCGGGTATGAGATGGCCCCCCTCGCTGGACTGGCGAGCCTGCCCCTCGGTGGTGGCAGCTCCCCCCTGGGCAGTCCCCGCCTCCTGAGTGAATCCACCCTCGGCGCCGTGGTGGTCTTCGCGATCTATCAGGCGCTGCTCACGGCCCTGCGCACCGAAGCGATGGTGCGGCGTTCGCAGCTGGACAGAGGCGCCCAGCTACGGCTGATCGGCAGCAGTGTCTGGGGCTCGATGCAAGACGGCGCCGCCATCGGCCTAGCCCTCAGTTTGCTGCTGCTGATCTTCCCTTGGCTGTCGCTGCCTCTTGGGGTCCTGGGCGTGGTCGGACTGGGCAAGGCCTCCCTGGACCTGCTCCATGCCTTCTGGGACGGCCTGAATGACCAGCAGAAACGCGACCTGCACGAGGCCGCCTATGCCGCCGGCGTCAATCTCAACCGCTTGCTTCAGGACGGCACCCAGGTCCGCCTCGACTTCTGAAGCTGCGGCTCGGCTTCAACCGGGCGAAAAGAAACCCTTCGACCAGAGCCAGATGGCCACCAGAGCCACAGGGACAAGAAAGGCGGCAAAGATCTGCAGGCGTAACAGCCGATCGGAACGGGAGGGCTGGGGGGATCTGGGGGCCAAGGGCAAGACTGGAAGAAAGGGCAGCCCAATGGCTGTTGAGCAGGCCCAACTTACTCAGTGAGGCTGGCCAGCCCTCCAATTCCGAGGGCGCTCCGCTGGGGTACCCCCGATCCGCTATCACGCCTTGGTCTGAGTTCTGCTCCACTCCCCAGCTTGGTTCTGTGGGTTTGCAACTCCAGCCCTGATCGCTGCGGCGATGGTCTATCCAGTGGCTGCCACGGCGTCCGTTCGTACTGGCCAGTGCCGTCGCTTGTCTTGGGGAAACTCAGCACTGAATCGGCATACACAGGCGCTTCAGTGCGAGAGCTGTGCCAACGAATTCGCCACTCAGGCTTTGGCAGCCGCGTGATTGGCACGGTTGGGCTGTTTGTGCCCCAAGCTGCTGTCCTGATGAGACCAAAATGCAGCTGAGGCGCAGGCCGAAGTTCAGAGGTTGAGGACCGTTGATGCTGCCGCCTGGCCAGCGGCTGGGCTCAGCGTCGGTGTCGAGCTGGGCTGGGGATGAGGCTGCTCAAGCTCCCCGAGTTCTGTGGGCGAGGGACTCACCAGCCAGGCTCACATGCAGCTGCCAAGCCGCGCTGAGATCGTCCAAAGTGATGCAGAACTGCAGCCGACGTGCTGCCATCACTAATTCTGATCGCGAACGGCAGTGACGCAGGGCACGGCGCAGGCGGCCATCCTGTTCCGCTGTCTCGACCAATCGCTCCAGTTCACTCCAGCTCATCGGTGTTACCACGGAACAGCATCAAACTGGCCAATCACGGCCCATGGGGCCATGAATTGCAGCCAGGTTTCACCTAGCCTGGCAAGCGGCGGCAGAGACGAGCCACAACTGCAATGATATTCAATGCCCAGCTGCGGCGTAACGGGATCCAGGTGTTGATCCTGAGCCTGTTCGCTGTTGGTTTGAATCTACTGAGAATTAATATCGCTTTTGGCTTTGACTTGCTACTTGGGTCATGTTTCAGCGTCCTCGCCCTATTGCTACTTGGCGACATGGGCTTGCTGGTCGGCGTCAGTGCCAGCCTGGTGATCTGGACAATCCACGCCAATTCCTGGTCTGCCCTCATGGCCATGGGTGAACTGCTATGGCTATGGGCTTACCTCAGGTATTTTGGTGATCAAGGAGACTGCCGGGGCAATGGTCGCATTATCATTGTAGATATTTTATATTGGTTCGTGATTGGCGCACCAGCTGCATTTCTGCTACTGGGAGTCTTCAGCAGCCTTGATCCTGCCAAGGTGTTGCTGCTGGTCACCGGGCAAGCCTTGAATGGATCCATTAGCACAACCTTTGGCTTCAGCCTTTACCTGCTGATTCGGATCGCATTGGCACGTGCTGATCGATCGAACGCCATTTCAATCCATGGATTGACATTTGCGACAGTCATGCTGGCTACAATCTTGCCAGGTTTGATTGTGGCATCAATGTCTGCTGGCCAATTGATGCAGGTCAGTTTGCAGGGGCAAATGGAGAGACTTGAGGTGATAGCCAGGCAAGTTACCGTGGCACAAGGTGTCGGCGTTTCAATGATCGCTGATTATTTTCATGATAGTGGCACCCTGATTGAATTTGAGCGAGGCGATCAATCGCAGCTACCGCAGCGGTTTCAATCCAATCCGGGACTCTTCAAGGCTCTGTCACAAGCACATAGTCCTGAGAACGATGCAATGCCTCAGGTCAGGGGGCTGAAGTTGCTGACAGCAAAGAGTTCAGCAACCAGCCCGAACCGACTGATCCACGGGTACTGGTGGTTTGACCTCGCCAAGGCCAGCATGGATGATGAAGGCGTTCCTGGCATGGCGTTTGGTCGTACCGAGGTGATTGTGGTTGAGCCCGCCAGGGCTGTGGTCCAGCAACTTCAGACTCACAGCAGCCGAATCATGGCGATACTGGCCTGGATTCTGATGATCGCCGTCGTTGTGGCTGAAATGCTCGCCCAGTTGCTGGCACGGCAATTCAATCTCAGTAATCTCCGGCTCATAGCTCAGGCTGAGTGCCTGGAAGTTCCTGACCAAACCCGACTTCAAAAGTTTGGCCTGTCACTCCTGTGGCCATTAAAGGGCGGATGGCTTCATGATCTTAATCAGATTCTTGGCTTGCTCAATGAACGAAATGATCAAATCAATAGCCTGCGTCATGAACTGCAGAGTACAGCCCTGAAACTCGAGACCTCCAGGGCAAAAATTGATGTTCTCAACCCCATTGACACGCTCACCGGATGCTTCAACAAGCATGAACTTTATCGCCGACTTGATTTTGAGCTGCAACGATGCAATCGTGATCGAAGTGATCTGAGCTGTCTTTGTATAGAGGTGGATCACTTTAATCAGATACGTGATAGCTACGGTTTAACGATGGCAGACCAGGTGCTGATCGACATCGTGTCAGAGTTCCAGGCACGCGTTCGCACCACCGACTGCCTCTGCCGCAGTGGCGCCGCTGAATTCAGTCTGGTGCTTCCCATGTGCTCAGCGCCAGCAGCAGCGGGACTTGCTGAGCAGTTTCGGCGTGCAGTTGAAACTCGCGTAGTCACACTTGCGGATCAACAGATCAGTGTGACCATCAGCATTGGCCTCTCCTGCTTGAGACTGGGCAATGATGACAGTGAATCCCTGATTAATCGTGCTCAAAATGCCCTCTATCGAGCCAAGATAGAGGGCCGAAATCGTAGCGTGACCGCTTGACGGTGTTCAGCTGTTACCGAATGCCACCTGACAGGCTGCGTTCAACAATTCAGCTTCGGCTGCACTGGCTGGCTGTACCCCATTTAGCAGGCCACTCTGGCAATCTGCGCTGAGCTCATAGGTGTTGCCGTTGGCGTTGACAGCAAACTGCACACCGGTGCTACCAAGTGGCTGCACTGTGCCATAAAGCAATTGGTAGTTGCTGTTGGGCACAACAAACATGGTTTGTTGGCTGTTGATGGCATTATCGACAGCCTCATTAATGATAGCGGCACTCGCCAGCGCGCCAATTCCCCACACGGCCGCCCGCGCTCCCCACCATCCCCAGGACGGTGAAGCCCAGCCGCCATACCAACCATAATTCCAGGGTCTGGCATAGCCCCAACCCGGTCGCGCCCAGCCAGGACGAAGATTTACATTGTTGATGTTGACGGTGCGATTCCAGTTGCGTTCAACGTTGCGGTTCAGGTTCTGATTCAGGTTGCGATCACTTAAATTACGATCACCCAGGTTGCGGTTCCCTTGATTGCGATCACCCACATTGGTCGCACCAGATCCACGCGTACCGCCGGAGCCGGTTCCCGGACGACGATCCAAAGAAGGGCTGCCTCCGGCTCTGGGGCCACGCGAATTGCTGCTCCAACCGCCGTCGGGACGACTGGCACCCCGGTTCAACCCACCCCCACCGCCGGCCGTACTGAAGCCAGTGCGGGCACCACCGCCACCGCCACCACGGTTGCCACGGCTGCTGCTACCGCCACGGCCACCACCACGGCTGCCGCCACCACCACCACGGGCGACGACCGTGCTGAGTTCCGAAGCAGCACTCGAGGAGGGTGCTCGAAACGTCGCCATGGCAGGCAGGGCTGGCAAAGCCACAATCCCCGCCAGTAGTAGCCCCAGTCCGGAATGGATCGTCATGGCTTCACCAACTCGCAGCCAGCGTCGTAGCAGCTGGCATCAATGCGGCCATCGCTGCCGAAATGCACCCGTACCAGATCCCGACCCGCCAGCTTCGTGGGATTGTCCTGCCGCACACTATTGAGGTAGTTGGGATTGATGACGCATAGATCCTGATCGTTGAAGCAGACCGTATTGGTCGAGAATCGACCGGAGGCATTGTGCAAGGTCTGCCACTGTTTGCTTTCAGGCTTCCAGAGGCTCATCGTCAGGGGATCGTCGCTGATGCGCACGGTTTCGATCGTCTTGCCGAGGTGATGGCGGTAGCGGGTGCTGGCCCCGGCATTCACCGCTTCAACCATGCAGTTGATAGACGCCCCGCCGCGTTGGCTGCACTGGGTTTCCAACTTGTACAGCACCACTTCGGCGCTACGAACCGGTGCTGCGGTGATCAGCACCGAGGTGACACAGCCAGCTGTCAGCAGCGGCTTGAATGCCAGGCCGAGCGAGCAGCTGAGGGACCGGCTGATGACTGAAAGTAGCTCCGGATGGGGCGCGTGCTTCAGGCTCATGCCCTGGGGGGCCGTACGCAGGTGCATGAAATTGGGGACGAGAGACATGTCTCTCAGGCCAGTAGGAGATAGCTGAAGTGTGTCAACGGAACGTTGGGGTTGGCAGCATCCAGGCCTGATCACGACACATTTCGCGATAGAGACGTGACGGCAGATCCTGAGCGCGTTGCCCCCTGTTTTCTACCCCTCAGCGACTGCTGTCGCCTGCAGCAGGCCCGGGGCTTGGGACGTTCACACTGCAGCGAAAACCCAGATGGCAAGTGGATGTGTCAATCCCCTGGGCCATGCGAGCGGCGGGTCGATAGCGGCGGCAATAGCTGGGCGCACATAGGAAGGAGCCGCCTTTCACCACTTTGCGGGGCATCAGTCCATGTTGTGACCGGGGATCAATGCTTGCCTCCCGCGTTGCACCGCGCGGATTGTCGGCGCTGCAGCAGCCCGCCGCTGCCTGGTGGGCCCTGAAGTTGGAGCCATGGTCCTGGTACCAGTCGTCGGTCCACTCCCAGACATTGCCGATCATGTCGAGCAGGCCGTAGCCATTGGCGGGGAATGACCCCACAGGTGAGGTGCGGTCCCAGCCATCCAGCAGCGTGTTGTGCTGAGGGAATTTCCCCTGGAACGTGTTAGCCAGCATCCGACCGGCCGGATGCAGTTCCTCACCCCAGGCGTATTCCGCCGCCTCCAGTCCTCCCCGGGCGGCCCGTTCCCATTGCGCCTCCGTGGGTAGCTGCTTACCTGCCCAGGTGGCGTAGGCAAGGGCATCGCCATGGCTCATGTGCACCACCGGATGGTGCTCGCGCCCCTTGATCGAACTGCCGCGCCCCTCCGGATGGCGCCAATCAGCGCCAGGCAGGTACTGCCACCAGGCGTAGGGATCATCCTGGCTGACGGCACGCATCGGGGGCACGAACACGATCGAGCTCGGCACCAGTAACTCCATCTGCGCCCCGGGGTAGGCGCTGGCATCCGCCGGCAGCTCGGCCAGGGTGACGTGGCCGGTGGCCTTGACGAACTTCAGGAACTGGGCATTGGTGACCGGAGCCCGATCGATCCAGAAGCCGGGCACCTCAATGTAATGGGCGGGGGCCTCTTCTGGATAGTGATGGTCTGATCCCATCTGGAACGAACCCGCCGGGATCCAGACCATCTGCCGGTGCGGCGGCCTGCCGGGAGGGCGGGCCGCCTGCCCGTAGAGATCGGACTCAGGGCGCGAACGGGACATGGCCAGAGTCTGCTACGGACCCGAGTACGTCGCGTTCAGGCCGCACCGCTGGCACCTTGAACCATGTGCTGCATCACATCCTCCAGCGAGAAGCTGGCTGGCTTCTGCCGTGGCGGGAAGGACTGGAAGGTGGATAGGAACTGGGCAACGTAGGTCTGGGCCGGCACCAGCAGGAAGATGTGGTCGAACATCCAGTCCCAATAGGTGTTGGAGGTGATGTCCGCGCGCTCGTAGGGATCAGTCAGCAGGTTGAAGATTTTCGGTACCCGCAGCTTCACGAAGGGTTCGGCCCAGATCTGGCAGGTGCCGCTCTGGCGCTGTTCCATGAACACGAACTTCCAGTTGTCGTAGCGCAGCCCCACCAGATCGCCGTCATCGGAGAAGTAGAAGAACTCCACCCGCGGGCTCTTGGCGCTGTTGCCGGTCCAGTAGTCGAGCATGTTGTAGCCATCGAGGTGCACCTTGAAGGTCTTGTCGCCCACTTGGTGACCGGTCAGCAACTTCTGCTTGATCTCGGGTTCGCCAGCTGCAGCCAGCAGGGTGGGCAACCAGTCCAGGTGGCTGACGATGCCGCTGATCACCGTGCCGGGGTCAATGTGGCCCGGCCAACGCACCAGGGCCGGTACCCGGTAGGCCCCTTCCCAATTGGTGTTTTTCTCGCTGCGGAAGGGGGTCATGCCGGCATCGGGCCAGCTGTTGAGGTGGGGACCGTTATCTGTGCCGTACATCACGATGGTGTTGTCGCTGATCCCCAGCTCGTCGAGCAGGTTGAGCATCTCACCGATGCAATCGTCGTGATACAGCATCACATCGTGGTATTCGGACTGCCAGCGGCCGCTGCGGCCCACATCCTGGGGTCGGGCGTAGGTGCGGAAGTGCATGTGGGTGGTGTTAAACCACACGAAGAACGGCTCTCCTGAAGCCACGGCGTCGCGGATGAAGCGCTTGGCTTCGGCCATGAACTCGTCGTCGGCGGTCTCCATCCGCTTGCGCGTCAGCGGGCCGGTGTTCTCGATCCGTTGGCTGCCATCGCCGTTGGCCCAGCAGTGCAGTACACCCCGGGGGCCGAAGCGCTCGCGGAAGTTGGGGAAATCCTCGGGTTGGGGGTAGTCGCGCAGCTCCGGCTCCTCTTCGGCATTGAGGTGGTAGAGGTTGCCGAAGAACTCGTCAAAGCCGTGCAGCGTCGGCAGATGCTCATCGCGATCGCCGAAGTGATTTTTGCCGAACTGGCCGGTGCGATACCCGAGGGGCTTGAGCAATTCTGCAATCGTGGGATCCTCCGGTTTGTAGCCCAGCTCGGCTCCCGGCAGGCCTACCTTGCTGAGGCCGGTGCGCACCACGCTCTGACCGCTGATGAAGGCGGCGCGGCCGGCGGTGCAGCTCTGCTCGGCGTAGTAGTGGATGAACTTGGCGCCCTCGTTGGCAATCCGGTCGATGTTGGGTGTCTGATACCCCATCAGGCCGTGGCTGTAGCAGCTGAGGTTGCTCTGGCCGATGTCATCGCCCCAGAGGATGAGGATGTTGGGCTGGCTGTTTGGCATCGGGAGCAGTGGGCTGGCGAAGTGGCTGTGGCGGCAGCGCCCTGGCAGGCAAGGCGCACCCTGGCGCGGTACTCCGGAATTGTGTTCAGTCCGGGGCCTGTTGACCAGGCAAAAAACGCAAAGCTTCAGGGAGGGCCTGAGGGGCCAGATTACAGTCGTGCTTAGGCCTTCGTTGTTTGCAGCCGCTGCAGATGACGATGTTTCTGCGCGATCAGAAAAGAATTGAAACCAGGATCGTGACCAGCAGCACGCAGCTGAGGATGGTCAATTTCACCATCGGGATCCCGGGGGCGTGGCTGGTGGCGAACAGCAGCGCCAGGCCTGGATTGCCCATCGAGGTGACCAGGGCCGTGGTGGTGCTCGCCGCCGGGCTCGGCCCGGCCAGCAGCCAGCCGACGGCCAGGCTCAGCACCGCCATGGCGGCGATCAGGGGCTGGGCGAGCAGATTGCTGACCAGGAATGCGCCCAACACTGGCAGTGTGAGGCCCAGAATCACCAGCAGCAGCAGCCCATTAGCCAGCTTCTCCAGCGGAGCCACCAAGCGGGCGCTGACGGCGGCGAACCAGCGCCGCAGGCCCATGCCCAGCAGCAGGGCAGCTCCTGGGCGGCCAGCACTTGCCACGCCCCATCGGCATAGGTCAGCGCCCAGCTCTGGATACTGAACACCTGATGGAACTGAGCTGCCATCAGCAGGATCGTGACGATGGCCGCGATCGCCGCCATTACTTGAAGTAGGTCCACCATTTCACGATCGCCTCCTTGCTGGCCGGGCCGGTGCCGGGTGAGCGGCGCGCTGGCTGAAAGGACCATCAGGACGATGCCGTAGCGCACGGCCGGTGCCACGGTCAGCGCCATGGTCAGCGCCAGGCTGAACTAGATCAGGAGCTGAACCATGGCGACCTGGGGCGACGGGGGCTGAAACGGAGCTGGACTTTGGTGGGATCGGGGTGATTCAGGCCGCCAGTGCCCCGGCCAGCAGCAGCACCAGGGCCAGCACGCCGATCATGGTGATGCTGGGCTGTGGCCGCCAGCATCGTCAGGATGCCGGTGAGCACGAAGCCCACCGCCACCAGCCGCACCCTCAGCTCGGCACGGCCATGGTTGCTGAGGTTGTTGGCATTGATGGCGGCGATGATTTTGTCGAGGCCAAAGCCGAAGCTGATCAGGGACAGACAGGTGCGGATTCAGGCCATCAGGGTGCGCTCCGCCGCCGCCCGATTGCGTTCCTTGGCCAGTTGGTCGGTGAGGTTCATGGCTGTTCAGACGAGGCGTAGAAGGCAGCGCCCTGGCCCAGGATGGCGTGCCGTTCCTGCACCTCCTCAGCACTGATTTCACGGGCCAGGAACACATTGAGGAAGGTGCGGATCACGGCCACCACCGCCAACTGGATCAGATGTTGTTGTCCCGAGGGGCTGATGGTGGTGGAGACGATGTCGGCGCCGAGCTGGAATTCCAGGGCGAGGGCCAGCCAGCTGCCGAAGCTGAGGCGGGCTTGGTTGGAGGGGCGGCGCAGCAGTCGACGGTTGAAGCTGGCCAGGGCACCGCCGGCGGTGGCCACCAGGCCGGCCAAGACGGTGAGCACCGACAGGTACTCCAGCAGCCGCCGGGTCGCTGTGGCCAGCGGCACCAGCAGCTGCGCGACGATTTCAGCAGGAGTCATGAGACGTGATCAGCAAACGTGATCAGCAGGAGAGCGGTGCGGTGGCCTGCAGCTGGGGGGTGAACGGGCCAGTTCCGGCGCCAACCCAGGGTCCCCTGAACGATCAACGCGAGGCTCAGACGACTGAAGCAGGTGCGGAACTGGTTCCGGCCGTTTTGCATCAATACAACGGTCACCAGCACGGCAAGGCTGCCGGTGGTGAGGGCGCTCAACGAAGGCCACACATCCCGAGGATGGCGGCAATCGGCCCGGCCCGCATTGCCGCCAAGCAGCAGCTCACCCACCAGAACCGCCTGGAGCGTGTTGCCCGTGGATCCCCGAGCAGAAATCGACAGCCTGGCCGCTGCCCCGGCGATTCCATCCGCAATCAGGTTGAGACAGCCGTGCATGAAGCTGGATGCGCTGACTTGGTCAGATCTGCTGCACAGCCATCGATCTCGAACGCTCGACAGGCCGAACTGTGCTCCAGGCGAGCTCAGTCGGAGACCGGATGCGAAGGCCGTCTGATAGCACTGACTGCAGACCACTACTTGAAGACGACTGCTTGAAGACGATTGCCCCAGACGACGGCTTGAGGACCATTGCTTCAAGACCCTGCTTGAAACCACCTCTTGAGGTCACCACTTGAGGTCACTGCGGCCACATCTGTTTCGGCCCTGCTTGAGGACCGCTTCGCCACCGGCCAACCCAGTGTTCATCAACTTTTTCCACAGCCAGTCGAGCGCTGTTCAGGTCTGCTGAAGGGTTGTTCAGCAATCTCCTGGGGCTTTTCTGGCTTAGCCGAACCCGCAGGATTGCGGATGTCTTCAGAGGCCTGGGGGGGTACGGTTAGCACAGAACTGTTGAAACGCCTGCCATGACCGTGGATGATCCTCCCAAGACCGTGGTCAACCGTTGTGCCGTGGTGGTGACCCCAAGGCAGCCGATGGTCGACTGGACTCGCCCCTTCTGGACACCGCAGGAACAGCAGATGCTCGTCACCGAAAGCAGTCTTTACCTGATCCCCACCTATGACAACGAGGCTGAAGCGATCGCCCGTCTGCAGAGTTGTCATACGGCGATCTTCGCTGCCGAACTCTCTCTCTGGTGCCGCGATCAGGAGCTCTGGCCTCGCGCTAGAGGTTTTGAAATGTTCCTGGAGTGGTTTTCGCTGCAGTTTCACCATCTGGTTGAAGATCTGGGTCTCGAACCCCTCGCCGTCCATGGTCTCGATCCCCAGTTCGAGAATCAGTTGCGCGATGCGCTGAGCTGAGCCCACCCACCTTGAACCATGCTGTTTCAGATCCGCCACAGCCTCCTGTATCACTATGGCCGGCCCGTCTTTCTCGAACCGATGACGGTGCGGCTCAGTCCGCGCCGTGACGTGACCCAGCGCCTGCTTGCCCACCAGCTCAGCGTGCAAACACCCGCGAGTGGGGCCTGCGAGGTGGTGGAGGCCGATGGCAACGACGCCTGGGTGCTGTGGTTCGAGGCCGAACGGGACCAGCTCGAACTGGTGGTGGCGATGGAGGTGGAAACCGTGCGCACCAACCCTTTCGACTGGATCCTCACCGGCGCCGGCCAGCAGAGTCTGCCGGTGCGCTACGGCGAGGCGGAGCAGCTCTCTTTGGCGCCGTGTCTGGCTGCAGCTCACCCAGCGATCGCGGCTCCGGTGGCCGCCTGGGCCGCCGCCCTGGCCCAGCAGGTGCAGGGTGACACCCTGGCCTTTCTGATGCTGCTGGCAGCCACGATTCACCACGATTTCCATCACATCGGCCGCCTGGATGGGGATCCGTTGACGGCAAATGCAACGCTGCAGAGCCGTCAGGGGGCCTGCCGCGACACCGCCATGCTCTACGTGGAAGCCTGCCGCTCCTTGGGCCTGGCCGCCCGCTTCGTCAGCGGCTACTCGATGCACCATCCGCCGGAGATGACCGAACACGAGCTGCATGCCTGGGCCGAGGTGTACCTGTCGGGTGGCGGCTGGCGCGGCTACGACCCCAGCCTGGGGCTGGCGGTGGCCGATGGCCATCTGGTGCTGGCGGCCGCACCCGACCATCGGTTGGCGGCCGCGGTGAGTGGCAGCTATCGGGGCACAAACGTGAGTTCGAAGCTCGATTACGTCATCGAGCTGCAGGTCAGGAAAAGAACTTGAGGCCCACTTCAGCACCGTTCTCCACAAGGCTGATGCCCCGTTGGCTGCGGCCGCTGAGGCCGTTGTTCCAGTCCATACCCTGATAGCACCAGCAGAGATGGAGATCGGTGTTGGTGCCAAGGGCATAACCCAGTCCCAGCTGGGTGTTGCCGCAGCGGTTCTGGCATCCGCCACCGCCACCGGGTCTGCACCTAGGTCTGGCTGAACTCCAGACTGAACTTGAACTGACGCTCGAAGCGCAACACCCTGATGGTGGTGGTCACCTCGAAGTTGTCGGCCACGATCCGCACACCGGAATAGGGAATGACGCTGAACAGCCCGGCCTTGCCCAGGGCCGCTTCGCGGGCAGCGCAGCGGTAACGCAGGGCCAGATCGCCCACCGTGGCATTGAACACGGTTTCCGCCTTCAGGCCCACCAGCCTCCGTGCGCGAGTTGATCGAGCCGAGCCGGTCGTAGCGCACATCGCCAAACAAGCTGAGGCGGCCGTATTTCAGGCAACCCCGCGCCGAACTGGCCCATTTCAGCTTTTTGAGCAGGGTGCCGAGCCCGATGACGATGAATGCCAGTCATTTACGTGACGACATGACAGGCTGGCGTCCCCTCGAGTGGTGTAGAACCCCCGGCGTAGCCGGGGTGGGCCGCGCACCTCAGGCGACTGGCTCCGGTTGGCGTTGCAAGGGGTGGGCAGGCCCGTTTCCCTGGTTTGAGTCCTACCTCAACCAGACGAACCATGCCCAAGCGAGATTCTGACGCCTCTGCCCTGGCGTCGCTACTGGATGGCAGCAAAGCCGGGGAGTTGATCCCCGAGCTGGCCCG
>JAPLIB010000006.1 GCA_026389335.1 Cyanobacteriota bacterium | reverse complement strand
GAGCGTCGCACAGCGCTTTATGGGAGCGTTTTAGACAAGTTTATTGAGCCATTCCTGAATCTGTTGACCAGGCTCAGGCCTGCCAAAGGATCGCCCCTGATGCGCCATGAAAGCTGGAAAACGAATTTCAGCAAGCCCTACTTATGGTGTCTGCACTGATCGTTTGTGCAGGTTTGTGCATGACTTACCTTCTCCAGTTCTGCGGCTTCTCGGATCCTCTGCAGCTCTTTTATCTGCAGCAGCCCATTGCCACCAGTGGCGGCAATGGGCTTGGGCTGGTCTTTGGTGGCTTCCGTCCTTTTCAGCTGGATGATCTGCTGGCCTGGGCTCTCGAGACCGCTCATCGCCGCGACTGGGACGGGGAGGCGATCCAGCGCACCGTGCTGGATGTCTGGCTGGAGCGGGCCGATCTGATTCGCCAGTGGCAGTTGCGCCTCCGCGAGGAGCCCGGGGATCGTCGGCTAGTGGCCTGCCTGGGCACGCAGCACGACTGGGAGCAGCGCTGTGAAGCCCTGCTCCAGGCCTGAGATCCGAGCCGAACGGTTCAGGAGCGGCTCAGCAGGTGCCACAGCAGGGCGATGCCGATCGGCACCGTGAAATTGTCCAGGCCCAGCAGGGCGACCTGCTCCAGCAGTACCGCCACCAGGGCCAGGCCGCCCACCGCCGCCAGGTCTGGCGCCGGCTGACCGATGGCGCGGCAGGTCAGCATCAGGCCCAGCAGCACCGCCAGGCTGACCAGCGCCATGGTCAACGTGCCCAACAGCGACCGCCGCTGGCCGAGCACCGTCCAGCTGGGCGAGGCGACGCTGGCGCCGATCAGCCCGGCCAGACCGTCACCGAAGGCCATCACCAGCACGCCGGCGCTGACGCTGGCAGGGTGGCCGGGCCACCAGAGCAGCAGCAGCAGGGTGATGGAGGCGCCATAGCCAATCGTGCCATAACTGTGCCGGCCCACATCCTCAATCCCCGGCAACAGCCGGCGACGATGGTTAACAGCAGCCAACACGGTGACGACGGCCGCCGCCGCGAGGGCAATGCCGCGTTGGATGCCCAGCCCCCAGGCCAGGGGCACCACCAGGCCGGCACCGATGTGCATCAGCTTGCGGCTCCATTCCGGTTGGGCCGGCCAGCGGGAGCGCACGCTGAGGGCGAGAGCCGCCAGCACCAGAAGCCAGAGCAGCACCAGGGCCGAACCGATCAGCTGTTGACTCGATCCGCCGATCGGCATATCCAGGGGAATCGCCAATCAGGCGGCGTGTTGCATGCTGCTCATCAGCCGCAGCTTCATGATTGCCTTGGCCTCCAGCTGCCGCACCCGTTCGCGCGAGACATTGATCTGACGGCCGATTTCGGCCAGGGTGAGCGGTTCGCTGCCCTCGAGGCCGAAGCGCAGTTTCAGAATCTTCTGTTCCCGGTCGTTGAGCTGGGCGAGCCAGGTGATGAGGTGCTCCTTCTGCAGCAGGCGATCCATCGAGTCGAAGTGCTCGTTGCTCGCCGGATCAGCAATCAGCTCGCCGAGGGTGCTGCGATCCTCTTCACCGCGGGCATGGGCATCGAGGGAGGCGCAGGGAGCGCTCTGGGCCATCAGTTCCTCCAGCTCTTCCGGTGCCATGCCGAGGGCATGGGACAGCTCGAGCCGATTGGGCTGACGCCCCAGCCGATGGGACAGCTCCCGAGTAATGCGACGCATCTTGGAGAGCTTTTCGCTGATATGGATCGGCAGACGAATCGTGCGAGCGCTGTTATCAATAGCCCGGGTCATGCCCTGACGAATCCACCAGTAGGCATAGGTGGAGAACTTGTAGCCCATGGCCGGATCGAATTTATCAACGGCACGCTCCAGACCGATGGCCCCTTCCTGCACCAGATCGAGCAGCTCCAGGCCCTGGTTCTGATACTTCTTGGCCACGCTCACGACGAGACGCAGATTGGCCGCCATCATGCGATCCCGGGCTCGCTGCCCCATGCGCAGCTGGCGCAGCTGCTTGGCCGTGTAGCCCTCGCCGATCTCCTGAGTGAGGCGTTTGGCCGCCTGGACGTGGTGGGCGAGTTCGATCTCTTCGGCGGGGGTGAGCAGGGGCACCCGGCCGATGGTGCTCAGGTACCAGCCGATCGAGTCGGCACTGAGCCGGCCCGTGGCCCGCTGGCTGGCGGCACGGGAGGCGGCAGCCTTGGCTTTCAGCCCCCCCTTGCCTACCGCAGGTTTTGCGGCAGATTGGCTGCAGCTTGCAGCATCGGTGATGCAGTTCAGGGGGACTGGGCTGGCAGCAGCTGGATTGGCAGTAGCTGGGCTGCCCAAGGCCGCTTTGGCTGAAGCTGAAGTGGTGACTGCCCGACTCTCGCTGGCGCTGCTGCCATCGGCATCCGGCGCATCGGGAGCGGAATGCAGAGGTGTCCCCATCACCCCAGGCCTCCGAAATGAATTTGGCCGGAACATAGCACCACTACGTCAGAAGTGACGTTTGCAAACTGAAAGCTTCCTGTATACAGTTTTGGAAAGGTTGATTTTCAGTCTTCCTGGTTACATCGGCGGTGCCGGCTCTCCGTTAGGCAGCCCGCCGCGCCAGCGCTCCATCATGGTGACCTGAACCCGCCGCTGTTCGCCTTCGGGTTGGCGCTGGCCGAAATGGCCATCGCTGTGCATGTGCCAGGCACCGCTGTCCTCCAGGTAGAGCTCGATCAGCCGTTCGAGCTGGCTGCGCAGCTGCGGATCTTCGATCGGGGCAATCGCCTCGACGCGGCGGTCCAGGTTGCGAGGCATCCAGTCGGCGCTGCCGATGAACAGCTCACTGTGGCCGCCATTACCAAACCAGAACAGGCGCGAGTGTTCCAGGAAGCGGCCGATCACACTTGTGACGGTGATGGTTTCACTGATGCCAGGCACTCCCGGCCGCAGGGAGCACATGCCGCGGATCACCAGCTCGATGCGCACCCCGGCCTGGGAGGCCTCATAGAGCAGGGCGATGATCGCCGGATCCACCAGGGCATTCATCTTGCCGCGGATGTGCCCACCCCGGCCGTTGCGGGCATGGTCAATCTCGCGGCGGATCAGGCTCTCCATGCCCTTGCGCAGGGTGACGGGGGCCACCAGCAGCCTGCGGAAGCTCTGCTGTTTGGAGAAGCCCGTGAGGTAGTTGAACAGCTCCACCCCGTCCTGGCCGAAGTCATCGCGCACCGTGAGTAAACCGATATCGGTATAGAGATTCGAGGTCTTGGAGTTGTAGTTACCGGTGCCGATATGCATGTAACTGCGCAAGCGCTCCTTCTCCCGCCGCACCACCAGCGTCACCTTGGTGTGGGTTTTAAGACCGATCACCCCGTACACGACGTGCACACCGGCATGTTCCAGTTGACGCGCCCACTGGATGTTGTTGTCCTCATCGAAGCGGGCCTTGAGCTCCACCAGCGCCATCACCTGTTTGCCGTTCTCGGCGGCACGGATCAGGGCCGCCACTACCGGCGAATCCTTGGAGGTGCGATAGAGCGTCATCTTGATCGCCAGCACCAAGGGGTCCTCAGCGGCCTGGTGCAGGAATTCCTCCACCGAGGTGGCGAACAGGTCGTAAGGGTGGTGCAGCAGCACATCGCCCCGGCGGATCACCCGGAAGATGCTCTCAAACTCTTCCTGCTTGATCGAGCCATCGGCCAGGCGGCTGCGCTGGGCCCGGGCCAGCCGCGGCACGGTGCGGCCCTGGTAAGGGGTATCGCGCAGCTGGGGCAGGGGGATGCCGGTGAGGTTCATCAGGTCATCGAGCCCGAGCGGACCATTGATCCGGTACAGGTCCTCCACCTCCACATCCGTGCCTTCCAGCAGCACCTGGACGATCTCGTCCGGCATCTCATCGGCCACCTCGAGGCGCACCACCTCACCGCCCATGCGGCGCTTGCGCAGCCCTTCCTGCAGGGCCTCCATCAGGTCATCGGCCTCGAGATCACGCAGCTCCAGGTCGGCGTCGCGGGTGACGCGGAAGAAGTAGTGCCCCTCCACCGTCATGCCGGGGAAGAGCAGTTGCAGGTTGAAGGCCACCAGCTGCTCCAGCGGCACGGCGGTGAAGCAGGGGGCGGGAATGCGACTGCAGAGCTCGGTGGGGATCTGCACGAAGCGCGGCAGGATCTTCTGAGGCACCTTCACCCGTGCGAACTGCTGCTGGCCCGTGTCCGGGTCGCGGATCAGGGCCGCCACGTTGAGGCTGAGGTTGCTCATGAACGGAAACGGGTGCGCCGGATCCACGGCCAGCGGCGTCAGCACCGGAAAGATCGAACGCTGGAAGTAGTCGTCCGCCCAGGCTTTCTGCGGCTCGTTAAGGCGCAGATAATCGATCAGCTGCACGCCGTACTCGGCCAGATGGCTCTTGAGGGAATGGCGGTAGTGCTGCTGCTGCAACTCCAGCAAGGGCCGCAGCTTGGCGTGAATGGCCTTCAGCTGCTCCTGAGGGGTGAGGCCGTCGTCGCTGCGGGTGGTGACACCAGCCTCCAGCTGGGCCTTGAGGGACGCCACCCTCACCATGAAAAATTCGTCGAGGTTATTGCTGAAGATGGCGCTGAACTTGGCCTGCTCCAGCAGGGGTGTCTGTTCGTCCAGGGCCTGAGCCAGCACACGCTGGTTGAAGTCAATCCAACTCAACTCGCGGTTGATGTACAGCTCAGGAGCAACGACCGGTTTCGCCATGGTGCTCCGTGCTCAGGCCACTCGGGAGTTCGAACGTAGCAATCTCACTGGCCTGACCCGTGTATCGCCGGCCGTTGACCGGGCAGACCGCCAGCCACCAGCACCGCCACCCCCAGCATCAGGGCGATGCCCAGCCAGAAGGGTGCCTGCTGGTTCAGGTTGACGTAGGCCAGGCCCGCCAGGGGTGGGCCGAGGAAACTGCCCAGGCTCTGCAGGCCCTGGAGGCTGCCGAGGGCGGCTCCCTGGCCGCTGTCATCGAGGCGGCGGGACACGAGGCTGCGCAGGCAGGGAGTGATCAGGCCGGTGCCGCTCGCCAGGATTGCCACCGCTGGGAACACCACGGCCACCGCCCGATCCACCGGCGCCAGCGGGATCATCAGACAGCCCACCACCACCAGGCCCACCCCCGCCAGGCTGAGCCGCCATTCCCCGAAGCGCTTCACCAGCGGCCCGATCAGGCCGCCCTGCACCACGGTGGCCACCACCCCCACCACCACGAAAGCGGCAGCCGAGAGTCCCGGACCCCAGCCGAAATTCTGCTTGAAATACACCACCAGCTCGGCGGTGAAGCCACTGAAGGCCAGGAAGAACAGGAAGAAAGCCAAACAGAGGCGTCGCACCTGGGGATTGCGGAACACCCGCGCCAGCTGGCTGAAGGGTTGCAGCTCCCGTTTGCGCGGCAGGGCCCGGCGGGCCTCCACCGGGTGCGTTTCCGGCAGCAGGGTGAGCACCACACCCAGGTTCAGCACGGCGAATCCCAGGGCCACCAGCACCGGCAGGGTGACGGAGATGCCGGCCAGCAAGCCGCCCAGGGCCGGCCCGAGGATGAAGCCCAGGCCGAAGGCCACCCCGATCAGACCGAAGGCACGGGCCCGCTGCTCCGGTGGCGAGATGTCGGCCAGCACGGCGCCGGCCGTGGCCGCCGTGCCGCCGCTGACACCATCGATCAGGCGGGCGACAAACATCAGGGCCAAGGGCAGACCCGCCGCCGTGGCCCCAGGCCAGCGTTGCTGCCAGGGCAGGCTGATGGTGAGGGCGAACAGGGCCAACCCCAGCACCGATCCAGCCACGCAGATCGTGATCACCGGCTTGCGGCCGAAGCGGTCGCTCATGGCGCCGATCAGGGGGGTGACGATGAACTGGGCCAGGGCGTAGCTGCCCCCCAGCAGGCCCACGGTCAGCCCAAGGTTGCGCTCGTCGCTGGTGAAGCCAGCCAACAGGAACGGCAGCAGCGGAAAAACGATGCTTTCGCCCAGGCGGTCGTTGAGCAGGGTGAGAAAGGCGCTCAGCAGCGTCGAGGGGCGCGTGAGTCGCATCGGCCATCCACGGTGACGGTCACCCTCCCATGGCCGGGGCCGGCGGGCCTGGCTCCCAGGGCGATGACGGCGCCGCCGCCCCCCCCCGGAGATGGTGGTCTCCAGAGCGCTGCTGGTTCCGGGCCGGTTATCAGCGCCAGCCTGAATCCTGTCTATGGGAGACCATGGCTGAACGCTCCCCGATCACCTTCCGCTTGCCTGCCCCGCTGCCACGGCCTCTCTGGATCCCCGCCACCGGCCTGGCGCTGGTGCTGTTTCTGGTGGCCCATCTCGGCGGCGTGGCCCTGGCCCTGGTGGATCCGGCGGCCTTCGAGCGCTTCGCCCTCTGGTTGCACGGGCAGGTGTGGCTGGCGCCGCTGGAGCTGGCCCTGGCCGCCGCGTTATTGGCCCATCCGTTGCTCGCCCTGGCCAAGCTGATCGCGGCCAGCGGCCGCCGCACTGGGGCCGCCGCTCCGCTGGTCAGTCGCCGTGGCCAGGGTGCCGAAGCCCTGGCGGTCTGGAGCGCCCGGCTGCTGCCCGCCAGCGGCGGTCTGCTGCTGCTGTTTCTGGGGGTGCATCTGGTCCAGTTGCGCTGGGTGCGGCCGCCGGCGGGCCAGGAGCTGGCCACCCTGCTGGCGGTGTTGGCCTCGCCCTGGTCGCTGCTCCTCTACGTGAGCGCAGGCCTGGCCCTGGCCCTGCATCTGTTCCATGGCCATGAGAGTGCCCACCGCACCCTCGGGTTGCTCGACCGCAGCAATGGCGACCGCATCCGCACCAGTGGGCGGGGCCTGGCCCTGCTGCTGGGGGCTGGCTTTGCCTTGCTGCCCGTGCTGCTGCTGGTCGGGCCTGGCCAGGTCGGAGCCGGCCGATGATGACGACGACCCGCCTCGATCCATGCCTGCCCGCCGGCCCCCTCGACAGCGCCTGGCAGCGCACCTGCGAGGGCTTGCCGCTGATCAGCCCCGCCAACAAGCGGCGGCTGCGGGTGCTGGTGGTGGGCACGGGTCTGGCTGGATCCTCGGCCGCCGCCACCCTGGCGGAACAGGGCTATCGGGTGCAGGTGCTCACTTATCACGACAGCCCGCGGCGGGCCCATTCGGTGGCGGCCCAGGGGGGCATCAATGCCGCCAGGAACTACGCCGGCGATGGCGACAGCGTGGAGCGCCTGTTCCGTGAC
Organism: Cyanobacteriota bacterium; assembly: GCA_026389335.1. Lineage (GTDB taxonomy): Bacteria > Cyanobacteriota > Cyanobacteriia > PCC-6307 > Cyanobiaceae > Cyanobium. The sequence continues at coordinate 20,784 of JAPLIB010000006.1, read as the reverse complement.
ACGGTGCGTGGCGGCGATTTCCGCGCCCGCGAGGCGGGCTGCCATCGGCTCGCCGAGATCAGCGGCGCGATCATCGACCAGTGCGTGGCCCAGGGAGTGCCGTTCGCGCGCGAATACGGCGGCCTGCTGGCCCAGCGCAACTTCGGTGGCGCCCTGGTGAGCCGCACCTTCTATGCCCGCGGCCAGACGGGCCAGCAGCTGCTCTATGGCGCCGTACAGGCGCTGCTGCGGCAAGTGGAGGCCGGGCGGGTGGAACTGTTCACCCGCCGCGAAATGCTGGAGCTGATCACCGTCGATGGAGTCGCCAGGGGGGTGGTGTGCCGCCACCGGCTCAGCGGTGAACTGGAGACGTTCCTCGCCGATGCGGTGGTATTGGCAACCGGCGGCTACGCCAATGTCTTCCACCTCTCCACCAATGCGGTGCAGAGCAATGCCTCGGCGATCTGGCGTGCCCATTGCCGCGGTGCCCTGTTCGCCAACCCCTGCTTCACCCAGATCCATCCCACCTGCATTCCCAGCGGTGATGGCGACCAGAGCAAGCTCACCCTGATGAGTGAAAGCCTGCGCAATGACGGCCGCCTCTGGCTGCCGCTGCAACCCGGTGATCAGCGCGATCCCAAGACCATTCCCGAGGCTGAACGCGACTACTTCCTGGAGCGCCAATACCCCACCTACGGCAACATGGTGCCCCGCGACGTCGCCTCGCGCCGCGCCCGCGAGCTCTGTCTGGCCGGCCATGGCGTGGGTCCGGGCGGCCGCTCCGTCTATCTCGATCTGGCCGAGGCGATCGCCCGCGATGGCCAGGAGGCGATCGAGAGCCGCTACGGCAACCTGCTGGAGATGTACGCCCGTATCAGCGGCGAGGATCCCACCAGCACGCCCATGCGCATCTATCCAGCACCCCACTACACGATGGGCGGCCTGTGGGTGGACTACCACCTGATGAGCACGATTGCCGGCCTGTTCGTGCTCGGCGAGGCCAACTTCTCGGAACACGGTGCCAACCGGCTCGGCGCCAGTGCCCTGATGCAGGGGCTGGCCGATGGCTACTTCATTGCACCGGCCACGATCACCGCCTGGCTGGCCGGTCAGCCCCTGCCTGCAGTGAACGCCAACCATCCCGCCTGCCGCGAGGCCCGGGCGGCAGCGGCCGCACGCATCGCCGCCCTGCTGGTGCCGGCTGGCACCGGGACTGCTAGCCCGGGGACGGTGGCTGGTGGGGCCGGCCGCCGGCCGGTGGAGGCCTATCACCGCGAGCTGGGGCAGTTGATGATCGAGGCCTGCGGCATCAGCCGCCAAGGCGAGCGGCTGCAGCGGGCGCTGCTGGAGTTGGCGGACATGCGTGGGCGCTGCGACGCGGAGCTGCGGGTGAGCGATCACGGCACGCCCAACAATCCCGAACTGGAAAAGGCCCTGCGCCTGCAGGATTTCCTCGGCCTGGCCGAGCTGATGCTGCGCGATGCCCTGGCCCGGGAGGAATCCTGCGGCGCCCATTTCCGCGAGGAGCACCAGAGTGCCGATGGGGAAGCCCGCCGCGACGACGAGCACTTCGCCCATATCGCCGCCTGGGAACACCGGCCCGGCGCTGAACCGGTGCGCCACAGCGAACCGCTCACCTACACCGCCATCCCGTTCAGCCAGCGCAACTACCGATGAATGCTCCAGCCGCCACCATCACCCTGAACCTGCGCATCTGGCGCCAGGCCACGCCGGACGCGGCCGGGGCCTTCGCCGCCTACCGGCTGGAGCAGGTGTCCACGGATCTGTCCTTACTGGAGGCCCTCGATCACCTCAATGGTCAGTTGATCGCCGCCGGCAAACGGCCAGTGGGGTTCGAGCACGATTGCCGCGAGGGTATCTGCGGCTCCTGCGGCTTTCTGGTGAACGGCCAGGCCCATGGGCCCCAGGCGGCCACCACCGTGTGCCAGCTCTATCTGCGCCAGTTCGAGGATGGCGCCACCCTGGTGCTGGAGCCGTTCCGGGCCCGCGCCTTTCCGTTGCTGCAGGATCTGAGCGTCGATCGCTCAGCCTTCGATCGGCTGCTGATGGCGGGCGGTTACTGCTCGGTGAACACCGGCAGCGCCCCGGCGGCCAATGCCATCCTGATCGGCCGCGACCAGGCCACCAGCGCCTTCGACACCGCCAGCTGCATCGGCTGCGGCGCCTGTGTGGCCAGCTGTCGCAATGCCTCCGCCAGCCTGTTCGTGGCCGCCAAACTCGCCCATCTCGGCCAATTGCCCCAGGGCCAGCCGGAGCGAGCCCGGCGCAACGAGGCACTACAGCAGCAGATGGCGACCGAAGGCTTCGGCAGCTGCAGCAACCAGCTCGAGTGTGAGGCGGTCTGCCCCAAGCAGATCTCGGCCGACTGGATCAGCTGGATGCGGCGCGAGGGCTGGCGCTGAAGCCCGGCCCTGGCAACCAGCAGCCCAGGGGGTGCCATGGCTGCGGCTGGGACCGCTCAGCGGCGAAGTGGCCCTGACTCCAGCCCCGCATCACGGCGCCACTGGCGCACCACCGCCTCTACCGGCAGCTTCTCGAGATCCACCTGGGCATTGAGCCGCTGCATCGCTGCCACGGTCAACCGGCCGGTCAACCGATCGATCGCCGGCAGCAGCGACGGATGGCGCCGCAGGACCGCACCGCGGAAGATCGGCACGGCGTCGTAGGGCGGGAAGTAGCCGCGGTCATCGCGCAACACCTGCAGCTTCAGTGTGGGGATCAGGCCGTTGGTGGTGTCGCCGGCGATCAGATCCACCTGGCCAGCCGCCAGAGCCCGGTAGGTGAGGCCCAGGTCCATGCTCTGGGGCGGCGCGGCGAAGCGCAGTCCGTAGCGCCGGACCAGGCCGGCGTAGCCATCGGCCCGGTTGAGGAACTCGTAACCGAAGCCGGCACGCCAAGCGGGGGTATGGGCGGCGGCATCAGTGATCGTCTGCAGGCCGAGTCGCTGGGCATCGGCCTGGCGCACCAGGATCGCGAAGCTGTTCGCAAAGCCCAGGGAGGGGAACACCTCCAGGTCAAAACGACGGCCATAGGCCAGACGCGTGTTCTGCCACACCTGCTGGGCCGCCGCGGGCCCCGGCGGCGGCGCTGGCTGGTTGAGGATCGCCGTCCAGGCCGTACCGGTGTACTCCACGTAGCCATCCAGTCGACCCTGGCGCAGGCTGTCGTGCAGCAGGCCCGTGCCACCAAGACCAAAGCGGCGCTGCACCTTCAAGGTGGTGTCGCTTTCAATCTGCTGGGCCAGCAGCTCGCCGAGGATCAGCTGCTCGGTGAAGGCCTTCGAGCCGATCCGCACCGTCTCGCCGGGCTGCAGGCTCACCAGCACCAGGGCGAGCACAACGACCAGGCTGAGGCCGGCCAGGCCGGCTTTGAGCCAGCGGCCGGGGCGCTGCACGTCGCCACCAGTACGACGGAATGGCCGGGAGAGGCGACGCTCGAGAGCCCCCAGGCCGGCGTCGGCCGCCAGGGCGATGGCCGCCGCCGGCACGGCACCAGCCAGGATCTGACCGTTATCCACCGTGGCGATGCCGCGGAAGATGAACACTCCCAGGCCGCCGGCGCCGATGGCAGCGGCAATGGTGGCCACCCCGACGCAGATCACCGTGGCCACCCGCAGGCCCGCCATGGCCACCGGCAGGGCCAGCGGCGCCTCGATGTAGCGCAACACCTGGGCTTCGTTCAATCCCAGCGCCTGGCCCGCCTGCTTCAGCCCCGCAGGCACCTGGGCCAGCCCGGCAAGAAAGCCCCGCAGCAAGGGCAGCAGGGCATACAAGGTGAGCGCCACCACCGCCGGCGTCGTGCCGATGCCGCCGAGCAGGGGCACCGTCAGCAGCAGTCCGAAGATCGCCAGGCTGGGGATGGTCTGCACCGCATTGGCCAGGGCCAGCACCGGTGTGGCCCAGCGCGGCCGGCGGTGGATCGCGAGGCTGAGCGGCAGGGCGATCAGCAGCGCCAGGCCGATGGCGATCGCCACCAGCAGCAAATGCTCGCCGCTGCGCTGCAGGATTTCGATCGCCAGGCTCATGGGGGGTCCCCGGACAGCGTCGTGAATGGCATGGACGTCGCTGCCATTCAAAGAGGTTGCCCGGCAGTCGGGGGCGGCAGCGCCCACCTGGCCAGGGTCAGACCTGCCGCCGCGGCTCGTTGCGGCTGGACCCTGGCTGCTGATCGAGCAACCCTGTTCTGATCTCAGTCCCAGCCGCTGGGCCCGTAGCTTGAGAGGCTCAGATCCAGCCGCCACCAGCTTTCGCTATGGAGGAGTTGTCCACGTCGCCAGCCCCGGCGCCCCAGCTGAGCCATCTCAGCGCCCGGGGCGAGGTGCACATGGTGGCGGTGGGCGATCGCCCCGCCAGTGATCGGCGGGCCCTGGCGGAGGGCTTCATCACGATGGCCCCGGAGGTGCTCGCCCTGGTGCTGGAGGGCCGCGCCAGCAAGGGAGATGTGCTGGCGGTGGCGCGGGTGGCGGCGATTCAGGCGGCCAAGCGCACCTGGGAGTTGATTCCCCTGTGTCACCCGATCGGCCTGACGGGCCTGGAGGTGGGGATCGAGCCGGCGGCTGATGGCTCCGGCCTGCGAATGCAGGTGAGTGCCCGCACCACCGGCAGCACCGGCGTCGAGATGGAGGCCCTCACCGCCGTGTCGGTGGGCCTACTGACCCTCTACGACATGGTCAAATCGGCGGATGCGGCGATGACGATCGGGCCGGTGCGGTTACTGCGCAAGGACGGCGGACGCCATGGCCTCTGGCAGCGTGACGATGTCGGTCACGGGGATGGCGAGGGGCCTGGCGCCGCTTCTGCCGCCCAGGTCGCTGGTTCCAGCTCGGCCGCTGCTCCAGCGCCGAACACTGACCATGGCTGAGCCGTTCCCGGCCGAGGGCCTGCCCCTTGAGGAGGCGCGCCGGCTCATCCTGGCGGCCCTGGAGCCCCTGGGCCGCCAGGAGCTGGTGACTCTGGATGCCGGCCTGGGCCGCACCACCGCGGCGCCGATACGGGCAGCGGCGGCGGTGCCGGGGTTCCGCGCCTCGATCATGGATGGCTACGCCATTGCCGGCAGCGAATCGCCGGCAATGGGCCAGTGCTGGCGCCTGGTGGGCCGCTCGGCCGCCGGCAGTCCCCACACCGGGGTGCTGGCGGCGGGCGAGGCGGTGCGCATTCTCACCGGCGCGGTGCTGCCCGAGGGCAGCGGTCGGGTGCTGCCCCAGGAGCTGGTGCGCCTGGTCGATAGCGGTGGTGGTGGTGGTGCCAGTGGCGGTAGCGGTGGCAGTAGCGGTGGCAGTGATGAGCGGGAGCCCACCATCGAGCTGGTAGCGGCCAGCGGTGCCAATCCCTGGATCCGGGCGCCGGAGGAGGAGGCCAGCCCTGGCCAGGAGCTGGTACCCGCAGGCCAGCGCCTGGGGGCCGCCGATCTGGCCCGTCTGGCCAGTTGCGGCATCGCGCAGCTGGCGGTGACGCAGCGGCCGCGGATCGCCCTGCTGATCAGCGGTGATGAGCTGCTGCCGCCCGGAGCGGCGCGGGGCCCCGGCCAGATCTGGGAGAGCAACTCGGCCCTGCTCACGGCGCTGCTGGCGCGGCTGGGCTACGGGGTGGCGATCCAGCAGGTGGTGGCCGATCAGCCCGAAGCGTTGCGTGCGGCCCTGCTGGAACTGGCCGCCGCCAGTGATGTGGTGGTGAGCACCGGGGGCGTGTCCGCCGGCGACAGCGACTGGCTGCGGTCCCTGGTGGCCGAGCTGGGGGAGGTGAGCTTCTGGAAGCTGTTTCTCAAGCCGGGGCGGCCCTTTGCCTGGGGACACGTGGGCGGCACGCCCTTCTTCGGATTGCCGGGCAACCCGGTGGCCGCGGCGATCACGGCGCTGCAGTTGCTCTGGCCCGCCCTGCAGCGGCTGGAGGGAGCCCAGGTGCAGGCGCTACCGAGGCTGCGGGTGCACCTGGCCCAGGCTCTGCGCCGCGGTCCTGGTCGACCGGAGCTGGCCCGGGCTCGCCTGGAGGTGAGTGCCGAAGGCGCCCTGCTGGCGCGGCTCGAAGGCTCCCAGGCTTCTTCGCGCATCGGCTCGCTGCAGGGGGCCGATCTGCTGCTGGAGATCCCGGCCGAGCTCGGCAACCTGGAAGAGGGCACGGAGCTGTGGGCGCAGCTGTTGCGGTTGCCGATTTTCTGAGGGGTTGCCCAGCTGCGCCTAGCCGTTTTTCGGTCAGTTGAGCATCTGCTTGCCGGGGCACCAGATCCGCAGGTCGACCAGATAGGCGCTGGGGCGGATCCGGCGCTGCGACGCAGCCAGAACCTGAAAGGCTTCGCGGCGGTCGGTGAGCACGAAGATCGTGCGGAACCAGTCATTGCAGCTGTAGAGGGTGGGCGTGCGGCCGATCTGAGCCGCAGCTTGACGGGCTTCCTCACGGGCGGCCTGCAGCGAGCGATCAGCGCCAACCACGACACCCCAGGCGAACCCTGTGGTCTGAGCGCAAGCGGAGCCACCTCCGACCTGGAGGGCGAGGCTGACCGCAGCGGCGATCAGGGCCCGACCCAGCGGCTGGAGCCTCCATGTCCGTGCTGAGCGTGTGAGTTGCATGGCTGGTCGGTGGGTGCGGTCAGGTTTCGGCGGAACTCGTGGCGAACAGAGTTACCTGCTTGCTGTTTGTTCCCTTGATCAGGTTTTTGATATCGGCGGGATGAACCAGCCCGATCACAGGCTTGTGTGCATTCGTTCTGCAGCCCGGTGTCGTTTCCTTCGCGGCAACCCTGACGATTGGCAGCGTGATGAAGGCCTCTCTGGCTGCCTCTGCCGATGGAGCAATGGCCAGGGACTGGATGTACAGGGAGGGATCCTTGCCTGATCCAGCAGGAGCGAATGTTTCTCCCACTGCAAAATCCTGTTTGGCATAACAGATGGCGATCTTGCCTCTGGGAATTTTCTTGCTGGTCAGGATGGTGATTGGGAAGCCAGCCTGGGAAATCGGGCAGGGTGTGCCGGCGCAGATCGTTGTCCGCAGCAGCACGAGCGTCGGGTTGAAGAAATCCCGTTCGATCATTTGTTGCGCCAGGGCCACGACTGGAGGCGGCGTGTCGGAGCTGTAGTTAAGGTCGAGATAGCCGAGGGAGTAATCCTTGCTCGGCGGGGAGGCTGGGCGAATCAGCACACGGTCGTTTTTCAACTCTGCCTCCAGCTTCAGCTGGGAAAGATTCTTCGGGCTGGTTGCTCTAGGCCACTCGAGACTGGGCAAGAACTCAGTGCCGCGCTTGATCATCAGACGGACGGGCAGTCCCTGTCGATCCAGAATGAGGACGTCCTTGAGTTCCGGTTCGGAGCTGATTCGGTCTTTCTGAGATTGAATCAGCCCGTAGTATATGCCGTAGCTGGAGGCCAGCAGAATGACAGACGCACCACCCACCTGGACGGCAAGCTTCTGGCCCAGGCTCCAGTTGATGCGATCACTGGAATCGACCCCACCCAGAAAGTGGTAGACCATCAGAGCAATGCCGCTGCCGAGTAGCACTGACGGGATGATTGGCGGCCAGCCCACGATGGCCAACAGGCCGCCCAGAACATAAAATATCCCGACTCCTAGCGCCTTTCTGGTGTCTTCCCCTTGGTCACTCATCAGCTTTGTGACTTCTATGGATGACCCAAGTCTGAGTCGGTGATGGATGGACGGATCGGGTGTCAACAAACCGACATAGCCAAAAATCTGGCTATCCAGCCAACGCCTTATTCCCCTCCACCCACCGCCCCGGCCGCCACTCCACTCCCGCTTCCAGAAGGGAGCTTCGTGTTTGAGCGCCTCCAGCAGCGCCTGGCCGCAGCGCTGGGCTGGTTCGCGGCAGGGGGCGGATCTGCTGCTGGAGATCCCAGCGGAGCTGGGGGCGCTGCAGGCGGGCACGGAGCTGGGGGCGCAGTGGCTGCGGTTGCCGATCTTCTGAGCCGCGAGCCGTTCGCTGCCGCGACGGCAGCCCTAGCACCACTCAGCTGGCCGGCAGCACGGAGTAGTGATCCACCACCGATCCCTTGCGTTGTTCCGGTCGACCGTCCATGCCTCCTGGAAGATCGATCTGGGGCAAGAGGGTGGCTTCGGCCCAGCTGTCGTATTGCGCTTGTCCCTCCCACAGGGACACGATCATCAGACCCCCGTCCACCTCGGCCACCGTGCGCAGAAGCTGGGCCTGAGGTTGCTCCTTGCCCTCCAGCTGGGCTAGTTCCACCTGGAATTGCTCCAGCGTCGCCCCGGGCCAAAAATTCGCCACCATGTGCACGGCTGTCTCTCCATCGTTTTTCTGCCCGATGAATGTGGCACAGACAGTTGGAGTTGATGAGTCGTACGCCTCTGCCTGAGCCCGAGCTTCATAGAGGCGTATTGCCCATGATCCATCTGCCCACCCCCTGGCTCCATTCCCGTTTCCAGAAGGGGGCTTCGTGCTTGAGGGCCTCCAGCAGCTCCTGGCCGCAGCGCTGGGCTGGGCCGCGGCGATCGGCGGCCACCGCCACCAGCACGATCGCCTCCCCCGGCAGCACCCGGCCGATGCGATGCCACACCAGCACCGCCGCCGCCCCGTGGCGCTTCGCGGCGTCCTCGGCCAGGGAGACGATGCGGGCTTCGGTCATGCCGGGATAGTGCTCCAGCTCCAGGGCTTCGAGGGGCTCCCCGGAGGCGTTGCAACCCCGCACCCGGCCGATGAACTGGCTCTCAGCGGCCGGTGCTCCGCCCGGCAACGCCGCCAGCTGGACCTGCCAGCGAGCCAGGCCCTCAAGGGGTGCGAATGCCTCCGGATGCAGACGCACCGCCAGGAACGGCGCCCGCTCTGCTGCTGACTCCTGGGCTGGCTCCTGGGGCGACAACGGCTCAACCACCGCTGATCGGGGGCAGGAAGGCCAGTTCATCGCCGGGCTGCAGCGGTTGGTCGGAACTGGCGAAGGGGTGGTTGACGGCGACCCGCAAGCCTGCCGGCAAGTCCACGGCTCCCAGCTGCAGCTGGCGCCAGAGGCTGCGGGGCGTGACCTCGCCAGCTCCCGGTCGATGATTCCGGCTGGCCTCGGCGTCAGCTTCGTCCCAGCCCACCAGGCGTTCGCCCCAGCCGGCGGCTTCGCGCAGGCCGGCGAACAGGCGCACCGTCAGGGGGGCCGCTGGCCTGATCAGGGGGGCCGGCGACGAGGGGAGTGTTGTGCTGGTCAAGCTTGGGCTGGGCCGGGTTGGGATCGTTGAGCTTGGGAGGGGTGGCGACGGCATGGGTGGCTGCGGAAAGAACGGCGGCTGACCGGTTGGCGTTTCGAGGGTTCCGAGATTCCGAGGTTCCGAGTGCGACGGCTCCGGGCGGGACGGTTCCGGCTGAGATCATTGGTGGCGAGTTGAAACTGGCTCCAACGCGCTCCCCAAGGGTGCCGTTCCCATCATCGGCTGGCTCGGAATCAGCCTGGCAAACGAAGGCTGCGTGGCGCCATGCACTGAAAGGGCTTGCTGCTGGGTGATTGCTTGTCGATGGTTCGGTTGTCGAATCGCTGGCGCTTGCTGGCGGTTGATCGCCTTGAGCCTGGAGGAGAGCGGCTGGCGGCTCAGTCCGTCGCGCAGGGCCGGTCCCTGGCGCATGGTCTGGCTGCAGGGCGGGGTTGAGGCCTGTTTCAGCTCGCGGCGGGACAATGGATCGCCCCGCACCGCTACCGCTTGGCTCTCGCCATCGCCCTGCTGACGATCTCGGACAGCCGCACCCTGGCGGACGATGCCTCGGGTGATGCCCTGCAACAGCGCCTGGAAGGCGCCGGCCATGGGCTGGTGGAGCGGCGCCTGGTGCCCGATGACCGCTATCGCATCCGGGCCGAAATCAGCCGCTGGATCGCCGATCCGGCCGTGCAGGTGGTGATCAGCTCCGGTGGCACCGGCCTCACCGGCCGCGATGGCAGCCCCGAGGCGGTGGCGCCGCTGCTGGACAAGACGATCGAGGGCTTCGGCGAGCTGTTCCGGGTGCTGTCGTTCGAAACGATCGGCACCAGCAGCCTGCAGAGTCGCTGCCTGGCCGGCGTGGCCAACGGCACCGTGATCTTCGTGCTGCCCGGTTCGCTCGATGCGGTCTGCACCGCCTGGGATCGGCTGATTCGCGCCCAGCTCGATGCAACCACCCGGCCCTGCAACCTGGTGCAGCTGCTGCCGCGGCTCAGGGAGGCGCCCTGAGCCGCGGCAGCAGGCGGCGGAGCAGTACCGGGGCGGAGCAGTGCCGCCGTGGAGCAGTGCCGCCGCGAAACGGCACCGCCGCGAAACAGTTGCCGGCCACCAGAAGCGACTCGCCATACTTGCGCTCACTGCTGGCTCTTCCCTGGAACGCTCCCTGGGGGCGCTGGGCCAGTCCGGGCCCCGCTGCGGGCCTTCCCCCCATCCCCCCACTGGACCGCCATGGCCAAGGTCGAGATCTACATCTGGACAGCCTGTCCCTTCTGCATCCGCGCCAAGCAGCTCCTTGATCGCAAGGCCGTCGCCTACACCGAATACGTGATCGATGGCGATGAGCGGGCCCGCCAGGCGATGGTGCAGCGCGGCACCGGCGGCTCCCGTTCCGTGCCCCAGATCTTCATCGACGATCAGCACATCGGGGGCTGCGACGATCTGCACCGGCTGGAGCGGCAAGGCCAGCTCGATCCCCTGCTGGCCTGACTTGCCCGCCGCCAGGCACTGGCAAGCCCGCCAGCAGGTGATCCCCTTAGCCTGAACCTCCGCTGCCAGGAACACCGATGGCCAATCCCGCCGCCGCTGTTCCTGACCCGACGGCTCCCGAACCGATCATTCCCGACCCGGCAGCAGCCAAGCCGATCCCCAGCCCAGGCGCCGGGGTGACACCCAAAGCGGGGGGCGGCTGGCCCCTGATCGATGGCTGGGCGCGGGCCACCCTCTCCGGCATCGGCCCCAGGCTCTGGCAGACCCTCAGCCACCAGAGCGCCTGCCTCTCCTGTGCCTGGGGCACCGGCGGCCAGAAAGGCGGCTTCCGCGATGAACTGGGCGAACCGCTGCAGCGCTGCCTCAAGAGTGTGGAGGCGGTGGCGGCCGAACTGCAGCCCGCCGTGCCGCCGCAGGTGTTTGCCTCGCGCAGCCTGGCGGAGCTGCAGCGGCTCAGCTCCTCCGAATGTGATGAGCTGGGTCGCCTGTCGCGGCCGCTGATCCGGCGCCAGGGGAGGGAGCACTACGAGCCGATCGGCTGGGACGAGGTGTATGCGCTGACGGAGCAAGCCTGCCGCGTGCCACCGCAACGCCTCGCTTCCTACAGCTCCGGCCGCTCCTCCAATGAGGCCGCCTGGCTGCTGCAGCTGTTGCTGCGGGCCCTGGGCTCCAACAACCTGGCCGACTGCTCCGATCTCTGCCACGCCGCCTCCAGCGTCGTGCTCAACCAGGTGTTCGGCTCCGGCACCTCCAATGTCAGCCTCGAGAGCCTGCAGCAGGCCGACTGCGTGGTGTTGGTGGGCTCGAATGCGCCGGCCAATCACCCACGGCTGATGAATGAACTGATCCGGCTGCGGCAGCGGGGCGGCACCGTGATCGTGATCAATCCGGTGCTCGAGGTGGGCCTGCAGCGCTTCGGCTCGCCGGCCTTCCCGATCCGTTCGCTGCTGCGGGGGTCGGAGATCGCTTCGCTGTTCCTGCAGCCCCTGCCCGGCAGCGACACCGCCGTGTTCCTGGGCATCCAGAAGGCGCTGCTGGAGGCGGATCGGCTGCCGATGGACTTTGTGCGCGCCCATACCGAGGGCTGGGAGCCGTTGCTTGCACAACTGCGAGACCTCTCCTGGGAGGCCATCTGCGCTTGCTGCGGCCTCAGCCGTGAGGAAATGGAGCTGACGGCCGAACGCATCGCCGCCGCCCCGGCGGTGGTGTTCGCCTGGGCAATGGGCATCACCCATCACAGCAATGGTTGCGACAACGTCCAGGCGATCGCCAACACGGCCGTGCTCACCGGCAACGTCGGCCGTGCCGGCGCCGGCACGATGCCGATCCGCGGCCACTCCAACGTGCAGGGCTTCGGCTCGATGGGCGTCAGCACCAGCCTGCGCGAACCGATGCAGAGGGCGCTCGAAGAGTTGCTGGGCCGGCCGCTCAGCCCGGTGCCCGGCTACGACACCCGCAACCTGATCGAGGCGGCCGAGGCGGGGCGCGTGGACACGCTGCTGTGCCTGGGGGGCAATCTGTATGGCGCTAATCCCGATGCCACCCAGGCAGGCCAGGCCCTGGGCCGGATCGACACGATCGTCTATCTGGCCACCAAGCCCAACACCGGCCATTTCCAGGGACTGGCGGCGCGGCAGACGCTGCTGTTGCCGGTGTTCAACCGCTTTGAAACGCCCCATCGCACCACGGTGGAATCTGGCAACAACTGGGTGCGCCTCAATGAACCCGGCCGCACCCATCTGGCCGGCGCCGACCTGGTCAGCGAGGTGGTGTTCCTCGGTGAACTGGCCCACCGGCTACATGGCGAGGCCGCGATCGACTGGCGCCGCCTGCAGGACGCGGCCTACGTGCGCCAGCTGATCGCCCGCACCGTGCCTGGCTACGGCCCCCTGGCCGCCATCGATGCCACGGGCGAGGAGTTCAGCGTGCGGGGCCGACTCTTCGAGGAACCCTGTTTCCGCACCCCCAGCGGTCGGGCGCAGTTGGCGGTCACGCCCCTGCCCGAGCTCAGCCTGCCGGATCGCAGCCATTTCGAAGCTGGCGGCCGCGATGCCGCCGTTGTCTCCACTGCCGCAGTCCAGCGCTCCGCAACGGCGGAGCCTGACGCCGACCAGGAGCCGCCGGGCCTGGTGCTGAGCCTGATCACCGCCCGCAGCTACGGCCAGCACAACACCGTCGTCTACAAGCAGGCCGACAGCTACCGCGGCATGCCCCATCGCCAGACGATCCTGATGAACCGCGACGATCTGCAACGCAGCGGTCTGCAGGCGCATCAGCGGGTACGGGTGCAGGGGGAGGCGGGCCGCCTCGATGACATCGAAATCATTCCCGGCGAGATCTGTGCCGGCGCGGCCCTGATGTTTTTCCCCGAAGCCAATGTGCTGATGAAGGGTGATCGTGATCCCCGCTGCGGCACCCCCGCCTTCAAGCGGGTGCCGGTGCTGGTGCGACCTCAGCCCCCCAGGTAGGCCATTTCGGCATGGGCGGGCGGGCTGGCCGCCGCCATCGACCCGGGGTTGCCGTTGGCGTCGGGGGCCGCCTCGATATCAGCGGTTGCTTGCGGCTCCGCCGTGAGCCTTGAGTCGGCGGTCGCCACCGAAACGAGGCCGGCGATGGGAGCCATGGCCGCCTCGGCGCTGCGGCTGCGCTCCTCGCTGTAGCGATCGTCGCGCTGGCGCCAGAGTGAGCCCAGCGCCGCCAGCAGCCCGTCCCGATCCGGTCGCGGCCGCAACCAGGGGCGCAGATCGGTGCCGCTGGCCGCAAACAGGCAGCTGTAGGCGACGCCGTCGGCGGTGATGCGCAGCCGGTTGCAGTCACCGCAGAATGGCGCGCTGATCGAGGCGATAGCCGCCAGCAGACCGCCGCCATCGCGGTAGCGCCAGCGGCTGGCGGTGCCATGGCAGTCGCGGCCGAGGGGCTCCAAGGGCCAGCGTTCGCCGATGCGGGCCACCATCTCAGCGGCGGCGATCACCTGGGCCGGCTCCCAGCCGTTGCGGTTGCCCACATCCATGTATTCAATCAGCCGCAGCTCCAGCCCCCGCTGCCGCGCCAGGGCCGCCAGGGGCAGCAGCTGGTCGGCGTTGCCGTGGCGGGTAATCACGGCATTGAGCTTGAGCTCGCCGGCAGCCGGATCAAAGCCCGCCGCCCGGGCGTGCTCGATGGCGGCCAGCACCCGGGCCAGCAGCGCTTCACCGCGGGCGCTGTGGGTGTCGTCCTCCGCGGCTGGTGGCCCTGCCGATGGCGCCAGCCCCGCCATGCGGGCCACGCTGGCCCCATCGGCGCCGTCGAGGCTGAGGGTGATTCGCTCCAGGCCCGCCTGACGCAGGGACCGGGCCCGCTCGACACTGAGCAGGGTGCCGTTGGTGGTGAGGGCGATCTGGCGCAGCACGCCGCGGCGATCGCCCTGTGGGCGCTGGCGCAGGGGGGCCAGGGCGCGGATCAGTGCCTCCAGATCGCCATGCAGCAGCGGTTCGCCGCCGGTGAGCCGCAGGGTGTGGACGCCGAGCTGCACCGCTGTTTCCACCAGCAGCAGCCGCTCCGCCAGGCTCAGCAGACCCGCTGGCTCCTGGCCATCCGGCAGGCAGTAGGGACAGGCCAGGTTGCAGCGGGCCGTGAGCGACAGCCGCAGCACCCCCAGGGGCCGGTGGTGACGATCGAGGGGGGCAGGGCTGGCCATGGGGCTCACGCTATGGCTGCGGCCCAGGGGCCGGGGGTAGCGACAGAGCATGGTTGCGCCCTCTGCCAAGCGCTTTTGCCCGCCGGCCATTCCCTGGCTTCACGCACAGGTTTTGCCATCGGTGCTGGATCTGGGGCCGGGACTGGAGCAGGAGGCGTGTGGCGCAGCTCTGAGCCGTCTCTGTGCCGAGCCGAACGTGCAGGCCGTGCTGGTGTTCGGATCGCGGGGGCGGGGTGACGCCAGGGCCGATTCCGATCTGGATCTGGCCGTGATCGTGGCCCAGCCCGAGCTCACACCAGCGGAGAAGGCCTCTTGTTGGCGCCGTTTCCGCCAGCTGATCGGCCCCTCAGGGGTTGGAGTCGACCTCGTGGTGGCCGGTGCGGCCGCTGCTGAGCGGTTGAGCCAGTCGCGCTGGCATGTGTTCGGCGATGTGGCCCGGCAGGGGCGAGTGCTGTATGTCGCCGGCTGAAGACGCCAGGTTGTTGCTGGCGATCGTGCGGCGCCATCTGCGCGGTCTGCGGATTGGCCTGGATCCGGCCTATCCCCAGGAGGACTGGGGATTCACGGCCCAGCAGGCGCTGGTGAAGCTGCTCAAGGCCTGGATCGTGCTGGCGGATCGCCAGCCGCCGCGGCTACATGATCTCGCCGAACTGGCCGAACTGGCTGGCCAGCGCGTGGCGCCGGCACTGCTGGCCCTGCAGGTTTTCGCTATGGAGGGCCGCTACGAGGAGGGTCCGTTCCCGTTGCCGGGGGAGCGGGGGCTACTGCTGGCGGAACTCGAAGCGATGCTGCAGCGCTGTGACGCCGCCGTTCAGGCGCTGGGCTGATCGCGCTCCGGCCGGTTGACGTTGCGCAGCGCCCGGGAATCCAGCGCAACCGCCTGAAAAGGGTGGGCCATCAGCCAGCTCTGCAGACGCCGCTCGCCGCAGTCGACGCTGGCGGCCAGGTGTTGGCGCAGTGGGATCGAACTGGGATACACCCCCAGCAACGGCTGCAGGCGCCGGCCATCGTGGGCCAGATGCAGCCCCTGGGGCGCCTGGGCCGCCGCCGCCACCAGCTGCCGCAGCACCGCCAGGCTGAGCTCCGGCATGTCCACCGGACAGAGCAGCAGGCGCTGATCCGGGTGCAGCTGCATCAAGCGGTGCAGGGCCAGCAGCGGCCCCTCCCAGGGGGCGGGTTCGGCGATCGGGGTCACCTGGGGCAGGGCTGCAGCCAGTTCCAGGTGGGCGGGATGGCGGCTCAGCAGCGTGATCGGCCGCTCCAGCTGGGCCAGCAGCTCCAGGCTGCGCTCCAGCCAGGTGCCGCCTTCGGGGTGGGGCAGCAGGGCCTTGTCGCGGCCCATGCGCCGGCTGGCGCCGCCGCTGAGCAGGCAGCAGCGCAGGGGGGGAGGGGCGCCGGCCTGCGGGGGCGGCAGTGGCCTGGCTCGCCGCCGCCCATTCGTAGGGTCCTGGGAGTCTCGGGTTGGTTCCATGGCGCTTGCACCCCACACGGCGGCCCTGCTGGAGGCCAAGCGCCGCAGCGGTCTCAGCTTCGCTGAGCTGGGTGCACGCCTGGGCCAGGACGAGGTGTGGGTGGCCAGCCTCCTGTACGGCCAGGCCACCGCAACAGCGGCGCAGGGGGAGCTGCTGCTCGACGCCCTGCAGCTGCCGGAGGCTGAGCGGCCGGCCCTGGTCGCAGCGCTCAGCACCTATCCCGTCAAGGGAGCGCTCGATCCGGTGATCCCCACCGATCCGTTGCTGTATCGCTTCCACGAGATCCTGCAGGTCTACGGCCTGCCGCTGAAGGATGTGATCCAGGAAAAGTTCGGCGACGGCATCATGTCGGCGATCGACTTCACCCTCACCGTGAACAGGCAGGAGGACAGCAAGGGCGAGCGGGTGGTGGTGACGATGAACGGCAAGTTTCTGCCCTATCGCAAGTGGTGATCAGGGGTTTGACGCCAGCAACCCGAACTCCGCCAGCGCCTTGGGCAGGTTGTGGTGTTCGTGGCCGGGGTGGCTGAGCTTGACCAGGGCGAAACGCTCCAGCTCGTCGAGCTCGCCCCAGGCCCGGGGCGCCAACCGCAGGCCCAGTTGTTCGCAGGAAGCCAGCAGCTCCGCCGGTAGCTCATCCTGCTGCTGCCAGGCGGTCTTGCGGGCCGGCTCCAGCAGGGTTGGTGGCGCGGGCGGCAGGGCGGCGCAGCGCTGCAGCAGCCACTGGCGCAGCGCTGCGATGGAGGCTGGATCGTCGTCCCAGGCCAGCAGCTGTTCGCGCTCGGCGCCGTCCAGACCGTGCCAGTGGCTGAGCTTGAGCTTCACCCCGGCCAGATCGAGCTTGCGCCGCACCGCCATCGGCAGGCAGCGCAGATCGGCGACGAAATCGGCCTCGAAGGCAAAACAGCGCCGGGGGCGCTCCAGTCGGGCGCTGCAGGCCTGGCGCCAGCGTTCCACCGTGCCGCCGGCCAGCAGCGCCTCGGCCTGCTCCACACCCTCCGCCAGCGTGGCGGCCAGCCCGGCCCGCCAGAGCTGGAAGCCGCCGTTCCAGATCAGGCCCTGCCGCAGTGGTCCCTTGCCCACCAGGGCGGCGAGAGCCTGGTCGCGCCAGGCCTCCAGGCTGGTGAGTTCCACCTCCGGTGTGCGCAGACCGTGATCGCGGGCCTGCAGGAGCAGGCGTTCCGGTGTCTCCTGGCCGGCGCGGCGATGGGCGGCGATCGCCACCCGGCTGGTGGGCAGATCGACGCCCCCCTCGAGCCCCTTGATCATCAGCACCTCCGCCTGCCCCACAGCTGCCAGGGCTTCCCAGGCCAACGCTTCGGTGGGGGCGTGCACGAAGCCGCTCACCTGCAGATCGACCTGGGGGCAGCAGCTCCAGAGCAGCTCCAGGGTGGCGATCGGCGGTCGCTTGCCGATCTGGCAGCGGATCGGAATCAGCCGCTCGGCCGCCGCGAAGTGGCGCGGCTGGTGCAGCAGGGCCAGACCGCAGGACGCAAAACCAGCCTGCACCGCCGGCCAGTCCAGTCGGCGCAGCTGCAGACCAAGGGCGGCCAGAGCCTCGCCGTTGCTGAGCCCATATTTCACCGGCATCGGTTCGCCGCCATGCAGCACCACCCCCAGCCCGGCGCTCGCCAGCAGCAGGGCCGTGAGCGGCAGCACCGGCGCCGTGCGGCAGCGGCCATCAAAGGGCACGCCGAAACTCACCACCCGCCGGCCTGCCGGCTGCAGGGTCGGCCCCTGGCGCCGATAGCTGTCGATCAGGCCGGCCAGCTCCTGCGGTTCGGGGCGCCGCAGGCGATGGGAGATCAGGAAGGCGGCGGCCTGGGCGTCGCTGACCCGCCCCTGCAGCAGGCGATCAAGGGCTTCGGCCGCCTCCTCGCGGCTGAGGCCGGTGCTGGTGCGCTCACCGCTGCCGAGCTTGCCGATCAGCTCCCGGAAGCGCAGGGTGTCGGCGCCCAACTGCTCGCTGTAGCGGCCGCGCCGCTCGCTGATCAGCCCATCGCCCGGCTCGAAAGGCAGCATGGGGGTTCGGTCCGGAGCCGGGCGCAGGTGGTGCAGCGGATCATGGCAACTCCCCTGCTGCTGGTGGTGCATGGACGCACCGGCGGTGTGATTCCCACGGTGTACCGACAGCTGGCGCAGGAGCTGGAACGGCGGCGCCAGGGGCCGGTGGGTCTGCTGGCCCTGACGGCGCCGGCGTCAGGCGAAGACCTTGACCTGTGGGGCCCTGCACTGACTCTGGTGCCCCTGCTGCTGTTGCCGGGCAATCACGCCCGCGTCGATGTGCCGGCCCTGGCCCGGCAGCTCGGGCCAGGGCCGGCGGCGGCGATTGCCACGAAACGATCCGACACTGCCCTGCTGGCCGCAGGCGAGGGGCTTGAAGAGCCTGGAGCTGGCCAGGGCCATGGCGCCGGGGGTGGCCGAAAGCATGGTGTTGGCTCTGAGACCGCTCCGGCTCCAGGCCCTCGCCTGCGGCGCCTGCCTTTCCTGGGGGCCTGGCCAGCCTGGCAAAGCGCCCTGGCGGCGGAGTTGGCCGCCCTGAGCGATCCCGCTGGCAGCGGCGGGCGGACGCCGGCCCAGCCGCCGCTGCTGCTGCATCACCCGCTCGCGGGCGGCCTGGGGAGCCGCTACCTGGAGCATCTGCAGCGCAGCCTCCACTGCCGCTGCCTGGCGGCTCAATACAGTTCGCAGGATTCCGAGGCGCCTGCCCTGGCCATCGACGGCCCCGTACTCCCGCTGGCCCTGGCCGCCAACCGGCTCACTGAGCGGCTGGAGCCCCAGCTCGGACGATCGCAGGCGGCACCGCTGCTGGAGCGGCCCCGGCTGCGCCAGGTGCTCATCGAGCTGCTCGCTGCGCTGCCATGAGCCATGATCCCGCCGCCAGGCCCCATCCGGCCGTTCCCAATTACGCCAATCCCGATCCAGCCAATCCCGATCCGGCCAATCCCGATTCCGCCAGCCCGGGCTCCGGCCGCCCTGATGGCGTCAGTGCTGATCCCACCAAGGCTGTCCCGGCCATGGCTGTCCACGCAATGGCTGTCCAAGCAATGGCTGTCCACGCAACGACTGTCAGCGCAAGAACTGTCAGCGCAATAGCTGACCCTCCCACGGATCAGCCTGCCGTTGCCGGGGCGGACACCTCGACGCCGCATCCAGAGCGCCCAGGCACCGTCTACCTGGTGGGGGCCGGGCCGGGCGACCCCGAACTGCTCACCCTCAAGGCCCACCGGCTGCTGCGGCAGTGCGACGCCCTCGTCTACGACTCCCTGGTGCCGCAGGCGCTGCTGGATCTGGTGCCGCAGGGCTGCGAGCGCCACTTCGTCGGCAAGCGCCGTGGCCACCATTCGGTGCCCCAGCCGAGCACCAACGCCGTGCTGGTGGAGCTGGCCGCCCGTCTCGGCACGATCGTGCGGCTGAAGGGCGGTGATCCCTTCCTCTTCGGCCGCGGCGGCGAGGAGGCCGCCCATCTGGTGGCACGGGGCATCCCGGTCCAAGTGGTGCCGGGGGTCACGGCCGGCATCGCCGCCCCGGCCTACGCGGGCATTCCCGTCACCCATCGCAAGGCGGGCTCCAGCGTCACCTTCGTCACCGGCCATGAGGAGATCGACAAAGCGCGGGCCGGTGTCGACTGGCGCGGCCTGGCCCGCAGCAGCGATGGTCTGGTGATCTACATGGGTCTGCACAACCTGGCCCGCATCGTGGCGGAGCTACTGGCCGGTGGCCTGGCAGCCGCCACACCCGCCGCCGTGATCCAGCAGGGCACCGTGCGGGGCCAGCGCCAGCTGGTAGCCACCCTGGCCGACCTGGCCGAGCGGGTGGAAGCCGAGGGCTTCGCTTCCCCCTCGATCGTGGTGATCGGCGAGGTGGTGAATCAGCGGGTGCCGCTGTGCGCGCCCGAGCCCGCCGATGTGACGATGCCGATCCCTTTCTAGTTTCTCGTGGCGCCAGCAGAAGACCCAATGGAGGCTTGCCGCAATTCATGTTCCTGAGCCTGTGGCGCATCAAAGGCGCTGCTCCGGCAAGTCTGCGCTGATCAACAGATCAAGGAATGACTCAGTGAAGCTATCTAAAAAGCCAAAAAGTGCCACACAACGCACGGAGACGAGCAGGCGGATGATCGCCAATCATGCAGCACCTGCTACGCCCTTGCCTTCTCACACGCACTGAACAAGCGGGTGGGGGTTGTCTTCGCAGGGAGGTCCTACGACCTGCTGGTTACCCACGCCTTCCGCGACGACCAGGTGGCCCTGCCCCTTGACCGTTAACCAGCGAGTTGACCGGTAAACCCAGTTCCACACAGGGAAGTTAAGGGAAAGGCAACGGGTAAGTGGGGACCGCTGCCCCAGCCAGTCCGGCAAGAAAAGGTGGAAACCTGCTAAACTACCGGAGTAAAAACCTACCTCTAACACGAGTGGCAAATCAAGCTTTGAACCAGTTCCAGGACTTAACAGAAGAGCAGCAAGAGGAACTTTGCGGAGGGAATGGTTGGTACTCGCCGCGCGGCCCCGTCCTCAACATACCTACCGTCCGCGAAAGTTTTGCACAGACAAGAAAAAGCGTCCAAAAAAGACTTAGATATTTCACAGAACGCGCAGAAATTTTACTTTTTATAGTAGGACCACGTTGAGACACGCTCACTCCTACTGAACTCGCTCCACTTTCTGCCCGCCAGCACTCTGCTGGTGGGTTTTTTAGTGCCTGCTCACGAAAGTAAGGGGCACCCTGACGAGGAACAGGGGGACGACGCGTTGAGGCGGAGGGAAAGGACAAGGCAACGGAAAAGTGAAGGGCAAGGGGGTCGCCCGTTACCCCAAGCCAACCGGCGGCGAAAGAAAAACCCACTAAAATCTCATTGCAGTTACCCGGCAGCACTAGGAGCCTGTTGCGCATAGATCAGCCACCAGCCTCTCCACAGACGCCTGCCGATCTGCCCAAATCGCTGTGACACCAATCGATTTGGGTGAGAAAATGGGCCATGGCCAAGCCCAAATCCTTCCGCCCCTGGGTTCCT
>JAPLIB010000065.1 GCA_026389335.1 Cyanobacteriota bacterium | reverse complement strand
AGACAAATTCACGAAAAAGTGCCGAAATCGAGCCTTCTGCTGGGAGGTACAGCCAACGATCGACCGAAAACAGGAAGAAATCAGTTGTAGCTGTGGAAAACTGATGCTGCGAGATGGTTTTTCTGCAAACTCTTAAGGGCAGCCGAGGCGAAGAGCTGGCCCACCACCCGACGGCGGGCCTTGTGGTCGGCACCATTGCGGTTCACCAACGACAGGGGTCCCAGCAGCTCTCGCACACTGTCCGGCCACCAGCCCTGAACCGCATCGCCCTGGGCGAACAGGTCGCCGATCGCCTGGCCGCCGCGAATGAACACGGTGCGTTGCCCCAGCAGGCTGGTTTCGTAGACATCGCCGTAGCGCTCGAAGCGGGAGCGGGCGAAATCAGGATCGCGAAAGAAGGCAAGGGTCTCGAGCACTCCGCTCAGTGCTGGCGTGCTCGGCAAGGGCCGAAGGGTGGCGGGATCGATGGGCACCCAACGTCACTTGAAATAGAGCTAAGGATGTCGGATCACAGCCGGCACCGTGCGGCCATGGGCCCATGCAGCCGCAAAGAACAAACAGGGTGCTCAGAACAGCAAGGAGATGGAAAGACTCACCAGGGCCAGACCTGCCAGACCGGTAGCGGCAAGTATGGATACGGATTGGATCACCAGGGGCTCCAGCAAGACCAAAACCCAGAGCAATCCTTAAGGCCCGCAATCATTCCGGCCTGTTAACACTGCAACCCTTCATGGCAGCGGAGGCCCAGCGAGCGACAGCCATCCCTGCAGCGCGGGCCAGCCTGGCGTTGCTGGCGATGCGGCTTGGGCTGATCCAAGCGGAGATCAAAAGCCGAGAGTGCGCCGTCGGCGCTCCATTTCAGGGAAGTGAGGCCAATACAGCAGCCTGTGCTGATCGATCTGTTGGTCAATGCCGGACTTCCTGATTGCATCTGCTCCCAATCTTCTCGGTTCCGGGAGTTACGATTGGGGCCAAACTGGTTATCACCGCCACGGACATAAAGCGCCGTCATCAATGGGCGTCCCGAAGGCCTCACAACGCTAGTGGCGGAGCTGGGAACACCGTGATGCAATCCTCGACGACGAGGCTGGTATCGGCTTGGCAGTCGACCCGGAACCGTCCCCAGGTTGCCAAGGGTTCGAAGCGGCGTGACTGGAGTGGCCAGTCGAGGCGCTGGCCTGCGTAGGTGAGCCCCACGCAGGTGAGGCTGGCGTTGTCACCCAGCAGGCTCCAGAGCACAGAAATCCTGCTGCGGTCATAGGGCTCTTGGTTCAGATCGTCCGGACAATCGACAATCGAACCAGGTCGCAGGCTGAGCCCAAGGCCGCGCTCCCAGCTCAGAAAGGTTCCGTCGTGGGTGGGATAAAACCAGCAGGTGGCATTGCTCAGCTCGCTCAACGCCACGCGATCGAGGCACTGCAGGCTCGTGGGATCCTCTGGTTCGCCTTGGTAGACACCGAGCCAGTGGTGCTGGGGCTCGATCCGCAGGATCAGGGCGTCGCAAAGCAACTGGGTGCCATCGATGCTGCGGCGCTGCTCACCAGTGAGGCGGCCATCGACAGGAAGCCCGCCCAGG
The DNA here is from genome assembly GCA_026389335.1 of Cyanobacteriota bacterium. Lineage (GTDB taxonomy): Bacteria > Cyanobacteriota > Cyanobacteriia > PCC-6307 > Cyanobiaceae > Cyanobium. Next base: position 10,907 of record JAPLIB010000065.1, on the reverse strand, counting down.
TCGGGGTGCACGGCGCCCCGATTGAAGATCCGCAAGGAGAAACCGGTGGAGGGACCTGAAGCCTGCGCTAGCTGCAGATCCTCCAAAGAGGTAGTGGCTTCAGGTAGTTGCGTGGCCGGGGCCACCACGAAGATCAGCGGTGGGGGCATGGCGACAGCTGTGGAATCAAGGTAACGGCCTTCGAGGGAGGCTCGAATCCGGTGAGGTTCCCTCCATCAATCTGATCGGCGCGACCCGGCTCTGTGGGTCCAGGTCCGGTGGCGCCGAAGAGGGGGTGCATCGCCCCTGTAGTGGAACGGCTCACCCCCGGGACCCTGAATTCACGCTGATGGGGATGGCGCAGAGTTCGCCGGCTTCCCATGAGAAGACACCACCCTCAGACGCAGCGGCCGCACTGAGGCCATCCAGCAACGCAGGGGCGATGCCGGCATCGAAGGACAATCGGCCTGGGCCATTGAGCAGAAGAGCGAAGCTGCAGCCGAGGTAGAGCACACCAGTTCCAGAACGTAGATGTTCAGGCCAGCGGTGGAGATGGGCGGATAGGCAGCGACCGGCATGGTGCTGCTCAAGGCCAAGGCACCGAGGGGAGTAAACAGGCCGAATGAGGCCAGACGGCTGGAACCCTTCAGGTAGGCGAGAAGCGCTGGAGTCAGCGCAGTCAGGCGGGCATTCAGGGCCGGCCCGGGCGAGGCCACGCCCATGGACTCGAGCCAGTGGGCGAAGCAGGCGGCCTTGAAAGCCGCGAACAACTCGAGCAGAGGGACGTGGACCTTGAGAGGGAGACGCTCCAGAGGCCTTGGCAAGCAATGTTCAGAAAGATGAGGAACCCGGAGGATCAGACAAAACCAGTTGCCGCAAGCCTTCTGGGCCACAGGCCCAGGATCGCGCCCTCACGGCAGCCCCGAGGAGGAGGCAGTATGTAACGACTTCGTTACAAGTCGATGACTGCTGGCGAGCTTTTCCTTGACAGCCTCAGCTCCGGGGTGATCACCCAGACGGAGATCGACTGGCTGCTGGCCCAGCAGGGTCGCTTCTCCAGGCCGGAGCAGGCGGGGATGCAGCGGTTGGGGCGACTGCTCGATGAAGGACAGATTCAGCTGGGTTGCCGGGTTTCGCCGCAGCGCCTCCAACATCGCCAGGTGCTGAACGAGTGGATTGAACCGCTGGGACGGCGTCGCAGATCCTCAGTGGCTGCGCATGCCTGCTCCTGAGACATCCCACCTGCCGCGGTGAGCTCCCATGCCGGCAGCTTTTTACGCACAGCTACACCCCGACGTCCTCGCTGATACCACGGCTGAGCAGGCAAACGCCCGGGGTCAACGCTCCGGACTTTGTTGTGCTCAGACCTCCTCTGTGAGTACGTGCTGCATCACCTCCAGCAGCCCATCGGCCAGGGGGCGATAGGTGCAGAGCTGGGTGCTCCAGATCGACCCCGCCAGTAGTTCCTCTGGGCTCACCAGGCCCATGTCCTGACCCTCCAGGAGCCGCAACTGTTCCAGCGGTACCGAGAGTTCAGCCCGGAAAACATGGGCCGTGCGCCGGTGGATGTGATGGACCATCACAAGCTCCAGCGCTTGTGGTTGCCAGCTGATCTCCTCCAGCAGCTCGCGCCGCAAGGCCTGCTCGGGCGTCTCATCCGGATCGAGATGCCCCCCAAAGAGCCCCCAGCAACCGGGGGCGACGATTGTGGGGATCTCGTCGCGCAGCTGCATCAACCAGCGGCCCTCCTGTTGCAGCATCGCTAAGGCGACTTCAACCGCCATGGATCGCTCTCAGGCCGTGGCTGTTTTGCGCTGCTGCGTGGCGACAAGCGCTGCTCCACCGGCCGCCAGCACCAGGCCGCCGCGCCACGATCTGCACCCTGGCCTTGATCAGCAGCGTCAACAGCACGAGGATGGTGGCCTTGAGGGCCAGAACCTTCGCCGTGGTGAGGGGGCAAAAGGGATTCAGCAGCATGGCGGGCTCACAGATCTCCCCATGCTGCTGGAGTCAGAGCCTTCCCGCGGCGGCTGCTTGCTTGGGACAAGCTCACTGCGGGGGCAGGCCTTCCAGACCTGCTGGCGGTTTCGGCCCGGAGCTTGAGCGCTTTGTGTCCGGCTGAGCTCGAACCGCCGTCACCCCTGCGCCCAAGCTTGCGCCTGAAGCCATACCTCCGGTTGATCGGGGGGCGGCCTGCCTGTGCTGATCTCCAGCCGCTGACCTTCACGCGACCCGGACAGCCGCCCCTTGACTCTCCAGTAGCTGGAGCTATCAGGCTGGAGGAATCCCGCTCTCCCTGACTGCCCACGGCCACCACCACCCTGCATGCCGTCCGCCTCTACCGGGTGGATCTGCCGGACCACCCCTGCCCCTGGGGGCTGCGAGCCGTGCGCCTGCTGCAGGAGCGGCACATTCCCTTTGAGGACCATCGCCTCACCAGCAGCGAGGAGGTGGACGCCTTCAGGGCGGCCCATGGGCTGGCCACCACACCTCAGTTGTTCGCAGGACAGGAGCGGATCGGCGGTTACACCGAGCTGGCCACGCGGCTGGGCGTGCGGCCGGAAACCGCAGATATCTCCTACACGCCGGTGGTGGCCATCTTTCTCACCGCCGGCCTGATGGCCCTGGTGCGGACGGCACTACCCAGGCATCGAACTGCTGGTGGGCCTCGGAATGTTGCTCCAACCCGAGCCCACCGCGGCTACCCAGCTGGTGGGAGCCGTGGCCGTCTGGCTCGGGGCGATGGGGTTGGTATCGGTGGGCAAGGCGGTGTTCCTCGATCACCTCGCCCTCAACTGCGCCTGCGTCGGCGGCAACTCCAAGACGCCCCTCGGCGTGGTGAGCTTCGCGGAGAACCTGATCATGGCCGCCATGGGCGCGGCGATGCTCGCCGGCGGCTGAGGCGATTCAGGCTCGGGCCCGGCTGCTGGTGAGCAGCAGGGCCAGTCCGGAGGCGATCACCACCAGGGTGAGCATGCCGAGCAGCACTGAGTAGTAGGGCTGCAGGTTGATGGGGCCGAACTTGCCGGTGTGGAGCTTGAGCAGCCAGAAGGCATCGATGCCGCGCTCCAGTAGCAGGCTGTAGAGGGAGCCACTGACCGCCGTCAGCAGCAGCGGCGCGGCGGCCAGTGGAACCACGACGCGATGGGCCCGACGGAACCGGGCGCTGAGGGTTCGCGGCATCGGCCTCACTCTTGCCTCAGCTCCTTGTGCAGCATCGCCTCACCGCTGCAGGGCATCCACAGCCCACTGTTCTGATGAGTGCCCTTGCAGCCCAGCTCCTTGGCACGCTGCTCTGCCTCGGCCTGGCTCTTGTAGAGACCCTTGGCGTGAGCGAGAACCTGGTTGGGCAGCTGCAGCACGCAGAGCAGCGCCACCGCAGCCACCCCCAGGCGTTGATCAGAACGAGAACAGGGCATCGAACTGGTGGTACTCGGGTTTGCTGAGTCCGTCATGCCTGAGCATGCGGCGCAGCTCGATGATTTCGCGCCGCTGGGCCACGATGATCTCGCGCGCCAGCCTCCTGATCGTGGGGTTGTTGCTCTTCCCGAGCGCGTCGTGGGCCATCACCAGCGCACCACCATGGTGGGCGATCATCCCCTCGAGAAACCAGGTGACGCGATTCACCCGTGTGGGCGTGGAGCCCATCATCTGCATCGCCTGGATGTGAGCGGTGCTCATGCGCTCCAGGCTTTCCATGCTGTTGGGATCGCCACCAGTCTTCAAGGCCACGGGATAGACGGGCGCCTCGGGATACCAGGCTTTGCGCCATTGGCCCATCGCCTTGATCTCCTGGGCCTGGTCGCGCCAGATCTGCTTGGCAAGCGCACCCACGCCAGGCTGGCCGATGTCGAACACGAACTCACTCATCCGCAGGGCGCCGTTGTGGTGCTGGACCATCGCGTCGAGCCAGCGCAGGTCGTAGGTGCGCCCCGCCGGACCGACCTCGTGGTTGTGGGCGCTGTGATCGACGAGTGCGGCGGCCGGCGATGACGCGGGGGCTGGAGTCCCCATCTGGTGGAGCTGATGGTGGCCGTGGTGGGGATCCAGCTGGGCCAGGGCCGGGACAGTGGCCGCCAACAGGCCGAACAGCGCCAGAACGGCGGGAGCAGGGCGCATCGAGGCAACGCAGCCAAAGAATCATCCCTATCATGCACTCTCCACTTGGTGGAGAGTCAAGTGGTGCTTGCCCCGCCCCTGAGCCCACCCCTGAAGATCGGCGAGGTGGCCAACCGCTCCGGCCTCACCGTCAAGATGAGCCTCCATGGAGGCTGCCCCGGATCAGGGCAAACGCCTGACAACAGAAAGCTGCAGGGAAAACGTCGCGCCGTGTCCCGGTGTCGACTCCACGCGGATGTCCCCGTCATGGCGTCGGGCGATCACCTGGGCGATGGCCAGCCCCAGACCCGTGCCTCCCTGCTGACGGCTACGGGCGGGATCGAGGCGATGGAACCGCTCAAAGATGCGCCCCTGCTCCTCCGCTGGGACACCAGAACCGCTGTCCTGCACGAACAACTGGATCTCCCGGCCGCGCCGCTGCAGGCCCACCCGCACCGTGCCGCCAGCCGGGCTGTGCTGCAGGGCATTGCTGAGCAGGTTGATCAGCAGGCGGCTCAATTCCGAATCCACCCCCAGAACGGTGGCGTCGCCCACCTCAATCGCCGCTTGCAAGGTCACCGTCGCCGCGGCGGCCGCTTCGCTGAAGTCCTCCAGCACATCCGCGCAGATCTCCGCGAGGTTGCACCGCTGCAGATGGGCCCTCGTCGGAGGGCGCTCCAGGCTGGCGAGGAGCAGCAGATCGGCGATCAGCTGTTGCAGACGCCGGCCCTGGCTGAGCATCCGATCCAGACCGGCCGCAGTGGAGTGTTCGGCGCTGAGCACCCTCGCCTGAGTCGCTGCGTGCGAGCGGTTTGACGCGTCGCGTTCGATTTCCAGCAGGGCCAGCAGGTTGGCCAGGGGCGTGCGCAGCTCATGGGCGACATCGGCGCTGAACTGCTCCTGCCGGCGGTAAGCCTCCAGCAAGGGCGACATCGCCAGGCCCGACAGCCACCAGCTGGCCAGGGCCATGCCTGCCATCGCCAGCGCGAACACGCCGTGGCCCAGCCACCAAAGCCGGCTGGCCTCAGCATCAAGGGGTGCCAGGCTGCGACTGATCTGCAGGGTGCCCCAGTCCTGCTCACCGCTGCCATGGGCCCGGTGCAGATGGATTGCGTAGCTCAACAACCGCTCACCCCCAGGCAAACGCTGCTCTTGCCACACCGGCTCCGGCCGGGCAGGCCCCTGGGCGCCAGGCGAGGCGGCCAGCAGCTGGCCGCGGGCATTGAAAATCCGCAGCTGGAAACGGGACGGATCGGCGGCGCTGATGGCATGGCGCTCGATCAGGGCATCAGCGGCCGGACAGGCCTGACCCACCAGACACAGGCCCGGCAGCACCGCCGCCAATGCCGCAGACGGCACGGCCACTGACGGCAGGCTGGGCTTGAGGCTGTCGTGCAGGGTGCCGGCGAGGGTCTGCAGTTCGCGGCGCAGGGAAGTTTCCCGCTCCTGCAGCAGCAGGCGCGCCATGGCGAAACCGGCGCCGTACAGAATCGCGCCCATCACCAGCAGCGAGAGGGCCGCCAGGCGCAGCCGAGCTCGCCACAGCAGTGCCGGAGCCGGCGAGCGGTTGGCGCTCATGGCTCTCCAGGCAGCCGGGCCAGGAAGCGATAGCCGCGGCTCGGCACCGTTTCGATCGGGGAAGGCAGGCCATGGGCTGCCAGTTTTCGCCGCAGCAGCCGCACCTGGGCCGCCACCACATTGCTCACCGGATCCTGATGTAGATCCCAGAGCTGGTTGCGCAGTTGGGAACCGGGAATGATCCGCACAGGATTCTCAAGGAAATAGGTCATCAACTGCTGCTCCTTGCCTGCCAGTGGGATCGCCACGAGACCACCGGCTGTGCTGACCTCCAGCAGACCGCTTTGGGGATCGAAGCGATAGGGACCCACCGCCAGCACGGGTTCGCGATAGCTGGGCTGGCGGCGCTGCAGCGCCCGTACCCGGGCCAGCAGTTCCTCCATCGCGAAGGGCTTACTCAGGTAGTCATCGGCGCCGGCATCGAGCCCCTCCACCCGATCGGCCGTCTCGGCGCGGGCGGTGAGTAGCAGCAGCGGCAGATCAAGGCCGGTTGTGCGGGCCCGGCGGCAGAGCTCAGGGCCGCTCAGGCCCGGCAACATCCAGTCCACGATCGCCAGCTCATAGCGGGCCAGCTCGCTGCTGAGCAGCATCCAGCCCTCCAGCCCATCCGGGCAATGGTCGACCACATGGCCCTGGCGCTGCAGCACGGTCTGCACGGCGCCGGCCAGTTCCTGCTCGTCTTCCACCAGCAGGATCCGCAGCGGCATCAGGTGGAAGCTGAGAACGGCGGATGCTAGTGGGCGCAGGCGATTTCACCTGTTTTTCATCGTGACTACGGCATCCTTCGCGGGTTCTTGTCCTGCCCCTGCGGCAGCAGCAGCATGCGCGCTCTTCTTCTGGCCGGCGGCCTCAGCCTCGGAACCTTGGCCCTCGCTGGGTTCAGCCCGGCCATGGCCCATGTGGGCCATGGCGATGAGTTTCAGCAGCAGGGGAATGTGCGCCAGGTGAAGGCCAGCGCCGAGATCGATTCCATGCTGGGGATCACCACCGCTCCTGCCACGGAAGCCGGCGGTGTGGTCTCCATTCCGGTCGCTGCGGTGGTGGATGCGGATGGCAAGCCCCTGGCCTTCGTGAAAAGCGGCACCACCTACGACCCGGTGTTCCTCCAGACCGGCGCCAGCCAAGGCGAGCAGATCGCCATCACCGACGGCAGCATCGCGCCTGGAGACAACGTGGTGACCCAGGGGGCCCTCTCGCTCTACGCCGAATCGAAGAAGAGCCAGAGCGCCGTTGCAGCCAGTGAGGCTGCCCCCACCGCTTCCGCCCCTCCCGCTGCCGCTGAAGCCCCAACACCGCAAGCCACGCCAACGGCCGCCGCAGGCCTCAACCCCCTGGTGATCGGGGCCGGTGCTGCGGTGGTCGTGGTTGGCGCTGGGGTCGTGGTCTCCCGGCTGGGCAAGAAGAACTGACCTCCGAACCTTTCGCGCTCTCCCGCCTCCCAACCCATTCCCATGCTGGAACGCCTGCTCAACCAGACGCTGCGCACGTCCATCGCCAGGCGCTGGCTGGTGGTTGTGGCCGCCGTGCTGATCACCCTCTGGGGCCTATCGATCCTCAGCCGGATGCCCCTGGATGTGTTCCCCCAGTTCGCCCCTCCCCAGGTGGATGTGCAGACCACCGCCGATGGTCTGGCACCAGAAGAGGTGGAGCAACGCATCACCGTGCCGATCGAATCGGCCGTCCATGGCCTGCCGGGAGTGGAAACGGTGCGCTCCTCCTCGAAGGTGGGGCTCTCGATGGTCCAGGTGGTCTTTGATCAGAACGCCGACATCAACCGGGCGCGGCAATCGGTGGCGGAACGCCTGCAACAGATCGAGGCGGAGCTGCCCGCCAATGCCAGCGCCCCGGCCATCTCGCCGCTCGTGTCGCCGCTGGGCACAATCCTGCAGTACGCCTTCACCTTGAAGGGCGGCGGCACCACCACGCCAATGGCGTTGCGCCGGATCGTCGTCACCACCTTCAATAACCAGATCCTGGAAGTTCCCGGTGTCTCCCAGGTGACCCTTTACGGCGGTGAGGAGGCCCAGCAGCAGATCCAGATCGATCCCCAGCAACTTCAGGCCCGCCAGGTGTCGCTGCAGGCCGTGGCCGAGGCGGCCGCTGCCGCCAGTGCCAACGCCCCGGGCGGCTTTCTGATCGCCGGCGGGCAGGAGAAGCTGATCCGCGCCAGCGGCCAGGCGCTCAGCAGTGAGGATCTTGCTGATTCCGTGGTGACCAACAGCCAAGGCCAGGCGCTGCGCCTCGGTGATGTCGCCGAGGTGCGGCTGGCCAGCGCCCTCAAGCGCGGCGATGGCAGCTTCAACGGCAAGCCGGCGGTGGTGCTGATGATCAACAAACAGCCCGATATCGACACCCCCAGAGTCACCCGTGAGGTGGAGGCCCGGATCACCGCCCTCAGCAAGACTCTGCCGGGTGACATTGAGGTGATGCGCACCTTCCGGCAGGCCAATTTCATTGACACGGCCATCAAGAACGTCAGCGCTTCCCTGATCGAAGGGATCCTGATCGTGTCCGTGGTGGTCTGGTGGTCGCCATTGGCTCGGTGGTTGACGACGCCATCGTCGACATGGAGAACTGCTACTCCGGGCTGCGCCGCAACCAGGTGGCCGCCCAGCCCAGGAATCCCCTGCAGGTGGTGTTCGAAACCTCCGTGGAGGTACGCCAGCCGGTGATCCTTTCCTCCGTGATCATCGTGGTGGTGTTCGCGCCGATCTTCAGCCTCACGGGGGTGGAAGGGCGGATCTTTGCGCCCATGGGCCTGGCCTACCTGTTCTCGATCGCGGCCTCCAGCCTGGTGGCGCTGACGCTCACGCCAGCGCTCTGCGCCATCCTGCTGGCGAACACACGCCTGCCAGCCGAGAACACCTGGGTGGCCACCTGGGCGGAGCGGGCCTACAGGCCCTTGCTGGAGTTCTCGCTGCTGTCGCCCAAGCGGGTGCTGGCCGCAGCTCTGGCATTTGTTGTCGTGGCCTGCGCCATCCTGCCCAGCCTCGGGCGGTTGTTTCTGCCGGAGTTCCGCGAGAAATCCCTAGTGAACTCGATGGTGCTCTATCCCGGAGTGTCATTGGAGATGACCAACCGCGCCGGCCTGGCTCTCTCCAAGACCCTCAAGGTCAGCCCTCTGTTCGAGTGGGTGCAGGTTCGAACCGGCCGGGCCCCTGGTGATGCCGATGGCGCAGGCGTCAACCTGGCCCATGTGGATGTGGAATTGAGCGATGCCGCGATGAAGGATCGCCCTGCTGCCATTGCTGAACTACGCAACGCCTTCCTGAAGCTGCCCGGGGTGGCTCCGAACATCGGCGGTTTCATCTCCCACCGCATGGATGAGGTGCTCTCAGGGGTCCGAAGTGCGATCGCCATCAAGATCTACGGCCCTGATCTGGCGGAGCTGCGCCGGATCGGCGAGCAGGTGCGCGATGCGATCGAGCCGATCGAGGGGGTGGTGGATCTGCAGCTCGAACCCCAATTGCCGATCCAGCAGGTTCAGATTGCCTTTGATCGCCAGGCCGCCACCGCCAACGGGCTGACGATGCAGCAGCTCGCCGATGCGGTGGAGATCGCCCTCAACGGCAAGACGGTGGGCCAAGTGGTGGGCGACGGCACCGATCGCACCGATGTGGTAATGATGCTGCCCGAGGACTCCCGTAACAACCTCGATGCGCTGCGTGCCATACCGATCGCCACCCCCGCCGGCACCATGCTGCCCCTGGGCTCTTTCGCCCGCATCGACTACGGCCTGGGTGCCAACGTGGTCAACCGGGAGGATGTGTCGCGCTTGATCGTGGTGTCCACCAACGTCAGCGGCCGGCCGCTGGGAACGGTTGTCGCCGACATTCAGAACACCATCGACAACAAAATCAAACTGCCAAGTGGCTATCTGATCCGCTACGGCGGCCAGTTTGAATCGGAGGAGCGGGCCACCGCCAACCTGCTGCTCTACAGCCTGTTGGCCATGGTGGTGATCGCTCTGTTGATGTTCGTGGCCGTCAAGTCTCTGCCGGCCACGCTCGCGATCCTGATCAACCTGCCGCTGGCCCTTGTCGGGGGTCTGGTGGCCATCCTGCTCACCGGAGGTGTTCTCTCGGTGGCCTCCCTGATCGGCTTCATCACCCTGTTCGGGGTGGCGGTCCGCAATGGCCTGCTACTGGTGGACAACTACAACCGCCGCCATGCGGAAGGCATGGAGCTCAAGGAGGTGATCCGTGCCGGCAGTCTGCAGCGCCTCAACGCGATCCTGATGACGGCCCTCACCTCGGCTCTGGGCACGCTGCCGCTGGCCCTGGCCTTCGGGGCAGGAAACGAAATCCTGCAACCGCTGGCCATTGTGGTGCTGGGAGGCTTGATCACCTCCACCCTGCTGACCCTGTTGGTTCTACCCGCTCTCTACGCCCGTTTCGGCCGCTGGTTGCTGCCCAGGGCCACCGCTGAGGCATGAGAACGGAACGTCTAGGGCAGTTCGCCGGCCTCGCTGCAGCAGTGCTGTTCGGCTGCAGCGGCTCCGCTGATCAGCACCCTCAGCGGCGCCCATCACCGCCATCGTCACTGAGCAAGGCAAGCCAGCGCCAGCAGCGATCCCAGTGGGTCGGCCGCGAGTGAAACCAAGACCAGGGCATGCAAACCCGCCAGCTTCAGCCCCATGGCTGGACCAGGAGCTCGAACGGTTCAGTTCTCGCCGCCGTTGCTCTCGTTCTTGCGGTTCTCTGTGCTCTCGCCGGTGCTGCCCTGGCCGGAGTCTTGACCCTGAGGCCTGGCCTCCATCGTGACCCCAAGGCTGCGGCAAGTGCCGATCGGGTCGACCCCGGGGGCCAGGCCCAGCGCCTTGCGCAGCGCGTCGAGCTGGCCGACCGACTGCAGATCGATCGTGCTGGCGACCTGCCCGCAGGCCAGCTTTTTCAGCGCCTGGGTATCGGGACGACCACAGCCGGCCAGCAGCGCCAGGGCGATGCAGGCACTCACACGCACAACCATGGTCATCGTCAGCAATCCGTACCGTTGACCAAGGTAGGGACGCGACCCGCTGCTGCCCACCTTTGGGCCCAGTCGTAGCGACGCTGCCGGCTGATCCGATCTGCGGCGGGGCCGGCCGCAGCGGACGAGCAACGGCTAGGCAGCCACTGCTCAGGGGGCGGTTCGACATGACCGAGATTTGTGGCGGTACTGCCGATCAGCACGCTGACCGCTGCCGAGATCATGGCTTCCACAAGCAGTCAAGGATGCCGCGAACCGTTGGGGAGTTTCCACAAAATCTCGGC
>JAPLIB010000009.1 GCA_026389335.1 Cyanobacteriota bacterium | reverse complement strand
TTCTACGGGATCCGCTCCCAGAGGCTGCTGCTGGAGCAGCTCCACTACAACCTGTTGTTCCGCTGGTTCGTGGGCTTGAGCCCCGACGATGCGATCTGACACCCGACCACCTTCACCCTTACATCGGCCGTAGGCCGATCGTGGCGGAGCCACTGCACCGTGATCGGCTCCGCAATGACGACGTGATGGGGCTGTTTCTGGAGCAGCTGCTGGCTGCTCCGGCGGTCAAACCGCTACTCAGTGATGAACACTTCTCCGTGGACGGCACGTTGCTACAGGTCTGGGCGTCCCATGCCTCCCTGAAGCGGATCGATGGCCAGGAGGATCCTCCGCCTCCGCCAACAGGTCTTGGCGAAGGATTCGGTGCCCCCAAAAAGGGCAAGAAACGAGCCAAGGGCGACTTTCGCGGCATCAAGCTCAGCAACGAGACCCATCTGTTCGGCGACGATTAGATAGGCGCCGCCTACGTAGTTGACACCGGGCACCCATCGCTCCAGCACCGATCCCGTAGATGCAGTCTTCTCCGCAGGAGTAGGAGCTGGCAGCAGACCTCGCCGGTGCCCATCAAAAGACGCTCGGCGCCGACAAGAACTACGACACCAAAAAGGGTTCGTGGCTGAGATGAGGCGGCTGGGCGCAACTCCGCACGTGGCCCAGACCACCGCCCGCAGCGGCGGTTCAGCGATCGGTGGCTACGCCAGTTCAAACTGCGCGACCAGGACAAAGTCAGTGCCGTATTTGGCCTGCCTGTGATCGCCGACAACCTGATCCGCCTGGGCAACCTGCTCTTGGCGCAGCCTGCTCCGCAGGAGTCGCCCGTGCTGGAGGCGGCATGAACAACCAGCTGCCCAGAGGTGTGCCCAAAAGGGCACAACCAAAGCCATCAAGACAGGCCAACGATGCCGAAATCAGGCTGCTTCAGGACCGGATCGGCGCCGATTCGTCTTTTTGAGCCGGAAATCAGCTCCTGGCTGTGGAAAACTCGCCCGTGGGCTGGTTTTCCTGCAAAATCCTATGAGCCCCGGATCCAGCCAGGAGCTCGCCACCTGCAGCGCATCCCCAGGCGCCACGCCGAAGTTCCAGTTCCGGGTTCCGCAGCGCAGCGCCACCCCGAAGAGACGGCTGAACAACCTGCCGCGACCATGGATGATCGCTTCGCCAGCCGGCAACCCAATGGTCAGAGGGTTTCTAAGGGGCCGGCAGCACGCCAGTCCGGTCTGCCGAGCGGTTTTTCAACAGGCGCCTGAAGCGTCCACTGCCAAGCTCCAGGTCCCAGCTCGGCGCTCCTTGGCCAGACTGAACCGCCCAAGCTGGGACCTTCAAGATTGAACGGTTCAATACTGACCTGGCCAACCCTGACCTGACTGAACCCTGAATTGCCCGACGCTGAATTGCCGACGCTGAACCGGCCAACGCCGAACCGCTTCTCCAGCCCACCTCCCCCCGTCACCCCCGCCGCCATGGATCCCCGCTTCCGGGTCGCCCTGATCGCCGCCACGCCCAATCCCCAGCAATGTGTCTATGCGGGCATGCACCAGGACTACAGCGAGGGCTTTGTGGTGGCTGATCAGGCCGATTGGCCCGATGAAAGCCGGGCCGGCGCAATCTGCGTCAAGCGCCTGCTGTCCGGTGAGCGCGGCCATTACGGTCCGCTGGAGCACGCCCAGATCGTGCTCAATGTGGGCTGGTTTCCCCACTCGGTGATGCAGCAGGCCCGCACCCACAGGGTGGGGGTGAGCTTCGATGTGCAATCGATGCGCTACACCGGCGATCGCATCCGCAAGGCGGCCGAAGGTGAGCTGGAGCTGGAGGAGGTGTTCTATCTGCGGCCGGTGGGCGACTACAGCGATCGCCAGGGCAAGAAGTATCACTACGGCGACGACCAACGGGCGATCGACCTGGAGCTCTGCCGCGCCGCCGCCAACCGCTACCGCGACCTGCTGGCGGCCGGCTTCGCCGAGGAGCACGCCCGCGGCATCCTGCCTTTCGACTATCGCCAGCACTTCGTGGTGAGCTTCACGCTGCGGGCTTTTCTGCACTTCCTCGATCTGCGCGCCAAGCTCGATGCCCAGCAAGAGATCCGCGAGCTGTGTGAACTGATGTGGCCCCATCTGCAGGCCTGGGTGCCCGAGTTCGCCGAGTGGTATGAAAAAAGCCGACTGCACAGAGCCCGGCTGGCCCCATGAAGCCCACCCCCCAGCTGGAGCGCCTGGCTGCCGACATGGTGGTGCTCTGCGCCGATCCCGGCGACCTGCCCCACGCCCTCGATCTGCTGGCCGCCAGCTACGCCACGCCGGCCGCCGAAGCCGCCCGCGCCCGGCTCAAGGCCGACCCGGCGATCGCAACCCTGATCCGGGAGCGCTACTGGGGCAATTGGCCCGAGCTGGCGGCCCTGGCGGCCCTGCCGGCCGGCAGCCTCGGCCACGCCTATGGCCATCTGCTGCTGGACCAGGGCCTGGAGCCCCTGCCACCGCCGGTGCTGCCGCCGGGAGCCGATGGCGACACCACCTACCTGCAGCTGCGCATCCGCCACTGCCATGACGTCTGGCATGCGATCGCCGGCTGCCCCACCAGCCTGGCCGGCGAGGCAGCCATGAACGGCCTCACCACCGAACAACTGCGCTGGCCCGGCTGCGCCCTGTTGCTCGCCGCCGATCTGATCCATCGCGTCCACGACGACCTCGATCCGCATGACCCGGCCGGAGTGGATGTCGGGCGGGCGATCGCCTACGGACTGGAGCTGGGGGCCAGCACCAGCGCCCCGCTGCTGGCCCAGCGCTGGGAGCAGGGCTGGGAGCGGCCCCTGGCCGACTGGCGCCGGCAGCTGGGCCTCACGGCCCTGATCGCCCGCAATCCCTTCGCCGCGGCGGTAGGGGGCGGGCCAGGCTGAAGCCGACGGGGAGGCCAGGCTGCCCCCCGTGAGCGGGTGGTCCAGCCTTGATTGCCAGTCCTGATCACCCGCCAGCCCTTCAGCGGGGCTCCGCTCTGAGCCTGGAGCCCTGATCTGTGGTCCACCGGGGCCGGCGCCACGCAACCCAGCGCCGCTTCAGATCACCGCCAGCCCCCGCAGATCGCCGCTGTAGCCGGTGATCTCCAGCACCCCATCGCTGGCGGACTGGAAGCCGGCGACGGCATCGTTCAAGGCCACAAAGGTGCGGGTTGTCGGCCCGGTGCCGAAGCTGAAGCTGGCCGCCTGATGGGCCTGGAACGTGATCGCCGTCAGCAGGCTTGCCACGCCCTGCTCGTTGAGGGCCGCCACGGAACCCAACTTGGCCACCTGGCCGGCGGCCACCCCATTCGGGCCATCGAGGCTGTCGCTGCCGATGCTGAAGTCGGTGATGCGATCCAGGGCCCCCAGCAGCGACTGGCCCAGGCTGGTCACTCGGAACACGTCATTGCCCGCCGAGCCCGTGAGCAGATCAGCGCCAGGGCCGGCCTTGAGCAGATTCGCGGCGGCATCTCCACTCTGATAAGCAGGGTTGCCGCTGCTGGCGGCCAGCTGGGCGGCGCTGGTGGCCAACAAGGCCGGCCCCGTGAGCGTGCCGCTATCACCGAGGCTCAGGCCCTGGCTGGCATTGAAGCCCACGGTCACCGAGGCGCCAGCGGCGAGGCTCGCTCCCCAGTCTTTGCCGCTCAAGGTGGAGCGATAGAGGCCGCCAGCCAGCTTCACCTGGCTGAGGCTTGCGCCCCAGGGAGTGCCACTGAGCACATGGGTGGTGTCAAACGTGAGGCTCCAGCTGCCCAGGGCTGAGACTCCGGCGTTGGTCACCGTGATCTGGGCCGTGAGCCCGTGGTACCAGACGGAGCCGGCCACGCTCACCTTCAGGAAAGGCGAACTGGGGGTAGGAATCGCCGGCTTGATCGTGCCGCCGGGATCGAAGATCGGCTGATCTGGCGAGGGCGTGACAGCCGCTGGAATGGCGACGCTGCTGCTGTAAACAGTTTCGGCAAATCCCTGGCGATCCTGATAACTGAGCTGCAACCGCAGAGTCTGGCCCTGCTGGGCCGCCGCCGGCACAAAACTGGCACCGCTGGCACCGCTGATCGCCTGCCAGGGGCCGGTGCTGTTGGCCTGAGCCTGCCATTGGTAGACGAGGGGGCCATTGCCATCGGGATCAGCCTGGGTCTCACTGGCCGTGAGCGCCTGCCCCACAGCGCCGCTGCCGCTCAGAGCAAAGCGCGCCTGACCATCATTGACATAGGCCACCGCCACTGGCGAACTGAAGGATGTCTCGCTGAATTGGGCCGCATCGAGATAGCTCACATTGAGGCGCACCGCCTTGCCCTCCTCCGCGTGGCTCACCAGCAGAGCAGCGGCATTCGTACCGATGGCCGCCCAGCTCTGGCCCGCATCCGCAGAGGCCTGCCACTGGTAGCTGAAGCCACCACTGCCATAGCCTTCGGGATCATTGACGCTCTGAATCGCCGTGAGGGTCTGGCCAACGGCCGCCGTGCCGGTGATCACGAAACTGGCCCGCCCCTGATTCACGGGTGCAGGGGTTGGCGTGGGAGTTGGGGTGGGACCTGGGGTCAGCGTCTGAATGGTGACGCCGGGCAGGGCGTTTAGCTCCTGATCCGTCAGAGCGATGCCACCTTTGAGTTCGACACTACGAGCGAATGCACCCGCGAGGCCGGCGTTGTAATCCAGTGCCACCTCATTGGAGACATAATCACTGCGCAGATCTACATAGGAGGTGTCATTCGGCTGGGTGGGGCCACCCACCAGGGCGCCGAAATTAATGTGGGCATTGGGCAGGCCATTGCGGAAACCATCCCAGCCCACTCCTGAGGCCTCGCGGCTATGGGGTTGCTGGGGGAAGTTATTGCCATAGCCCACCAGGTAACTGGAGCTGCGGGGGTTAGCACCAAGGATATAATCTACGGTCTGCTGTGCCAGCGCGGTGTAGACCCCGTTCGGATCGTTGACACTGCTGGCATAGACATCGGCCAGGAACGCCGTATTAGCGGCATAGCGAAGCGAGCCCCATTTACTGATCCAACGCAGGCCCCCCGCCGTGATCTGCACGCCGTTGCCACCGGTCACCCAGTTGTTCAACCAGCCCTCCACCTGCTGCTTGATGGCGGCTGAACCACTCTGCTGGGCCAGCAACACAGCTGTGGCATAGGAGCTGTCATCCCAATTTCCCGTCCAGCCCTTATTGATGCCACCAATATTAGAGCTATAAAGATTGAGCGCCTTATTCAAGTAGGCGGATCCATCACCACCTTGAACTTTCACGGCCCGGGCCAACCACGCGGCACCATTGGCTAGCTCGTCATAGTAACCACTATAAGAATTATAGAATCCCTGCACCACTGGAATCGAATCCGAATACTTACCCCGATAGGTATCGGCGAACTGATAGAGCGTGATGGCACTACTCAGCAGCTTGTCGGCATAGGCCACCTCACCATGGCGGCGAAACAGAATGGAAGCGGCAGCCATCGCCGCAGCACTGCCACCAGCCACATCGGAGCCCGGCTTGCTGGCCGTCACCGCCATCGCCGGCCTGAGGATAGTTTCGGTTTCAGCCGGTTGCCAGAGGCTGTGGTCGGCGTCAGCATCACCCACCTGGGCAACGAAAAAGGAGGTCTTACCGGAAGCATCAAGCACATGGCACTTGAGCAGGTAGTCGGTGCCCCATTTCACGGCAGCCAGCAGCTCATCGTCCTGGCCTGAGGCGGCATAGCCCTGGGCGAATTGCAAACCGCCCCAGGCGAGGTTGGTGAGACTGGAAGCCAGAGGTAGGCCGAATTTCCCATAATCACCGGCATCGTGATAGCCACCGGTGAGGTCAAGCTTCAGGCCTGCCTGAAGATTGGCACTGGTGTTGTTGCCGAAATAAAGACCATCCAGGCCATCGTGGAGGCCGGAATCCCCGCGCCAGTCGATGCGATTGCTGGCCTCATCGAGATTGCCGGAACGCTGGGCCTCATAAAACAAAAACGACTTCTGCAGAGCCTCGGCATAATTCATGCCACCGCCCTTCACCGCAAAGGAACTGGGGTTCACCTCGCCCGTTGGCGACGGTGTGGGCGTGGGCGTGGGCGTGGGCGTGGGGCTGGGTACTGGCGTCGGGGATGACACAGCGCTCAGCACCGGCTGGGTCACGAACAGATCTGCGGCCTGCAGGGCGCCACTGGCCGCGCCAGGCGGCCGGCTGGCCGTGAACCCGACCGTGACCGAGCCACCGACCGCCAAGGCCGAACCCCAGTCCAATCCTGTGAGCGTGTAGCCGTAATGGCCATCAGGCAAGGTGGTGACGGCAAACCTCATTCCCCAGGGAGTACCGCTGATCAGCACATCGCTTTCAAAGGAAAGACTCCAATCTGCCAACGCAGACGCCCCCGTATTCGTGATCGTCAACTGAGCCGTCAATCCGCCATCCCAGAGGGTTCCATCAAGGAGCAGATTGAGGGACTTATCCCCAGTGCCGCTGATTTGTGTGGCCATCAGAATCTTTAGCTACCTCTTGAGTCAAGACCCCGGGCCGGCATCTGGCGATCCCCCAAAGGGGACACTCGTACCACCTCTCAGCGGCTCCATCCACGGGGCGAACCAGCGCAACGGATCTGACCGATCCCAGGCGCAACCGGCAGCGGACTCGGCATTCGCTCGTTCACATTTCATTTAATGTTGCTAGAATCTGACGATCGGCGAGCCTTACCAGTGGATTTAACATACAAAATCTCGGCACTCATCCAAAGCCGTAAGTTCATCCTTGAGGCCATAGCCAGAAGCGGGATTGAGCCTTATTTAGCCATCGCCATGAACCGGGAAGAGCAGATGCTTCCCCTGATGTTGGCGATCAGGAATCCCAAGCTCATCCGCTATGTGGGAACCGATGCCGCCAGCTGTCTGGAAACGGCCCGCAACAAGCCGATTGGTGTCTTGATCTGTACTGATGTGTTGGAGGAGGGCGATGGCTTCCAGCTCTGCCAAAGCATCAAAACCGTGAGCCCAACCACCAAGACCCTACTGATGTGCACAGGCCATCAGATTGATCAGCGTGCATTTGCCGCCGACGAAATCGATGGCATCTTCTGTTACCAGGAGCTCATCGAAGCCCGGGGAGTTCTCGGAGCCTCGATCCTGGCCGCCAGTGGTGGCAGACGCTACCGCAGCCAGCGCATTCGCGACATCTCCGAAAAAGCATCAACTTACGACCTCAAAGACAGGGACTATGACGTTCTCCATTGCCTGGCCGATGGCATGAGCAATCGCGACATCTCCGAAGCGCTCCAAATCAGCGAGCAAACAGCCAAGACCTACACCAAGCGCCTGATCGGCAATCTGAGCGCCAAGAATCGGCTCCATGCCCTCATTCTCGGCCTGCGCTATGGCCTCACCAGCGTCCGCTGAAAAACCAAGTGGAGCGGCTGAAAGCCGAATCACATCTTCGCCAGGGTCACCCGTTCGGGCTGATGCTGATATTTGCCGGCCCGATCCTGATAGGTAGTGTCGCAGGGATCCCCTTCAAAGAACAACAGCTGGCAGATGCCCTCATTGGCATAGATGCGGCAATCGGCGCCAGAAGAATTGCTGAACTCCAAGGTGAGATGTCCCTCCCAGCTGGCCTCGGCCGGGGTAGTGTTGACAATGATGCCCAGGCGGGCATAGGTGCTCTTGCCCAGGCAGATCACGGTGATATTGGCCGGCACCTTCATGCGCTCCAAGGCAACGCCAAGGCCATAGGAATGGGCCGGCAGGATGAAGTACTCGCCATCGCCATCGCTATGCAGCAACGCCGGCTCCAGGTTCGCCGGGTTGAACCGCTTCGGATTCATCACCGTGCCAGGCACATGGCGGAAAATCAGAAATTCCTTGTTCGAAAGCCGCAGGTCATAGCCGTAGGAGGAACAGCCAAAACTCAGCACCGGCCCGCTGCGGGACTCAGGATCGAGATGGCGCACCAGGGTGGACTGGAAGGGCTCGAGCATGCCGGTGGAGGCCTGCTCGTTGATCCAGCGGTCGTTCTTGAGCATCGGCTTGGAGAAAAAACGGCCGGCGCCATCGCCTATAGAGCACGGCGCAGCTGGGTGACCTGATCGGCCATCGCCATCAGCGCCGCCGGCATGGACGGACCCGTCAGGATGACATCCAGCTGGGCGGGCCTTTGCTCCAGGGTGGCGGTGACCTCATCCGCCGCCAGATAGCCCAGCTCAATCGCCAGGCCCAGTTCGTCGAGAACCATCAGATCCACCGAACCCTCCAGCAGACAGGTGCGGCTGTAGGCCCAGACCTCCGCCACCGCCTCCCGGGTCTGGGCCAGGCTTGAGGCCGCCAGCCCAGCGGCGGCCTCAGGGGCATGGGGCGCGGCGGCGCTCTCATTCCCAGCGGCTGCGAGCTGAACCGGGGCAGGGGCCAGGGGGGTGTCGATGCACTGCTGGGTGGCGGGCCGCAGCCACTCCAGCCGGCCACATAGCCACAGGCTGCCGGCCACCCCCTGATCCACCCCCCCCTTGAGGAACTGCGTCACCAGCACCCGGCTGCCCAAGCCGGCCGTGCGCAGAGCCTGGCTGAACACCGCCGCAAAACTGCCCCGGAAGGGCGCCGTGTGGATCTGCAGCAATCCTTCGGGCTGGGGCACCAGGCGCAGGGCGGGCCCGGGCGCCGGCATCGGCGCCGGGTGGGCCGGCGCTCCGTGGCTGGGGGACTCCAACCGACCGCCGCCGGCAGGCCTCTGGCTCTGGCGATGACTGGCGAGGCTGGTGGTCATGGCGATCCTGTTCACAGGCCTGGGGCGAAATGGCGGGGCGGGCCTGCCGAGGGTCCCGATGGCGAATGTAGCGGCATCGACAAGCCGCGCACACCACCCCTGGTGCAAACAGACGTACCACTGCCGGGTCCTAGCCTCCTGGTGGCGTGCCGCCGGCCGCCCCTATTGCCCGCCTCTGCCCTGCAGCCGTGACCCCCAGCCCCGATCCCAGCCTGCGGCGCGATGGCCGTACGGCCACGCAGCAACGCCCCGTCCAATTCCTATGGGATCCCCTCGGCTTCGCCCTCAGTTCGGTGCTGATCGCGACCGGAGAGACCCGGGTGCTCTGCAGCGTCTGCCTGCAGGAGGAAGTGCCCCGCTGGCGACGGGGCAGCGGCAGCGGCTGGCTCAGTGCCGAATACCGCCTGCTGCCGGCCTCCACCCCCAGCCGCCAATCCAGGGAACTGATGAAACTCTCCGGCCGCACCCAGGAAATCCAGCGGCTGATCGGCCGCAGCCTGCGGGCCGCCCTCGACCTCAAGGCCCTGGGAGAACGCACCCTGCTGGTGGATTGCGACGTGCTGCAGGCCGATGCCGGCACCCGGACGGCCTCGATCACCGGTGCCTGGGTGGCCGTGGCGGCGGCGGTCGCACGGCTGCAGCGCCAGCAGCTGCTGACCAGCTCCCCGCTGAAGCACCAGGTGGCGGCGATCTCGGTGGGGCTGGTGGAGGGAGCCCCCCTGCTCGATCTCGACTACAGCGAAGACAGCCGGGCCGAGGTGGACTTGAACGTGGTGCTGGACGATCAGCTGCGGCTGCTGGAAATCCAGGGCACCGCCGAAGGCGCTCCGTTCAGCCGCAGCCAGTTGAACACCCTGCTGGACCTGGCCGATGGCGGCATCCTCAGCCTCCAGCAAGCCCAGCGCCAGGCCCTGGAGGTCGCTCCCGCGGACTCGCCGCTGGCGATGCTGACAGCTCCGCTGGGGGGAGCCAGCGCCTGAGGCGCCGAATTGTGCCATGGTAAACAGTGTGGATTGCTACAAGGCAGGGCCCAACCGCTCCTTAGCTTCCAAGCCAACTCGGCAGCCCGTCATGGTCGGCGCCACACGCGGTTTCAGCCGTTACGCCAGCACCCCATCCACTGGGGCCCCCGGAGCCGTCGCTGCCATCGGCACTGCTGCCACGGCCGGTCCCACCCTGATGGAGGTGATTCGCGGCCTCTCCGGCAGCAATGTCGAATCGATCGAACGGGGTAAGACCATCTTCTTCCCCGGCGATCCCGCCGAACGGGTCTATCTGCTGCGCCGCGGCGCCGTGCGGCTGTCGCGGGTCTACGAATCGGGCGAAGAGATCACGGTGGCCCTGCTGCGTGAGAACAGCCTGTTCGGCGTGCTCTCCCTGCTCACCGGCCAGCGTTCAGACCGCTTCTATCACGCCATCGCCTTCACCCGGGTGGAGATGGTCACGGCGCCGGCCACCTCGGTGCGGCGGGCGATCGAGCAGGACGCCAGCGTCGGTCTGCTGCTGCTGCAGGGGCTCTCCTCCCGCATCCTGCAGACGGAAACCATGATCGAAACCCTCACCCACCGCGACATGTCGTCACGGCTGGTGAGCTTCCTGCTGGTGCTGTGCCGCGATTTCGGCGTGCCCAGCAGCGAGGGGATCACAATCGATCTGCGCCTCTCGCACCAGGCGATCGCAGAGGCGATCGGCTCCACCCGCGTCACCATCACCCGCCTGCTGGGTGATCTACGCAACGATGGCCTGGTGCAGATCGACCGCAAGAAAATCACGGTTTTCGATCCCATCGCCCTGGCCAAGCGCTTCAGCTGAGTTCAGCGTCCAGAGCCCCATCGAGGCCCTCCGAACGGCCTGGTCACGGCGATACTGAGCAGTTCTGGGAGCAAGGCGTGTCGGGCTGGCTGCTGATCCTGACCTTGCTGCTGCTCGGGGGCGTGCTCTCCACCCTCGGCGATCGCCTGGGCACCCGGGTGGGCAAGGCACGGCTCAGCCTTTTCGGGCTCAGGCCGAAAAACACCGCCGTGGTGATCACCGCCCTCACCGGCGCCCTGATTAGTGCGCTCTCCCTGGGCCTGATGCTGCTGGTGAGCGAGCAGCTGCGGATGGGCCTGTTTGAGCTCGATCAGATCCAGGCCCGCCTGCGGGACAGCCGCAGCGCCCTGCGCCAGAGCCAGACCAACCTGGATCGCAGCCGCGGCGAACTCAGCCGGGCCGAACTGGGCCGCACCCAGGCGATCGCCGGCCGCCAGCGAGCCCTGGACAGCCAGCACAAAGCCGAGGGCCAGCTCCACGCCGCCCAGACCCGGATCGCCGCCCTGCGGCAGGAACTGCAACCGCTGCAACGGGAACGGACCCGGCTGGAGGCGGAGCGCCAGCGGCTCAGTCGCGAGGTCAAGGGCCGGGATGCGGAGATCCGCCGCACCGAAGGCGAACTGGCCAGCGTGCGCCAGCGGATCGCCGCGGGCGAGAAAGAACTCAAGGGCCTGGAAAGCAATGTGATCGCCCTGCGCCGCGGTGATGTGGTGATCGCCAGCGGCCAGCCCCTGGCCACCGCCAAGGTGAAGCTGGACCAATCGAGCCAGGCGCAAAGCGTGATTGAGGCCTTGCTGCAGCAGGCCAATCTGACGGCCTTCCAGCGCCTGCTGCCCGAGCAGAAACCCGACCGCCAGATCCTGCTGGTGCCCCGCAATGACATCGCCCGGCTCAGGACCATGCTGGCCAAGCGGGGCACCTGGGTGGTGAGCATCCGCTCGGCCGCCAACGTGCTGCGGGGCGAACAACGGGTGCTGGCCTTCCCCGATCTGCGACCCAATCGCCAGGTGGTGCGCAAAGGTGAGGTGCTCTCCCGCACCACCCTGGATGGCGACGAACGCGGAGCCGAACTGGTGCGCAGCCGCCTGAATCTGCTGCTGGCCGCCGCCTTCGCCCGCGCCCAGCGCCAGGGCACCCTGGTGGATGGCCTGCAGTTCGACGTCAACGACTTCAACGAGCTGGGCCGCGCCTTAGCCGATCGCCCTGCCGGCCAGGAGGCCACCCTCGAGGCCACGGTCCGCAGCAACGCCGATACCCCCGACCCGATCGTCGTCGAGCTGCACTGGCTGAATCCAGGCCCGGCCAGCGATCGTCGGCGCGAACGGCAGTCATGAGCGGCGCCGCCAGCCGCCCCGGCCCGGGCCCCCTCGCCGGCCTCGATCCAGGCCGCAGCAAATGTGGCCTGGTGCTCACCGACACCGAGCGCCAGCAGATCGTCGCCGCCGCTGTGCTGCCTCCCCAGGAAGCCTTGGCGCTGCTGAGCCGCTGGCAACACGGCAGCGGCCTGGCGGCGGTGGTCCTGGGCAACGGCACCGGCTCGGCCCTCTGGCAGCAACGGCTGGCACCGAGCGGCTTGTTGGTGCTGCCGGTGGAGGAACGGGGCAGCACCCTGGCCGCCCGGGAGCGCTACTGGCAGTTACACCCGCCCCGGCTCTGGCAGCGCCTGCTGCCGCCGGGCCTGCGCCAGCCACCCCGGGACTGGGACGATGTGGTGGCCCAGCTGCTGCTGGAACGCTGGCTGAGCCGTCCCCTGCTGCGGCCGCAGACCCTGGCTGTGCTTTAGAAGCTGGCGCGCACCGTGAAGGCGTAGTCGCCGCCGGGTTCGAGCTGATAATCCGCCTGGAGCAGAAAACGCAGCAACGCGTCCTGAATCAGAGCCCGACCCAGGGAGGGCTCCACACTCAGCTCGCCGCGATCAAAGGCCCAGCAAAAGCTCCACTGGAAGCCACCGGCACTTACCTCCCCCTCCAACAGGCAGGGGCTGAAGCTCTGGCGCAACACTCGCAGCCTGGCCGTGGTGGTCGGAAGACGGCTCATGCTCCCGAGGATGCTGCTACATCGGCCCGAAAACTGTTCAGCCGGTTACCGGCCCGCTCCAGGCCCGAACACCGGATCAGCTCGATCCCAGCGATCACCTCCGTCAGCACAGCCTCCAGCAGCGGCCGCTCCGCAGCTGAAAACCGGCCCAGCACATGGGACACGGTGCGCTCCCGGCGCTCCTGCGGATTGTCGGCGGGGGCACCGATGCCGATGCGCAGACGGGGAAAATCCTGGCTGCCGAGATGCTGGATGGTGCTGCGCAGGCCGTTGTGGCCACCGGCGCTGCCCGAAGCCCGCAGACGCAGCCGGCCGAGGGGCAGATCCATGTCATCGACCAGCACCAGCAGCTGCCCAGGGTTGAGGCGATACCAGTCGAGGGCGGCGCGGATGGCACGGCCGCTCTCATTCATGAACGTCTGCGGCATCAACAAGCGCAGGCGCTGCTCACCGTTGCCGATTTCCGCCAGTTTGCCCTGCAGCCGGGCCTGCGCGCGGAACGGGACAGCCGCGGCGGCAGCCAACCGTTCCAACACCATGAAGCCAACGTTGTGGCGGGTGTCGGCGTAGCGATCGCCTGGATTGCCAAGACCGACCAGCAGTTGCAAATCCACAGGATGTTGGGCGCGCCCTTCAGCCGACCGTTTCTACAGGCTGGGAGCTGGAGGCAGCCGGGCTGCTGGCTTCGGAGCTGGTGCAGACCTCCACCGCAAGGGCAGGTTCAGCGGCAACCGGCACTCCCGAAGCCTCAGGCGCTGAACCGAAGGCCGAGGAATTTAAAGGAGTGGCAGCCAAGGGAGTGGAGGCCTCGCTTGGAGCGATTGCACTGCGGAACTCCTGCTCGAATTCCTGCGAAGCCGACTGGAAACCCCTGAGGGTGCGCCCCAGGGTCTTGCCCAGTTCCGGCAGCCGCTTGGGGCCGAACACCAGCAGACCGATGGCGGCGATCACCGCCATCTCTGGCAGCCCGATACCGAAGATATTCATGAATGCTGGGGGCAGAAATCGCCGATGAGGTCAGCCGACGCCGTTCCAGTTGACGGTGATGCCCTCAAGCAGCAGGGACTTGTTGTACAGCTGCAGGATCACCAGCAGGAAGACCAGGAACAGGGCCATGAAAATGCCCATCACCGGCGTGGTGCCCCAGCCAGGAACCACCTTGCCGTATTCAGAGTTCAGCGGACGCAGGATGTCTCCCAGGCGGGTGCGTTGAGCCATGGCAGATCGGTGCTCTCAAGCAGAAGATCGTTCTGGTTACTGTAAGGGCCTCGCAGGCCCCATCGCGGTGGGCTGTCGGGAGTTGTGATGCACGGCCACCTCGCCGCACGGCTCCGCAAACCCCAGCCCGCTCTCCCCCCGCTCCCCTCCCCATGGATCCCTCCAGCAGCTCTCCCGCCCTCTCCGTCGCGATCGCCGTGCTGGCGGTGCTGCTGGCCCTCACCGGCTTCGGCGTCTACACCGCCTTTGGTCCTCCCTCCAAGCAGCTGAGCGACCCCTTCGACGACCACGAGGACTGAACCCAGGCCAGGCCAGGGCCCGCGGCGGCAGTGGCGGCGGCAACCAGGCCCCTCACGACCGAAACATTCAGCCCGGGGCTGGTGGCTGCCAGCGGATACGCCAGAAAGCCAGCTGCCAGGGCCTCACCAGCAGGCTGTCGCCCGTACCCGCCCAAGGGCGATCGAGACCGTCGAGCCGTTCCAGCACCTGCCAGCCAGCTCCCAGCTCCAGCCGGCGCCGGCAGGGACCCTCGTTCTGAACGCTCAGCACCAGCTCAGATCCCCAGGGTTGGGCCGCCAAGGCCTGGCCAACCCTGGCAGCGGCGGCGCCGAACTCACCGGCGGGATGGCTTGACGCGACAGAAAAAACTGAAGAAACCGATGCAGAGCCAAGCTCAGACCCAGGCTTGGCTGCAGTAGCAGTAGCAGTAGCAGTGGAAGTGGAAGTGGGATCTGCAGTGGCAGTGGCAGTGGCAGTGGCGGGGCGCAGTCCCACCAGCCGCAGGTCCTCGTCCAGGGGCGGCAAGGCCGGCCAGCCGTGGCCTGCGAACAGGCAATTCCCCGACTGAGCGGCTGCGGCTGGACTGGATTCAGCCGGCGGGCGGGGGCGCAGCCACAGCGGTTCGCGCAGTCGGCGCGCCTGCTGCGGCACCCGCGCCGGCCGCCAACCCGCCGGCGCCGCCATCAGACCCAGGCGCTGGCGTTGCCAGCCGTTGTCGGCGCCGGGATCGGGCCAGGTGGGGGCCCGCAGCAGCGAGACACTGAGGCGATCGGCCGCCGCCGAGACCCCCTGGGGGCCATCCAGCAGCACCGCCAGTCCAGCCGCGGCAATCCAGCTGATCGCCGGCACCTCCCAGCGGGCCTGCTCCCGCGGCGTGTGCGCCGCGGCCGGTCGCTCGATCACGCCGGCCGTGGTGTCCGCCGCCCAGCGCTGCGCCCGGCGGGCCAGGGGGATCTCCAGTTGCAGCAGCTCATGGCGCTGGCGCCAGTGCTGGCACAGCACCAACTCCAGCCAGGGGCTGCCGGCCAACAAGCGCAGCTCCAGCCGCACCGGGCTCGCCCCCACCCGGCCGCGCCAGCGGAGCTGGACGGCGAGGGGACCAGTGCTGATCAGCGCGGCCGGGCCGTGCCACTCCCAGGGCAGGGGATGCTGGCGGTGATCGGCGGCGAGATCCCAGGCATCCCAGAACTCCCCCCGATCAGCCCAGCGCTGCCAGCGCAAGGGGGCCGCCAGCAGGGATTCACCCTCCCCAGCACCCGCGCCCAGCTGCTCCAAGCCCGCCGGCCCGATCACCGCCTCGATCAGGCCATTGCCGAGGCGCCAGTGGTCGGGCCCGAGCTCAGGGGCAGGAACGCAATGAACCGGCTGCAGCGGCTGCAGGTTTGGCCAGGGTGGCGATGGCTGCGACCACGCGGATACTGGCTGGGGCTGGGGCGTTGGCGTTGGTGGATTCCGAGGTGACAGCAGCGATGGTGGTGCTGGTGCTGGTGCTGGCAGCAGTGGGGATGAGGGGGAAGGTGATCGCAGGATTTGTGGCGCCTGGGAGGGCTGCGGCGGCGTAGGCGGATTCCGTGCTGGCAGCGGCTGCAGCGATGGCCGCTCCTGCGGTTGGAGCAACGGCTCCTGCGGCAGCGGCGGCTCTGCTGACGGCAGCGTTCCTGCCATTGCCGCTGGCGGCGGCGGCGCCGCAAGGGGCTGGCGTGCGGCAGCAAAAGGCTTGGCCGGTGGCGACTGCTGCAGGGGCTCGGATGACGGCCGCCCAGGCCCCGGGGGAGCCGATGGCAGTGCCGCCAGACCCCCTGCCGGGGCCGAGGCAGCGCTGACCCGGCGGCGTCGCAGAGCCAGCACCGCCACGCCGGCGGGAACAGGCAGCTGAATCCAGACGCCGCCCTCGGCGGCGGCCTGAGCCGGCAAGGGAGCCTCCAGGCCATCGGGCTGGATCAGGCTCCAGGCGCCGGGAGGCAGCCGCAGGGTGCGAACCGTGGCCGGCAGGGTCTGCAGCTGGGCCAGCCACCAGAACTGGTCGCGGGCCTGAGCGCTGGCCGCCCCGCCGCCAGCCGGCTGACACTTGAGCAAGGTGTTAGCCGGCGGAATGTCGGTCCACCAACGAGCAGCCGGCGAGCCTGGCCACAACCCGGTTGGCGGCGGCGCCGTCGCCAGCAGCGACGTGTCCGGCAGTGACATGTCCAGCGTTGCCGGGCCTGGCAG
Source organism: Cyanobacteriota bacterium (assembly GCA_026389335.1). Taxonomy (GTDB): domain Bacteria; phylum Cyanobacteriota; class Cyanobacteriia; order PCC-6307; family Cyanobiaceae; genus Cyanobium. The sequence goes on along the minus strand of JAPLIB010000009.1, from coordinate 60,724 downwards.
TGGCAGGCCTGGAAGTTGCAGGTCTGGAAGTGGCGGACCTGGCAGGACTGGGGCTGTCGGTGGGGCGGCAGGCTGGGCCAGGCCAGCATCCCGGGCCGCTCCAGCGGGCTCCACTCCGGCCAGCAGCGTCTGCAGATCCCGATCGCGCTGGGCGCGGCTGCGACGACGGGCCGCCCGCCATTGGGGCTCAGCCTGCTCGAACACCTCTGGAATCGAGGTGCCCGGCAGAATGTCGTGAAACTGCTGGAACAGCAGCGGCCGCCAGTCAATCGCCGTCTCGCCCTTGGCACCGACCGCGGCCTCGGGCTGGCCAGCAGAAGCCATCTGACCAGCGACCGCCGCCCCCGGCTGGTCAACCGCAGCCCCCACGGCCAGGAGCAGGGCCCGGGCCAGCTCCGCCTCGCGCAACAGGCGCTCCAGGGTGCGGTTGTGGCGCTTCTGATCCGGCCGACTGGTGGCACAGCCTCGATGCAGCTCCAGGTAGAGCTCATCCCGCCACACCGGCAACTGGGGCGCCAGGGGCGCCAGCCGCTCGAGATAGGCGCGCAGGGTGCCGTGGTGCTGGGGTACGGCGGCCGGTTGCAGCTGCCACAGCGCCAGCTGCTCCAGCAGCTCGGCGGTGGGGCCACCCCCGTGATCGCCGACCCCCGGCAACCAGAGGGCGTCGCCGATGCCGGTGGCCTGCTGCCAATCCAGGCGATAGCTCTCGATCGCCAGCGGATCGCCATCGGTGCCGATCGGCGCCGTCATCAGGGCCAGCACCTCACTGCCACAGCGGCTGCGCCAGCGGAACAGGCGATGGGGGAAGGGGTTGGTGGCGTTCCAGGCCAGCTTGTGGGTGCAGAACCAGCGCACCCCGGTGGCGGCCGCCACGGCCGGCAGGCCGGCGGCAAAGCCGAAGCTGTCAGGCAACCAGGCCAGGTTGTGGTCCCACTCCGGGAAGGCGCGCTGGCTGTAGTGCTGCCCCTCCTGGAACTGCCGCAGCAAGGAGGCGGTGTCGAGCAGCACGCAGTCGCTCTCGACCCAGGGGCCATTCAGCGGCTCCCAGCGACCGGCCCGCATCGCCGAGCGGATGCGGTCGAACAGGGCTGGCCGCTGCAGCTCCAGCCAGGCGTAGAGCGCCGGAGTCGAATGGCCGAAATGGAGCTGCGGGAAGCGCTCCATCAGATCCAGCGTGGAGATGAAGGTGCGCTCGGCCGCCCGCCAGGTGTCGGCCACCGGCCAGAGCCAGGCGAGATCGAGGTGGGCATGACCGAGCACCTGCACCGAGCCGCTGGGGGCGGCCTCAGGCTGGCCCCGTTGCCGCCGCAGGGCCCCCAGGGCCGCCAGGGTGGGGGCCAGCAGGCCATCGGGATCAGCCGGATCAAGCGGTTCGAGTTCCAGCCGGCTGTGGATCAGGGCGCCGTCGTCGTGGCAGGGACTGCGCAGCCGCAGCTCCAGCTCCAGGGGCTCACCCGCCCACCAGCGCTCCGGTAGGGGCCAGCGACAGGCGGTATCGAACAGATCGCCGCCATGCACAGGCTGCGCGTCGACCAGCAACTCCATCGCATCGGCCCACCAGCGCAGACACAGGCGCGCCACCGCCCGTTCAGGCCCGAGACAACGCCAGGGCTCCGGGCAGAGCAGGGTCAACCGCAGCTGCCGCACCTGCCCGCCCCGGGGCCAGATGATCAGCCCCCGGGCCGCCCAGTCGGGCCGATGGGCCCGCCCCCAGGGATCTTCCAAGGCCGGCCGTGGGCCGTCTGCCCCTCGCTGCGCGAGCCAGAAGGACTGGAGATCAAGGGTCGGGTCCAAGGGCAAACGTGACTGAAACGTTTCAATCCAGGCAGGAAGACGCTGCTCCAGGCCCCCTGCCATCTTGGATGGCCATTCAAGCCCCATAGGATGACGCGGCTGCCGTTGGGTCCACCAGACCCCACTCGGCGCCTGTCACTCCCTGTCACCCGCCGGACAGCCATGCTCGCCCTCAAGATCTCGGTCTACTCGGTCGTTTTCTTCTTTATCGGGATCTTCGTGCTCGGCTTCCTGGCCAGCGATCCCAGCCGCACCCCGAGCCGCAAGGATCTCGAAGACTGAAACCCAGCAGCTCGATCCCGGCTGGTCCGGAAGACACCCATCACGACAACCGGTCTGAGCCGACCGCTGCCCTGTTGACCCACGTGGCAGGATCGCCGGCGACCTGACCCACGATTCCCGGCTTCCTGTGCTGCCTCCCGCCCGGACAGTCCGCAGGACCACGACCGTTGCCGGTCTTGGACTGGCTGGAGCCCTACTCCTGGCAGCCCAACCGGCCCCGGCTCAGGACCTGATCGAGCGGCCCCAGCCCTCGGCCGCCTATCCGGTTGCGCCACCACCACCGCTGGACGGTTCCCGTCCGCTCGCCCAGGCCCCTGCCGGTGCGGGCCAGAACAGCCCTCCTCCTGCCGCCACCACCACCACCAGGTTGCCGGCGGATCTGAATCCCTTCGCCGCGGCGCCCAGCCCTGGGGAGCCAGGCGGATCCCCTACCAAGCCAGTCCCCGCCCCCCTCGCTGGGGCGCCGGCGGCAACGCTGTCAGGCGGGGGCACCGCCAGCACCAAACCCCCTGCCACGCCGCCCTCCCCCCTCCTGCCAGCGGCAGTGCCGTTGGAGCTGGAGCTCCAGGCCGATCGCCAGGGCTACGACGCCCAGATGCGGCGTTTCGTCAGCAGCGGCCATGTTTCAGCCCGGCTGGCTGGCGCCCGGCTGCTGGCCGATCGGATTGAGATCGACACCGAATCGCGCACGCTCTACGCCTACGGCAGCGTGCGCCTGCAACGGGGCATGCAGTACATGCAGGCCAGCCGCCTGCGCTACAGCCTGCTGGAGGGCATGGGAGAACTGGAAGACGTCTACGGCGTGCTCGATCTCGACGGCAGCCAGACCGACTTCGACCTGGCCGCCATGCCCTCGGTGCCGCTGGTACCGGCGGAGCCCCTGGCCTGCCCACCGACGATTCCGGCCCCACCCCAGTGGCACCCCTACCCCTGGGCCGTAACCGCCTGGGCGGGCCAGATGTTCGCGGCCAACTTCGGCGACACCTTCATCTTCAAAGGCCGGCTACGGCCGGAATATCTGACCGGACTGGGTCTGCAGCGCCGCCTGATCGATGCCGGCCCACTCGCCCTGGAGCTGGACACCACGCTGCTCGGCCACCGGGCTGCCCAGCAGCCCGGTGGCCCTTACAACCAGGCGGTGCCCTACGCCGATACGCCCGCCCAGACCTTCGCCGAAGCGACCGTGGGCCTCGGCGCGCGGCTGTGGCTGCAACCCTGGCTGAACCTTTATTTCGTGGAAGGCGTCAGCCTGCTCAGCCAACCCAGCAACTACGAAAAGACGTTCCGCCAGAACTACAGCACCTTCCTCAATTACCTCGCCTTCGAGGTTGAAGCGCTGGTGACCCCGCAATTATCGGCCGTCGGCCGCATCCACCATCGCTCCGGCGCCTACGGGGTGTACAGCGGGGTGAGTGAAGGCAGCAATGCCTATCTGCTGGGCCTGCGCTATCGCTGGGGCCAGGCCAAACCGCTCGTACCGCCGCTGGAACTGCCACCGGCCCAGGGTTGCCCGGGAGCACCGGAGCCCGGCCAGGAGAAGCCGGAGAGCCTGGCGGAACAATTGCAGGTGGTGACAATGGGCCCCAGGCGCCTGGCCCAATCCACCCCGCCTGCCCCAACAGCAGCAGCGCCAGTCTCCAGCGCGGGCACCACCGCCAGCGCCCCCCAGGCCGCCAGCCAGCCGCCCACCACTCGCCAGGGCGTCTGGGCCGCAGCCCGGCAACAGGAGCGGCAACGCCAGGCGGCGATCGCCACCCTTGATCAGCGCGTCACGGACGTGCAGTTCCAGCAGAGCCTGGTGGCCGAGCGCCGCCGGGGCTTCCCCAACTACTCCCTGTCCACCGACACCGCCAACAACTACGGCGGGATCCGGCCCAGTCAGCTGAGCAGCCTGTCCACCGCCAGCAACAAGCAGCTGGTGCGCGGCACCATCAGCCGCTGGCGCTTCCAGGCCCGCCGCCTGCGCATCACGCCCACCACCCTCAGCGGCGATCGCGTCGGCTTCAGCAACGACCCCTTCACCCCCGCCCAGTCGTGGCTGGATTCGGAGAACGTGGTGGCCACCCTCCAGGCCAATGGCGACACCGTGATCAAGGCCTCCCGCAATCGCCTGCGGCTGGAGGATCGGCTGCCGATCTCGGTGACCCGCAGCACCACGATCCAAAAGCAGGAAGAGGTCGATAACCGCCTGGTGTTCAGCTACGACCAGGAAGACCGCGACGGGTATTACCTGGGCTACAAGATTCCGATCGCTTTCGGCGCCAAGGGCACCACCACCTTGACCCTGGAACCCCAGTTCCTGGCCCAGCGGGCGATCAACGGCAGCACCGAGGTGTATCCCCTGCCCGGCCAGCCGGTGCAATCCGCCGGGGTGTATCAACCGGCCACCAGCAGCGACCTGTTCGGCCTTGACGCCAAGCTGAGCGGTCAACTGCTGGGCTTCAACAGCAGCGCCCGGGTGGAACTCTCCACCTTCAATCCGGAGAACATCCCGGATGGCACGCGTAGCTGGGCTGAAATGGCGCGCAACATCAGCGTGCCCCTCTTGGGGGATGCCACCGCTCGACTATTCGGGGCCTACCGCTTCCGCACCTGGAACGGCACCCTCGGAGAGCAGGACGTCTACACCGCCTACGGCCTTTCCTTCGACGACACCAGCACGCTGCCCACCTGGGGCCGGCTGAGCAGCAATTACTACTGGCGAGCCGGCATCGGCAACTATCAGAGCAATCCGTATCAGAGCACCAATCTCAGCGATCTCTGGCGGGCCAATGCGATCGGCTCCCTCAACCTCAGCTACAACATCTGGACCGGCAAACCGGCAGCCCCCACGATCGACAAAGCCTTTCTCAACACCGCCCAACCGGTGGTGCCCGGTTTGAGCCTCAACGCCAATGTGCTGGGCACGCTGGCCTATTACGGCGATGGCACCAACCAGAACACCATCGGCATTTCGGGGGGGCCCACGCTCACCCTGGGCCACTTCGTGCGCCCCTTCCTCGACTTCACCCAGCTCACCATCACCGGCGGCGGCACGCTCAAACAGGGCATCAGCCCGCTGAGCTTCGACCGGGCCGTGGACCTCAACACCCTCGGCATCGGCCTCACCCAGCAACTGGTGGGCCCCCTGGTCTTCAGTGGCGGCATCGGCCTGAACGTCGATCCCAATTCAACCAATTACGGCGACGTCACCGGCTCCTACATCGAGCTGCGCTGGCAGCGACGCGCCTATGAAATCGGCCTCTTCTACAGCCCCTACGACGGCCTCGGCGGCCTGCGGATCAAGCTCAACGACTTCAACTTCAAGGGCACCGGCCGCCCCTTCGTCCCCTACACCTACAACCCCAGCCAGACGATCCTGAACCGGCCGTTCTGATCGGCGCCCACCAGGCTGGGGGTACTGCGCTGGCGATCGATCGCGGCCCGATCAGGAGATCAGGAGATTGAGCCGTCCTCAAAGGCCTTCAGGTAGGGAAGCCTGGTGGCCGTGAGCCGGAGGGCCTCGTCGTGGGCCACCAGCAGGCTGGTGCCATCCCACTGGCCACTCACCAACATGCGATGGGGGCCCTGGGCCAGGCTGCACGGCCAGCTGCGCTCCGCCGGCGGGCTGCCCAGCAGACGCACCTGAAGCGCCTCAAGATCGAGCACCAGCTCAGCGGCGCGATCGGTCGTGATCGCCTGCTGCAGGGCCAGCACATCGTCGTGGCCCGCGGTGAGGCAGGGGATGCCCATCGCCAGACAATTGCCGAAGAAGATCTCGGAATAGCTCTCGCCGATCACGGCCCGAATTCCCCAGCGCATCAGCGCCTGGGGGGCGTGTTCGCGACTGGAGCCACAGCCGAAGTTGCGATTGACCACCAGAATCGAAGCGCTCTGATGTTCGGGGTGATCAAAGGGATGATCGCCGCCCAGCTCGGCGCGATCATCGGCGAAGGCACCGACGGCCAGCCCTTCAAAACTGACGCACTTGAGGAAGCGGGCCGGGATGATCCGGTCGGTGTCGATGTCGTCGCCGACCACGGCCACCGCCTGACCACGGCAGAGACGGATCGCACCGATGGGGAACGGGACGGGGCTGGCGGCGGGGCTCGAAGCGGAGCGCATCGGATTGGGGAGGGGGAAGGGCGCGGCGGAGCAGGGCTGACACCCAGCTCGAGGGGACAGCGAATCAGCCAGGCGTGCCCACGACAGCCGGGCGACTGGCGCCAGCAGCGGCGGGTGCGGCCAGCAGCTCGCGGACATCGACGACATGGCCGGCCACGGCGGCGGCCGCCACCATGGCCGGGCTCATCAGCAAGGTGCGGCCATTGGCGGAGCCCTGGCGACCCTTGAAGTTGCGATTGGAAGAGCTGGCGCTGATCTGCCGGCCCTCGAGCCGATCGGGATTCATGGCCAGGCACATCGAGCAGCCCGGTTCGCGCCATTCGAAGCCGGCGGCGCGGAACACCGCATCGAGGCCCTCGGCCTCGGCGGCGGCCGCCACCTGCTCCGATCCCGGCACCACGAAGGCCTTGATCCCCGCCGCCACCTGACGACCCTGGGCCACGGCGGCGGCGGCGCGCAGATCGCTGAGGCGGCCGTTGGTGCAGCTGCCGATGAAGCAGACATCCACCGGCGTCCCGGCGATCGGGGCGCCCGGCACCAGGTCCATGTAGCGATAGGCCTCCTCGGCGATCGGTCGCTCGTCGGGCTCCAGCTGCGCGGCGGTGGGTACCGTCTCGTTGACCCCGATTCCCTGGGCCGGGGTGATACCCCAGGTGACGGTGGGCGCAATCAGGCTGGCATCGAAGCTCACCTCATCGTCGAAGACGGCCTCGGGGCCACTGGCCAGGGAGCGCCACCACTCCACCGCCCGGGCCCAGGCATCTCCCACCGGCGCCTGGGGCCGGCCCTGCAGGTAGGCGAAGGTGGTGGCGTCGGGGTTGACGTAGCCACAGCGGGCACCACCCTCGATCGCCATGTTGCAGAGGGTCATGCGCTCCTCCATCGAGAGCGCCTCAATCGCCTCGCCGGCGAATTCATAGGCGTAGCCCACACCGCCTTTAACCCCCAGCATCCGGATGATGTGCAGGATCAGATCCTTGGCGGCCACACCGCTCTGCAGAACGCCATCCACCCGGATGCGACGCACCTTGAGCTTGTTCATCGCCAGGCTCTGGCTGGCGAGCACATCACGCACCTGGCTGGTGCCGATGCCGAAGGCGATGGCACCGAAGGCGCCGTGGGTGGAGGTGTGCGAATCGCCGCAGGCCACGGTCATGCCCGGCTGGGTGAGCCCGAGTTCCGGAGCGATCACGTGCACGATGCCCTGGCGGCCGCTGCCCAGACCATGCAGGGTGATGCCGTGCTCGGCGCAATTGCGCTCCAGGGTGGCGAGCATCTCCTCGGCCAGCGGATCGGCAAACGGCCGAGCCTGGGAGGTGGTGGGCACGATGTGATCCACCGTGGCCACGGTGCGCTCGGGATGGCGCACGCCCAGGCCCAGATCCCGCAGGGCCGAGAACGCCTGGGGGCTGGTGACCTCATGGATGAGATGCAGGCCGATGAACAGCTGGGTGGCACCACCGGGCAGCTCGGCAACCCGGTGCAGGTCCCAGACCTTGTCGTACAGGGTGCCGGAACTCACCGCGACTCTGCGAGGGAATGCAGCACCCTAAAACCGGGCGGGAGTGAACCCCCAGGGCGGCGATCAGCCTGGAGATCGGCTATCCCCCCTGCAGACACCGTCTCAGGCAGGGTTGACCACATGGATCGGCCGGCCGGCCAGGATCGCCGCCACGTTGCGGGCACTGACGGCAATCAGCCGCTGCCGAGCCTGGCGCGTGGCCCAGGCCACGTGGGGTGTGATCAGACAGTTGGGGGCGTTCAGCAGCGGATGGTCCGCTTGGGGCGGTTCGAGGCTGAGCACATCGAGGCCGGCGCCACCGAGCTGGCCGCTGGCCAGAGCTTCCGCCAGGTCGACCTCGTTGATCAGGGCGCCGCGGCCGGTGTTGATCAACAGGGCACCGGGCTTCATGCGCCGCAGATGGGCGGTATCGATCAGACCCCGGGTGGCTGGGGTGAGCGGACAGTGCAGGCTCACCACATCGCTCTCCTGCAACAGCTGATCGAGGTGCACCGACGCCGGATCGGGGCGGCGGCGATGGCTGAGCACCCGCATGCCGAAGGCCTCGCCGATGCGGGCGACGGCAGTACCGATGCGTCCCATCCCCACCACCCCGAGGGTCTGGCCGGCCAGCTCCACCAAGGGCCGATCCCAATAGCAGAAGTCGGGCCCCGCCGACCAGCGCCCCTGACGCACCGAGGCCGCCAGGGCGCCGGTGTGGTTGGTTAGTTCCAGCAGCAGAGCGAAGACGGCCTGGGCGACGGACATCGTTCCGTATTCCGGCACGTTGCAGACCGGCAGGCCCAGCCGACGGGCCGCCAGCGCATCCACCACATCAAAGCCGGTGGCCAGCACTGCCACCCCGCGCAAGCCGGGGGCCGCGGCCAGGGAGGCGGCATCGAGCCGGGTCTTGTTAGTGAGCACCACATCGGCCTTGGCGATGCGGGCAGCCACCTGCTCGGGGGCGGTGCGGGCGTGAATCGTCAGCTCGCCGAGCCGCTCCAGAGGTTCCCAGTCGAGATCGCCGGGATTGCTGGTGTAGCCATCGAGCACCACCAGCTGCGGTCGCGGGGAGAGGGACGCCATCGACGGCGAGGCTCAGGACGAAAACGAGGATGGAGAGGGTTCGCGCCGGAACAGGCCGTCCAGGTAGTGGCGGGCAACGGAGCGGTCCTGGCAGCCCTGCTGAAACAGGAAGCCGGCCAGCGCCGCCTGCATCAGGCGGTACTGATCCCACTGGGGATGGATGCGAATGAACTCAGCCATGGCCTCGAATAAATCGAGGGGCATCTGGTTCTCGATGCTGACGAACTGGGGCGAATGGTCGGGGATCTGGCTCAAGCGGCGTCCTTCGCGAAGTCGTCCCCATCACCTCACGGCGTGCCCCATCCCGTCAAAGCGCCCCCCGCCGCCCCCGTCCCATCGGACCCGCGGCTGGACCTCAGCCAGGCCAGGCCCTCAGGCCAGCGCTAGGGACGCTGAACGCCGACGGGCCGGCCGCGATCGCCGCGGTCAAGGGGAGAGGCAGTTTTCCACAGAAAAACTTTGAAGTCTTGTCGTACCAACGCTTGGCCAGGCGATAAACGGGGGAAAACCCGGGGTGCTCTGTTGAAAACCTCGGAGGCAGAGCGGAAAACTTGACCCGTCAGCATTGGTGATCGATCCAGCCGCCAGGCCGCAGCGATGCCGATCACCGCCGGCAAGCAGCCAAGGGTGGCGCAGCGGTGCGACATCCTGACGGCTGCCGCCAACCCCGGGCTCAAGCCTGTGGTGGCCAAGCCAGCGGGCTACGCATTCCGCCGCTGGAGCCTTGCCGTGGCGGCCGGCGACGGATCCTTTCGCCCGATCAGCGTTCGCGCCGAGGCTCCGCGGCCCTCGGATCAGTCCTGATCAGCTGACAACGATCCTGCTGGGCAAGCAGCTCCCGGGCAGCGGCGAACCCGCACGCTCCATCGCCGCCGCCGGGCCAGCGGACTTGGCGGCTCCGCAGAGTTCGCGCCTGTGCTGAGGCTGGCGTCCAGGCCGTCCGTCCTCAGCGGCGCCCTCAGCCCAGGGCCAGGCGCAGGCGATTCAAGGCCTCGCCGATGCTGAGGGTCTGGATCCAGCCGCGGCCGCGGCTGGCGCCGAACTGCACCCCCTCGCTCGTGCATCCCTGGGGGCCGGCCAGGGCGAGATGCACCAGGCCCACTGGCTTGTCGGGAGTGCCACCGCCCGGGCCCGCGACACCGCTCACCGCCAGGGCCCAGGTGCTGCCCGTCTGGCGCTGGACGCCTTCGGCCATGGCCCGGGCCACCGGATCACTGACGGCGCCATGCTCCCGCAGCAGCTCGGCCGGCACACCCAGCAGCTGCTGCTTGACCGCATTGGCGTAGGCGATCACCCCACCGAGGAACACATCCGAGGCCCCCGGCACCGCCGCCAGGGCAGCCCCCAGGCCGCCACCGGTGCAGGATTCTGCCACCGCCAGGCTCTGGCCCCGCTGGCGCAGCGCCGCCAGCACCACCGAGGCCAGGCTGTCGTCGTCAGCGCCGAAGCAGGTCGCCGCCGTGCGGGCCCGCACCTCCGCCTCGAGCGGATCCAGCAGCGCTGCGGCAGCGGCAGGATCCGCCGCCGCGGCCGTGAGCCGCAGGGTCACCTCACCGGCCCCGGCATAGGGCGCCACGGTGGGATTGGGGCAGGCCAGCAGGTCTTCCACCTGGCCCGCCAGGGTGGACTCGCCCACGCCCCAGAAGCGCAGGATGCGGCTGGCGAACACCCCTTGGGCCAGGCCGCTCTGCCGCAGCCAGGGGGCCGCGGTGGCGTTCCACATCACCTGCATCTCGCTGGGCACCCCCGGGAAGGTGAGCAGGGTGAAGCCCGGCAGCGGCGACCAGATCATCCCCGCAGCGGTGCCGGTGGGATTGGGCAGCAAGGTGGCACCCACCGGCAGCAGGGCCTGGCGGCGCAACGCGGCTGAGGGGATGCCGCCACGGCGCACCAGCTTGGCCTGGATGTCGGCCCACACCTCCGGCCGCTCCTCGAGAGCGGTGTCGAAGGCGGCGGCGATCGCTTCGGTGGTGAGGTCGTCTGGGGTGGGCCCCAGGCCGCCGGTGGTGATCAACAGCCGGCAGCGCCGCGAGGCCGATTGCAGGGCGGCGATCAGCCGGCTCCGGTGATCCCCCACCACCTGCTGGCGAAAGTGGGGGATGCCGAGGGCGGCCAGCTGATCGGCCAGCCAGCGGGCGTTGCTGTTGACGATGCTGCCCAGCAGCAGCTCGCTGCCGACGCAGAGGATCTCGGCGCCTGTGCGCTCGGGGAGGTGGGGAGAGCTCACCCTGCCTCCTGCTGCATCTGGCGGCGGAACACCACCACCACGGCGATCAACACCGCCGTGGCCAGGCCCAGCCAGAGAAAGCGCAGCTCGGCATCGGCCACCACCAGGGCCAGGGCCGCCAGCCACTGGGTGAAGGCATAGATCAGCACGACGGTGCGGCGATGGCTGAAACCAGCTCGCAGCAGGCGATGGTGCAAATGGCGCCGATCGGGATAGAAGGGGGAGCGCCCCTCGCTGAGGCGGCCCATGATCACCGCCGACATGTCGGCCAGGGGCAGGGACAGGATCAGCAGCGGCAGCAGCAGGCTCACCCCGGTGAGCCCCTTGGCCGGCCCGACGATGCTGATTGCCGCCAGGGCGAAACCGAGGAAATAGGACCCGCCATCCCCCATGAAAATGCGGGCGGGGTTGAAGTTGTGGCGCAGGAAGCCCAGGCAGGCCCCGGCCAGAGCCGCCGCCAGCAGGCCAGCGGCCGGTTGATGCAGGCTGTAACTCACCGAGAGCAGACCCACCGCGGCAATGCCGCTGACACCAGCCGCGAGGCCATCGAGGCCATCGAGCCAGTTGATCGCATTGGTGATGCCCACCAGCCAGATCACGGTGGCCAGCAGGCTCAGCGGCGCCGACAGCGCCAGGTTCGGACTGTGGCCGAACAGGGGAAAGGGAAACTCAATGTTGCCGATGCGCACCCCCTGACTCCAGACCGCCATCGCCACCGCCAGCTGGCCAGCCAGCCGCGGCAACGGCGGCAGGGCGAAGAGGTCATCAGCCAGGCCGATGAGAAAAAAGCACAGGGCACCGGCCAGGGTGGTCCAGATCAACTGGTCCTTGTCCGGGGTCAGGTTGGCGAAGCCTCCCAACACCCAGGTGAGGGTGAGGGCGAGGCTGAATCCCCCCACAATGCCGACACCACCGAGTCGCACCATCGGCGCGGAGTGCTGCTTGCGCGGATCCGGAGCATCGACCAGATCCCAGCGCAGACCAAGCTGCCGCACCAGCGGGACCACCAGCGCCGTGAGCAAGGCCGCAACGGCGAGGGTGAGCAAGGCCGCCGCAATGGGGCTGTAAGCGAGCGTCACAGGACAGGGACGGGAAGCAGCAGGCCGATGGGCGCCACCTTACGGGCGTCGCCAGAGCTCAGGCGTTCTGAAGCTGACGTTGTTGCGCGTAGAGAGGAAAACGCTGACAGAGATCAGCCACGCGCTCGCGGCAGCGCTGCTCCACGGCGGCATCCTGCCGCTGGATCAATCGATCGGCGATCACATCGGCCACCTCGTAGAAGGCCGCCGCATCGAAACCGCGGGTGGTGAGGGCGGCGCTGCCCAGGCGCAGGCCGCTGGTCACGAAGGGGGATTCGGGATCGAACGGCACCGTGTTCTTGTTGGCGGTGATGTGGACCTCACTGACCAGTAGATCGGCCACCTTGCCGGTGAGACCGATCGACCGCAGATCCAGCAACACGATGTGGTTGTCGGTGCCGCCGGACACCACCGTGATGCCCCGCTCCTGCAGCCGGGTGGCGAGAGCCTGGGCGTTGAGCACCACCTGCTCGCTGTAACTGCGAAAAGCGGGCTGCAGGGCCTCGCCGAAGGCCACCGCCTTGGCGGCGATCACATGCTCCAGGGGGCCGCCCTGGGTGCCGGGGAAGACCGCCTTGTCGAACTGCTTGCCGAAGTCGGCGTCATTGCACAGGATCAGGCCACCGCGAGGTCCGCGCAGGGTCTTGTGGGTGGTGGTGGTGACCACATGGCAGTGGGGCAGAGGGCTGGGATGCACCTCGGCCGCCACCAGACCGGCGATGTGGGCCATATCGGCCAGCAGATAGGCGCCCACCTCATCGGCGATGGCGCGGAAGGCGGCGAAATCGATCGTGCGGGGATAGGCGGAACCGCCGCAGATGATCAGCTTGGGGCGATGCTCCAGGGCCAGCTCGCGGATCAGCGCGTAGTTGAGGGTCTGGGTCTGGGGATCAACGCCGTAGTGCACAGGCTTGAACCACTTGCCCGACACGTTCACCGGCGAACCATGGCTGAGGTGCCCGCCATGGGAAAGATCCATGCCCAGAATCGTGTCCCCGGGCACCAGCAGGGCCAGGAATACGGCGAAGTTGGCCTGGGCGCCGCTGTGGGGCTGCACATTGGCCCAGGCGGCCCCGAACAACTGCTTGGCCCGCTTGATCGCCAGCTCCTCAATGGCATCGACGTGCTCGCAGCCGCCGTAGTAGCGCTTGTGGGGCAGACCCTCGGCGTACTTGTTGGTGAGCACCGAGCCCTGGGCCTCCATCACGGCCTGGGAGGCGAAGTTCTCGCTGGCGATCAACTCCAGATGGGTCTGCTGACGTTCCAGCTCCTTGGCGATCAGGGCGGCAATGGCCGGATCGGCACTGCTGAGGGGGGTGTCGATCTGGTCCGCCATGGGAGCCGCACGGAAGTGATTCGATCGTAGGCACGGGGCCGCCACCGCCCGAGGGCCGTGTGCCGGCCCGGACGAGCAGGGACAAGCAGGGACGAGGCCAGCGCAAAAAAAAGCCGTCCCGGAGGACGGCTGATGGAATGACGCGCCTGGAGAGATTCGAACTCCCGACCCTCTGATCCGTAGTCAGATGCTCTAATCCGCTGAGCTACAAGCGCCTACCCGTTCATTTTCACCGCATAGGGTGCCCATCCGTCAACCAGGCTGGTTCGCGGCGGCGCACCCCTGCCCAACCCCATCCCGATCTCCCCCACCCTGTAACCCCATGCCGATCCGTTGGTACGGCCCCGCCGATCCCGCCGACCCCACCTACCGGCATTTCGAGCGCATCGTCAATTTCACGCTGCACGCCATGGCCTTCGCCGCCCTGAACAGCGGCCTCTGGTTCGTGCAGGAGCTGCGCCATCCCTGGCCCCATCTCACCTGGCTGACCCTGGGCTGGGGTGCGGCCCTGCTGGTCCATGGCAGCGTGGTGGTGGCCCTGCGTCCCAAAGCCGCCAGCGAACCCTCCCGATGACGATCGACGCCCGATCCCTCGACGACCTCAGCCGCGCGATCGCGGATCGCCTCTATGTGCAGATTGCCGGCTGGCACCTCTATCTGGGGGATGCGGGCCTGGCCGAAACCCTGGCGATCGAATGCGCCGGCCGCCTCAGCCAGGGGGCGGAGATCTGCGCCCGCCAGTCCCTCGAGGCGGTGCAAGTGCCGATCGGCGGCGGCGTTACCAGGCTGCCCTTGGCTCGCCTGGTACCGCCAGGCCAGCTGCGCGATCTGGAAGAACTGCTGGAGCCTTTCTGCGGATAGGGTGACAGTTCCCGCGATCGGGCCGTGCTGATCATTGAGGTCACCAATGCCCGGGAAGTGGTGCGCCAGCGGATTGGACGCCTGGGTGGGCGGCTGATCGGCAAGGTGGTGGACGCCGAAGCCCAGGTGGAAAAGGCGTTGATGCAGGAACTGGAATCCGCCTTCCGCGATTTCGGCATCGAAGCCCGCATCTACTCCGTCGACGGCCCCCAGATGCTGGGCCGCTCCCATCTGGAGATCCCGGTGCAGGTGCGCGAAGAACGCCAGGTCAAGCAATCCTGAGCTGGGCCGGCGCCCCTCAGACCGCCTTGCGGCGCTGCAGCAGTTGCAGCAGCTGGGCTGCCTCCGGCACCCGGAAGAGGGTGGCCAGCAGCCCATAGAGCCCCAGGGCCAGGGCCGCACTGAGGGCGTTCTGCAGCAGCAGGCCGAACAGACCAGCCGGCCAGGTCACCCCGTGGGCCAGCAGCCAGCCGAACAGCGCCCCGACCAGGGCGGCCAGGGCCAGCAGACCGGTATCGCGCAACCACACCTGCAACGGCAGCTGGCCAAGCCTGGCCTGCAGCGCCAGCAGCAGCCCCAGGCAGGTGATCACATTCACCGAAACCGTGGCCAGCACCAGGCCGGGAGCGCCGAAGTTGAGCGCCGGCAGCTGCTGGCCCCAGGGCGTCGGAGCCCCCACCAGCAGCCAGTCAAAAACCGCATTGAGGCCAATGCCAGCCATCGACCAGCGGAAGGGCGTGACCCCATCGCCCAGGGCATAGAAGACACGCACCAGCACGTCTCGGGCCAGATAGGCGGGCATGCCGATGCCGTAGGCCATCAACAGTCCCCCCACCAGGGCGGCGGCCTGGTGATCGAAGGCGCCGCGCTCGTACACCAGCGACACGATCGGACCGGCCAACGCCACCATCACCGCCCCCAGGGGCAACATGCTGGCGTTGGAAAGCATCAACCCCTGGCGGATCCGGCCAATCAGCTCGGGGCGATCGGCCCGGGCCGTGAGCCGGGCGTACACCGGCAGCAGCGGCACCAGCAGGGCATTGGAGAGCAGGCCGAGGGGCGTCTGCACCAGCAGATTGGCGTAACCCAGGCCCGCCGCCGCGCCGACGATGCCGGAGGCAAAGAACAGATCGACGAACACATTGATCTGCAACATCCCCGAGGAGAGGGTGGCCGGGCCCATCACCTGCAGCACCTCGCGCACGCCGGGATCCTGCCAGTCCCAGACCAGCTGGAATTTGTGCAACCCCTCCTTGGCCAGGGCCGGCAGCTGGATCAACCACTGCAGCACCGCCCCCACGGTGGTGCTGGCGGCCAGCACCACACCGCCGATCACCGCCCATTGCGGCAACACGATCGCCGACCCCAGCTGCCACCAGAGGATGGCGATACCGCCGATCACGGCGACGCTCGAGAGCAGCGGGCTCACCGACGGCAGCCAGAAGACATCGGCGGCATTGAGGGCGCCGAACCCAAGGCCGATCAGGCCGGCGAACAGCGCCATCGGCGCCATCCAGCGCAACTGCAGCACCGCCAGCTCATGGCGGGTGCCATCCAGACCAGGCCCCACCAGGGTGACCAGCGGATCGGCCGCCACGATCAACAGCAGCGTCACCCCGATCAAGGCCGCCCCCACCAGGGTGTTGATGGCGGCCAGCACATGGGCCCCCTCCTGCCGCGGCCGGCGCGCCAGCACGCTCACCATGGCGCTGTGGAAGGGTCCGTTGATGCCGCCCAGCAGGATCAGCAGGAAGCCCGGCAACACATAGGCGTAGTTGTAAGCGTCGTAGGCGGCACCCACGCCGAAGGCGGCGGCGATCACCTGCTGACGCACCAGGCCCGCCACCTTGCTGAGGGCCGTGGCCAGGGCCACGATCAACGCAATCCTTTTGAGCGATCTCGCCATCGGGGCCTGGGCTCGAAGCTCAAACGGAGACAGGGCAGTATGGCGGGCGTTCCGGCCTGAGCCAGACCCGATGCCCAGCGCCGCCCACCCCTCCAGCCCGCCGGCTGCCACGGCCGCAACATCGCCGGTGACCGTGCTGGCCACCGGCCCCCTGGTGGAAGGCGTGCTGCTCAAGCGCTACAAGCGCTTCCTCGCCGATGTGGCCCTGGACAGCGGCGAACTGGTCACCGCCCATTGCGCCAACACCGGCCCGATGACGGGGGTGCTGCATCCCGGCGGGCGGGTGCGCCTGCGCCACGATCCCTCACCCAGCCGAAAGCTGGCCTGGACCTGGGAGCAGGCCGAGGTGACCGGCGCCGACGGCAGCGCGATCTGGGTGGGCATCAACACCGCCCTGCCGAACCGACTGGTGCGCGCCACGATCGAGTCCGGCTGCCTTGAGCCCTGGCTCGGCCCGATCGGCGCGATCCGGGCCGAAGTGCCCTACGGCGAGGGGCGCCGCAGCCGCATCGACCTGCTGCTGACCCCGAGCGAAGGGGCTGCCGATCCGCGGCCGATCTGGCTGGAGGTGAAGAACACCACCTGGAGCGACGGCCGTCTCGCCCTGTTTCCCGACACGGTGACCGAACGGGGACAGAAACACCTGGTGGAGCTGATGGCGTTGCTGCCGCAGGCGCGGGCCGTGCTGGTGCCCTGCCTGAGCCGCCACGATGTGGACCGCTTCGCGCCGGGCGATGCGGCCGATCCCCGCTACGGCGAGCTGTTCCGCCAGGCCCTGGCCGCCGGGGTGGAGGTGCTGCCCTGCCGCTACCACTTCAGCGGTGACACGATCGCCTGGCTCGGCTTGGCGACGGTGGAGGAGCATCAAGGCTGAGCCACGCCACCGGCTCCGGCGGCGGCGTGGGAGAGCCCCATAGAGTTCCCGGGTGCCTGAGCTGCAGCAGCCGTGGATACCCGAGCTTTCAAGCGTTCCCTGCACCATTCGGAGCGTTACAACCGCCGCGGTTTCGGCCTGGGCGAGGAGGTGGCCGGCAGCCTCAAAACCGCCTACCAGAGCGACCTGGTCGCCAGCCTGCGCACCGACGGCCACGAGCTGCGCGAAGGCCGGCTGACGGTGCGACTGGCCGAGGCCTTCGGCTTCTGCTGGGGTGTGGAGCGGGCTGTGGCGATGGCCTATGAAACGCGCCGCCATTACCCGAGTGAGCGGATCTGGATCACCAACGAGATCATCCACAACCCCTCGGTCAACGATCACCTGCGCGAGATGAACGTGCAGTTCATCGATGTGAAAGATGGCTGCAAGGACTTCTCAGACGTGGGCACCGGCGATGTGGTGATCCTGCCGGCCTTCGGCGCCACCGTGCAGGAAATGCAGCTGCTCAACGAGCGGGGCTGCCACATCGTCGACACCACCTGCCCCTGGGTGTCGAAGGTGTGGAACACGGTGGAGAAACACAAGAAGCATGCCTTCACCTCGATCATTCACGGCAAGGTGAAACATGAGGAAACCCTGGCCACCAGCTCGTTTGCCGGCACCTATCTGGTGGTGCTCGATCTGGCTGAAGCCCAGATGGTGAGTGATTACATCCTCACCGGTGCTGACAACGAAGGCCAACGCAGCGCCGAGGAGCGGCAGGCCTTCATGACCCGCTTCCAGCACGCCTGCTCGCCCGGCTTCGATCCGGATCGCGACCTGATCCGCGTCGGGGTGGCCAACCAGACGACGATGCTCAAGAGCGAAACCGAAGACATCGGCCGCCTGTTCGAGCACACCATGTTGCAGCGCTACGGCCCGGCCCGGATCAACGACCACTTCCTGGCCTTCAACACCATCTGTGATGCCACCCAGGAGCGCCAGGACGCGATCTTCGCCCTGGTGGATGAACCGCTCGACCTGATGGTGGTGATCGGCGGCTACAACTCCTCCAACACCACCCACCTGCAGGAGATCGCCATCTCCCGTGGCATCCACTCCTTCCACATCGACACCCCCGAGCGGATCGGTCCCGGCAACCGGATCGAACACAAACCGCTGGGCGGGGAGCTGGAAACCCTCGAACCGTTCCTGCCCGAGGGTGCGATCCGGGTGGGCATCACCTCCGGCGCCTCCACCCCGGATCGGGTGGTGGAAGACGTGATCCGGCGACTGGTGGAGCTCACCGAGAGCTGAACCAGGGCCGGGCCGCTGTCACGGTGGCGACACTGCACTGGCTGCGGGGCTTTACATTCCCCTCTGCACCTCTGTCCGGGGCTCCCTGCACTGATGAGCCACGACCGCCATCCCTTGTCCCAGCCGGTCGCGTCCTCCAGTCAGGTTTCACCCCCCCGGATCACCAGCACCCCTCACCCCACTCCCCCCACGACCTCCCCGACTCCACAGACCGCCGCAACCACCCGACCTTCCGGCACCAGCGTGACGGCAGAACCCCTTTCCGAACCCACCCTGCTGCGTGCCAGCGACGATCCACGGGTCCATCGCTACGCCAGTGCCTTTGCCGATCTCATGGAGATGCGGGCACCGTCCTCCGTGGTGGCGGCCTACCTCGATTGCCATGAGGGCTGGTTCCGCCGCTGTGCGGCGCCGATGGCGGTGACCCCGCTGGGGATCAACGGCTATGTGCTCACCCTGGGGCGCTTCGGCAACTTCGGCTTTGAGGTGGAGCCCACCATCGGCCTCGAGCTGCTCCCCCAGGACGAAGGCATCTATCGGATCATCACCGAGGCGGTGCCGGATGCCGATCCAGCCTTGCAGGCCCTCTACGACGTCGATTTCAACGCCTCGCTGCGGCTCGATGAGAGCACCGGGCCGGAGGAGGTTTCCCACGAGGAGGTGGATCGGCTGATGCTGCACACCCTGGTGCGCTGGCAGCTGGAGCTGTCGGTGTGGATCCGGCTGCCAGGCATGGTCAATCTGTTGCCGGACAACCTGGTGCAGAGCAGCGGCGACCACCTGCTGCGCCAGATCGTGCGCCAGATTTCGCGGCGGCTCACCTGGAAGGTGCAGGAAGACTTCCATGGCAGCCACGGCATTCCCTGCCCGCCACGGCGCCGCGCCCAGTTCTGAGCAACGAGGCGCTGGCGGCCTCAGGCGCCGTGCGGCAGGCCAGAACCGGCAGCTTCAGGCCGCCGGCGTCAGCAGTTTCTGCACGATCTGCATGCCGGTGAGGGCTTGCCACAGGAACAGGGTGACCACCGACATGTTCAGGCCCACATGGACCTTGCGGGCGAGCAGGTTGCCGGCCTGCATGTGGGGCGAGAGCGCTGCCGCCACCGCCAGCAGGCTGGTCATGGCGATGCCCACCAGCAGATGGGGACCGACGAACAACTTGCCATTGTTGAGGTAGGTGACAGCCATGCCACCGAAGGTGCCCAGCACCATCAGGGCCAGCACCAGGCTGGCGATCTGGAAGTGGCGTTTGCCGAACTGCCCCTTCACCAGCTCCTTGCGCTGCTCGGGAGTGCCGGCCCGGGTCTTCTTGGCCTTGATACCCAGCACCATCGAATAGAGCGACAACCCCAGCACCGCCCACATCAGCAGGGGATGGAGAAAGTTGAGGTTGAAGGCCAACGCCTCGGGGATCTCAAAGGGCATGGAACTGGGGGGTACCGAACTGAAAGTGAAACTACAACTGGCTGGGCCAGAAGCGTGTCGCCCTGGCTGAAGTCAATCCTGAACGGTCATCAGCAGACAGCGCGAACGCCGAGGCTTGCCGAGGACAGACAACCTGCCGAAAGCGGCTGCAACCGGCCAGGAAGCAGCCCTGATCGAACCAGGGGCGACGAAGCCTGGAAACCTTGGCGCTGGCCCCATTGAGATCACCGCCAGCGCCGCAGGCAGCCCGTGCCCACCAAGACCGCCCAGGGCTGGGGCCGGTGGTTCACCCCGCAAGGGCGACCCGATGCGCCCGGACCGCTTCCCCACCGGCGCAGCAGCGGCAGCGTTCGACCCCGGCGCTCAGTGCAGGAAATGGCGCCGCCCGGTGACCAGCATCGCCAGACCCAGCGCATCGCAGGCGGCGATCGAGTCCGCGTCGCGCACACTGCCGCCGGGATGAATCACCGCGGCGATGCCGTGGCTGGCTGCCAGCTTCACGGTGTCGTCGAACGGGAAGAAGCCATCACTGGCCAGCACGGCCCCGCGTGACCGCTCACCGGCGGCCGCCAGGGCCAGCTGGGCTGAACCCACCCGGTTGGTCTGGCCGGCGCCGATGCCCAGGGTCTGAGCGCCCGCCACGACCACGATGGCATTGGAGCGCACATGGCGCACCACCTGCCAGGCGAAGCGCAGATCCACCAGCTCCTGCTCACTGGGCTGGCGGCGGCTCACCACCTGCCAGCTGTCGGGTTCGATCGGCTGATCATCAAGCTCCTGCACCAGCACGCCGCCAAGCACGCTGCGCAGCTGGCGCCCCTGGGCGCGGCCAATGGCAACCGCAGGCAGCGCCAGCAGCCGCAGATTGGGCTTGGCGGCCAGGCGCTGACGCGCCTCATCACTGAAGGCCGGCGCCACGACGCACTCCAGGAACAGACCGGCCAGATGCTCGGCCGCGGCCCCATCCACCACGCCATTGAGGGCGACGATGCCGCCAAAGGCCGACACCCGATCGGCATCGAGGGCCCGCAGCAGGGCCGCGGCCGTGCTGGCCCCGGTGGCGACGCCACAGGGATTGGTGTGCTTGATCACCACGGCGGCCGGTTGGAGCGGGCTGGCCCCATCGGGCACCGGGCCGTAGCCGAACTCGCGCACGGTGGCAAGCGCCGCCTCGAGATCAATGAGATTGTTGTAGCTGAGCTCTTTGCCCTGCAGCTGCTCGGCAGCGCCCCAGCCCGCCGCCGCCTCGCCGTACCAGATGGCGCTCTGATGGGGGTTCTCGCCATAGCGCAGGCTCTGGCGGGCCGGGAACTTCAGGCTCAGGGGAGCGGCGGCCGCAGTCCCCGTAGCTGCAGCCGTGCCATCCCCGGCTGCGGCGTCAGCACTGGCTTCGATCCGGCCAGCCAGCCAGGTGGCGATGGCGGCGTCGTAATCGGCAGTGTGGCGGAAGGCGGCCAGGGCCAGCTGGCGGCGCAGATCCGCATCCACCCGGCCGTCGTCCAGGGCGGCCAGGAAAGCCTCGTACTGGCCGGGGTCGGTGAGCACCGCCACATCGGCATGGTTCTTGGCGGCGGCGCGCACCATGGCCGGCCCACCGATGTCGATGGTTTCGACCGCGGTCTCCCAGCTCACCGCCGGATCGGCGACAACCTGGCGGAAGGGATAGAGATTGACCACCACCACATCGATCAGATCAATGCCCTGGGCCTGCAGATCGGCGCTGTGGGACGGATCGGCACGGCGAGCCAGGATGCCGCCATGGATGCGGGGATGGAGCGTCTTGACCCGTCCGCCGAGAATTTCCGGCGCCCCGGTGTGATCGGCCACCTTGGTGACGGGCATTCCGGCGGCCGCCAGGGCGGCGGCGGTGCCACCACTGGAGAGCAACCGGTAGCCATGGCGCAGCAGGCCCTCGGCCAGGGGCACCAGCTGCTGCTTGTCGGAAACGCTCAGGAGAGCCGTGGGGGCCATGACGGCAGCGGAGACGGTTCAGGGGCCAACCTACCCAGCAGCACCAGCAGCAACGGCATGAGCACCCTGTTCAACGATCACACCCCCCGGGATGACGGCACGGCCATCGAGCTCGGACCGGAGCGGGCCAGCCGCCGGCTGGTGCTGCTGCATGGCTGGGGAGCCGATGCCGATGACCTGCTCGACCTGGGGCTGGAGTTGCTGCCGCTCACGGGCCTTTCCGCCGCTGAGCAGGCCCAGGTCAGCCTGGTGGCCCTGCGGGCGCCCCTGCCCCATCCCGGCGGCATGGGGCGCCAGTGGTACGACCTGCAGCAGCCGGAGTGGCCCCAGCTGGCCGCGGCCCGGGTGCAGCTCCGGGAACGCCTGATCGGGCTGGGCGCCAGTGTGCCGCTGCAGCGCACGGCCCTGCTGGGCTTCTCCCAGGGGGCCGCCATGGCCCTGGATGTGGCCACCGGGGGTGGCGGCGAGGGAGCTGATGCTGGTGGGGCCGCCGGCGATGGCCGAGTTGGAGCGCAGCCGGATCACGGCCGGCCGGCCCGGGGAGCGCTGCCGCTGGCGGCCCTGATCGCCTGCAGCGGCTACCCCCATCCGGACTGGCAACCCCAGCCCCTCGAGGCGGATCCCCATCAGGCACCGACAACAAAATTCCTGCTCACCCATGGGGAGCAGGATCCGGTGGTGCCCTTCGCCGCCAGCGTGGAGCTGGAACGGCTGCTGAAAACAACTGGTCGCACGGTGCAGCGGCTGGGCTTCAGCGGCGGCCATGGCATCGATCCGACCCTGCTGGGCGCCATGGGCGCCTTTCTGGCAGCGGGCTGGCAGCAGACGGCAGCGGGAGGAACTCCAGCAGCCGAATCCTGAGCACCTCAGGGTTTGGCTGCTGAGTGCTGGGCTTCAGACGAAGGCGTACTCGTACTCCTCCATTTCCTCCCAGTCGTCGGCGGCCATCGACTCCAGTCCTTCGAACAGGACCTCTTCACCGATGCGATCGACGATCAGCCGCAGGGAGGGGAACAGGAAGTGGTTCTCCTCGGCGTACTGGGCACTGAACAGGCCTTTCTCGCCCCAGAAGAAGCGGTCGGTGGTGTGCTCATTGCGGCGCACGTTGAGGATCGCCGGTGCCATCAGCTCCGATTCGGCGATGTAGCGCCGAGCGGCAGTGACGGGCTTGTGGACGCCGGTTTCGAGATTGAAGGTGGGCACGTGGGCCAGAACCCGTTGGCCGGCCAGACGACGGCGGCTGATCCGCTTGCGCTTCTTGGACATGAAACAACTCCCTGAGGAGGAGAGGAGAGGGGTGGAGTGGAGGAAAGCGAGGGCTCGCAATCGCCATCCAGGGACACAAAAACCCTGAAAGTGGCGAAAGCCAGGCCGGATTGACGGACCGAAGCCCGATCAATCCACGCCCATACGTTCTGTCGTCCTGCCATGGGTGAGCAGAAGAACACCAACGGCGACATCGGAAGCTGCTCACGCAGCAACGACGCAGAAGAGGGGCGCATCTCCCTCTGCTGTAGCCTCGGCCAAGGGTTTATGCAACCTTTGTGCGGCCTTGAGCACGCCGACAGCGACTTGCCAGCCCGGTTGGACTTGCGAAGTAGTGGTCGATACCAGCATCCTAAAGCTTTTTTTAGGATTTTCGACTCCGCCTCGAGATTTTTTCGAGACCCCTCCCGGCAGCCCTTCGACACCCGACCAGCCCGCCGCCCGTGATGCCAGTCTCCGAGCGGTTTCTCAGCCTGTTGGGCTTCCAGCTCAGTCAATTTGTCGATTGCGCTGATGTGCGTTCTTTGGTGGTCTACGTGACCCACCAGGAACCCGAAGGCCAGCCCACCCTGATGCCGGTGGGCCAATGGCCCGCCGATGGGCGCGCCCTGGCGGCGGTCGATGGCGATAGCCGGCTACGGATGCCCGCGGAAGAACGGCGCTGGCTGCCGCTGCGCGACCAGCAGCTGCTGCTCGGAGCCCTGCAGGTGGAAACCAGCCATGGCAACTGGCCCGAGCCGCTGCGGCAACGCCTCCAGGCGGTGGCGCTCTGCCTCACCGAAGCGCTCAGCCTCGACCTGGAGCAGCGGCGGCTGCAGCGGCGCCTGGACCGCCAGGATGAACAGCTGCGTCTGCTGGTGCATCAGCTGCGCAATCCGCTGTCGGCCCTGCGCACCTTCGGCCATCTGCTGCGCAAGCGGCTCGCCCAGGACAGCGACAACCGCTCCCTGGTGGAAGGTCTGCTGGCGGAGGAACGCCAGCTCAACCGCTATGTGGATGCGATCAGCGATCTGGCCGGTGGCGAGGTGCTGATCGCGCCGAGCACCACGCCCCAGCCCCTGTTGCTGCCCCCCATGCTCAGCGGGCCCAACGGCCAGCCCCTGGCCGAACCGCTTGAACCGCTCTTGCAGCGCGCCGCCGCCACCGCTGCCCTGCAGGGACGCCACTGGCAGCGACCGGAGCAGCTGCCGGACTGGCGCGGCGATAGTGGCGCCGTGGCCGAGATCCTGGCGAACCTGCTGGAAAACGCCTTCCGCTACAGCCCCGCCGGCAGCGCCGTCGGCCTGCACGTGCGCCAGAACGCCGGCGGTGGGCCGACGCTGACGGTGTGGGATGGCGGTGCGGCGATTCCAGCGGCCGAACGGGAGCTGATCTTTGAACGGGGCCGCCGCGGCAGCACCGGGCTGGAGCGACCCGGCACCGGCCTCGGCCTGGCCCTCGCCCGGGATCTGGCCAGGAGCCTGGGCGGGGAGTTGCTGCTGCTGGTGCCTCCCAGCCTCAGCGACCCGAGCCTGCCGCCGCAGGGCAATGCCTTCCAGCTCAGCCTGCCGCCGGGCCTGCAGAGCGCAGCAGCACCAGCAGCAGAGCGCTGAGCAGCAGGGCCAGCGCCTCGACCCACTCGACACAGGCTCCATAGCTGTCACCGCTGTGGCCGCCCAGGCGCCGGCCCAGGGCCAGCGGCACCAGCAGCGCCGGCAGCAGACCGGCCAGCACCAGGGGCGGCCAGTGCCACAGCCAGGAGAGCGGCAACAACAGGGCCAGCAGCAACCAGCTGGGGAGCAGCTCCAGCACCAGGCCGGCCCAGTGGCGGCGGTGGAAACCGGCACTGCCCTCGGAGCGCAGATAGGGGAAGCGGGCCATCGCCACCAGGGGCGCCAGCCGCCCCCAGACCGCCGCCCAGACCAACCCCGCCGGAGCGAGGGGGCCCAGAATCGCCAGGCCGGCGGCCCGCAGCAGCAGCAGCAGCGCCAGGGCCTGGGCCCCGCTGGCCCCCACCCGGCTGTCCTCCATCGCCTCCAGCAGCCGCTCGCCCGCCGCCAGGCCATCGGCGGTGTCCATGGCCCCGTCCATATGCAGGCCGCCGGTGAGCAGCAGAGCGGCCGCCAGCACCAGAGCCACCTGGGCCAGCAGGGGAACCCGGTTCTGCAGCAGCCCCCACAGCAGGGCCTGTAGGCCCCCCAGCACCAGGCCCACCCAGGGCGCAAAGCGGGCGATGCGCTCAAAGCGGGGCTGAATCCCCGGCCAGGCGGGCAGCACCGAATAAAAGATCCAGGCCCCGGCCAGATCCCGCAGCCAGGCGGGGGCAGGGGCAGGTGGGCGCTTCATGGCGGGGGGAGGGGCGAGGCGGAATGGGGCAAGGCGGTGAACGGCGCCGGCCGGCGGGGGAGCGGCACCGACCCCATTCAGGCGCAGGACGGCTCCGGGCCGCCCAGCCTGCCGCCGAGGCAGGGCCAGGCACCGCGGCCCCAACCGGACGCGGCAGGCGAGCCGCCACCACGCCAACGCCCGCAGCAAACACCCCGGCCGCACAGCACGTACCGTCATCGGCAACGGGAGCCTGCGGTCACACCCGGTGTCCCCCCAACCCTTGCTGCCGGAGGGCCGAGCGTGCCGATCAGTCCCTCCTCCTCTCCCCAACCGCCGGAGCATGGCGCTGCCCCAGGGGCGGCGGCGACCGCTGCCACCCCCTTCAGCTTCGAGATCACAGCCCGCTGCCCCCACAGCCGGGCGCGCTGCGGCTGCTTTCACACCCCGCACGGCCCCGTGCACACGCCGCGCTTCATGCCGGTGGGAACCGCCGCCACGGTGAAGGGGGTGGCGATCCCCCAGTTGCTGGAAACCGGTGCCGAGATGGTGCTGGCCAACACCTATCACCTGCATCTGCAACCGGGTGAAGCCGTGGTGGCCGAGGCCGGCGGGCTGCATCGGTTCATGGGCTGGAACGGTCCCCTGCTCACCGATTCGGGCGGCTTCCAGGTGTTCAGCCTCGGGGCAATCAACCGCATCGACGATGACGGCGTTGTGTTTCGCTCCCCCCGCGACGGCGCCCGCATCACCCTCAGCCCCGAGCGCTCGATGGCGATCCAGATGGCCCTGGGCGCCGATGTGGCGATGGCCTTTGATCAATGCCCGCCCTATCCGGCCAGCGAAAGTGAGGTGGCGATCGCCAGCCGCCGCACCCACGCCTGGCTGGAGCGCTGCCTGGCGGTGCACAACAAGCCGGATCAGGCCCTGTTCGGCATCGTGCAGGGAGGCTGCTTCCCCCAGCTGCGCCGCGAATCGGCCCAGGTGGTGGCGGCCCTGGACCTGCCCGGCATTGCCGTGGGCGGCGTGAGCGTGGGCGAACCGGTGGAGGAGATGCACCGCATCGTGCGTGAGCTGGGCCCGCTGCTGCCGGAGGCCAAACCCCACTATTTGATGGGGGTAGGCAGCCTGCGGGAGCTGGCGATCGCCGTGGCCCAGGGTTTTGACCTGTTCGACTGCGTGCTGCCGACACGGCTGGGTCGCCACGGCACGGCCTGCCCCTGCCTGGCCTGCCGGCTGCACAGCCGCGCCTACCTGCACCATCTGATCCGCAGCCAGGAGCTGCTGGGCCGCACCCTGCTGAGCCTGCACAACCTCACCACCCTGCTGCGCTTCACCACGGCGATCGGCCAGGCGATCGGCGAGGGTTGTTTTTCAGAGGGTTTCGCTCCCTGGGAGCCCGACTCCCCGGCGGCCCACACCTGGGCAACCACCATCTGAGCGTGGCATCGTCGGCGCAACCAGCCAGCCCCGGCTGCACCCCAGAAGCAACCCAGCGCGGTGGTCGCCAGCGACAAGCTTTTTTATTGGCTGTTCCAGCAGCACGCCGAACGGCTACAGCCACTGGTGGCGGGGTTGCTGCCGCGGATGGAGGGCTATGTGTTCAGCGCGCCGGTGCTCAAGGAAAGGGAATACCGGCTTGATGGTCTCTTTCTGCCACCAGCCGATCAACCGGAGCTGCCGGCCTTGATTCTTGAAGCCCAGATGGCGGCTGATCCAGGCTTCCTGCTGCGCCTGAATGCCGAAACGGCGCGATTGCTGCAGCAGCAGGATCGCCAGGGCCGCGCGATCCGCCACTGGCGGGTGGTGGTGATCTGCCCGTCGCGGGATCTGAATTTCGGCGATCCCACGTCGGTGCGGGAGTTTGTGGAGAGGCGGGTGGTGTGGATTGAATTGGCAGCCGAGCGCTTACCGCCAGAGGCGCCACCCCTGCAGAGGGCGCTTGGGATGCTGCTGCTGCCGGAAGAGCAGCTGCGCGACTGTTCGGCCTCGATCCGAGCCGAGGCCGCCGGCACCAGTCTGGGAGCCGAGCTCGATGATGTAATCGCCGCTATATTGCTGAGTCGCTTCAGCGGCCGCACCGTTCCCGAGATCTGCGCCATGGGTGGGATCACCGTCGACGACTTCACCAGAGCAGCGTCGCCTACCGCGAGATTTTCGGACTGGGCCTTCACGAGGGGCGCCAAGTGGGTCTGCTGCAAGGCCAGCAAGAAGGCCAGCGACAAGGCCGCCAAGCCGAAGCCGCCGCCCTCACCCTGCGCCAGCTCCAGCGTCGCTGCGGCAGCCTCAGCTCTGCCCAGCAATCCCGCCTCCAGGCGCTGCCCCTCAGCGATCTCGAAGCCCTGGCCGATGCCCTGCTCGATTTCCAGGGGCCAGAAGACTTCCATGCCTGGCTGAGCCACCACGCCAGTTGAATCGCCACGCCAGCTGAGCCCCGCAGGGGACCTGTGCAAGCCCAAGCCTGCATCTCGGCACTACGGCCAGGGCCCGGCTCAGCGCCACCGGGTGTTTTGCAGAGGATGTCGCTCCCGGGGGATCGGCTTCAACGGCGGTCCGCAAGTGGTAACTTCCATCCACCGCACCGGGCCGCTCCAAGAGCCCAGAATCTCCCCATGGCGCACCTCCTGCTGGCCGGTCTCGCTTCCCACAGCACCGCCCTCGCCCAGCTGCCCGAGGCGTATCAGGCCTTCGGCCCCCTGGTGGACATCCTGCCGATCATTCCCCTGTTCTTCCTGCTGCTGGCGTTTGTCTGGCAGGCCTCGGTGGGCTTCCGCTGAACGGTGGGCTTCCGCTGAGCACTGGTTTCCGCTGAGCACTGGGCTGCAGCTGAACGGTGAGCGTCCGCCTGGCTCAACAGCAAGGCGCCCGGCGCCCATGTGCCTCAAGCCCTGGGGACAGGCTGACGGACATCACCTGGACCGATAGAGAGCGGCGCAGACGCTGCCCGGGTCAAATCTTAAAGTTAAACTAAAATTGCCCCGTAGCTGCCCATTAAAGTCGAAGCAGGGGATACGCTGATGCAAATAAACTGCGTTATATGGCATCTTTCGGTTTGCTCACGCTGAGGGGAGTTCTCTTGGGTGTGGCGATTGGGGAGCCGTAGCTTTGAGTGCCCCGGAAGCGCGGGCAGCTTGCATTGGTGGAGACAGTGTCTGTACGACGTTTGATCCCACAACGGCATCAACCCCCACCCGAGGAACAGGCACCTTCACCGGCATTGGCTCTGCACCATCCCCTAATCCTTATCGATACGTACGCGTACTATTTTCAGTATCCAATTACTCCGGCACTTCTGTCACTCTAACCAATATTGCCTTAGGTGGCAATGGCATCACCTCAACGCTTACGGGTCTTGGTAGTTTAGCTATCAATAGTGATCTTGGGTTTACAGCTACTTCTGCGTCAACGCCTTTCGGGTTTGTACTCCTGAACTCGAGTATTACTTCCCTAAACTTTTCATCTAGCACACTTAGTCTCGACATTCCAGCAGGGCTTGGAGTCGGCACGATTGTTAAAGCGCGGATCCAATACTCTGACTCTTTCGACGGCAGCGGCGTTAACTTAGAAACCAGTTCAATTTTCTCCACCACTGCCGCCACTTCTTCCTCTGTCCCCGGCCCCCTACCCCTGCTTGGAGCCGGTGCGGCGTTCGGTTTTTCGCGCACTCTGCGCAAGCGCATCAAGGCTGCCGATCAGGCTTGAAATCCCGCTGTTGTTGATAATTTCGTCCTGATCAGGAGCAGGCGATTCACCACTGCCTGGTTGCTTGCCTGATCAGCTTGACATGCAGCGGCCTTTTAAAACGTATGGATTCAGGGGTTGCTAAAGGGGATTTTTTATGATCTTTAACTTATCCCGGGGACAGCCCTGCCCCGCTCCCTGAATGCAGTCCAACTTCCGCTCGCTTGATCTCGCCTTCGTGCTCTTCTGGGTCGCCTTGGCGCTCCTGGGTATCTATGCGGTCACCGTGCTGGCTGCCGCACTGCCGCTGCAGGTGCTGCAGCCCGACTGGATCGAGCGGATGTGCGGCAGTTTGCGGGGAGGCGTCAGCTTTCCACTCATCGCCCTGGCATTGCTGATCCTCAGCGAGCATGCTTTTGATTCTGCCGAGGAAAGGCGCTTCGTCACGCAATGCCGTCGCTGGGCCAGCTTCGCCGCCCTCGGCTTTGTCTTGATGATTCCCCTGCAAACCTGGGCCGGCCTCCGGGTGGTGCAGCAGAGCAACGCCAGCGAGCAGGCCCAGCTGCGTCCCTACACCCGAGCCCTCAGCGCCATCCGCACGGCCAACTCGCCGGCAGACCTGATCGGCGCCCTCGCTTCCCTGCCGGGAACCCCTGCGAATCTGGGCGGCTCCTTCAAAGAGCCCCTGGCGCAGGTTCGCGATCAGTTGCTCAACGAGATCGAGCCCCAGCTCAAGGCCAAGCAGGCCCAGCTCACGGCTCTGCAGAACCAACGCTGGCAACAAGGCTTGCTGCACTGGTTCAAAGATGCCTTGGTGGCCCTGTTCAGCGCCATCGGCCTGGCTGCCATCGGCCGTACAGCCGCCGAGCGCCCCACCTTGCTGGAGATCATCCTCAATCCCAGGCCACAGGAGCTGCGTCAGTTCGATCACCAGCTCGATCATGCGCTCGGAGTCCTGATGCCGCCGGACGACGATCCAATCGCGGAGCTTCCAGACAACCACAAGAACCTGTGATCTCCCGATCCAGCGCTTAGCCCAGCTCGCTCAGCGCCGCTCCCGCAGCACCGCCCAGGCAAATTCCGGCAAGGCCTGCATCCGCCGCCAGCGGCTCGGTTCCTGCACCAGCCGGTACAACCATTCAATCTGCAGGCTTCCCATCCAGGCCGGGGCTCTTGTTTTGGCACCCGCCCAGACATCGAAACTGCCACCGACCCCCATCCACACTCCCTGGCGGGGCCGGGGCAGGGCGTGGATCCAGGTTTCCTGGCGGGGTACCCCCAGGGCCACCAACACCAGCTCGGGCCGGGCCGCCAGCAGCTGGCGCTCCAGCTCCGGCCAGGCTTCAGCCTTCTGAAAACCATGGGCGTTGAACACCAGCTGCAGGGTGGGAAGCGCCTCGGCCAGCCGTTGGCGTAACGCCGCCATCACCGCAGGGCTGGCTCCCACCAGGGCCACCCGCCAACCCCGGGCGGCGGCCTGCTCCAGCAGGTTCCAGGCCAGCTCGATGCCGGGGCTGCGCCGCAGCCGATAGCCCTGGCGGGCCAGGGCCCACACCACGCCGGCCCCATCGGCGATCACCAGCTGGGCGGCGGCGATGGCGGCGCCCAGGGCCGGGTCGGCCCGGGCCGCCATCGTCATCTCGGCGTTGAGGGTGACGATCTGGCCGCCGCCCCGCTGCTTCAGCGCCAGGGCCGCCTGCAGCACGTCGGCGCAAACATCCACCGGTACGCCTAACACGTGGGTGCGCACCGGATCGGTCACGATTGCTGCCATGGAACAGGGGGACTGCGAGAGAGAATCTATGGTCTCGATCCCGCCTCAACAGGGCTGCGCCTGGCCCAGAGCGCCCCTGAGCCGAGCTGGCGAGAACCGTTCACATCTGGAGCACGATGATGGCCAGTGGATCCGGTAGCAGCACCAGCCACCCCATCGCCGCGCCACCAGTTCACGCCAACCCTGGGATCAGCAACCCGATTCAGCCAGCACCGGCCAACCCTGCAGCCGTTCCAGAATCACCCGTTATAGAAACAGCCATTCCCGAGGGCGTCATTCCAGCAGCAGCATCCAATCCCGGCCCCGCCCTCCCCGGCCAGGCTGCCGCGCCGGCCCACCAGCTGCTGCTGCAGCTCGATCGCCAGATCCAGACAGTGGTGCTCAATCGCCAGCATCCGATCACCGGCCTGCTGCCCGCCAGCACCGCCCACACCGTGCACGGCAACTACGGCGATGCCTGGGTGCGCGACTGCGTCTACTCGATTCAATGCGTCTGGGGGCTGGCAATCGCCCATCGCCGCCAGAGCGGCCCCTGCCGGCGCTCCTTCGAGCTTGAGCAGCGGGTGCTGCAGCTGATGCGGGGCCTGTTGCGCGCCATGTTGCGCCAGGCCGCCAAGGTGGAACGCTTCAAGACCAGCCTCGATCGCCTCGATGCGATCCACGCCAAGTTCGACACCGACACGGGCGAGCCGGTTGTCGCCGACGACGGCTGGGGCCATCTACAGCTCGATGCCACGGCCCTGTTTCTGTTGCAGCTGGCCCAGTTGACCCGCTCGGGCCTGGTGATCGTGCAGAGCAGCCACGAGTGCGACTTCATCCAGAACCTGGCCTATTACGTGGCGCGGGCCTACCGGGTGGCCGATTACGGCATCTGGGAGCGCGGCGACAAGGGCAACCACGGCCTGCCGGAACGCAATGCCAGCTCGATCGGCCTGGTCAAGGCGGCCCTCGAAGCCCTCGAAGGGCTCGACCTCTACGGCCCCCACGGCGATGGCAGCTGCTGCCTCACCATTCCCCACGATGCGATCGTGCGCCTGCGGCGGGCCCTGCGCAGCCTGCTGCCGCGCGAATCGGCCAGCAAGGAGGTGGACAGCGCCTGCCTCTCGGTGATCGGCTACCCGGCCTGGGCCGTGGAGGATCCCCAGCTGGTGGAACGCACCCGCGACAAAATCCGCCGCGACCTCGGCGGCAGCTACGGCTACAAGCGCTTCCGCCGCGACGGCCACCAGACCCTGGTGGAAGACAGCACCCGCCTGCACTACGAGCGCGAGGAGCTGGCCCAGTTCGAGCACATCGAATGCGAATGGCCCCTGTTCCTGGCCTACGAGCTGATCACCGCCTGCTGCGAGGAGCGCTGGCCGGAGGCCCGCGACTGGCGGCAGCGGCTGACGGCACTGAGCGTTGAGCTGGAGGGCAACGCCCTGCTGCCGGAGCTCTATCTGGTGCCGGCCGAGCACATCGCCGCCGAACGGCGCCAGCCCGGCAGCCAGCCGCGCCTGGCCAATGACAACGTGCCCCTGCTCTGGACCCAGAGCCTCACCTGGCTGGCTGATCTGCTGCTGGCCGGCCTGATCACCCCGGCGGATCTCGATCCCTGCCAGCGGCGCCACAACGCCCCCCTCGGGGCCGAGCAGGTGCTGGTGGCCCTGGCGCCGGCCGATGCCGACATCGCCGCCCAACTGCAACAGGCCGGCCTGCCGGTCAGTGAACGCCACGGCAGCCCGCGGGTGGCCAGCTCACGGGAACTGAGCCAGCGCATGGCCACGGTGGGAGCAAACGCCCGGCTGGGGCTGAGCGGCCATCCGCGGGTGCGGATGGAAACCATGGCCACCGCTCGCCTCTACCTCCACAACGACGAACTGATCGCCTATCTGCCGGCGGTGCTCGAAGACGACACCTATTACCTGGCCGACGATCCCCAGCTGCTCGTTGATGCCGTGGCCGGCGAACTGCGCCTGCTACAACGCAACTGGCGGGGCCCCGGCTCGCCCTTGCTGTTGATTCCAATCGCCGCGGCCCCCTTCCAGCAGGATCCGCAGGCCTTTCTCGACCTGGGGCAGCATCTGCAGAGCGGCGAACTCAAAGGTGTGCCGATCCGGCTGGCCCCGCTGGCGGAACTGGTGGAGCAGGCCAGCCTGGTGGAGCTGCCCAAGGGGGCCGTGGCCGCCTGCCAGCTGGAGCCGCCCAACCAGACCCTGCTGCCCGCCAGCACCAGCCAGCACCAGCTCACCGCCCGCGAGGAGCAGGAGCTCGAAGACACCACCGTGGCTGATCTGACCGAGCGGCTCTGGCACAGCTCCTCCCTGCCGGAACAGGCCGAGGTGCTGGAACTGCTGGGCCGCCGGCTCGGCCCCACGGCCCGGCTGCAGGGCCCCAGCGAGGCCCCGGGGGTGACCCTGATGCTGCTGCTCGAGGAGGTGTACCGTCGCGGCCTGGCCGCAGCCGATTGGAGTGTGGTGCGCCGCGCCGCCGGCGCCATCGGGCTGGTGCATCCCCAGCTGGAGGATGCCCTGATCGATCTGCTGGTGCGCCAGAAGCAGGTGGTGGTGGGTCGCAACTACACCAACGACTCGCTGATCAGCGAACCCAAGGGCAGCCGCACCATCGCCGCCATGATCCGCCGCTTCGGTGGCGAAGACGGCCGCGAATGGATGCTGCAGCAGGAGCTGCTGCTGGCGCTCGATGGACTGGTGCGCCTGGAACCGGATCTGCTCAGCGGCAGCCTCACCCTGCAGCTCGGCCAGTTGCTGCTGCTGCTCACCGGTGAACTGGCCGCCGAGGCCGATCTCAGCCCCAGCGACGCCTTCGAAGCCCTCTGCAGCCAGCCGCCCCACACGATCCGCCGGCGCCTACGGGCCGTACTCGCCGACGTGGAGCATGCCCGGGCCGCCCTGCAGCGCAAGGAGCAGCTGCACCTGCGCGGCCGCGTGCGTTGGGAGGCGCCCGATCCGCTTGAAGATCTGCCCAAAGGGGGCTGCTGGCTGCAGCATCGCCTGCGGCTCGGGGCCCTGCAGCGGGTGCCGCGCAACTTCCATGCCGGCATCTGGGATCTGTTGCACCATTGCCGCGGCATCGTGATCGGCGACAAGCTGGAGCGCCGCAACCGCCTGGCCAGCGGCCCGCTCCTGAGTGAGAAGACACCGGGCGAGCGCAACTTTGCCTCCCTGGTGGAACAACTCCTGGGCAAGATCGAAGCAGCCGAATACCGCCAGCTCTGCACCGAAACCCTGCTCACCCTGATCGCCTTTGTGGCCGCCAATCCCCAGGTGCAGTTCGACGACGACCTGGCCCTCGATGTGGTGATCGGCCACGCCGTGCGGGTCGGCTGGCAACTCGGCCATCCGCAGGTGAGTGTCGCCGACTACGACCTGCACAAGGGTGATGCCTGGAATCAGTTCTACCGAGCCTCGCCGGCCCAGTGCCGCCGCTGGCAACTGCTGGCCCTGCAGCAGCTCACCGAAAGTGCGGCCATCAGACCTACCTGAGTCGAGCAGGCCTTAGTCAGATCGGCACGTCGAGCGCCATGCAGAGGTTGGGTTGCTCGACGCACTGCTCAATCAGATCGGCGAGCTGCAGAGCCCTGGAGGCCTGCAGACCATCGACGGCGGGGATTTCCACGCCACGTACGCACTGCAGAAAGTGCTCCAGCTCAGCATAAAGAGGCTCGATGGAGGTGGTGCTCACCTCCTCGATGAAGCCGTCGTTGCGATACACCAACTCGCCATGATCGGCGCTCACCGAACCGGTGGAGCGACGGTGAATGCGCAGGTTGTGCTTGAGGAAATCGGTTTCCATCAAGCTGTTGCGGCAATGGGTGTAAAGCCGCCGCACCTTGCGATGGGCCATCTTGCTGGCCGTGAGGCTCGCCACCACCCCATTGGCAAAGCCGAGGGTGGCATTGACGTAATCAATCGGTCCATCGGAGCTGCGGCCACCGGCAGCGGCCAGGCGCACCACCGGTGAAGCGGCCAGTTCCAGCACCAGATCAATGTCGTGAATCATCAGATCGAGCACCACCGACACGTCGTTGGCCCGATCCGGGTTGGGGCTATGGCGGCGGGCTTCCAGCACCACGATCTCCTCACCGGCCACCACCTTGAGCAGCTCGCGGAACGCCGGGTTGAAGCGCTCGATGTGGCCCACCTGCAGCAGCTTGCTGGCCCGCTCCGCCGCCTGGATCAGCTCGGCGGCCTCCTCCTGGTTAGCGGCGATCGGCTTCTCGATCAGCACATGCAGGCCGGCCTGCAGGCAGGCCATCCCAACCCGATGATGCAGCAGGGTGGGCACGGCGATGCAGACCGCCTCCACCTCGCTGAGCAGGGCGGTGTAGTCCGGGAACCAGCGGCAGTTGAACTGCTCAACCGCCAGCCGACCGCGCGTTTCGTCGGGATCGGCCACCCCCACCAGTTCGGCATCGCGCAGCAGGCTCAGCACTCGAGCGTGGTGCCAGCCCATGTTGCCGATGCCGATGACCCCCACACGCACAGGGTTCATGGCTGAGGGGACACAGATGCCTGGATTATCGACGATCGCCCTCCCCATACGAGGCCGGATCCCCTCCTTCGGGACCGTTCGCCACGATTCGCACCCGCTCGATGCGGGGGCCATCCATGCTGAGCACCCCGTAGCGATAGCCCTTCCAGCGCAAGCCCTCCCCTGGCGCCGGGATGTGCTGGAGGCGTTCGAGCAGGAAGCCGGCCAGGGTGTGATGACCCTCGGCCTCCGGCAGCCGCAGGCCCAGCTGGCGATTGAGCTCAACGATCTCGAGATCGCCGGCGGCCGACCAGCCCCCCTCCAGCAACGGATGCAGATCTTCCGCCGCCTCGAGCGGATTGTCGTCCTCACCGACGATCTCGCCAGTGAGATCGGCCACGGTCACCAGGCCCTCGGTACCGCCGTGCTCATCCACCACCACCAGCAGCGGCTGCCCGCTGCGGATCAGGGGCAGCAGATCGGCCAGCGAAGCGCTCTCCTGCACCTGGGCCACCGGCAGCAGAAACGGCGCCAGCGGCGTCTCCGGATGCAGCAGGCCGCGGGCGATCGGCTCGGCCAGGCGCCGCAGGTCGAGCATGCCGCGCACGTCATCGAGGGAGCTGCCGATCACGGGGAAGCGGGCGTGCTGACTGGCATGCACCGCATCCATCAGTTCACCGAAACTCACATCCAGCGGCAGGGTGACCATGCCGGAACGGGGCACCATCACCTCGCGCACCAGGGTGTCCCGCAGCGAAAAGACCCCTTCGAGAATGCTGCGCTCATCGGGCATCAGACCGGTGACGCCGCCGCTCTCGATCAGGGTTTCGAGTTCGCCGGCCGAAAGCACCGGCACCAGTTCGTCCCAATTGCGCGGCAGGCCCAGCAATCGCAACAGCACCCCCGTGAGCCGCTCGATCAACAGCAGCAGGGGGGCGAGGGTCGCGGTGAGCGATTCCAGCAGGGGCGCCAGCTGCAGGGCCGAGGCCTCAGGCCGATGCAGCACCCAGGCCTTGGGCAGCAGGCCGCCAATCAAGGTGGCGAGCAGCACCAGCACCAGGAACACCAGGGCATCCAGCCAGCCCTGGGGCAAGGCCGCCGTCCAGGGAGAGGCCAGATAGCCCGCCAGGCCGCGACCGGTCCAGCCGATCGCCAGCAGGGCCAGCACGGCGCCGAGCTGGGTGGCCACCAGCACCCGGCGCAGCCGCTGCTGCAGCCGTGCCACCGAACGGGCCCCGAGCTCTTCGTTGTCGAGCAGCTGCTGCACACGACTGGGCCGCAGCCGGATCACGGCGAACTCAGCAGCAACGAAAAATGCCATCAGGGCCAACAGGATGGCCAAGGCCAGGAAGCGCATGCAGGGCGGACGGTCGGCCTGATATGGAGTTTAGGTTCGCCCACCGGGGCCATGGCTGCACAACCGCCTGCGGACGGGGAAGGCTGGAGCAGCGCGCCGCAGGCGGCAATGCTCTGCCCAACGGCTGACTCCTGCCATCGCCTGGCACCAGCGACAAGCCTCGGACAACCATCAGCTCTGGCCGCACGTCCTGAAAAGAGCCTTCCCGGCCCAGCAAACAGCCGCTGGATTGCAGGCTGGATTAACAGCCATTAGCCCCATGCGGCTCGCTGGCGTCACGGGGAATCCTGATGGCATGCCGCCTGACTTGAGCAAGCAGCGATCCGGGGTGATCTCCTGCTGATGAGAAGGGAATGGGGGTCCCGAGGATCGAACTCGGCTAAGGCGAATTATGAGTTCGCTGCATTCACCAGATTGCTAGACCCCCACGAGGGCTGGCGAGCCCGTGGCTACCACAGACCACGCACCGAGCGATGGACGCTGGCGGAGCGATCAGCGCCGATGTCCTGGCTGGGATTTCCAGTTTGGGGCACGACAGTTCCACCAAGGCTGGAGTCATAGACACCGATCAGATCGGTCGTGCGCAGGGGCATCGGATTGGACTGATCTCCCAGCAGCACCCTGGCCGTGTTTTCGATCGCCGACCCATCCCAGATGAGGGTCTGATCGCCAAAGCCGAAGCCCATGACCTTGGTGCCATCACCGCCGCCCATGGCGATGCCAAGCAGATCGGTCACCTGGTGGGTCATGTCCACACCACGGGCGAAGGGGGCGGTCCAGCTGTAGGCGCGGCGCATGAGCAGCTCTGGCGGAGTCTGGACGACACCGCAGCGGGTCACCTCCACCGGCGCCTGGGACAGGCTGCTGGCCCCGGCCACCTCGCGGCTGCCCACGATCGGGGCCTCGAGGCTGGTGGTGCAGAGAACCGGCCCCGCGGCAACGGGCAGCGCCGCCAGCAGCGCCGAACCGACCGCCGTGACCCAGCAAACCAGGGCCGGGAAGGTTGTGTGGGCGCCCTCCCCGGCAGTGCCGGCACCAGCCTGTTCCACCGTTCTGATCAAGGGGTTAGCCCTACTCCAGCGGCGGAGCGTTCGGCGTGGGTTGGCAGCGCCAGGGTGGGTGATCCATGCCATGGGTGCTCCGGCCGCTCAGGGCCGCTTCGCGATAGGGACAAACTAGCGAGTGTCTGAATCGCCAACCAGCCGATCCCTCCGCCGATGGCCATCCCGCCCACCAACCCCGCCAACCCAGCGACCAGGGGCATCGCCCTGGCTTCCGCCCCTGACCCAACCAGCGCCCGGGCCACCCTGCTGGGCCTGCTGGCCGAACGGGCCTATCGCCACGGCAGCTTCACCCTCGCCTCCGGCCGCAGCAGCCATCACTACGTCAACTGCAAACCCGTGAGCCTCAGCGGCCCGGGCCTGGCCCTGCTCGGCCGGCTGCTGCTGGAGCAGGTGGAGGATGGGGCGATCGCCGTGGCGGGCCTCACCCTCGGCGCCGATCCCCTGGTGAGTGCCGTGGCGATGCAGGCCGCCCTGGAGGGCCGCAGCCTCGATGCCCTGATCGTGCGCAAGGAAGCAAAGGGCCACGGCACCGGTGCCTGGCTGGAAGGACCACTGCCGGCACCGGGCAGCCGCATCACCGTGCTGGAAGACGTGGTGACCACCGGCGGCTCGGCCCTCAAGGCGGTGCGCCAGCTGCAGGAGGCGGGCTACGTGGTGGAACGGGTGGTGGCAATCGTCGATCGCCAGGAGGGGGGCGCCGAAGCGATGAGCGCCGCGGGGCTGGATCTGCGCAGCTTGTTCCTGCTGGAGGAGGTGGCTGCACTCGCCAAGGCCGGCGACGGCGACAGCGCCCCGCACGGCGATCTGGCCCCCGGCAGCACCGGGGCAGGCTGAACCCCATGCCCCCCCTCAGCAGCAACGACAACCGCGGCCTCCCCTCACCCTGGGATTGGCGACCAAGCGGCCCGAGCCGATTGCAGCGGCCGGTGGGCCTGCTGCAGCTCCAAGGTCCCGACAGCCTGCGCTTCCTGCACGGCCAGACCAGCCAGGATCTGCAACTGGCCCGACCCGGCCAGTGGCTGGGCACCTGCTGCATCAGCCCCACCGCCCGCCTGCGGGCCCTGGCCGAGGTGCTGGTGGTGGAGGGCGGCGCCTGGCTGGTGATCAGCGAGGGCGATGCCACCGCCGTGCACCAGGCCCTCGATCGGGTGCTGTTCCCCGCCGACAACGTGCGGCTGGGCACCCTGCTCCCAGGCCTCTGGATCGAACCCCTCGACACCCCTGGGGCTGGTGGCACTCCTGGGGGGCAGTGGCAAGCCCTGGAGGGCGGGCCTGGCTGGCGGCTCGGCAGCAGCGTGGTGCTGCCAGCCGGCGCGCCGCTGCCGCCCGAACTGGCGGATCTGCGGCCTCTGGAGCCAGACGAGACAGAGCGCTGGCGACTCAGCCAGGGGCGACCGGCGGCCCCGGGCGAGATCAACGCCGACACCAACCCCTTTGAACTGGGCCTGGCGCCGCGGGTGAGCCTGGGCAAGGGCTGCTACGTGGGCCAGGAAACCCTGGCCAAGCTCGCCACCTATGACGGCGTCAAACAACAACTGCGGCGCTGGCACACCCCGGCAACGGCCGCCGGGGCCACGGCGCTGCTGGCCCCTGGATCGACGCTGCGCAATCCCCAGGACGAACGGGCCGGCACGATCACCTCCAGCCTGGAACTGGCGAACGGCCAGGGCTGGATCGGCCTCGCCCTGGTGCGGCGTCTGGCCCTGGAGGCAACGCAGCTGCTTGCCGGCGCAGGGGCCGAAACGATCGAACTGCGGATCTCCACGCCCCCCTGCTTCCTGCCGCCTCCCATCGGGGCCGGTGGCGGCAGCTGAGGCAGGCAGCTGAGGCAGGCGGCGGATCAGGCCCCTTCCTGCTCCAGCAGCCAGCGGGCCACCATCCAGGTGGCGCGGCAGTCGTCGCGGTTGTAGAGAAAGATGCGGCCCAGCTGGTGGCGGCCGCGCCGGGGCAGGCGACCACCCAGGCGCCACTGGCGCCACCACAGCAGGCAGCGGGCACCATCGACGCCGCTCTGGCTCCAGCGGAACTCCCGCCAGCCAGCCACCGCCTTGAGGCCGTAGCTGTTCACCGGCAACAACCAGTGGCGCCGCAGCCGCTGGTGCACATCGATCAAACGCGCCCGTAAGCGGGAACGCTCCGCCTCTCCCACCCCCTGGCGTTCCGCCAGCCGCAGCAAGCCCACAGATTCGGTCTCGCCGTAGTGGAGCAGCGGCCAATCGGGATAGCGGGCCAGCAAACGGGAGAGGCGCTGCCAGAGCCGCGCTTCGCCGTGCTCATAGAGCGCCAGCAGCGGCTGGTAGTGGCCGGCGCCCGGACCGCTCAGCGGCAGCAGCGCCTCAGGCCAGCGGCCATCAGCGCCGCGCTCGAGCCGCAGGATGCCGTGCAGGAAATCGTCGCGGGCATCGGGATCGGACTCGATGTCATAGATCAAGACCCCCGGCGCTGTCGCCAGCTCCGGCAGGGCTGCGCCCCAGGGCTCGCCGGGCTGGGCCGGGGTGCCATCGGCGCCGCGCCGGCGCGGTTCACCGCCGGCCTGCACCAGGGCCTGGGCCACCAACTGGGCCGCCACCTCACGATGCTGCTCGCCATGCACCGCCAGATCGTCGGCCAGCCGTTGGGGATCCGCCGCCGCCAGTTCGGCCAGGCTGCGCACCCCCAGGTCCAGCAGCAGATCGCGCCGCTTACCACCAACGCCACTCACCTCACTGAGATGACCTTCAGCGGCAGCCGTTTCATCACAGAGGCTGCGCCAGCTGCAGAGGGTGCACTTCTTGCGATCGTTCACCAATGGCGGTGGCGCAGGTCGCGCCAGGTCCTG
This sequence comes from Cyanobacteriota bacterium, assembly GCA_026389335.1. Taxonomy (GTDB): domain Bacteria; phylum Cyanobacteriota; class Cyanobacteriia; order PCC-6307; family Cyanobiaceae; genus Cyanobium. Next base: position 20,248 of record JAPLIB010000009.1, on the reverse strand, counting down.
GGCCAGCCGCTCAAGGCTCTCCTCCAGCTGGTGCTGCAGGCCGGTGCCCAGGGGCAGGGTTTCGCGCTCCAGGCGGCGGTTGCCACCAGCCACCACCAGCGCCTCGGGCACCGGCGCCTGCTGATGCTGCGCCAACAGGCGACCCCAGAGGGTGAGCTGCAGCCGATGCTCGCGGGTGAGCCGCCGGCCCTGACGGGCCAGCACGGGCCGGTAGGCGTAGTCCCCCCAGCGACTCTGCCCCTCCACTCGCTGCAGCAACGCCGGATGGGCCTGGAGCTCCAGGCCGCCAGGGCCACGGCCATAGAGGCGCAGGCCTATCACACCGGCGGCCCCCTCGCGGCAGGCGGCCTCACCATGGCCCGGCCGATTGGGCAACAGGCTCTGGAAACTGCGCAGCTGGTCGTCGAGGGCGAGGGCCCGATGGGCACTCCACTGACGCCGCTGCAGCGGGCCATGGCGATCGAGCCAGGCCCGACGCTTGCAGCGCAGCCAGCTGCGCAGCAGGCGATCGGTGAGCAGCTCGGGAGCCATAGATGCAGGCTAGGCGGCGACTGCCACTAGGAGCCTGTTGCACATAGACCGTTCCGGACGAAAAGACCCGATTCGCTCCACGCCAACGTCAAATTCGGTCTCAGGCAGGTTGTGGTGCAACTAGTTTGAGCGAACCACCGACCCAAAATCAATTCGCATCTTTCTCAGTTCGATTCCGGATTGAATCTCCTCGGCGGCGGAAACGCCCCCACTTTCTGCTCGGAGATCTATGCGCAACACGCTCCTAGGGGCTGGGGCTGGCCGCCAGAGGCTGGGGCTTGCCACCCAAAGCGGTGGCCTGCCCTGAGGCCGGCACCTGGCGATGGCCGGAGTCGCCGCCGCCCTGCTACGAACCAGGACAGTTCCAGCCCGCCTGTCCCCATGGCCTCTGCCCCCCTGCCCCTGGAGGCCGGTCCGATCGTCTTCGGCACCGATGGCTGGCGCGGCATCCTCGGCGTTGACATCACCGTGGAGCGGCTGCTGCCCGTGGCCGCCGCCGCCGCCCGGGAACTGGCCAGCAGCGCCCCGGAGGGCCTGGACAGCCGCGAGGTGGTGATCGGCTACGACCGTCGCTTCCTGGCACCGGAACTGGCCGAAGCGATCGCTAGCGCCGTGCGTGGCGCCGGCCTCGAACCCCTGCTGGCCGCCACACCGGTGCCCACGCCGGCCTGCAGCTGGGCGGTGGTGGAACGCCAGGCGCTCGGCGCCCTGGTGATCACCGCCAGCCACAACCCGCCCGAATGGCTGGGTCTGAAGATCAAGGGCCCGTTCGGCGGCTCGGTGGAGGGGGCATTCACCGCGCGGGTCGAGCGACGCCTGGCGGCCGGCGGCATCACGGTGCCGATCGCCCGCGACACCGAGCGCTTCGATGCCCTCGGTGCCTATGTGACGGGCCTGAAGGCCAAGGTGGACACCGGCGCCCTGGCGGCCGGTCTGGAGCGGCTGGGGCTGCAGGTGATCATCGATCCAATGCACGGTTCGGCCGCCGGGGTGCTGCCGGCGCTGCTGGGCGAAGAGGCCCTGGCCGCCGGCGTCATCCGCGAGATCCGCGCCAACCGCGATCCCCTGTTCGGCGGCCATCCACCCGAGCCGCTGGCGCCCTACCTGATCGAACTGATCGCGCAGGTGCGGGCCTCGACGGCGGCGGGCAAGCCGGCGATGGGCATCGTCTTCGATGGCGACGGCGATCGCATCGCCGCGATCGATGAGAACGGCCGCTTCTGCAGCACCCAGCTGCTGATGCCCCTGTTCATCGACCATCTGGCCCGGGCCAGGGGCCTGCCGGGCACGGTGATCAAGACCGTGAGCGGCTCCGACCTGATGGCGCTCGTGGCCGCAGACCTCGGCCGCACCGTGATCGAGATGCCGGTGGGCTTCAAGACCATCGCCGCCGAAATGCTGGCCGGTGACGTGCTGGTGGGGGGTGAGGAATCGGGCGGCGTGGGCTTCGGCATGCACCTGCCCGAGCGCGACGCCCCGTTCGCCGCCCTGCTGTTGATCGAGGCGCTGGTGGAAGGCGGCATGCCCCTGGGCGAGCGCATCGACGCCCTGCAGGCCCGCTGCGGCGGCGCTGCCCACTACGACCGCCTCGACCTGCGCCTGGCCGACATGGCAGCCCGCAGTCGCCTGGAGGCCCGCCTGGCCGAAGCACCGCCGCCGCTGGTGGCCGAGGCGCCGGTGCTGGAGGTGATCACCACCGATGGCGTCAAGCTGCGGCTGGGGCCGAACCACTGGCTGATGCTGCGCTTCTCCGGCACCGAACCGCTGCTGCGGCTCTACTGCGAAGCCCCCACGGCGGCACGGGTGAGCGAGGTGCTGGGCTGGGCGCGGCAGCTCGCCGAGTCGGTGTAGCCGCCGGGCGCCCGCGCCGCTCGCCCGAGCCGCGCCTCACCCTCGCCGCCCTGGGAACAGGCTGGGATGGCGCTGGGCTCGAGGGCAGCCCAGCCGGGGCGCTGAAAGTCTTCCGTCCCCCATAACGTCTGGTCCCAGCTTTTTTCACTGGGCTCACGTCCCAACGTTCCGATCCCAACGTTCCGATCCCAACCTTCACCGCAGCGCTTCAGCACAGCGCCTGCACAGGCTGCACGTCCCAGTTCTCATTCCCCTGGGTTCTCATTCCACTGGATTCACGTCCCAGCCTTCACGGCACTGCTTCACGGCACCGCTTCGCCGCACCGCCGCCTTCACCTCCCCGCCTTCACTTGCCGGCCCTTCCAGCCCTCACGTCGCGGTCGTCACCGCACGCTCAGCCCTGCCCACGCTTCAGCTCACGGTGCCCGTCCCAAGGCCCGCACCCAAAAGCCAGCAACCCAAAGCCCCCCCGCTCCAGCAGCCATGGCCGCCTCAATCCCCACTCCCCTGGTGATCGCCAGCGGCAACGCCGGCAAAGTGCGCGAGTTCGCCCACCTGCTGGCGGATCTGGGCCTGGAGATCCGTCCCCAGCCCGCAGGCCTGGAGGTGGAGGAAACGGGCAGCACCTTTGCGGAGAATGCTCGCCTCAAGGCCACGGCGGTGGCGCTGGCCACCGGCTGCTGGGCCCTGGCTGACGACTCCGGTCTGGCGGTGGACTCCCTGGGTGGGGCGCCGGGGGTGCATTCAGCCCGCTACGCCGCCAGCGACCCCGAGCGGATCGCCAGGCTGCTGCGCGAACTGGCTGCCGCCACAGGCCCCGACCGCTCCGCCCGCTTCACCGCGGCCCTGGCCGTGGCGGACCCCAGCGGCGCCATCGTGCTGGAAGTGGAGGGGCACTGTCCGGGACTGATCCTGGAGGCCCCCCGCGGCAGCGGCGGCTTCGGCTACGACCCGGTGTTTCTGGTGCCTGAAGCCGGCCTGACCTTCGCCGAAATGGACAAAACCACCAAGGGGCGGATCGGCCATCGCGGCAGGGCCTTCGCCCTTCTGGAGCCAGGACTCAGGCAGCTTCTGGGGGCTGGATGACCGGCAGAGCCTTGCGAATCGGACAGATCAAGCGATCGGATTGAGGCAAGGATCCGATGGGCCGCTCAGGCACTGGAGCGATGGGGCAGCATGGCGGCCACCATCGGAAACACCAGCACCGAGAGCGCACCGGCCCCCACCAGGGCCGCGGCGTTTTCGGGGCGCATCAGGCCGGCCCTCAGCTCCAGCGTCGTCACCGCCACGATGATCGGCAGGGCCGTGGCCACCAACAGCGCAAAGCGACTGCGCTCAATCGGATCGGGGATAGCGGAGCGATAGAGAAAGAACTGGGGCAAGCCCCGGACCAGCAGCATCAGAACAAAGAAAATCCCCATGCGCAGGGGCTTCTCAATGATCGAAGCAATATCGAGATTGGCACCGGAGACGATGAAGAAAATCGGCACGAAAATACCGAACGCCACGCCTTCCACCTTCAGAGCCAGCAGGGTTTCCTGCTCCTCTGGCAGATAACGGCGCAGGATCACTCCAGCCACAAAAGCTCCGAGAACGGCATCAAGACCGAATCGATTCGCTATCACCAGCAAAGCGACCAGCAGCAGGATCGTCAGCCGCAGAGCCGTCTGGGAGCTCGTGTGGTGGCCAAGCTGCACCACCTGCACCATGCGGTCATTGGCCAGATGCAGGGGCAGCCGCGCCAGGATCAGGGCGGCAGCGGCAAACATCAGCAAAGACAACACAGCCACCGCCGTGTTCGAGGCCCCCAGCAGCAACGAGATCGCCAGGATCGGCCCGAACTCCCCCATGGCCCCAGCGCCCATGAAGTAACGCCCGAAGCTGCTGCGCAGCTCACCCCAGTCCCGCAGGATCGGCAGCAGGGTGCCGAGCGCCGTGCTGGTCAAAGCGATCGCAATGCCCGTGAAATCGTCGATCAGACCGACCAGCTGCAGGGTCCCGGCCGCCGCCATCGCCGCCAGAGCACTGCAGAACCAGCCGATGGCGGCCAGGCGACCGGAACGCCCGCGAATCGCCGCCTGCTCCAGCTCGAGGCCGGCGGCAAAGAAGAGAAAACCCAGGCCCAGCTCCGCCAGCAGCTCGATCGCGTCATCGATCACGATCCAGTGCAACCCATGGGGTCCGAAAACCACCCCGGCAGCCAGAAACACCACCACCTCCGCGAGCCGCAGCCGCAGCAGCCCCAGCACCAGGGGAGCTGCGGCCGCAATCAAGGCGATCACCAGTAGCGACAACAGCTCCTTGCTGATCGCCGTGTCGCCGGCCACCAGCAGCAGGGGGGACAGCATCCAGAAACAGGGCGACGAGATCGGTATTCAAGTCGCTGGGCCGCTGCCGAGCCGTTCGAGCTTGAACAGCGCGGCGGGGGCCAGCAAGAGCCCAGCGGGAACGGGTCGGGATTGGGCTTTATTCAATTCAATTCAATTCAACTCAACTCAACTCAACTCGATTCAATTCGACTCGACTCGACTGGACTGGACAGAACAGCACCGGAGCGAAGAGGACTGGATCTGAATCTGCATCTGGATCTGGATCTGAATCTGCATCTGGATCTGGATCTGGATCTGGATCACCGAGTCGAAAATCACCTTGCGGTTTGCTTTGCCTCCAAAAGGCCCGGCCCGCCCCATGGAACCAGCCTGCGGACCTGACTGAAGCGGGCTGACAGCGCAGCACAACCATTCACACTCCGTCGCCCCCGCCAGGCAGCTCCAGCCCCTGGCAACCCCTGCCAAACGGGTGCCAACAAACAGCACCGCAGCAGCCAGGCGCCCCTAGACTTAAAAAGAACTTATCAAAATTTCCCGATGTCAAAAGCTCAGCTGATCGCTTTTTTTGCCAAGGTTGATGCCGATCCCACCCTGAAGCTGCAGGTGGATGCGGCTACCGACGGCAGTGCCGTGGTGGCCATCGCCCACACCGAAGGCTTTCTGTTTTCGGCGGCCAGCCTCAGCCGTCACCAGCGGGGTTGAGTGAGGCCGAAGGGCCAAGCGCCAGCAGGTCCAGCCTTGGAACCACCCAGCCTGTTGGTCAACTGACCAGGTCCCCATGCGTACGGTCGGACTGGCGGCAGCCAAAGCCCAGCTCTCGGCCCTGCTCGATGCGGTCGAAGCGGGCGAGGAGGTGGTGATCACCCGGCGCGGCCAGCCCGTCGCCCGGGTGGTGCGGGAGCGCCCCCAACCCGCCGGATCCCTGGATTGGGTGAGCCGGCTGAGCGCCTTGCATGGCCATCAGCCGGGCCCTGAGGGCTCCGCAGTGGCGCTGCTGCTCAGGAGCTCTGGATCAGCCACTGGGTTCTGCTGGAATTCGCCTCAGCCTCAGCCTCAGCCGTGCGCCAGCGCCGCGGCGAGCTGGAGGCCGCAAAAGTCTCCAGCCTCCAGAGCGAACTGGAAGCGTTCCGCACCGAGCGGCTGGGGTTGCTGGAGCCTCGGGCCGAGGACTTTTTGTTGGCACGCGCCTGGGTACAACGGCAGGGCAACGCTGACCTGCAGGCTGGCGATGCCCTGCATCTGGCCCTCGCCCATCGCCAAAGGCTGACCCTGGTCAGCGCCGATCAGGCGTTGGTGGCGGCTGCTCGCCAGTTCGATACCAAAGCGCAGCTGGTGGGCTGAAGGGAGACGCAGCGACATCTCGTTAGGTGGATTGGATCGAGCTGCCATCGGCTCCGAGGCCTCGTGGGGCCTGGCCTCAGCTGGCGCCCCACAAGCTGAAGGCAACGTGCTTGACAGCGGCGCGAAAGTCCTGGTCCGTCGTTAACAGGGTCAGATCGTTGCGGAGGCAGAGCTGGATCAGGAGGGCGTCAATCGTTCCGATATGGACGCCACGACGGCGGCAGACGTTTCGGACTTCCACCGCTTCCAGGTGATCGTCCTTCACGAGCTGGAGGAAAGCCAGCGCTGAGAGGCGCTTGACCAGCTGGGCCCGGTCCTTCGGCCCAGCAAAGCCTTGCAGCAGCTCCTGGAGCACCAAGCCTGTCGTAAAAACCTGATCGCCCCCCAGAAGGGCGTGACGGAGGGCTACCACCTCGGGTGCAGATTGCTCAACGTCACGGCGCAAGGCCAGGGACCAAACACTCGTGTCAACCAACAGACTCAGGGCTGGCGAGCCCGTTCGGCCTTGTAATCGTTCGACGAGCGGCTCCATCACCCTTCAAGGAAACTTCGATGGGACGAATGGCTCAAATACCTACACAGCACTGACCGCAGCCGGGAATGGCATCTATTACGGCACCACAAACCAAGGCGGCGCCAATGGCACCGGGGCCATCTTTGCGTTTGATTCGGGTGTTCGAGATCCTGTCCCCGGTCCCCTGCCCCTGATGGGTGCCGGTGCCGCCTTCGGTTGGAGCCGCAGGCTGCGGCGGCGGATTCAGCAAAGTGCGGCCCGTGTTCCCGATGGGGCGCTGAGCCGTGCTCAACCTGCTGGCGGAGCTGAAAAACCGCCAGGGTGATCGGCCTGATCTGGCTCTGCGCCTCTGGTATGTGGCCCTGGCCCTGCTGGTGGTGTTTGCCGCCACCGTGCTCAATGCCGCCCTGCCGCTGCGGCTGCTGGATCCCCGCTGGCTGCAGGGGCTGATCCAGGTGTTGCTCAGCCAGGGTTTTCTGCCCCTGATCGCTCTGGTGCTGCTGCAGCTGGCGGTAGTGCTCAATCCCGAGAGCAACCGCCTGCGCCGCCGCCGCGATCGCTTCTGCCGGCTGGCCTTGGTGGCCGCCCTGGGCTTTGTGCTGCTGATCCCCCTGCAGCTCGCCTCCAGCTGGGGCAGCCTCAACCTGCTGGCCAACGGCCAGAACCAGCAGCGCCTCCAGGGTCTGGCGGTGATCGGCCAGCTGCGCCAGGCGATCTCCACCGCCTCCAGCCATCAGGATCTGGCCAGCCGCCTGGCGTCCCTGCCCATTCCCCAGAGCGGCAGCGGTTCAGCCGCCGATCTCGCCCTGCCCTTTCCCCAGCGGCAGCGCAACCTGCTCGAAGGCCTGGCCCGCTCGGAACGCCAGCTCACCCGTGCGGCCGCCTCAGCCCCCATCCCCTGGCCCACCCTGATCGAAACCAGCCTGCGCGTGATCCCCACGGCGCTTGCCCTGGCTGGCGCTTTCGCCGCCCTCGCGCTCGGCCACGGCGGCCGGCCAGCAGGCAAGCAGTCCCTGGCGGAGGAGGCCTATTTCGAGGCGCTGGGCAGGGAACAGGCGGGTTGAAGGCAGCCACATTCAGCGGGCCAAGCCCAGAAACACCAGCAGCGAACGGTTGAGGCGCAGCAGGTCGTCATCCGCCAGCTGGCCGATGCGATGACCCAGGCAGCTGCGAGGCACGGTGGTGACCTTGTCGACCATCAGGCGGCTGATGGCGTGAAGGCCGTTATCCGGGTTGGGGGCCACCGGGATGCGGAAGACGGGGAGTTCCGTGGCATCGGTCGTGATCAGGCAGACCGTCACCGAATCCCGCTCCACAAAGGCGTCGTCCTGAACGATCAGCACAGGCCGGGGTTTGCTCGCATAAGCGGCGCAACCGGCCATCGTCCAGAGCTCTCCTCGCTTCACTGGCAGTCGTTGTCATCGGGCCACGCGTACACCGAATCGATGAAGGACTGGATCTCGGCCTCCTCGGGGCTGGTATTGGCCAGCAGGCTCTGGCGCCGCGCCTCGGCCGCAAACTCCGGCGAGCGCACATCCGGCACCCAGATCTGAATCGGCCGCATCCCCTGGGCCCGCAGCCGCAACCGGTGCTCACGCACCTTGCGGCGGGTGGCGGCGCGACGGGCCTGCAGAGGACCCACGGCCGCTGAGGCTTCGGCGTCCATCACGCTAGCAACGATGGTTACATGTAACTCTAGCGTCGACAGCAGCGCTGCCACCTGCGACGACTGGTGCTTCATCCAGTTCGACGTCGCGGTTGCGCTCGCGCTGATCCCTGGAAACCATCCTCCCGGCGAAGGGCAAGACAGCATCTGAGCAAGCTGGCTCAACCCACCCCCAGATCCCCCACGGCGCCGATCCACTGCTGCAGGCTCCAATCAACGCAGCCGCTGGTCAGCATCGGGTCCTGGCGGATCAGGGCTTCGGCAGCCGCGTGATCGGTCGCCTCCAGCAGCAGCAGGCCACCGCCGCCGGGGCGACCGTCGCCATCCACCAGGTAGCCGCTGCTGATCCGCACCCCCTGCTGGCGCAGCTGCTCCACCCAGGCGCGATGGGCCGCCAGGTGGGAGCGCGCCTCGACGGGCGCGACGATGAAGGTCTCGGTCTTGATGAACCAGGGCATCGGCGGATTCTGGCCGGCTCTGTCGCGCCCGGCTCGAGTCCGGGCGCGATGGCGGCAGCCGGCATCGGATTGCAAGCCCGCCCACCGAACCATCCAGGCGTGGAGCAGACGCAGCGCGACCACGGGCAACGCAGCGAATTAACCCCGCAGGCTGTCCCACCTGAACCAGCGGCACCAGCATGAAGCTCTCTGCGTGCCACGGCCATGACCACCCCTGCAGGCCTTGGCGCTCGCGTCTCCAGCCAGCTGCGCCGCACGCCGCCGCTGGTGGCGGCGATGGCGGTGCTGGGGGTGGGACTGGTGCTGTCCAGCGCCATCCTGGTGAAGGGCCTCCGCCGCGCCAACGACACGATCACGGTCACCGGCGCCAGCACCGAGCGCATCCGCAGCGACCACGTCGACTGGAGTGTCTCGGTGGCCTTGGCCGGCCCCAGCCAGCCGGCTTCGTACCAGGCCCTGCAACCGGCCGTACAGCAGACCATGGCGTTCCTGACGAGCCAGGGCCTCCCGGCCGCGCAGATCCAACGGGATGCGGTGCGCTCCGAACGGGAGGATCAGCGCGACCCCCGCACCAATGAATTGCGCTCCACCACCTGGACCACCCGCCAGGAGATCCGGGTGAGCAGCGCCGATGTGGAACTGGTGCGCAAGGTGGCTGCCGCCGCTGGCGTGTTGATCGGCCAGGGCGTACCGCTGACGATCAACCCACCGGCCTTCACCTACACCAAGCTGGCCGAAAAACGGGTGGACATGCTGGCCAAGGCCACCCGTGACGCCTCGGAGCGGGCCCGGGCCATCGCCCGTGAAGCCGGCAGCGCCATCGGTCCGATCACCAACGCCGACACCGGCACCTTCCAGCTCACGGCGCCGAACTCCACTGATGTGGGCAACAGCGGCTCCTACGACACCACCACCGTGGACAAGGACATCACAGCGGTGATGGCGGTGACCTTTCGCGTGCGTTGAGTTTCCGGCTGCGCGGAGCCTCCGGCTCCATGGACGATCCAGGACTTGATGGGCCAGAAGACTCCGCGGGGGCACGCTCACGCCAGTGCCTGGCTCGGATCGGACTGGGTTGGGCAAGTTCCACTTCGCTGCAGTGAACGTTGCGGAAGCCCGATGGGTGATCAAGATCCAGGGGGAATGGAGAAGCCCATGAAGATCGCCCGCTACCGCGACCCCGACGGCGCCGTCGGCTATGCCCTGGTCCACGGCGATGGCAGCCACGAGCGCCTGGAGGGCAACCCGCTGGCCGCTGGCGGCAGCGTGCTGCCCAGTGGCGAGGCGGCCCGCATCGGCCGCCTGCTGGCGCCACTGGAGCCGGCGGCCATCCTCGGCATCGGCGTCAACTACCGCCGCCACGCTGCCGAGTTCGGCTCGCCGATTCCCCAGCATCCGGTGCTGTTCCTGAAGCCGCCTTCGGCCCTGCAGCATCCCGACGCCCCGATCGAGCTGCCCACCAGCCTGGCCAGTCACCAGGTGGATGCCGAAGCCGAGCTGGCGGTGGTGATCGGCCGGCGCTGCCGCAATGTGTCCCGCGCTGAGGCCCTCTCCTACGTGCTCGGCTACACCTGCGCCAACGATGTGAGCGCCCGCGACTGGCAGAAGCGCCCCGAACTCGGCGGCGGCCAGTGGTGCCGCGGCAAGAGCTTCGACACCTTCGCGCCCCTCGGCCCCTGCCTGACCCTGGCGGCGGCGATCCCCAACCCCAATGCCCTGCGCCTGCGCGGCTGGCACAACGACGTGTTGGTACAGGACGCCAACACGGACGACATGATTTTCGATGTGCCCGCCCTGATCGCCTTCCTCAGCGGCAGCACCACCCTGCTGCCCGGCACCGTGATCCTCACCGGCACCCCCAGCGGCGTCGGCATGGCGGCCGATCCACCCCGCTGGCTGCAAGCGGGCGACCGGGTGGCCGTGGAGATCGAAGGCATCGGCCGGCTCTGCAATCCGGTGATCGCCGAGCCCGGGCCTTGAGCGCCGCGGCCCGGGGCTGGTGCCAGGTGCAGCCGCAGAACCTTGGGCTGCTGCAGGGTTTTGCGGCGTTGCTGGTCGTAGTGGTGGTCAGCTCACTCGCCACCGGCAGCACCGTCGCCCGCCGCGTGATCCGCCGCGACCTTGAACCCGGCGCCTTCGCCCTGGCGGTGGGCGGCTTCGCCCTGCTGGCCCTGCTCTGCCTGGCGGGCCTGGCCCTCTGTCCCCGTGCTTGAGGGGCCCAGGTGTTCCGCCCAGGCCGCACCGGCTCCGTGCGCCAAGCTGGCCCCATCCCCCTGATCTGCCCCCGCGATGGCGCCCCTGCCCGCCCCGGAAGCCAGCCAACACCTGGAAACCACCGCCAGCCTCGACGCCCGCAAGCTCCGCTTTGAGGTCAACCGGGTGCGGCTGCCGATGGGCGTGGAGGGCCAGTTCGGCATCATCCGGCACCCGGGCGCCTCCCTGGCGGTACCCCTGCTCGACGACGGTCGGGTGGTGCTGCTGCGCCAGTACCGCTTCGCCGTGGCAGCCCGCATCCTCGAGTTCCCGGCCGGCACCCTCGACGCGGGCGAGGATCCGCTCAGCACGATGCAACGGGAGCTGCAGGAGGAGGCCGGCTACAGCGCCAGCCGCTGGGATCCGCTTGGGGTGATGCTGCCCTGCCCTGGCTACTCCGATGAGGTGATTCACCTGTTCCTGGCCCGCGAGCTCACGGCCCTGGCCGAACAGCCCGCCGGCGACGACGACGAGGATCTCGAGGTGGTGCTGCTGCAGCCCGCCGAACTCGATGCCGTTCTGGCCAGCGGCAACGAATACCTCGACGGCAAGAGCCTGGCGGCCTGGTTCCAGGCCAAGCAACTGCTGGGGCTCTGAAGCGGTTGGGCCCTGTATGGCACGAACCCTGAAGCCCGGCCCCACTGCTCCCGACCCACTGCTCCCGACCCGCTACGGCCCGGTTGCCGCCAGGGCCCCTGCTCAGGCCGAAGCTTGCCTAGATCCCCGCCATCCCTCACCCCCTTCTGCGCCCCCTGCCCCCCATGAGTCCTGAGCGCTGGCTGTTCTGGCATCGCCGTGATCTGCGCCTGGCCGACAACCTCGGCCTGGCTGCAGCGGCGGCCGCCACCCCGGCATTGACGGGGGTGGTGGTGCTGGATCCGGCGGAGCTGAACGCCCCCACCATGGCGCCGGCTCGGCGCTGGTTTTGGCGTGAGAGCCTGCGGGAGCTGGGCGAGCGCTGGCAGGCCGCCGGCAGCCGGCTGCTGCTGCTGGAGGGTGATCCCGTCGAGCTGCTGCCGCAGCTGGCAGCGGCCGCTGGGGCCGGCGTGGTGGCCTGGAACCGGGATGGGGAACCGCTTGGCCGCGAACGGGATCGACGGGTGGCCGCCGCCCTGCAGGCCGCTGGCCGCAAGGTGCTGGTGGACTGGGACCAATTGCTGATCGCGCCGGAACAGCTGCGCACCGGCGGCGGCGATCCCTACCGGGTGTATGGCCCCTTCCTGCGCAACTGGCGCGGCCAGGTGGAGCGCAAGGCGCTGCTGGGCTCCGCCGCCAGCGGCGGCCTGGAGCCGGTGGCGGCCCCCTCGGGCCTGCTGGATCTGAACCCCGAACACCTGAGCGATGCACAGCGGCAGATCTGGGATCGCCTTCCCCTGCGCCAGCTCGACACCGCCTCCCTGCTGGGAGAGGGCTTCGCCGGCGCCGAGCTCTGCCCCTGCCGGCCCGGCGAAGCGGCCGCCCTGGCCCAGCTGCAGGCCTTCTGCGATGGCGGCAGCGGCGGTGATGGCCCGATCAGCACCTACGAACCGGCCCGCAACATCCCCAGCGAAGCCGGCACCTCCGGCCTCTCGGCCGCCCTGGCCCTGGGCACCCTCAGCCCGCGCCAGGCCTGGGCCGCCGCCCAGCAGGCCCGGGGGCTGGCCCGCAGCGAAGAGGCCCTCGCCGCGATCACTGTGTGGGAACAGGAGCTGGCCTGGCGCGAGTTCTACCAGCAGGCCCTGTTTCACTTCCCCGAACTCGCCGACGGCCCCTACCGGCCCCAATGGCGCCATTTCCCCTGGGAGAACGACCCCGAGCGGCTGCAGGCCTGGGGCGACGGCCTCACCGGCATGCCGATCATCGATGCCGCCATGCGCCAGCTCAGCGCCAGCGGCTGGATGCACAATCGTTGCCGCATGATCGTCGCCTCCTACCTGGTGAAGGATCTGATCTGCGACTGGCGCCTGGGCGAACGCCACTTCATGGCGCACCTGGTGGATGGCGATCTGGCAGCCAACAACGGCGGCTGGCAATGGAGCGCCAGCAGCGGCATGGATCCCAAGCCGCTGCGCATCTTCAACCCGGCCACCCAGGCCAGCAAATTCGATCCCGAGGCCAACTACATCCGCCATTGGCTACCGGAATTGCGCCATGTGACCACGCGGGATCTGATCAGCGGCGATATAGCCCCGCTGGAGCGCCGCGGCTATCCCGAGACCATCGTGGTACACAAGGAGCAGCAGGCGCGCTTCAAGGCGCTGTACGCAACACTGCCTCGCAGCTGAAGCGCGCCAGTCCCAAGCACGCACCGGCAGCGCGCCGGCGCCCAGGGGCAAGACAGCGCCGGGGAAGCGGCCATGCACCCAGGCTTGAATCGGTCCGGGAAACAGGTCCAGAGCGCCCAGGCCCCTGGCCTCGAATAGGAAACCCAAACCAGAATCGATAGCATCGCCGCAATCACTCGGGCCCGCCTGGACAACAGCGGTTCAGGCAGCAGCGGTTCAGGCAACAGCGATTGACACAGGAGTTAACCACACAATCCGACAGCCAATGAGCCCCAATACACCAAGCCTGAAATTACTAAGGAGACACAGGGGCTATTTACCGGGCATCGCCCCGGACACCCTGCTGTTCAGGCTGGATACCAATGGACACAACAAAACCGAGCAGCCAGACCTTCCAGAGGAGCTGAGCAACTGGCTGAACAATCTCGAGATTTCAGAAACAGAAATATTAAACAGCCTTAAATTAATAAGCCGAGATTCATGGGAAACCATCTCCCTGCTGGCCCTGAAGATAGTCACCGAGGTCCAGGCAGGCCTACGCCTGACCTTGCACCATCCGCCCCAATGTCTGCGCAGAGAAGGCGACACCTACCTCCTGGTCCTGCCATCATCAATTTATACATGGCAGCCAGCCACCAGAATGCTGCACGCCTGTCTTGGCCTGCTGCTGGACAAGCCACAGCCTGAGCAAACGGAAACGGACAGGGGAGCGGACAGGGAAAATGAAAAGGGAATCGATCTGCTCATTCAATGTCGCAACGAGATGCAGGCCAGGATCCCCCCAAATGCCAACACCCTGTCATTCCTCTCAGCAGCTCACGATCTTGACATACCCACGCGTTATGTAGCTGGCACTCTGCATCACTATGGCTGGGGCCATTCATCAGCACTCATGGACAGCAGCCTCACGCACGCCACATCGGCGATCGGCTGCAACGCAGCCAGAGACAAACTGGTTGCCAAAAAGTTGCTTTACGATGCAGGCCTACCCGTTGCAGCGGGGCTGACAGCAAGCTCGGCAAGCCAGGCCTGGTCTTTGGCACAAAAACTGGGGCTACCAACTGTAGTCAAACCCCAGTCGGCAGACGGAGGCCTTGAAGTCCATGTCAAGCTATTCAACCAGGATGAAGTTGAGGCTGCCGCCGAGGCAATCATCAAAAGCGACCATCCTATTCTGGTTGAACGCTATCACTCCGGCATCGATTATCGCCTGCAGGTTTATCGCGGCAGAGTCTTCCGCTGCATCGAGCGCCGGCCTGGAGGCCTCACGGGAGACGGCAAAAGCACCATCAGCAAACTCCTGGAGGAGTTGAATCGCCAACCTGATCGAGGTCCCAAAGGCAGTGGCAAACGCAAAAGGCCCATCGCCTTCGACATGGAAGCCAAACGACTCCTGACGCAACAAGGCTTGTCCATAAATAGTGTGCCCGAGAAGGATCAATTCATCGCCCTACGTAGCGCAGCCAATGTGTCCAGGGGCGGCGAAATGAAAGAGGTAATGAACATTACCCATCCAGACAATTTTGCCTTGGCTGCACGGGCCGCCGAAGCCTTGCGCCTCGACCTGGCTGGCGTTGACATCCTGATGAGCGACATCAGCAGTTCATGGCTTGATGTGGGCGCCATCATTTGCGAAGTCAACGCCCAACCGCAGATTGCCTCGGGCCATGGCGCTATTCTCCAAGAACTGATTAGAGGGAATGGCAGGATTCCAGTTGATGTGGTGCTTGGACTTGATCGCATTGAACCACTTCAGAAAGCCATAGCAAAACACCAGCGCCTATCGACGGCTTCCGGCCTCGGCCTGGCAGGACGCGATGGTGTCTTCGTTGGCAATCAGCGCTTCTCTGGCCCACCATTAGACCAATTCCAAGCAGTATCGATGCTGCTGAGTTGCACACGTGTCGATCGATTGGTTCTAGCACTGTGGGATACCTCCATTCTGAGCGATGGACTACCGATAGACAGGATCAACCGCCTGGCCACTGTCTCCCCAACATTTAGAGGCAGAAATGCTGCACACGACCAGCGCCTACATCAAATCGATAAGATTACCGCCACACTGGCCCCAATGAGCGAATCTCGTTCCAATATAGCCAAGGTGGAAGATCTTCTTGAGTTGCTGGACAATGACTGCGAAGACAACGAGCGAAGAAAAAATTCAGCTTTAACTCCAGCGACCTTGCACCCTACCAGTCCGAATATTTACACGGGGGGCGCCTGGCAGAACGCTGGCACACCCAGAGAGGTCATATCCTTGGCAATGCACTGGACGCTACCGTCGGCATCATCAATCCATACATCTCCCAAGCCGACGAGGGAGGCTTTCATCTCTCCATATTCAGTGCGCAGGAGTTCTGCACAGAATTAATCCTCTTCTGGATGTTCAAGAAACTTGGACTACCAAGCAAAGCGCAGGAAGCCTGGATGAGCAAATGTAGCTGCAAAATACACAGGCCGATTCGCTCCCATCAAGACATCAACGTGGCCATGGTCTGCAATAGTTTTCGCATGATCAACGGCATGGCCTACGCCCGCGCCTCATTCAGGATCAGCGACGAAAGGGAAGGCCTATTCATCGTGGAACAACACGGTGGATTTCGATACTGAGATACAGATGGCATTCAATCTCGACCAACTCACAAGCCACCTTCGCGATCAACTCATCTCCGATCCTTACCCAATCTATGCCGAGATGAGGCGACTGAACCAGCCTCTATTTGTACCTCACCATCCAGCAGACACCAACAAAGCGCCGGGAAAGTGGCTGCTTAGCACCTATGCGCAAGCCCAATTCATCATGAGCGACACGGTTAATTTTACCAAGAACAATGCCGCCTCTCGCACGCGAGGCCCGGAGCCAGGCTTTGATGCAAGCATGCTTTTTCAGGATGAGCCCGAACATCGCAGACTGCGATCACTTGTAGAAGATCTTTTCCGAAGAACTGCCATCAACCGGTATGCAGATATCGTCAGCGGCAACGCAAAGCTATGCCTCACAGAACACGAGTGTGGCAACACGATAGATCTTGTCCAAGCCTTCGCCGAGCCCCTCCCTTTGCTGACGATTACAGCACTCCTGGGAATCCCAAAAACCAAGATGCCGATCCTCCGGCGCTTATCACGGGCCATTACGTCCGCAACCGACGATTTAACCTTGACCGAGAGCACCTATGCAACCAAGGCCGCCGCCTACAAAGACCTGGGAGTCTTAATGCAGGCAGGCCTCAACGGTGAATGGGAGCCACCACAAGATTCATTGCTGCAACGACTACGGGATCTAACCAATGATTCAACCCTACGCCAGGATCAAGCCATAGCGATGCTGATTCTGCTTCTATTTGCAGGGCACGAAACAACCATAGCCTTGATTGGCAGCTGTCTTTACTTGCTTTTTGCTCACCCAGAGCAACGCCGCCTCTTACAGGCAAATCCCGATTTACTCACTGGCGCCATTGAAGAGAGTCTTCGCCTTGAGTCTCCCCTGCAACGTTCAACATTCAGAATGACGTTGAGCGATGTAGCAATTGAAGGGCACCACTTCGGCCCCGGCGAGCAAGTTTCCGCGATCCTGGGATCCGCGAATCGAGATGAGAAGATATTCAGCAATGCCCATAGCTTCCGAATTGACCGCTTCCCCAATCCCCATCTGGCATTTGGGCGTGGCAACTACCACTGCATCGGCCGACACTTGTCTGTGCTTGAGGCCAGAATAGCAATTAGGGAATTCTTAAACCACTTTGGCAAGAGTTCGCTGGCAGATCAGCCCCAATGGCAACCAAATAGCTTCGTTCGCTCACTTCAGAACTTACCATTTCACCTGGGGGCTTAGATATGCATCAGACACAAATCCGAGTCGGCGAACTCTCGATTCCCCTACTCATCAAGAGCCTGCGCGAGAAGGGATGGGTCATGCTCCCGCCCCATCCCAATGGCATTGGCAGGATGCGATCAATAACAGAACTTCTTTGTAGATCAATCCTTCCAAGTGCTGGTCGAGAGTCTTACGGGGAAAAGTTTCCTGAGGGCGATTTCCACCATGCTCCTTTTGGCCGCAAAGCGGTACTGGGTCATAGCGAGCGCGCGTATACCCCGTCAGGACCGACTCCTGATCTCTGTTTTTTCCTGTCGATTAGCTCAACCCCTCTTGAGAATGGAGGCAAACCATCCGCACATTAATCATCAGTGGGATGGAAATAATCTGCTGATGAGCTGGCGCACCTGCGTGCTCAGGCGCTCGTGGTCCTCGGATCGAGAGGCATTTGCAAATGGAAATCTTGCACATCTTCCCGAAATTCCGCACGAAATCAATGATGCAAATAATATATTTTGCAGATCCAGCAATGGGGTGGGCTGGCGTGACGGCAGTTCACTGACAAAACCCGAGATCATGGCCATGATTCAAGCGCATGAACACAGCCTGCAGATCCTGCCCATGTAACCAGGGCAGATGATCATCATCGACAATACGCCTACACTCCATGGCCGTACAGCAGCAACTCAGGATGCCGTTGCGCCACATGCTTTTCATCAAGACCCTAAGATGGCAAGCCGTATTCAATGTAATGCTTCCGCCTGAATGCCCAACCTCAGCACAGATGAATTAACGAGCAAAATCAATGCAGATCAGTGAATTTCGCTTTCTGCGCTGCGGCAACCTCTGCGCACCTGTCAGCGGGGCTGTGATCAGCTTCGCCAACGTCAGTATGTCTGAACAGCTCAATGACGTTCAGCTGAACGCCTGGCTCAGGTGCTTTCCCACCAGTCTTCGGCTTTCCCAGGCTGATCTGAAGCAGCCTCTGGCGCTACTGATTCCCAGGCTGCTGCTGGCCTTCACCGACCAGGCCCGGCTGCAGCCGGCTTCGGCTCGCCGGCTGCATCAGCGCGACACCAGCCTGCAGATCTGGCTGCCTGTGGACGATCACCTCGCAGCCCAGGCCGCTGCTGTCCTGATCACGCACATGGTGGAGGCGTGGCAGCTCGGCAAGCCTCCCGATGCCACCACAGCCCGGCTCTGGGCCTCCCTGAGCTCCCGCTTCTGGAACCAGACCCACGCCCACCTGGCGCGGGCCGCCCAGCAACTCGGCATTCCCTTCCACCTGGTGGATCAGGGCCAGCAGCCACTGCTTCAGCTGGGCCAGGGCTGCCAGCTGCGGTTGTTTCGGGAAACACTCACCGATCGCACCCCCCTCTTCGCCCAGGCCGCAGCGAACAAGGAAGCCCTGCACCTGCTGCTGCTGCATCGCGGGGTTCCCCTGCCGGCGCAGGAGGTGGTGACATCACTCGAACAGGCGCTGGCGGCCGCCGAACGGATCGGCTGGCCCGTAGTGCTCAAGCCGGCTACCGGAGGCAAAGGCCGAGGGGTGTGGGTGGGGCTCTCCAGCCCCGAGGCACTGCGGCAGGCCTGGCAGAGCCAGGATCTGGACAGCAGCCCGCGGCAGCTGGTGCAACCGACGCTACCGGGATCCGACCATCGCCTGCTGGTGATGGAGGGCCAGCTGCTGGCGACAGCACAACGCCAGCCGGCATCGCTCTGCAGCGATGGGCTCCGGCCCCTGCGCCAGCAGATCGCCGCGCTCAACGCCGATCCCGAACGGGGCGTGGCCTACGAACGCCTCATGAATCAGGTGCCAGTGGATGGACGGCTCAATCTGCTGCTGGCCGAGCAGGGATTGTCCCTGGACACCACACCAGCCGCCGGCACACCGGTGCTGCTCTCCCGCGCCGCCAACATCTCCCAGGGTGGTACAGCGATCGACTGCAGCGAGCAGGTGCATCCCGACAACCGCCGCCTCGCTGAGGACATCGCCCAGCTGATCGGCGCCGATGCGCTGGGTCTCGACTTCATCAGCCAGGACATCGGCGTGAGCTGGCGGGAAGGCGGCACCTGGCTGCTGGAGGCCAACCTTTCCCCCGGCCTGCGGCCCCATCTGGTGGCCAACCCCCAAAGCGATCTCTGCCAACGGATCGTGCGCCGGTGGCTGGGTGCTTCACCGCAGGGCCGCATCCCCACCGCGCTGATCACCGGCAGTGTCGGCAAGACCACCACCAGTCGGATGCTGGCCCACGTGCTGGGCAGCACAGGTCTGCGCGTGGGGCTGAGCTCCTCCACCGGCATGGAACTGGACGGCGAAGAGATCGCATCGGGGGATGTGGCCGGTGGCGGAGCGGCCCTGCACCTGCTCATGGATCGGCGCGTGGAGGCGCTTGTGGCCGAGATTGCCCGTGGTGGCTTGCTCAAGTCGGGGCTCGGTCTTGAGCGTGCCGATGTGGGCGCCGTACTCAATGTGCTCGACAACCATGTCGGCATGGAGGGCATCCGCTCCCGCGATGATCTGGCCCACATCAAGGCCGTGGTGGCCCAGGCCGCCGACCGGCTGCTGGTTCTCAATGCCGACGATCCGCTGGTGCTGGCGATGGCCCAGAACCGTGACCCGGCTTCGGTTGCCCTGGTGGGCGAGGCGCCCGGCTGTGCCGCTTGGCAGGCCCACCGCAAGGCGGGACATCTCGCGGTGAGCTATTGCAGCGATCCGGACGGCCGGATCACGCTGCACTGGCATCACGAGGAGCTGCTGGAGACTTACCTGCGCGACATTCCAGCCTCGGATCTTGGCGCCATCGGCACGATCGCACCGGCGGCGGCCTTCACGGCTGCCCTGGCTTGCGGCCGAAACCGTGCAACCCAGCCAGATCCTGGCTGGGTTGCACGGTTTCGGTTGCCAACCGGCCCACAACAACGGTCGGTTTGAAACCGTGATCCACGAACCCTGGGAGCTCGTGCTCAGTTGGGCGGATGGACCGGAGGCGATGGCCTCGATTTCCCGCTACGCCCTCAATAAAACAGCAACAAAGCCACGGCGACGCGTGCTGCTTTGTTCCTCACCCGACACCAGGCCCGACGCTGACTGCCCGACACATCTCAGCTGCGACAGTCATGGGACAGCCAGCCGTTGGTTCTGGCGTAGCCGTGGCGGCAAGTCAATCCGCGTGAACCATGGCTCTTTTTGCCGCCTCTGCACGCCGCGACTGGGGATGCAGGG
>JAPLIB010000130.1 GCA_026389335.1 Cyanobacteriota bacterium | reverse complement strand
GCCGACGCAACCACCACCAAGCGGAGACTGAGATGCTGCGCCATTCATCAACTCGTGGCCCATGAAAAGCAAAAAGCAGTAAGCTGCGCAAAGGTGCTCAACGAAGCCACCTTGAGCGGACAACAACGCTGATAGGTACCGTCGCATAATCGCGACTGTCCCGCGCCATGGCCCGCTGAATCGTGGGTTCTTCCAGCTGTTTCTGCCTAAAAGCTCCTCGAATCGCCTGGCTGATCTCCTCTTTGCTTACGCCTACCAATGAATCGCCTTCCTTCAGCGCGTGATCCACAAAGGTGAAGGGCAGTTCTTTGCTGAGTGTCACCAGCCAAAGCGACAACTTGGCCAGGTTGACCGCAAACGGGTTCTTGTCGACGCCATAGAGGCACTGCTGAGCGATCAGGCGGCGGGCGTAGAGGTCTTTGTCCCACTCTTTTTTGAACTCCGGCGGAAAACCAGGACCCTCCGGGTCCTCCCAGGCCGCAACCAGCCAGTGGGCCAGAAAGCGGCAGACGGCCACCAGAAAGGCGCCCGAACCCATGGCCGGATCGCACAGCTTCAGCGCCAGGATCCGCTCGGCCGTGGGTTTGCCGTTACAACGCTCCAGCCAGGGCCGCAAGGTTTCGGCCACGATCGGTTCGGTGAGCGCCCGCGGCGTGTAATGGCTGCCGCTGCGGCGCCGTTCCTCGGTGGGTTGCAGGATCAGGCTGCCCGCCGGCAGCACCCGTGGCGTGTGGGGTGAGAGGCGTTTGCCCAGCGCCGCCGCCAGATCGTCATGGCTGCTCGCCTCCTTCAGGGCCCGGACGATCGGAGCGGCCAGCTTCAGCTTCACGCCCGCTTGCTCATCGAGCCAGTTCGCCCGTTTGGCGCCCGCCTGGGCCAAGAGCTGCTCGGCGTTGACCACCACCGTGATCGCGATCTTCTGGCGCGGCGGCCGGTGGGTGATGCCCAGGCTGGGCCCGCTGGCATGCTCCACCTGGAAGCCCATGATCCCCTCGTACACCGAGCCGATCTGCTCCACATCCAGCGCCCGGTAGTTGAGGATCTGGCCGCCCAGCACCAGCAGCTTGGTGAGCACCTGCTCCACCACGTCATCGCTGATCGCCGGCACCGCCTCGATCGGGTCCTTCTTGTAATGGCTGCCGAGGCTGCGGCCTTCCAGGAAGGGATAGGCATCGGGGTCGAACAGCTCGCCGTGGCGGGCCGGCAGGTAGGCCTTGCTGGGTCCGCCGCCGTCATACACAAGCCTGAACAGGCTCAGCAGCCCTGCCCAGGCCCCACGGCGCCCCTCCATCTGGTTCTGGTGTTCATCCCTGTCCTGGCGCAGCCGCAGCGCCAGGCCGCTGACGCTGTAGTGCTGGCCGTAGAGCGAATCCACGGGCATCAGCTCCTCGTCTTCGGCGTAGAGCAGGAACACCAGCCGCAGCAGCACGGTGATCAGGCCGCCATAGATGTGCTGGGGTTCCGCCGGCGGACTTCCTGCCGCATCGAAGCCCTTCACCAGGATCCACAGGGCCTCCAGCACCTGCTCGGCCAGGCGGGTGCTCACCTCGTTCTGCTCCTTGCGGCTCGCCGCCATCAGCGGCTTCAGGCGGGTGACGCTGGAGCCGCCCTCGAACAGCCGATCCGGGCCCAGCAGCATCTGCAGCGCCGCGAGCATTGGCCGACCGTCCACCGTGGTCATCGGCTCCAGCGGGAAGCTGAGATGGCCGCTCGATTCCCCCCGCGGCGCATACACCAGTCGCAGGGCCACCCCGTTCCAGAGCACCCCGATCGGGTGCTCGCTTTCCTTCAGCAACCGCTCCAACCGCTGCTGCGGCGAGGCCTCCCACTGGCGGCGTCCACTGCCCCCCTTGGGAATGGCGTCGAAGTCGCTGCCGGCCGGCAGCTCCTGCACCAAGAGTTGGGGAGCCCCATCGGGATCGTTCACCACCCAGGTGGGCGCCAGGGTCTCGTTGTAGTCGTCGAGCCGCACCGCAATCGGCGATTCCAGGGCTGAAGCGGGCAGCAGATCGCCCTCCTGCCAGCCGAGTAGCTCCATCACGAAGGTCTCGAAGCTGGGCGCCACGCTGACCCACTCAGCCGACTCAGGAAGTTGCTGGTCTTGCAGCAGCTCATCCAGCCGCCGCTGCCAATCAGCCAGCACCGCCGTGGCGCTCTCGGGGAAGATCCCCAGCCGGTTGAGCACCACCGGCTCCACCACCAGGCCCACAGGGTTCGCCATGCCCTTCCACTCCTCATGGGTGTGGATCCCTGGCGGACGTGGTCGCATCAGGCGTTGGCCTCCAGGGGCCAGAGATAAATCGCCCCCGCCGGCTCGATCCGTGGGGCCGTGCTCACCTCAAAGGTGCGGCGGATAGCGGCGGGCTCAGCCTCCAGATCCCGATCGATGCGGGCCAGCCGTTTCTCCCAGTGGTTGCGGTTGTCCCGCAGCTGGCGCAGTTGGGCCTGCTCGTCGGTGGCAAAGCTGAAGGCCAGCTGATCGGACTCGCTGTCGTATTTGGAACGGGTCTTGAGGATGCGCTCGCGCTGCTCCTGCAGCACCTTCGTGAAGGCGGCGGCCTCCGCCTCGGCTCTCTGCCCCAGGAGGCGCTGGGCTTTCTCGGCCTGCTCAGCGGCCATGGCTTCGAGCCGGTCTTTGAGCTGGGCCACATCAGCCGGCAACCCCAAGCGCAGCTGTTGCTGTACCGCAGGGATGGCGGGCGGCAGCCGTTGCTGCAGGCTCGCCTCCAGGTCGGCCAGGGCCATGTCGGTCTTGGTGGCGTTGAGCACCCGCAGCCGGCGAGCTGGATCGGCTGGATCCCATTCGGCCACCAGTTCGATCACCTCATCGTGGAGCCGTGCGGCGCCATGGCCGTAGAGCGAAAGACGGGCCAACAGGATCAGCTTGGCGGTGTCGTCGGTCGTCGTGATCACCGCCGCCCGGCTCAACTCGTCAGTCTGGAAGCCGCGCACCAGGAAGCGGTTGAGCAACCGCTGCACCAACGGGTGCTCCAGGTGCAGGTGCACCCGATCGGCGTTCACTTCCTGCGGGTCCTTGAACACCACCGGTTGCGGTGTGGTGTCGCGCCGCCAGTCCCACAGCTTCTGACCCGGCTGACGCGGTGGGCGGAGGGCATCGAGCACATCGCCCCAGCTGTGTTCACCGCCTGGCAACTCCTCCGCCCTGGGGAAGATCCACTCGGCCCGCTCTGGATCCGCCGCCGCCATGGCCGGATCCTTGGGCCGCAGCTGCGGGATCGCCTCCCCCTGCCGGGCACTCACCAGCAGGCTGGTGTTGAGGGCATCGCAGAATAGCTCGCTGCTGAAGTGCAGCCAGTCTTCGGACTTCTGCAGGGCCTTCTCCAGCCGGCTGATCTGGGCTTTGAGCTCCTCGGTGCGCTCGCGACTGTCTTCCAGCTCCACGCTCATCAGCGCCTGGGTGCGCTTGAAGCCTTCGTCCTTGTCCACGCCCCCGATCGCCTCGATCATGGCTCCGATGGCGGTGGGGTTGATGCCCTTGGCCAGCAGCTCGTTGAGCTTGCCCACCACCACCGGCGGCAGCGAACCCAGCGCCGAGCGGATCTCCTCAGTCTTCTTCACCAGCACATCCAGCACCCGATCTTCCGGCCGTTGGGGCAGCACGAAGTAGTGGCAGTACACCTCGGGTGAACGCTGCAGGGTGCGGTCGATGCGGCCGTTGCGCTGCTCCATCCGCCCCGGGTTCCAGGGCACATCGAAGTGGAACAGGTAGCGGCAGTGGTTCTGCAGGTTCACCCCCTCCCGTGCCGCATCAGTGGCGATCAGGATCCGCAGGGGATCGAGCTCCGGTGGGCTGTTGAAGCTGCGTTTGAGTGCTTCGCGCTTCTCATCGCCAATGCCGCCATGGAAGGTGGCGATCCGCTTCTGCTCAAGATCGCTGCCGGCGATCAAGACGCGGAGTTGCTCCTCCAGCCAGCGCTTGGTGTCGGCGTACTCAGTGAAGATCAACAGTCGCTCCCCATTCCACTGGGCGCCCGGCTGGCCCAGATCGGGGCAGAGGTGGCGGCGGATCCAATCGCGCAAGTAGTGGATGCGGGCATCGGCCTGGTGGGCAGCCTTGCGGCTGATGTCGGCCATCTCATGGAGGAGTGCCCACTCGGTCGGCCCCACCGCCAGCGCCGCTGTGGCCACAGCCAGCCGGTGCTCCTGGTCGGCCTCTTCCAGCACGCTTTCTTCTTCCGCGTCCGCCCGTTCGTCATCGCCGTCGATGGCCTGCAGCAGCAGGCCCAGCTGGTCGGGGCGGCTGGCCGTGCGCAGCACCTGCCCTTGCTCACGGCGCTTGAGGGTGTCGCAGTGCACGCCGAGGGTGCGGCGGAAGGCTTCCACTGAGCTGAGCAGCCGCTTCTGCAGGTTGGTCACCACCAGCAACTCGGCGGCCCGCTGCTTGTTGCCGGCCCCTTTGAGGCGCTCTTCCCGGCTCGTTCGGTACTGCTGCAGGAGCTCTGCCAGCTTCAGCTCAGGTGTTTCGGCGGCCAGTCCATCGAGCACCACCGGCACCACATTGCGCTTGGGCAGATCCACACCGATCTGGCGCAGATCTTCCTTGAGGCGCCGCACCAGCACCGGCTCAAGATCCGCCTTGCGCACACTCACGCCGCGGCAGAAGCGGGTGGGATCGAGGATCTCCAGCAACGCCGAGAAGCTGTTGCTGTGCCCGTTGTGGGGTGTGGCCGAGAGAAACAGCTTGTGCTCGAACCGCCAGGCCAGATCCCGCACCGCCCGGGTGAGCTTGGAATCGATCGCGTATTTCGAGGCACTGGCCGGAGCTGCGTTGTGGGCCTCATCGAGAATCAACAATGAGCGTTCGCCATCGCCGAGCCAATCACGCAGTGGGCCGGCATAGTCCTCGTTGCGCACCAATGCCTGGCTGAGGATGAAGCGGGTGTGGGTAGCCCAGGGGTTGATGCCCCAGCCGCGCTCCCGCCGCATGCGGCTCACATAAGAGCGGTCCATCACCGCAAAACCCATCCCGAAGCGGCTCTGCATCTCCCCCTGCCACTGCAGCACCACCGAAGGCGGCGCCACCACCACCACCCGCTGCACCTTCTGGCGCAGCAGCAGCTCGCGCATGATCAGACCGGCCTCGATCGTCTTGCCCAGGCCCACGTCATCGGCGATGAACAGGCTCACCCGCGGCATCCTCAGCGCCTTGCGTAGTGGTTCGAGCTGGTAGGGCTTCACATCGATGCCGGCCCGTAGCGGCGCCTGGAACAGGCCCGGATCAGTGCTGGTGACGCAGTTCCACTGCAGGGTGTGCAAATAGCTGGAGAACACGCGGCCGTCATCGAAACCCCGCTGGCCCACCGTGTCCCAGGTGCTCTCGCCCAGCACGCGGGCATCCACCTCCCGCTCCCAGAGCACCTCCAGCACGCGGCCATTCACGCCGTCGTCCAGGCAGGCCATGCGCACAACCGTGTCACCGCCTTCCTCCTCTGGTGGTCGCACCTCTTCCACGAGGTGATTGTGCGTGCGGCAATAGACCACGGAGCCACGAGTGGGGAGCGGAGCTGCGGTGCGGTCTGAAAGCGTGCTCATGCCCCCATCCTGAGGGGCACCACGGCTGCTGAGAAGGCTTGCAGACAAATGACCACTGGATTTGGTGGCCAGAGTGGCAATTGCGAGATGGGCTTTCAGGAGTGCCGGACAGTGCTCATGCCTTTCCGCTTCCAGCGGAGCACCCGCCTTGGCTCCCTGCGGTTCAACGACCGCTCCGCGGGCCTGCCTGGCACGGGATTGAGCTGGAGTGTGGAGTCCAACTCTGAACAGAGGCAACCGGTCCCTGCACAAAATCCCGCTGGCCCAGCGGAGGGTCTGCCCAACAGCCTCCTCTTCCGGCCAGACCAGCTCGACAGCTTCAAACAGGGTTTCCTGGGGGGCTTCAGGAGCAGGTCTTCCCTACCGGATGCCACGGCCGGCGGCTTCGGGAGCTGAACCCGATCCCTTGCCTGTTGGCGGACCCCTCGATCAGCTGACGGACCCAGGGCCTGCTGGTGGTGATCGAAACGCCAGAAGCGATGGATGCAGACCTATCTGCTGCGG
This sequence comes from Cyanobacteriota bacterium, assembly GCA_026389335.1. Classification (GTDB taxonomy): domain Bacteria; phylum Cyanobacteriota; class Cyanobacteriia; order PCC-6307; family Cyanobiaceae; genus Cyanobium. The sequence continues at coordinate 17,486 of JAPLIB010000130.1, read as the reverse complement.
GCCCAGGGCCAGGATGACGCCTAGCCGAAGGCTGTGAAGCAATAGCGTCGGGCCCAGCGCTGCATCGAGGCGGCAACGGAGGCCGTCCGGCTGGCGAGGCAGAGGGGCTGGCTGCGCTGAACGCAGGAATGCCCTGCCGGCAGTTCCGGTTTAGACGAGGCTCTGAAACAGCACAACAGCATCCACATAGCCCAGCTTTCGGTGCCTGAAGGCGCCTGGCAGGGTGCCGATCAGCTGGAAGCCGTTCTGCTGCCAGCAGCGCAGACCAGCGGTGTTGGTGCTGACCACCAGGTTGAACTGCATCGCTCGAAAGCCCAGCCGGCGGGCAGCCTGGAGGGAGTGCTGGCAGAGGCGGCTGCCGATGCCCTGGCGACGGCAGGGCTCTGCCACCACATAGCCGGCATTGGCGACATGGGCGCCGAGGCACAGGGAGTTGGGCCTGAGGTAGTAGCTGCCGACCACGGTGCCGTTGCCATCAAGGGCCACCAACACCGCCTGGCTCTGCTCCACCCACAGGGTCCGGGCCTCGGCCTCGGTGATTGACGGGTCGTGGGGGAAGGTCTCTCCAGCGCGGAACACCGGCTCCAACAGCCTCCATACGCCCGGCCAGTCAGTCGGCTCGAATGGGCGGATCTGTAGGAGGGAGACCACCGGGCTCAGAAGGTGTGGATCATTAACAGAATTATGGTCTGCACTATGTTCGCGATTGCATGCCCGCACAGAATAGGAAAATCGAATCTCAAGCCGAGAGTCTTGGCGTCTTATTCTGCAGTAACGGATGTTGCGCTTGATTGCTTGGTGCAGGGAAGGCAGGTGGCTACTGCAACGCCTGTAGGATAGCCAATTCCGAGAAGCTTGCCTATTTGAATATAGGGCAGGTAGAAGTGGGCGCGAAAAGAAGGCTTGCCAAGGAAATTCAAGATAGTCGAAAAAATTTGAGGCTAAGCGGCTACTGAGGGCAAAAATAACACAAAAGAAATTTAATCATTCGGCTATGTCGGGTGGAGGGGTGTCGTCGAGGGTTGAGTGCTCCACTGTTGAGGGCGGCAAATCCTCGGCGGCCTCTTTCTCTCGGGCAGCAGCTATTTCAAGCATTTCTTCATATGTCAGATAAGTCTGATTTTGCGGCTTTCGCTCAGAGTTGTGCTTCTTCTGCATAAATGCTCTTCTTACCTTTGTCCAATGCATAGTTCGAATGGCATGGGGGACAAGTGGGAGGCCAGCCAGCACAGCCAGCGGTTGGCGGCCTCCACCAGTTTGAGCCACATTTCACTGACGCACGCAGACCAGTAGCACTCCTTCACCGTAAAACAAGTATGGTTGTCGTCATAGTCCTTAAAGGGGGTAAAAACAGATCTCCGGCGTATGTACCGTACATGGACTTTCTGGCTTCAAGAATCTCGGTCACGACCAGGCTGCGCAGTACGTGTGATGCCCGGGTCTGGCTATGGCAGATGTCAAGTTCATGGAGTAGGCAATCCCCTGCCCTGAAAACCGGCTCCACCTGACCCTAAGTCTCTGGCGAAACAGCTGGCGCTTGGCCGTTTCCGCAGGACCACCAGGTTGTGAGGGCCTCGATCATGAGAGAGTGATGGCCAGCGCCAACGGCCTGATTGATGTGCGGTCTACAGCTGTAAATCCGATGACAGATCTTCTGGGTCATGGCCTCGTTCAGGATCCCGGGCCGATCCCCCTGGTGATTGGTGTGGTGGGTCACCGCGATCCGGTGGCGTCGGCCTTACCGGTGTTGCGGGACCATCTAAGACGGCAGCTGGAGCAACTTTTGCAAGAGCTGCCCCATACACCATTGCTGATGTTGAACGGCCTTGCGGAAGGAATGGACACGGTGGCTGCTCAGGTGTTTCTTGAGGTGGTAGCCCATGACCGGGAGCTCCGCCACGAAAAGGCTCCAGCCCATCAGTTGGTTGGGGCTTTGCCCAAAACACCGGCAGCTTTTGCAGCAGAGGACTTCCAAGACCCCGAGGCCTTGGCTGTGCTGGAGGAGTTGCTCTCCAGTTGCGATGGTGTCCTACACCCTGGGAACTGCCAAGCGTTGCGCTTGCCGCCAAGTCCTGATGGAGTACTGCATACAGCCGATGATCCTGCTTGTTATGGTCAGCAGGGAATCTTCATGGTGCGCAACTCCTACCTGCTGCTGGCATTTTTTGACGGCTTGGAAACCATGCTGGTTGGAGGAACATCCCAGAGTGTGGCGATGCAGAAAGGCGAAATCCACCCCTTGTTCGTGGGCGTTGAAGAGGTGCTCAACCGGAGTGAATCCGGGATTTTGATTCACCATCAAACACCACGCAGAAAGTTAGGGTCGCCCCAACAAGGGTCAGGATCCATCCGTTACTGGCCAATCGCACCAAAAGCGGCAATAGAGCATGTTCAGCAAGATGAGACTCTTATCCCCAAGCATTTACTGAAGGTGCCACTATACTTAGAAGCTCTGAACCGAGAAATTAGTGATCCATACTTTAAGCCGACTGTTAACTCTGAAGGATTAATGACGAGGCTTTGGAGCTTGGCCGATAAAAAAGCCCAAGACAACAAGGTTATTTATGAACGCTGGTGCCGTTTGCTTGTGATCACGGGATTGGCGATGATTCTGCTCAGCCAGCTGAGCAGTCAGCTGCATGCATTGTGGTGGGCATTGCTTTTTCTTGCCTTCATCATTTTTCCGCGACTTCAAAAAGAACCCAAGCATGATTTTATCTCCTATCGATGCCTGGCTGAATGTCTGACCGTGCAACACATCTGGAGCGCAGCTGGAATCGATGATTCTGCCGCCGATCTTTTCCTGCCCCGCTGTGACAGTGAGCTTGCCTGGATCCGCACCGTTGTTCGATCGGTCGGCCTGCAGCTGCTCAGTTTTTACAGTCATGAGCAGCGTCATGAGCAGCAGACATTGCAAAAAGCCAGACTGTGGATGAATGAGCAGGTAAGCTATCTCGACGACAAGACCAAGAAGCTCTCCAGGAAGGCAAAGCGCTGGAAGATCAGCGCTCAAGTCCTCGCAGTGTTAGCCCTGCTGGTAGCGCTGCTACAGGATCAGGTCTGGATGCCCCAGACAACTGGATCATGGGTCGTGGTATTGGTAGCCAGTTTTGGCTCAGCTATAGCTTACAGCGATCTCATGGGTTATGAGGATACACAGGCGCGGTTTGCAATAAGCCTGGCTCAATTTCAGAGGGCTATCAAGGCTTTGAATGTGATCAAGCCAGAAACACCACAATCATCTCTTCTACCCTATGAGAGGGAAAAAATCGTCTTGGAGGCGATCGGTCTTGAAAAACTCGAAGAAACCAACCAGTGGGTCAACGATCAACTACGGCGCGTCTATGCACCTGGTTCATGAGTTTGAGATGGCAACGCATAGGAATGAAAAGCCAAGGGTAATTCTCCCAGGCATCTTTCACCTGACGAATTCTTCTCCGCGACCGTTAAGCCAGAAGATGGTCCCTGATCTGATAGGCCAGAGTTCGAGGACAAGCGGGCGGACTTGGGCATCTGAATTGGACGCGTCAGGGAGGGCTCGTCATGAACCACGAACCACTGATGTGCCGTTTCAATGAGCAAGTCCAGGATCGTTAAAGAATTCCCTCGATTTGTCTAGTCGGTGATCTGGTAGGCCGTATTGCCCGACGACGTCGATTGGCCCGAACTGATGCTAAATACAACGTGTTACAGTAAACAGAGTGCTCATTCATTAATGTCAACACCAAGACTTGTAAAGCATGAGCTGCTGAGAAAGCTCTCTGAAGTTGGCGGCCTCAGCGAGAGTGATCAGGCCAGAGCTTGTGGCTATGCAGGGAAGGCCAGCAACAGAGTGCAAACCAGTCTCTTCAAGCAAGCAATCGACGAAGCTAATCTAGCCATTGAATTTGACTTTGCCATTCGGTTGTGGGTGGGAAGCGGTGCTGGGACTCAACTGCTTGGCAATCCAGAAAATATCCAGCTCAGTCAGCCGGCCTTGGCGGAAAGAGTATTGACAAAACCGGATCAATATAACGTAGGCATATCTGTCTTTTTCAAAACAGTTGAGCGAGATGACACTCTGATTTCGGATGTATCATTTGTTGTGGCCAGCGAGAGCAGCGCTGAAGGTGAAACAATCAAGCTGCTGTCCAACATCAAGAATCCAGCTGCATTGGCTGTTGACGCTTTAACAGCGGGTCAATGGCCAGATGGACCGCAATCACTGGAATTTGCAGCAGACCTTGAAGCGTTCTTATTCACGCCATGGGCCAAGCATCATGCATCACTCTTGACACGAATGCTCACAGCTTTGGTGAAATTTTGGCATGGATCGGATGCCCTGCTGCATTCAAGGAGATAGCAGCCACGATTGGCACCTTGTTTTCTGAACCACGACCTGCCTTGTCTACCGGTCGTTCTCCGCCAAAATAGGCATCATCAATCTGGACCTTCCCCTGTAGAACGTAGCTGTCATCCCGCTCGCTCATCGCGCGCAAGATCTTGCTATGGAGCATCCATGCCATGTTGTAAGCCACGCCAAGTTGCCGGCTGAGCTGCAACGACGATATACTAGTTTTTGCCTGCCCAATGAGATAAAACGCAAGGAACCAGATGGTCAGCGGCAGCTTGGTAGCTTCCATAATCGTGCCTGAAGTCACGGTGGCCTGGTGGCCACATTGCCGACACTGATAGCGCTTCAGCCTGCGGCCGTACACCAGCCCGTAAAGGACTCCTTCGCAGCGTGCGCAACGGAAGCCGTCAGGCCAACGGATCTGAGCCAGGGCTTCTTCACACTGGGCTTCCGTTCCATAGAGCTTCTGAAACTCGGGCATGGAGAGCCCCTTCTGGAACTGAATGGCGCTGCGCCCCATGATCCGAGTGGTATTTGCGTACTACTCTAGGGGCAGCGGGTGGGAGCTGAGGTGCTGCTCGCGGAGCGAGCTACGTAATCAAGTAGGATCTAGCCATGTTCGTTAACTATTGGCAATGGCTCCTAAAGCTAAAGACGTTGCAATTCGTCTTGTGATACTGAATTTGCTTTATGATCACGGCACTATCTTTGTAGATGAACCAACAGCTAAAGAGGCAGAGAGGCTGCACTCAGAGATTCTTGAATTGTTGGACAAATACGATTTGTGGAATTTATTGACTGCTTCTGAACATGAGATATTCAAATGCAATCCTCTTGAGCTATCGGATGAGTATGCCACGGATATCTTCTATAGCATTAATTCCAGAGGGGTCCTCGCTTGGTGCCTAGGGTTGCTTGAGGGAATGCCTGGTTTTGATACTTCATTATTTGATGATGAATCGATATTGGATGACTTCTACGAAACTAAACCATCTCCAGTTGATATCGCTACAATAAAATGGAAGTTAAGATCTGCAAAAGAAATTGACCATGCTCGGGATGTGGCTGAGATGTGGCATTGGCGAAGCAGAACGCTGAGCCTGCAAAGGTCAAAGCCCATCGCAAAAAGTGATAAAAAGTCCGAGCTCTATCGTAAAATTGTTAGTGATGTCGCTTCTAGTTCTTTGCCTGACCTGGGGGTTCTCACGCTTGATGATGACTTCTCGGCGTTCGGAAAGCCGTATTTGATGCTTGACGATGAAGAATGGGATAAAATTCACCTTATTACTCTTTATAGGCACAGAGCGCTTAATTGGGTGTGCGGCTATGCCCCAAGTGATAATTACGATGAGACCCCAACAGATACCTAGCTCTCATCAGTCCTCCGTCACCTAGGTCGGTTGTACAATCAGTTTTCCCACATCAAATATAGTCTGATCACCGTTAAAGCTGCTTCGTGCTGAAGTATTTAGTTGATCGGGATGTTCTTGCCTAATCCGGATTCACCCTCGATCAGGATCTTCTGTTCATTGGTGCAGATCAATGCCTTCAAAGTAGACATGCTCTTGTCCTAGATAGTCGCCAATCCGTGATCTGCGATGGCTGGCGTGCTTTTGCGTGTAATGCTTTAGCTAATTGGATTAATCCGGGCGGGATGGGCAATTTTTCGAGGTGCCCTTAAGAGGTTTCTTGACTATGCCTTGGGCCAAACATCATTCAGAACTCTTGACAAGAATGCTCACGGCCTTGCTGTTTAGTCACGAAGTTCTCCAAAACCCAAAGCGGAAAAATGTAAATTTTGAACGAATCAATCCTCCAGATGCAATTCAATATTTTCTACCAAGCAGAGGTTTGGCAAGGTGATCGCAGGGGAAACCCCGTATTTCGATAGTATCTACGACAATAATGGAGAGGGGGAATACGTATTGCCCAAAAAAATGATCAAGTCAATATTGGCGGCGAAGCGGCTGGCAAATGTTTCCACAAGAGTGTTATTTCCATGTCATGGGGCCAGACTAGTGGTGTCATCCTGGCTTGAAATCGATGGGTCTTTGGATAATTACTTGCGCGGTGATTTGGAGGGGAAGATGGAATGGGTCGATCGATTTGATAGTAAAATGCTGCTTGAAATCAAGAAGCCGTACTTGTCCGAGGAGAGCAAGTGAAAGTAAGTTGTATTTATCCAGCCTTGAAGTTTGATTATTTGCTAGAATTAGTCAAAATATCGACATGCTTGATCAATTCCAGCTCCGCAGTGGATGGCATCGCCCCATTGCCCGACATCAACCGATTGGCCTGATTCGCCTGCACTTGCTCAAACAACTGGCGTACGCTGCGGCCGTTGGCAAATCGATCACCCGCTTCCTGCTTCAGTTGCTCAAGCACCTGTCTGAGCAGCGGAGTTGCTGACTCTTCCAGCACAAGACCCGCTCCAGTCAACATGCCGCGAAAGATCAACAGCAATTCCTGTACCGTGTAATCACAGAAGTCGATCGTACGGCTGAACCGGGATCGCAGTCCGGGGTTGGAATCCAGAAACGTTTCCATTTCGTCTGGATAGCCCGCGGCGATCACCACAAGATCATTGCGGTGGTCCTCCATCAGTTTCAGCAAACCATCGACGGCTTCTTGACCAAAGGTGTCATCTTCGCGATTTACCAGGCTGTAAGCCTCATCAATGAACAGCACCCCGCCCAGGGCTGACTCCACCACCTGTTCAACCTTGAGGGCGGTCTGCCCGTGGTAGCCACCCACAAGACCAGCACGATCGACTTCCACCAGCTGGTCATTACGACAGAAACCGATCCGATGCAACTCCCGCGCCAGGATGCGCGCCACCGTGGTCTTACCGGTACCTGGATTGCCCGCAAAGACGAGATGGCAACCAACCGCCGTAACGGGCATGTCCTGCTCACGCCTCAGCTGCTGCACCCGCAACAAGTTGAGCAAGGTGCGCAGCTCCTGTTTCACCGCATCCACACCCACCAGCTGATTCAGCTCGGCCAGAGGTACGGCTGCATTCTCACCAGCTGCCTCGGCGGAACGATCGAGAGGGAGATCCTCCGCCATGACGGTGACCAGATCATCACGGCTACGTCCTGACAACCCGGCCAGACGGGCAGCCTGCTTTGTCAATGTCAGCTCGAAGAGATTACGAACTTCACGGCCGTTGCCGAACCCCTTGCGGCTTTGGCGCAAGGTCTGCTCCATCAGGGTCTCCAGTTGTTGCTGGCACGAGGGTGAGAGGCAATAGGATTGTTGATCAGCCATCTGTTGGAAGATCTGGGCAAGTTCGGACTCGCTGTAGTCAGGAAACTCCAGGAAGCGAGTGAAGCGGGAACGCAGGCCCGGATTGGACTCCAGGAACCGCAACATCTCCTCGTGGTATCCCGCCACGATCACCAGCAGGTCATCGCGGTGATTCTCCATGTAGGCCAGGATCGTATCTAAGGCCTCCTGGCCGAAGGTGTCGTCGTCATCGGCTTCGAGTGCATCTCCCGGGGTGAGCATGTAGGCCTCGTCAACAAACAGCACGCCGCCGAGAGCCTTCTCCAGGATCTCCGTGGTTTTAACCGCCGTGTGGCCCACAAAGCGCCCCACCAGATCAGCACGGCTCACCTCGGTGAAGTGCCCCTTGCTCAACCAGCCGAGGCCCTGCATCAATTCGCCGATCAGCCGTGCCACGCTGGTTTTGCCGGTGCCTGGATTGCCTGTGAACACCATGTGCAGCCCGGCTCTTTGCACCTTCAGGCCATGGCTGGAGCGTTCCTGTTGCAGCAGACAAAACTGGACCAGTTCACGCAATTGAAGCTTGACCGACTCCATACCCGTCAGCTTGTCGAGCTTCTTAAGGAGTGTTTTGGTGCGTTGTTCGACCGTAGGTGCCCCTCTGGTTGACTGCCAGATCTCCTCAATCCTGGATTCTTTATCCACCTCTTGTACTTGCCTTGGCTTCTGCTCCGTGGACCTTGGACGTTGGGTAGAGGCCGGAGCTGAATCATGGGATCCCGACTGCTCGATGTCCAGGAGGGCGCTCAAAGGCGTCAAGTCACTGAGATCCCATCTTGAGCGCTCAATCGCCTGATCCATACCCCGAGTGAATGCAGCCTTGATTTCAGCGACTTTGAGGCTATGATAGAGAGTGATGCCGGCGAACAAGTCAATTAATTCAAATAGGAGATCTTTGTATTCATCCAGAAGATCCTCGACAATTGCTCGGACATCGTAGCGCCAAGTATCTGCGTCACAATTAAGATCATCATCTTCAGCGGAATCTTCGTCGTCTGCGCTTCCTTCGGCAGAGTCTTCGCTCTCGTCACCTTGATGCTCGCCAGACTGATCATCCCAAGGATTGACTCCTTTGGCGATAAGTAGCTGTTCATAAAATTGTGTGTACTGTAATTTAAGTTCTCCACCCTCGTTTGCCATATAGCCGCTAACAAGAACCAGCTCGTGGCTGTCGAGCGACTCACATGAACGCAACCTTTCAAGTAACTCTTGGCCACCTAAGACCTCTCTATTCGAATACCCAAGTGCTGAAATGGCACGCACGGCACCCTGAACTCTTTCAAAGCGATCATTGAGATTGGCAGAGAGATCTTGGCTGATGAGCTGGTCATAACTAGTGGCATTCATCAGCGTATCGAGATCCCTATCCGGCAGATAGGCTCGAAGCAAGGCCTGATAAAGGTTAACGCTGGAGTGCTCCAACTGGACAGAGAAGGTCATCACGGTCTCGAAGGCGAGCGTGATAGATACGGCAATGATTCCGGTGGTGTCGCCGATCAGCTCAGGCAGCCTGAGCAGTAATGGGTGATCGGTGACGAAATCGTTGGCGGTCGAATTAGCGTCAGGCATCAGTGTTGTTCAGGGTAGGGATTTGGAATGTTTTCCTATTATAGGGCTGTCGAGCTATGGCACGAGTTAGGAATTCCTCCTCAGCTCGTTGATTGAAAATCTGCTCACCTCGTCACAGACACTGAGAATTCTTTGGATTTTTGGTTGCGATGCTGCGATCATCAATTGCTCAGCGGCCTGTGCGGCATCCGCGAGATATATATCAACGCTGGCGTCAAGAAGATGGGTCTGTCGCATGGAAATCAGCATGGTGCCGTCAGGACAGAACTCAAAGTTAAGATCTGCATATTCAGCGGCAAGTTGCTCCAGTAATAGCACCAAAGCAGGTTTCAGCAATTTGGCAAGAACAATTTCTGATTCTCCATGCACTTTGTAAATGCTATTGAATTGTCTTGATGTAGTCGTCCAACGCACTCCCATTGACTCACAATGATAGGATTGGATGTAGGCATCGATCTGAACATCTATTTCGGCTAGTAGTGCTGTGCGGTAGTAATGATCAAAGACCTCCTCCTTTTTTTCAACCCTGTTCCCCTTCTCGTCAGTAGTGACTCGTGTCACGATGCGCATGTCAACCCAATGAAACTGAATCACTTGGTACGGAATGTCGGCGGTATCGCCTGCGGATAGCCCTGAATGCAGCGATAGTACTTCGCGACTGTAATCGCCTCGCTGGAACTCAAAATAATTGGAACCCAGCTCATTTGCTTTGTCTTCTGGATCAAATACTTCTGCCTCCAGTTGCATGAGGTTGGCTTCGTACAGGGCCTGCAACTTCTTACTGATTCGCGATAGCCTTTCGTCTCGACTCAGTATCAACGAGCCTGAGATGCCGCCAATCACAACTGCTGGTATCAATAATAATGCAGCTCCACTCCAGGGAAGGCTGAAGGCGAAAATAACCAAGAGGAGTGAACTACCGACACCCATTGAGCAGCGCGTGTGGTCAAAGCGGATCTTGGGTGTTCTCCTGGAAACGCGTATGAATATTCTCGATAGATCTTGATTGGATGACTCGCTTTCGATTGCAGCTTCAATCTCAGCCAGGGATTCTAAAATAGCTTCGTTTGACATAATAGGAATATTTGATTATCCTCTGAACTTATACTCAATATCGCTCTCTGCAACGCTATCGCGAAATGCAGGGTACGGCTTCAAATGCGTGGCCATATCGTTGACAATGGAGTTGGGGAATATCTCAATGCTAGTGTTGAATTCAGAGACATTGCGATTAAAAATAGTAATGGCAGCGGCGATATTCTCTTCAAGTTCAATCATCTCTGCCATCAGATCCCGCATCAGGTCTGCAGAGCGAAGCTCTGGATAGGCCTCCACCACTGCTCGAAAGCCTGAAAACACGTTCTGGGTTTTGGTTTCGATATCTTCAAGCGCCTGAACATCAACGCGTGTGGGCGAGACCCTGGTGAGGGCAGAACGCAACTCAGCGATATTTGAGAGCAGTTGCTTTTCAAAGCTCAGGTAGTCACGGGTGAGGCGCTCGAGATCTGGTAGTAATTTGGTCTTCTGTCGTTGATAGGTAACGACATCGGACCAGCTCCTGATGACGTTGTTCTTGCTGCTGATGATGCTGTTGTTGATCAGTACAAAGATCAGCGCTGCAAACAGGGCCAGGACCAACAGGAAGACAATCAAGGCGCCCATGGGCCAGGCCTAGTCAAAAGGGTGCCTATTTGTAGCATGCCAGCCGCCCTCTTTCCAGGAAGGTTTTGGTATGCAATCGCACCTGTTAGTTCAGCTTGACCTTTGCGGCTCTGCTTTGAGGGGTGCGTTGACTCGCAGCCCCAGATGATCGAGTGCAAACCCACCAAGAGACAGGAACCCTTGTTGGCACGAGCACCCGCGGCAGAGAGTTAGTCTCAGGATTGACAGGAAAGGAGAAAGGCTCTATGCTTTTGTCAAGTTCCTTTTCAAAATGTCTAACTGCAGTTTCTGCGACAGGACTCTTTCTAACAACAAGCAGATCGTCCTTCGCTGTACCAGCTGTGGTGCCGTTTTCTGCGGCAATGGCAACTGTCGCGGCTCCTTTGGCAAAGGTATGAGCGGAGGCAGCTGCAAGGCTTGCAACAAAAGTAATGTTGTGAAGCCAGCCTAGGTTTTTTGCCTGAGAATACTGTCATCAAAGAATTGTCAAGTGCAGCGTGCCCGCCAGCGATGATGTATTTACGCCGGCTTCATCTTCAGCCTTGTTTTTTGGATTGGGTTAATAGAATAATGTTTCCTTCTGTATTTCTCTAGGCAGGACAGTGCATTCAACTCTGGATGGAAGAACGCGTAGGCAGGGACCCAGGCACCCTGTTGGATCAGAGGGGTTATGGCAACTGACCGCAGGAACGGGAGTAGGGGAACGTACTGTTCTAGGGTTGTCCTAGTCCATCGACTTGGACCTACCCCAGTGATGACTCAGTCCACCCGCTCGCCGTCGAGCTATCGCCTCGGAGGCCGTAGGCCCCAATGGTTGCTGTCATCCGTCGAACTCAATCTGGCTTCAGGGACTCTCGACTAGCGGTTTCTGTGCCGTACGCCTTTTTGCACACGTCTAGGCCCAACCACCCGATCAGTTTCCCTGACTCCATGCAAGCTACCTCTGCCGACACCTGCGTCATCGATACGAAAGGGATAGATAATGACCAAGACAAGGAAAAGGATAAGGATGTCAAGGCCCCAGTCGATACCGAAAGACTGCGTGGGTTTTTGGTCGATACGGTTGCTTATGCCTGTGATATCACTAGCGGTGAGGTTGAGGTCGATCCTGATGACAATGCCATTTATATTGAGAACGAAGGTTCGCGCATCATCCTGAAGGTCATCGGGGATTCGTCGAATGTACTCATGAAAGCTCTTTTGGTTGCTGACTTGGAGGAGAGCCCCGAGCTCCACAAGTTGCTCAACCTCCTGAATGAGGATCTTGTGTTTGGGCGTATGTACTTCGATGGGGATACGATTGTGTTTGAGATGGGTTTCATGGCCTGCTGGCTCAGTCGCGACCAACTGATCGACGCGGTTGAGGGGGCAGCTGGGATTGATCAGGACTATTCGCCCAGAATCAAAGAACGTCTTGGTGGCACCCTCGTCAGGGACGAACAACCGGAAGACGAAATCGACGTCTGATCCGAACTTCTGCCACCTCATCATTACTCCTGCATCCAAATGACTGTCAGCATCCTCAAAAAGCTCAACCGGGAACTGATCGACCTGGTAGAGGCTATTTTGCCTTCCACTGTCACTTTATCGGCCTACAGCGAAGACCTCTCCGACAGCAGTTCCGGTTCGGGCTGGATTTACAGCGATGAGATCATTATCACCAATTTCCATGTCATCGATGGCATGGTTGATCCAATCACCGTCAAACCGGTTGGCTCTGCGGCCTTGATCGGCAAAGTGATCGGTTCCGATCCAGATAACGATATTGCCGTCCTGCGCGTTGATGGACTCAAGGGGCTACCAATACCCTTGGAGACGGAACCCTCGCGCCTCGGTGAGCTGTGTGTGGCAATCGGCAGCCCCCATGGATTACGCGAGTCAGCCAGCATGGGCATCATCAGTGGCCTGTCGCGCCAGAGCCAGAGTCCTGGCGGTGGCATCATTGAAGAGATGTTGCAGACCGATGCCTCTGTGAACCCCGGCAATTCGGGTGGACCGCTGATCAACATTCAGGGCCAACTGGTGGGCATGAACACGATGGGGCCTGCCGAGACGGTGAATCTGGCCGTATCAGCAGAAACGATCGCCTTCATCGTGCCTGAGTTGATTGCCCATGGCAAGATTGCTCGCGCGAGCCTGGGTATCTCGGTGGCTGCGCGCGTATCCAGCCTGCCGGCGGAGCACGATCACATCGAAATCACCCGTGTCAAGAGCAAAGACAGTGAAGTGCTGAAGAAAGGTGATATTCTTAAAACCATCAATGGTAAGCCAATTAAGCGCCGGATTGATGTGGTGCGTTCCCTGGGACGGGAAGCGATTGATCAACAGATTTCCGTAGAGATTGTGCGCGATGGAAATGTCCTGACTGTGCTGGTTGAGGCCAAGGCGAAGTAATTCCTGCTGACTCTTGGATCACTGGCTCTTTTTCTGACCCATGCCGCCCTCCCGCCCGCAGATCCGCGCCTTTCTCTCCTCCACGTTTTCGGACTTCCTGGAGGAACGCAGCCTGCTGGTGAAGCAGGTGTTTCCGGCGTTGCGGCGCAAGGCTAAGGATCGAGGTGTGGAGGTGGTGGAGGTCGACCTGCGCTGGGGCATCACCGAGGAGCAGAGCAAGCAGGGCCAGACCATCGGGATTTGCCTGGATGAGATTGAGCGCTGTAGGCCCTATTTCATCGGCTTGCTGGGGGATCGCTACGGCTGGGTGCCGGAGAAGACGGACTACAGGCCGGAACTACTTAGGCGCCAGGACTGGCTGCCGCAACACCAGGGCAACGCCAGCGTTACCGAGCTGGAGATCCTGCATGGGGTGCTTAACAACCCTGAGATGGCCGGCCGGGCATTTTTCTACTTCCGTGATCCGGCCTACAGCAATGCCAAAGCGGCGGAAGGCACCGGCTGGCGCTGCAAGACCCCTGAGGAACGGCAGAAGCTGGAGGCGCTCAAGCAACGCATCCGTGACAGTGGCTTCCCGGTGGTGGAGGGGCTGGCTACCCCCGAGGCGATCGCCGAGCAAATCGAGGCGGACCTGTGGAGCCTGATCGAGGAGCAGTACCCCGAGGCGGTGAAGACCGACGCGCTGGCGTTGGAGACCGCCAGGCACGCCAGCTACCGGGCCGATCGCACCGGCCTGTACCTGGGCGGCGAGGTTTACATCACGCAGCTGCAGGACTGGATCAGCGCTGGTGAGCAACGGATCCTGATCACAGGCGAATCCGGTGCGGGCAAGAGTGCCTTGATGGCCAACTGGGTGGGTGCCCACGAGAGCAGCCAGCCGGACGATGTGATCTTCTGCCACCACCTGGGCAGCAGCAACGACGCCAGTGCCCTGCGCCCCCTGTTGGCCAGGATGATCGACAGCGCCTCAAGACTGCTGGCCGATGAGCTCAGTGAACCGCTGAAGGTTCCCCAGGACTGGTGGGAGCTGGTGACCCAGGTGACCAACACCTTGTCACGACTCAGCACCTGGGCGATTCGCCACCAGCGCCGCTGGATCTGGGTGCTCGATGGCCTCGACAAGCTGGACCTGGACGACCAGCAGGCCCTGCCCTGGCTGCCCCTTGTCCTGCCGGATGGTGTCTACCTGGTGGCCAGTGCCCTGGACTGCCCGATCCGCACGCTCCTGCAGGAGCGGATTTACGCCACGCTGACGATCGGCCCCCTGGGCGAGGCCGAGCGGGAGCAACTGATCCAGAAATACCTGAGCCTCTACACGAAGGAGCTGGTGCCCGCCCTACGCCAGAAGATCACCAGCCACCAGCAGGGAAGTTCGCCCTTGTTTCTGCGGGTGCTGCTGGAGGAACTGCGCCTCTGCGGCAAGTTCGAAACGCTGGCCGAGCAGCTGCAGGGCTACCTGACTGCGGAGTCGGTGGCTGACCTCTATGAACTGGTGCTGCAGCGGCTGGAGGACGACGGCCACGGTGATGCCGTGCAGAAGGTGATGACAGCCCTATGGGCCAGCCGCGCCGGCCTGAGCGAAAACGAACTGCTGGACTTCACCGGCCTGGCGCCTGTGCAATGGGCGCCGATTGGCATCGGCCTGCAAGAAGCCCTGAGCGAAGCCAATGGGCGGTTGGTATTTGGCCACGATTTTTTGCGCCAGGCCGTAAGGGATCGTTATCTGCCGACGGAGGAGCAGCGCAGACAGGCTCATAGTGAGCTGGCGGATTGGTTTGAGGCGCAGGAAGGCTGGGATGAGCGTAAAGCCGAGGAATGGCCCTGGGAATTGCAGCAGTCTATACGCTTTAATGATCTGCTTGATTTGCTGCTGGATGTAAACCTGTTGTGCCAACTCGTTAATGATGTAGGCAGCCGAGAAGTGCTGAGTTATTGGCAAGCTGTCCGACCAGTGGCGAATGGCGAACTGGATGAACTGATTGAAGAGGCCATAGAAAATGAAATCGACAAGAGACGAGAGGACCCCAAAAAGTTAATCTGGTTCGTGGATAGCCTGGCCGAGCTATTTGATAAGGCCGGCCTTTATCGAGAGTTGTTGCTAGGGCTTCGATCATTGTCGCTAAAGCTGGAGGAAGCCAGTGAAGATAGGAGCGAAGAAGCCATCTTGAACAGTCTGGATTGGTTGGCGGGTACTCAGCAAAATCATGGCAACGCAGAACACGCTGAAGTGCTCTACCTGCGCTGCTTGGAAGCGAGAGAAAAGCTACTGGGCCGTGAGCACCCCGACACACTTGCTACCGTTGGCGACTTGGCGCGTTTGTTCCAGGAAAAAGGTGACTACGAGCAGGCCGAAGAGCTCTACCAGCGCTGTCTGGAAGCTCAAGAGCGACTGCTCGTTTCCGAGCACCCCAACACACTCAGGACCGTCGGCAATCTGGCAAGCCTGTACCAGGATAAGGGAGACTTTGACCGGGCCGAATCCCTCTACCAACGCTGCCTGGAAGCTCGTGAGCGCTTGCTGGGGCGGGAGCACACTTCGAGCCTGGTCACCGTTGGCAATCTGGCGCTGTTGTATCAGGCCAAAGGCAACTACGAACTGGCCTTATCGCTCTACCAACGCTGCATTGAGGCGAGAGAGCGGCTGCTGGGCCCCGAGCACCCTATAACCTTCGCGACCATCGGCAATCTTGCTGGATTATACCAAGACCTGGGTAACTACGATCAGGCCGAAGCGCTCTATTTGCGGAATCTAGTCGCGAGTGATCGGCTATTGGGCTCTGAACACCCTCGAACTCTTGCAACCGTTGGAAACCTGGCACTTTTGTACCAGTACAAAGGCAACTATGAGCAGGCCGAAGCGCTCTACCAGCGTGATCTCAAAGCGAGTGAGCGGCTTCTGGGCCCCGAACACCCTTCAACCCTCGCCACCGTTGGAAACCTGGCACTTTTGTACCAGTATCAAGGCAACTATGAGCAGGCCGAAGCGCTCAACAAGCGCTGCCTTGAGGCTAGAGAGCGGCTGCTGGGGCGCGAGCATCCAAACACTCTCACCGCAGTGCATAACTTGGCGCTCGTCTACCGAGACAAGGGCGACTACGTGCAGGCCGAAGCGCTTTACCAGCGCTGCCTAGAAGCGCGGGAACGCCTGTTAGGCCAAGAACACCCCACCACACTCGCTACCGTGGGCAATCTGGCGTTGCTGTATCAGGAGCAGGGTGACTACGAAAAAGCCGAAGCCTTCTACCAGCGCTGCCTGGAGGCGCGTGAGCGTCTGCTGGGCCGCGAGCACCCTGATACGAACAGCTTGTACTATGCACTGGCTGAACTGTTTGCGCAAACTGGCAGGCGTCAGGAAGCCATTCCTCTGCGCCGCCGCGAGATCTCCTGGTGCCAGGCGCAGAATGGCGACACCGACCCCGGCACGCTGCAGTCAATCAACCAGCTGGCGATCGACCTGCGCGAGGTCGGTGAACTGGAGGAAGCCGAGGCTCTGTTCCGCAGGCTCGTTGTAGACCGGCAGCAGGTATTTGAACCTGGCGACTTCGACATCGGCAGAGCACTCGGTGGCCTGGCAAAGGCCGCGTCCCTTTGCGTGGTGTAAATCCCGAGGCCCGAATGCCCTGATCAGAGGGTGAACAGGGTGGAATGACGGGCTGTCATTCTGGAGGCGCAACTACGCCTCGTTGATCCACGATGAATCGGGACGATTGACTTGTCAAGTCTTTCGTCAAATCGCGGATGTGTTGAGAGCGGCAGGAGTCTGTGCAGCTCAGGGGTTACAGCACCGGCCCCCGGGCGGCGCTCGAGGCCGCTGCGCCCTGTAGGGGCGCTGCAACCTCGACCACCTGGGGCCTGCGTGCTGCACTCCTCAGGCGCTGGCGGTCTGCAAGGCAGGGATGTCTTCCAGGTCGGGCATGGCGGCCATGCTCTCGGCGGAGAACATGCGGCGGCCCTCCAGCTGCCAGTGCTCGTGCTGCTCCAGCAGCACCGCCCCTACCAGGCGGGTGATCGCGGCGTCATTGGGGAAGATGCCGACGACGCGGGTGCGGCGCTTGATCTCCTCGTTGACCCGCTCCAGTAGGTTGGTGCTCCAGACCTTTTTCCAATGGGGTTGTGGGAAGTGGCGGAACGCCAGCACCTCTTCCCGGGCCTCGTTCATCAGTTCAGCAGCTTTGGGGAAACGCTCCGCCAGCGAGGCGGCCAGGTCATCCCAGCGGCTGAGGATCTCAGCAGCCGTTTC
>JAPLIB010000074.1 GCA_026389335.1 Cyanobacteriota bacterium | reverse complement strand
GAGGACGCTGCTTTCCGGGTGCTGAGCGGCAATCAGCAGCCGGACCACAGCCGCATCAGTGAGTTCCGCCGCCGCAACTTGAAAGCACTGGAGGAGTTGTTTGTCCAGGTGCTGCGCCTCTGCCAGAAGGCGGGGATGGTGAGCCTGGGCCATGTGGCGCTGGATGGCACCAAGATCAAGGCCAATGCCAGTAAGCACAAGGCCATGAGCCATGGGCGCATGCTCAAAGCAGAGGCCCAGCTTGAGGAGGAGGTCAAAAAGCTGCTGCGGCGGGCCGAACTCCTCGATGCCCAGGAAGATCAACCCTACGGCAAGAGCAACGGCAACGGCCTGCCCGAGGAGCTGCAGCGCCGCCAGACGGGCTGAACTGCTGGATGCCCAGGAAGATCAGCGCTACGGCAAGAAAAACGGTGGCGGTCTACCCGAGGAGCTGCAGCGCCGCCAGGATCGCCTTGACAAAATCCGCCAGGCCCGCAAAGAGCTGGAGGCGGAAACCGCTGCTGCCGCAGCCCGTCAACGGCAGCAGGACGCCGAGGCTGCGCGTCAGAAGGCCGATGCAGCGGAAGCCCAGCAACAGGAACCGTTGCGACGACGCGCCAGGCCAGAGCAGCGGCGGCCAAGGCCAGCGCCGCACGGGACCTGGCGATCGAGAAGGCGGCGATCGCCGGACTGGAGCCCCCGGATCTGGAGCCCCTGGCTCTTGATGCGATGCCACGGCGTGGATTGCCAGCCTCCGCAGCGGGTGTGCCGGATGCCAAGGCGCAGCGCAACTTCACCGATCCAGACAGCCACATCATGAAAACCGATGGCGGCTGGATTCAGGGCTACAACTGCCAGGCCGCTGTCGATGGCGACCATCAGGTGATCGTGGCGGTGGGTGTCAGCAATCAGCCGCCGGACTCCGACATCAGGTGATCGTGGCGGTGGGTGTCAGCAATCAGCCGCCGGACTCCGAGCATCTGGAGCCAATGCTGGAGCGCATCGCCGACAACGCCGGTGCATTGCCGGATGTGATGACGACGGATGCGGGCTACTGCAGCGAGGAGCACATCAAGAGCTGCGAGCAGCGAGGCATTGATCCCCACATCGCCACCGGTCGCCTGAGCCACGGTCAACCGCCACCGCCCTTGCGGGGACCGTTCCCCAACCATCTCGATGCCAGAGGCCGCATGGTTCGCAAGCTGCGCTGCAAGAAGGGGAAAAAGATCTACACCAGGCGCAAGACCATCGTCGAGCCCGTGTTTGGCCAGAGCAAAGAGGCCAGGGGACTACGCAAGTTCCTGCTGCGGGGCCTGGAGAAGGCGAACAGCGAATGGAGCCTGATATGCACCGGTCACAACCTGTTGAAACTTTTCCGCTTCCGGCGAGCGGAGACCAACCCGGCTGCAGCCACTGGATGAGCCTCTGCTCCCAGTCCCTTGGGCTGGGAGCAGAGCTGAGGCCAAAACCTCAGCAAGCGGTGCAGAGGCAAGTCCCACTCCCTAGACATCGGCCAGGGTGATCCAGCCGCTGCCTAAGGCTGCTACCAAGATTTGGTGGCGCGTGGGGCTGGGGGCTACAGGCAACACGCTCCTAGTCAGTCATCCAGCGCAAGATCAGTCATGGCGTCTAGTCAGCCAGCGGTGCTGTTTGCCGCAGCCGTCTGCTCACGACCACGACCACACTCAGGCAGCAGGGTCGGGATGTGTGGTAGTTCCTGGAGCAAGTCTGGATCGCCCATCACCGCGGTGGCGTGATGCCCTCACTGCTGCCGGATCGCTGAGGCAGAAATCCGTTGAAGCAGGAAACGATGGCTCCTGTCTGAGGAGTCATCGGCTGACAATTGGCGCGGCGGGGTGTCCCGCCCTCTGAATGGGTACAGAGCCTCTGAGATGCCGCTCAAGAGGCGTGGCTGGTCTGCGGTGCCCCTGCAATGGTCACCGGAACCCCCCCGTACCGGGCAGCGAGCAGGCTGAAGGAGGAGAGATGGGAGCCGAGGATCGCGTCGCAGCCGGCCAGGGCCAGAAAATCGACCAGCGCGTCGATGGCCGCTACTTGGTGGGAACGATCGAGGCAGGCGGAGGGAGACCAGATCAGGCGATTTCCGAATAGGGTCCGCATCGGAACCACTTCAGCCGGATCATCGGTGCAGAGCAGAAAACGACTGGCCGGATGCCGCCGCAAATGCTCCTGCATCGCTGCGATGAAGGCAGAAGTGTCGCTGTAGGCAATGGCAAAACGATGGTCGCTGCGGCGGATGTGTACACCCAGAAGCGGAGCCCCGACAAAGCGAGCCTCGTTCAGGCGGGTGGCGACTCGCTGGCGCAGGGCAGGAAGGGGGATGAAGGGAGCGGCAAGGTGCTGGCTGTCCTCGAATTCGAAGCAGGTCTGGATCCACTGAAACGGCATCCAGCGCGGCGCAAATCGCGGCGGGCGGCCCCACGCTTCGCCGGCGTCGGCTGGACGGTTAAGGCCGAGGCACAGGCTCGAAAATAGCCAGCGGGTGACGCGCAGGGCCAGGTTCTGCAAGGGGCGAGAGGGATCGACACTGATCAGCCGCACCGGACTGGAGAGCGTGAACAGCTGCTGATGGGCGCATGCAAGCTCAGCGGTGATTGGCCAAATCACAACCACCGGGCGCCGGTAGCGCAGAGCAAAGGCATGTGCTGACCAGAGAGCACGAAGCCGATTGCAAAGCCCACCCTGGAGCTCAATGACGAAAAATACAGTCATCTAAAGGTAGCCAAAACCATATTAGGCGCCATGGCCTTATCTAAAGGGCACGCTGTAAACAACCCAGCGCTCAGCACCGACTTCAAGCCGTATTCTCTTGTAACGAAAAGGAGAACTATTTTTTAGCCTTCCAAGGAAAATCATCAAAAACTTCCAAAGAAATTGCCGAAGCTTTAATCGCCTAGAAAATTTACTATCAGCAATCCTTGCCGCTACCCTTAAGGGAAGCAGATGAGTCAAAAAATCTCTATCAAGCTGGAGCCTCATATCTCTGATACAACTTTCCATTTCGTCAAAGCACAGTGATATATTTTTTGAGCTTCGATTGTCACCAGTGCGCCTCCAGCCCGCCAAGACTGCATCAACTCCATAAAGGGCTTCATGGAGAAAAAAACGGCACCATAAATCCCCATCCACCATAAATCTCATACTTTCGTCAATAAAGCCACCAGCCTTATCCCAAAGGCTGCGGCGCCAAAAAGTCGACTCTTGCTGAATCCATTGATAATTATTTACAATATAATCGTAAATATTTTTATTGTGGACTCCCGTTTCCTCTATGAAGCCAAGCTTGTTAATCAAGCAATGAGTTCCAGTAATCCAACTCACATCAGGAAGGCTTCTGAAGATCGAGGCTAATGTCCACAATGATCTAGGCGCGAGAATGTCGTCGCTATTGAGCCAGCCCATTATTGATCCTTTACACAGCGCAAAGCCTTTATTGAGAGCATGAGCATGCCCTCTATCAGGTTCACTAATAATGGCATCAATTTGAGCGGAATATTTATCAAGGATAGCAGATGTCTCGTCACTGCTTCCGCCGTCAACGACAATATATTGAAGGCGAGGATAGCCCTGATCGACAATAGATTTTATGCATTGCTCTAAATAAATGCCTTGATTGTATGACGGAGTGACAATAGAAATCATCGGAAGATCCGATTGAACGGCGTGAGCACTATTCATTCCCTAGCGGTGATTACGGATGCAAAGTTGATAATTCATGGCTAAAAGTCTTCAACTGCCTTAAGGAATGGGATGCCAATGTTGCCTATCAAACATTGGGGGGCGAAGGGACTCATTCATGAGATCATTGCGGATAAATACAAGATCACATTGCCAAAGAACCTCTCCATACATTCCCCTATCAATAATGTCTATTAGCTGAAACCCAAAACCTTCGACAAATAAAGCACGGTGAGATACCGAGGAATAGTCGGCTTCGATGATGATGATTGATGCTTTATCAATGCAACCAGATGCTCCTTCTAGGACATTGAGTTCTTGGCCATCAACATCAATCTTAAGAAGGTAGTTAGCGGGAAAATCTGCTGAAAACGAATCTAGCCTGTCAACATTGATTTGATCGCAAGAAACAATCCTTTGGTTGTCAGGAGTCAATCGGGCATTGGAGATAGAGGCATGTGTGACCTGACCATCACCATGCATTGATGATTGAATCAGCCATGTGAAGCCAGATTGATTAGACAAGGCTATAGGATACAACGTATGCTTCATACAGCGGTAATTTTCCTTAATCGCTTGATACCAGGTCGGTACAGGTTCGAAGAGAAAATGAGGCTTGTCCGGAATTGCTTCTATTAATTCATGAGTGGCCGTTTGAACGCCAATGTCAACAACCGCCTCAATTGGAACTTTCAAGCGCCTAAGCGATTTAATCCTATCTAGCTTATTTCCGACAGGCTTGGGGTGTCGCTTCAGGCTCTGAAGATGCATGAGGAAAGTAGTGCGTAGCCTGATTGGCATGATTCGCTTCGAAAAACTTTTAACTGAGGAGAAAGTGGCTAGCAAAGCTTGCATCTCAGAAGAGGATTGACGATGACAGAAGAAGACAAAGATTTAGATTTAGGAGGGTGAATTGATAATATTAGCTAGTTTCACTTGCCCACATTGTGCTGATTTGCGATTGAAACACTCGCCGCTCATCAGGCGACTCATGGCCGCACTTATAGGGTGGCGCAAATTATTTAGCTCCTTATGAGCGAAATCACGGTTGAACGTGAAGGCCACCATGGCGAGGTTTGATTAGTACCGTAATAATGCTACGAGCGCTTATCCACACTGGCTGCTATTTACCTCCAGCGCCTGCCCATACACCTCCCCATACAGCCCCGACACTCGCGCAGGATCCCAGAGCCGCTCCGCCCGCTGCCTTGCCGCCGCCCCCAGCTGCCGGCGCCGCTGCAGATCCTCCAGCACCCAGCGGATCGCAGCCGCCATAGAGCCCGGATCAAACGGCTCTGCCAGCGCCCCTGTGATGCGGTCATCGACGATGTCGACTAGGCCGCCGGTCGCGAAGGCCACCACGGGGGTCCCGCAGGCGTGGGCTTCCAGGCCGGTGTTGGGCAGGTTGTCCTGGAGGGAGGGGATCACGAACACATCGGCAGCGGCATAGAGCAGGCGCAGGCTGAGGTCGTCCTGAAGGTGGCCGCTGTAGTGGATGGGGAAGCCGAGATCGGGTGGCTGGGCCGGTCGGCTCTGGCCGAACACCACCAGCTCCAGCTGCTCCAGCGGCGTGCCTGCCACCTGGCTGCGCAGGCGCTCCAACGCTTCCATCAACAGATCAGCACCCTTGCGGGGATCGGCGCTGCCGCCCATCGCACCGAACAACACAAGAGGTCGGTCGGCTGGCAGGCCCAGCAGCGCCCGGGCTTGGGCCTGCTCGCAGGGGGTCCACACGTTCAAGTCGATCGGATTGGGGATCACCGTGATCGGCCAGTCGCCCATCAGGGTGCTGCGCCGAGCGCAATCGGCCAGCCAGCGACTGGGGCACACGATATGAATGGGTTGGCGCCAGGCGCGTCGCTTGCGCAGCCAGGTGCGGCGGTTGAGGTCGGGCCCTGCCAGGGCCCATTAGTAGTCTGTCCCAGTAGCGCTGGCGCGGCGCATCAAGCTTCGGTTTGGTGCGCAGGACTCGCTCCTGTCCGTTGGCCTCGCCGCTCCAGACCCCCGCTGCTGCATGCGATCTGATCAGCTTCCTCAAGGCATTGCCGGACTGCCGGATGCGCCGGGGGATCCGCTTTCCGCAGT
>JAPLIB010000024.1 GCA_026389335.1 Cyanobacteriota bacterium | reverse complement strand
GGCGACGCTGCAGACGTTCGTCGCTGATACCAAAGCCAGACTGATGACCTGGATGCCCATCCCCCAGCGGGATCTGGGACCCTGCATTCCCAGCCGCGGCGTCAGGCGCCGCCGGAAGCAGCCCTGGTTCACGCGGATTGAGCTGCCGCCACGATCACAGCCTCAGCGCCTCGATCCGCTGCCGCTCGCTGTCGCATGAGCGTCTCGGGTGAGATGTGTCGGGCAATCAGCTGACGACCTTGCTGAGATGCATGCAACCATGCCAAGGATAGAGCTTGCGCCGATCCCCAATTACGCATGCCAATTAAATGAATTGACTCTGTCAAGAGATTAATGGGCGCTTTCACGCCGTAAAAATTCTCGGGACGCCCCTATCTTCTCTTCATTGAGATAGACTCCTGGGGGAAGGCGATATTTCTGATAGGGATAGACCTTGTCTAGGCGATGACGAACAAAACCTCCCCAGCTAGGGCCTACACATGCCGCTATTCTCTTCAACATGCGACCAGGAAATCGAGCTAGCTTATCACGATTTGACAATTCATGAAAGGAGGATTGAATCCCAGTCCGTGTCGCCCAGCGCTTCTCGTAATATTCTAGACGCTTATCGTACGACCCCATTGTCTTTGCTCCAATTATGTTCAGCAACCTCTCCCGCTGGAATGTCATGGACATGGCAACGGAAGAGTAGGCTCTGTTTTCATGTGGTGCCGAGGAAAATTTGCATTCTAGTTCTTTTTTTGAGTGATTCATTTATTCCGAACAAAGTCTTGATAAAATCCATCTTTCCGATATGACTGAGCTCAACATGGCAGACGTGGTCGAATCTTTCCCTGTAAAACTTGATCAGCCGTTCAAACTCAAGATAATCAGGGCAAAAGTACTCAGATTTTGTATTGCCACGAAGCCGAACGGCAAGATTGTGTCTATCGCGGGGGAGGAAGAAATTTTCAGGCCTTATGATGTTGCCGAAATGGACTACTTGCTGGTACAAGCTGGTCATCCATGCCAGTGGTTCGCGTAGCGTTATCAGTATTCTAGTCTCTCTCCCAAGCAGCGACAAATTTCGAATTGCTGATTGTTCCCAGAAGGCCGGATCCCTACTTGCAAGGTATTCTATGGAGATGAAGTGCCTCTCGCTCCTGAGGGCTTGGGCCACAGCTTCCACCTCGTTTCCGGGGAAGGGTACACAGGTGCTCTTGTCTAGCAAGTCCCATATTCGAGGCTGGCTGTAGTGGTAGCCGAGTCTTTTCGCTAAGAGAGGGAAGATGTGCCTTTGAAGGGTGGTTGTGGCTATTTTACCCAGGCCAGCATGTACTACGCTGTTCATGCTTTTTTAAGAGCGTTATTGAACTTGGCTGGAATGTATATCCTAGCGCTGAAACGGACCTGATTATCACCATTTTTATGCACTCATCGCGTCCTAGCCTAAGTCCCTCGCCATTGGGAGATATCTCATGGCTCTTGCCTGAAACGATGTTTGCAGACCAGTCCGAAGGAGGGTCGATCGAATTTTCATCGTCGAGATAAAAAGATTTCGTCATGATCGTGCAGCCAATAATTGGATTTGGATCTTTGTCTCGCCGATGCCGCTGAATCATTAGACGAAGTGATACCAGGGAGTCGGTGCCATTTGCTTGGCCAATAGCTTTCCATGCAAGATCTAGGTTTAACACGGTGTGACGAACAAAAAGACTCCGCCAACAATTCGATTGTCGGGGTGTTTTGACTTAAAGAGGAAAGCTCACCTGGCTCCAGCACACTGAAATTTTGCCCGTGTAACGAGGGCGCCAAAAGTTCATTTCGTCAGCTTGGTGATCTTTCAGGTATTGAAACCAGCCAGGATCAGTGATGCCAATGAAGAGCTTCATCGCGAGAATGGTACCATGCATTATTTAGGTAAGCTGCACTTTCGCTCTTTTCGCGATGATAGAGAAATGTCCTTTTCATCTTGGCACTCAACCAATATCCGTGCAAGTACCACAGCGATCTCGAAAGCGTCCTCCAGCTGGGGTGTCAGCCGGAAAAGGTGGCAGGTGATCAGTCCGCCTGGGGTGGGATGGATTGCCAGGGCCTCATCGCAGGCCAGCTGGGCCACCCGGGAGCCGTCCGAGTCTGCGCGAACGGTGGCTAGCCGGGGAAGCCCTGTTGGAACAGAAACTCCCCCGTCAGCGCACCACTGTTCCACCAACGCGCCGCGTCCATCTCCCCGTGACGGGCCACCAACAGGCGGAGCTTGAAAAGGCGCTTGAAGTCGATGGTGGGGGGCATCAGGGTGGATGACTTCAGAGAACGAGGTCGTCAGCGATGGACAGAGGGCGGGGCATTCAAGCTGCTGCGCATGGGTGGATTGTGCCCGTGCTGGGCGGCGAGCAGTGGCGCGGCGAGCAGTGGCGCGGCCATCACTCCGCCACCTCCGGATCCAGCTCCAGCCCGGGATAGAGGAAGGCGCGGCTGAGCCGCTGGCAGTCGCCGGGGCTCACCGAGGCTTCGCACAAGGTGGCCTCCCAGATGCTGGCCACGGTGCTGAAGATCCGCGTGATGATCGCTTCGGCTTCCGCCGGCTGCAGCAGAAATCGCCCCGCCGCGGCCAGGATCCCCCCGCGGTTGGCCCAGCGGCTGGGACTGCGGTCCACCAGGCCACAGGCCATGGCCAGGTCGCGTCGGGTCTCGGCCTGCACGGGTGCAGGGGTGAGGTCGTAGGCGGGGCTGAGCTGCCAGCTGCGGGAGCGGGCCAGCAGCGCATGGTTGCGGGGATGGTCGTCCATATTCGAGACCGCGGCGTTGAAGCAGATCCGGCCGAACAGCTCCCGCAGATCCACCGCCGGTTGAACGCTGACGCGGCGCAGTTCATCGGCCAGCAGCAGATAGGACCACTTGCCGCGATCGGTGGCGCTGTCTTCAGCCTGCAGCAGGGTGAGGGCACTCACCATGCGATGGCGCCTGTATCCGCCTTCGCTCCAGTCGCGATCGAAACGCTTCACCAGCAACACATCCGCATCGCCCACCCGGGTTAGACGACTTTCGGCCACCTGCAGTCCGCAGCGCCGGGCCAGCAGCAGCAGGCCGTGCTCCACCCGCGGCTGGTTCCAGGTATCCGAAGGCGCTGGGAACTTCGCCAACCAAAGGGCTTGATCGGCCTCCACGGTGGTCTTGGGGCGGGCGCCGCCCATCGAGGTGCCGGCCTGGCCAATCAGCTCCTCGACCTGCTCCAGAGCCGAGCCTGCCCGTTGGGGTTCCTCGCTGAGGATCGCGTCGGCCGCCTGCTTGATCCGCTCCAGATCGAGGGTGCGGTGGAAGCGACGCTGCGGCGCCGGCGGTTCAACGCCGCGGCCAAAGCCCACCGCACCGCAGCGGTCATCTGGCCCGAGCAGCAGCAGATCGAAATCGCTGGGTTCCCCCAGGCCGCCATGGCGAGCGATCACCTGGCGCCCCCAGTGATCCGGCAGGGCATCGCGCAGTGCCCCGAAGAAGCCCCCCAAGCGGGCGGTCTCGAAGGGGCCCTGGCGCAGCTTCAGCTGCACCGGATCGAGCTCCACCGCGTCGGCTCGCTCCCGGTAGCGGCGGCCATAGACGAATGTGCCCACCGGTTGGCCCTGCCGATCGCGGCTCTGCGAAAACCGGCCGGCGGTGACGAACTCCGTGCTGCCCGGCAGGACCACATAGACGTAGCACTCGAGATCCGATGGCATGACAGGCGAGCGCCAGGGCTGGGCAAAGGAGATGGACGAGGCTGATCAGAAGTCGTCGTCGAAGCGATGGCGGCGGCGGGCCTGACCCGGTTGGCGAGCCGCCTCCAGGGCCTTGCCCTCCTCATCCCGGTCGGGATCTGCCACCACCTGCAGCTGATCGAGCAGCCCCAGGACCCAGAGGGCACCGAGGTAGGCGGCGATCGAGGTGCCGGGCTTGCCGCGCTCCACATCGGCCACGGTGAAGCGACTCACGCCCATCCGTTCGGCCACGTCCTCCAGCCGCCAGCGGCGCCGCAGCCGGGCGGTGCGGATGTTGCGGCCCAGCTGCTGCAGGGCCTGCTCCAGAGCCGCCGGGGGGTGCTGAACGATGGGACTGAGCTGGGCCAAGCAGGCAAACGACAGGCGAAGATGAGTGATGACAGCCTAAACGGCTCATGGGTTACCTGATGGCACCATGGCCTGCCACGGCAGGTGATGCCCAGGGCCGTGTGCGGGGGCGCTGGCGATCGCACCGCCTCACAGTTCTGAGCGGCCCGATCGGCCAGGCTGGGGGGGTGTTCCGTGGCTCCCTGCCGGTGCCCAGTTCCCCCGCCCTGAATACCCAGGTGCTGATCGCCCTGGGCCCCGAGTGCCTGGCGGAGCTGCTGCTGGAGCTGGCCGGCAGTGACCCGGCGATCAAGCGCCGCATCCGCCTGGCCGTAGCCAACGCCACCAGTCCCGAGGACGCCGTTGCCCAGGTGCGCCAGCGCCTGGCCACCATCGCCCGCTCGCGGAGCTTTCTGGAGCGGGAGCAGCGCCGGGCGGTGCTCAAGGAGCTCACCCTGCAGCTGGAGGCGATCACCGGCCCGATCGCCCATGCCGAGCCCAGGGCCGCCCGGGAGCTGCTGTGGCAGTTCCTGGAGCTGGGCAACAACGTGCTGGGCCGCTGCGATGACAGCAGTGGGCTGCTTGGTGATGTGTTCCGCCAGGCGATGGGCCAGCTGGGCCGGCTCACCGAGGCGGCGCAGCCCGACCCCGCCCCGTTGGCGGAACAGGTGTTCGAGGCCTTCTGTGACAACGGCTATGGGGTCTTCGACGGGGTGATCGAGCAGTTGAAGCAGGCGCTCGGGCCGGAGGGACTGGCCTTGCTCAAGTCCCGTTTCGTGCAGCTGGCCGAGCAGCCGGTTCCCGTGCCGCCGCGGCAGGAGTGGCAGCAGGTGGGCTGGGGCTCCGGCGGACCCACCTACGCCCATGAGCGAGAGGAAAGCTCGCGCCAATGGACCGTGAAGCTGGGCCTTCAGGACGTGGCCACAGCAATGGGCGATGTCGATGCCTTCATCGCCCAGTACACGCCAGAGCAGCAGCGCTTACCCCGCATCGCCACCGGCATCGCCCGGCGACTGCTGGCGGTCGGGCGGCCGGAAGGCGCCCTGATCGCGCTCACCAACGCCACGCCCGATCGCAGCCGTTGGCCGGAGATGGAGTGGGAGGACACCCACATCGAGACCCTGGAAGCCCTGGCCCGGCAGGACGAGGCCCAAGCCGCCCGTTGGAGCTTGTTTACTCGCTGCCTTCGCTCAGATGTGTTGCGGGATTACCTCGATCGCCTACCGGCCTTTGAGGATGGGCCGGCGGAGCAACGGGCGATCGAGCAGGCCCTGGCCCATCCTTCGGTGGATCAGGCGCTCAGCTTCCTGATCCATTGGCCTTCCTGCCTCGGCCGGGCCTCAGAGCTCGTGGTGAAACGCCGCAGCCAGCTGGATGGAGACCAGTACACCCTTCTGGGAGCCACCGCCGAGAAGCTGAGCCAGGCGCATCCCCTGGCCGCCACCATCGCCCTGCGATCGATGGTGGACTTCACCTTGGCCAACGCTCGCTCCAGCCGCTACGGCCATGCCGCCCATCATCTCCAGAGCTGTGAGCGGCTCAGCCCCCGCATCGCTGACTGGCATGAGATCCCCAGCCACGACGCTTACCTCGCCGGGATCCGCCAGAACCATGCCCGCAAGAGCGGCTTCTGGAAGCGGATGCAGGAGCTGGGGATGGCTAAGGGAAGCTGATGCAGGACGACGGCAAAAACAGATGGATGCCGCCGCTTGGGGTTTGCTGTTCTATTCCTGGAGACTGGGCGGGCGCTCAGAACAGGGAACCGGAACGCTGGAGCGGGCAGGCCGGGCCGACGGGTTCTGTAGCGACTGCCACTCGGGCAGAGGAGACCTCTATAGGGATAGGGGGTGGGAACAGGCATGGCAGTGCGAGGGGAATGGATCGGCAGGCGCCCATGGGCGCGGAAGGCTTCAGGGGCAGGCGGATGCAGCGGGCACGGCCCGGAGACCGGCGGCTGGGCTGACTTCCACAAAGGCGAAGGGCACCGGAGAGCGGATGCCCCAACTGCCGCCAGCAGCAGGATTCGCGCAGAACGGCCCCGGCTTGCTTGGGCAGGGTTGCGCGAAACCGTGCGCGAGCAATCGGGGTGAGCGGGCAAGAGCCCAGTCAGTCACTTGAATTTAGCCACGCCTTCTAAGCAGCCGGTCGATGGTTCGAATCCATCAGGGGGCGTTTGAATCGGAGCCTTGATTTCGCCCCTAATCCCAGTCAGAACGAGGGCTCTCACGATTCAGACCCGTGGCAGGCCATGGCTGCCCGTACCAAGCCCTGAGCAACAGATTGTGCTGCCTCTGCTCACGCCGGCCGCGCGTCAGCGCAGGAGCTGGCGATGGCACGCAGGGCCAGGTGTAATGGTGCCGCCGCATGCCTCCAAGCCGGCGGGAGCCCAACCGTGCCGGCCATGCCCACAGCTGATCGCATGCCCCCCTGGCGCCCGTTGCTGCGCAGTGCTCGGCAGCGGGAGGGCCGCTCGCCGCAGGCGCGCTGGTTGCAGCTGGCCACGGTGGCCGCGGATGGCACCCCCAGGGTGCGCACCCTGGTATTCCGCGGCTGGGGCGAAGCGAATGCGCTGGATCTGCTCAGCGATGGCCGCAGCGCCAAGCCAACCGAGCTGGCCCAACAGCCAGCAGTGGAGCTGTGCTGGCTGCTGCCGAAGGCCCGCTGTCAGTTCCGTCTGCGGGGCAGGATCCAGAGCCTGCCAGCCGAGCGGCAGGAGCACGAGCGGCAACACCACTGGCAAGCCCTCACGCCCGGAGGTCGGGCCCTGTGGGGCTGGCCGCCGCCTGGTACAGCGCTGACGGCCGCTGCCGGCTTCCCCCGCGAGCTCCCGGACACCACGCCCATGCCGGCGCACTTCATGCTGCTGCGCATCGCCCTGGATCAGGTGGAGCTGCTGGAGCTCACCGGCCATCCCCACCGTCGCCGCCGCTGGCGAGAGAGCACGGCTTGGGCAGAAGAACCCCTGAATCCCTGAATCTCTGAATCCCTGAACATGGACATCGGATCCAAAGCCCTGCCGTGATCGCGTCCCAAGCAAGCCGCAGAGTGGAGGCCATGCAGAGGCCGCAGCGCCCCGCGAGAAAGCACCGAGCTGCTGCAGAACCGGCTGATCGACATGGCCCGCAGGCCCCAGCCGATAGGGGGCGATCGGCATCCCGATGTCGATCAATCCGTTCAGACTTGATTCAGGAGTCGGACTTGTGGGGGCGGGTCCAGCGCTGATATAGCCAGACGCCACCCCCACCCCAGAGCAGGCTCCAGAGCACGAAGGTGGTTGCCGTGCCCAGCTGACCGCCCTCCAGGGAATAGACGCCGGCGTTGATCAGGCCGGCATCAATCAGCGAACCGCCGATCCCCCAGCCGAGCACCCAGGTGACGATGAAACCGATTGCCTGCAGATTGCCGGTCATGAGAGCGCTGCATAACGACGGTTGACCTCATTCCAGTTGAGCAACGACCACCAGGCCTTGATGTAGTCGGGCCGGCGGTTCTGATACTTGAGGTAGTAGGCGTGCTCCCAGACATCCAGACCAAACAGCGGTGTACCGCGCTCGATACCGGGCAGATCCATCAGGGGATTGTCCTGATTTGGGGTGCTGGTGATGGCGAGGCTGCCATCGCGCTTGCGGATCAACCAGGCCCAGCCCGAGCCGAAGCGGCCCGTCGCCGCTTGATTGAACTGCGTCTGCAGGTCCTCCAAGGAACCAAAGCCCCTGTTGATCGCCGCTAGCAGCGCGGCCGATGGCTCCCCACCCTGGCCCTCCGGTGCCATCACGGCCCAGAACTGACTGTGGTTCCAATGGCCGCCGCCGTTGTTGCGCACGGCCATCGGGAAGCGGGAGATCTGGCCCTGCAGGGCCTCCAGGCTGAGTCGTGCCAGCGCCGGGTTCGCCCGGATCTGGGCGTTGAGATTGGCCACGTAGGCGCCGTGATGGCGGTCGTGGTGGATCGACATCGTGGTGGCATCGATCACCGGCTCCAGGGCCTCAGCGGCGTAAGGGAGCGGCGGCAACGCAAAGTCCGCCCAGGCGGGCAGAGCCGTACCCAGCAACAGGAGCAGCGCCGACAGGCAAGCCAGCAGCGACCGGCTCAGGAACCGAAAGACCATGGATCGGGCTGAGACAGCGCACAAGACTGACAGCCTGCCGGAGACAGAGCCGGGATGGGGCGGCGGCACGCCCACAACAAAAACCCCCAGGCAGCAGCGCCCGGGGGTTGGTATTCATCACCTTGAGGCGATGAAGATCAGAAACAGAAAGGCAGGAACTGGGTACGGCAGGCGGCATAGCCGTCCGCAAGGGCGCCGAGACCAATCTGGTGGGCGATCCCGGAACCGGAGATTGCCTCGGTGAGGATGCCGATCACGATACCGAGCATGGCGGCACGGCCATTGAAGAGTTCAACCCGCTTGAGCTGCTCCATGTGGATCAGCTGTTCGGCGCTGTGCTGAAAAAACTGGTCGTTGACAGGGGTGTTGGTCATGGAGCCTGCGGTTGCGGTGGAAGAGTTAAAAAACTTCAGGCCGCCGGCCTAGGTTCGCGGAGCAGGGCACCAACGAGCCAGGCGCCAATCAGCAGCAGAGCGAGGATGCCGGTCATCGGTCGCCGGTGGGAGCGAGGTCGCTGGGACGGCTGAGAATAAAGACCGTCATGCCGGTGAGCAGAACGATGAGGCCGACGAGGGCGGCGATTGCGGCGGTGTAATCAGTGCTCATGGCGATCAACCAAGACCGATCTGAGACAGGATGCTTTGGCCGGTGAGCAGCTCGGTGGCGAGGCCGATCACGAAACCAAGCATGGCCAGACGGCCGTTCCAGGTCTCAGCGAAGCCGACGAAACCGAAGCGGGGAGTGGATTCAGCCATGGGTGTTTCGGGTTGTTGCGAGAAGTGTAACAGCATGTAACGACCCTGCGTCGAGGCGGTTGGCCATCGCCGCTGGCGGACGGGGCGAAGCCGCACCGTGACCACCGTGTCGGCCACCGAAACCCGCGAGCGGGCCCATGCCGTGCTGGTTTCGGAGATGCCTTCGCAAGACGATGGGCGAGTTGATCGACGCAGGCATGGCCACGGAGGTCGGCGGGCTGAGCAGCCCACCGCTGTAGTGAGCTGCTCAGTGCTGGTCAGCTGTCAGGCCCGGACGGACGCCCGCAGGCTCGCTTCCGCCGCAGACCTTGGAACCGCTGGGCCTGGAGGGACTGGAGGGAAAGGGCAGGCACTGCGCTTGTCCGGGCAGGAGGTTTGGCGCAAAACAGGGCAACAACGGTTTTCGCAGGGATAGGCGCGCTGCCCAGGGCCCGATCAAGCACCTGGTGTGGTGATGACGTGCGATTGCCATGGCATGCCGTTACCGGAGCCCAGCGAGGCGTCCGAACCACCTTCAGGCCTCAGGCCGGCAAAGCTGAAGCCTGCTGAAAACGGCAGCGCAGCAGGGCCAAAGCTTCATCAGGCAGGCCAAGAAAACGATCGAGCCAGGCCGTCCCCGTGGGCTGCACCGTGGCAACCCCCACCAGCAGCGCCTGGCCGTTGCCGTCAAGCGGCTGACCCTGAGCGCTATGGCGCTGGCCCTGCACCGCCTTGGTAGTGAGCAGGGTGTGAACCAGCAGATCGGGAGCCTGATAGAGATCGGCAAAGGCGAAACGGAAGCGGGCGTCGAACTGGAGCTCCAGGGCACCGGTGGCCAGCTGCCAGCGCCCCGCCAACCGCTCGGGATGGACGGCGATCCTGAGGCCTGGCGGCAATGGCAAGCCCAGAAAACGGGTGGTGCGCCAGCTGAGCGCGGGGATGGTGAGGGCAGCGGGGTCGAAGGTGAGGGACTGCCAGCCGGCCCGATCATGGGGCCCCAGCGCAGCCTTGCCGCCGCCGCCACTGGCGTTGTACTGAAAGCGGGGATAGCGGCCGATCAGCAAGCCACAGCCTGATTGCGTCAGCAACTGCAGGGTGGCCATCAGCGGCGCAGGTGCTCCAGCTGCCCGCGCGCCTGGAGATCCGCCAAGGCCCCGTAGCCGCCGAGGGGCTGCCCATCGATGAAGACCTGGGGCAAGCTCCACTGACCGCTGCGCTGCTCGAGCTCGCGTCTCTGCTCGTCGCTGCCCACCTCCAGCACCTGGTGGGGGATGCCCAGGGTGCGCAACATGCGCAGGGCGCGCGCGGAGAAAGGACAGCCAGGCAGCACAGCGAGCTCCACCAAGGGCTCCAGGGGCACGTCAGCGGGCTCCTCGACAGCCTGGTTGGTGAGCACACCGACCAGCAGATCGGCTCCTTTGAGCACCAGAGTGCCGTGCTCGAGATGTCCGCCCCAGACCTGACAGCTGCCGTCCGAGAGGCTCAGATGCAGATGCACCCCCTGGGGGGAAAGGGTGCCGTTGAGCGTGATGATCTCCAGATCTCCGCGCAACAGGGTGGGCTCGGCCTGGCCGGGGCACTGAAAAGCGGCCTGAGAGAGGTTGCCCACCACCCCGAGCACGAAGCCGGACAGCTGCTGGTCCCTCGCCAGCTGCTCCAGGCTGTGGCGCAGATCGCTCCCAGGCCCGAGGTGCAGCGGCAGAGCGTGCATTAGATCGACGGTGATCGACTGGCTCGCCAAGCTACGCCCCGTGCCCCACGTCCAGAGCTGGCAAGACCCACGCGGCTTGGCTGCCAACGCCGCAACCAACCAGACGGGGAAGACGGTTCGGTCCCTAGAACGCTTTACAGCCGTCAGCACCAGAGCCCCGATCGATGAACACCCGGGAAGCCGTTCAGAACTATTACGGCCAGCAGCTCACCGGCACGGCGGACCTCAAGACGTCGGCCTGCTGTGATGCCGATGCCGTGCCCGCCTGGCTCAAGCCGCTGCTGGCGAAGGTGCATCCGGAAGTCAGTGACCGCTATTACGGTTGCGGCCTGATCTGCCCACCGCTGCTGCAGGATTGCCGCCTGCTTGATCTCGGTAGCGGTGCTGGACGGGATGTCTATCTGCTGGCCCAGCTGGTCGGAGCCCAGGGATCTGTCGTGGGCGTCGATATGACGCCGGAACAGCTCGCCATAGCCCGCAGGCACCAGCCGTATCACGCCAATCAGTTCGGCTATGACAACGTTTCCTTTCTGGAAGGAACCATTGAAAATCTTGAGCTGTTGCCATTGGAGCCAGGCAGCTTCGATGTGATCGTCTCCAATTGCGTGCTCAATCTCTCCGTTGATAAGGCGGCGGTGCTGCGGGGTGTGCAGCGCTTGCTCAAGCCCGGAGGGGAGTTCTATTTCTCTGATGTCTACGCCGACCGGCGTCTGCCAGAAAGCGTGAGTCGCCATCCAGTGCTCTACGGCGAATGCCTCGGCGGCGCGCTCTACTGGAACGACTTTCTGCGCCTGGCCCGGGCTGCAGGTTTCGCTGATCCCCGCCTGGTGCTGGATCGGCCGATTCGCATCACCGATCCCCAGATCGCGCCCCTGGTGGGTGAAGCGCGCTTTTATTCAGCCACCTACCGCCTGTTCAACATCAGCGAGCTGGAAGATGCCCCGATAGACCACGGCCAAGCCGTGGTCTATCGGGGCACGATCCCGGAGCATCCCGATCGCTGGGATCTCGATCAACACCACGCCCTCGAAACCGGGCGGATCTTGCCGGTGTGTGGCAACACCTACCGGATGCTCGGCCAGAGCCGCTTTCGGGAGCACTTTGATTTCATCGGCGACTTCAGCCGCCACTTCGGCATCTTTGCCGGCTGTGGCAGCAGCCTGCCCTTCGCCACAGACAGGGGCGACGCAGCCAGCGAGGGGGCGGAAAGCTGCTGCTGAGGAATTGGTTCAGGCAGTCAGAAACGGTGCTCTGAACGCTGTCTCGCGTGATGGGATGAATCACCGCTGGCGGCCTGAGAGGCGCACCGGGCGGAGATCCCTGCATCCGATCAGCCCCATCAGCGCCTGTCATGTCCTTGCATGGGATTCATGAGTCTGGCCCAAACCTCCGCCTCCCAGCCCCCCCTGGTCATGGTGCACGGGATGCTGGACAGCTCCCGCGTCTTCAATCGGCTGCTGAAGCACCTGCGTGAACCCCGGCGACCGCTACTGCTGCCGGATCTGCCGCTGCGCTTCGGCATGACACCGATCGCCGAGTCCGCCGCCCTGCTCGGCCAGCAGATCCTGGCCGCCTTCGGCCCTGAACAGCCGATTGATCTGCTGGGCTTCTCGATGGGTGGTGTGATTGCCCGCACCTGGATCCAGCTGCTGGGAGGGCATCACCGCACCCGGCGGCTGATCAGTATCGGCAGTCCCCAGCAGGGCACTCTCACAGCCATGCCCTGGCCGCGACAGCCGATGGCCGGCATCGCCGATCTGAAGTGGGGCAGTCCCCTGCTGCAGGAACTCAATGGCAATCTCGACAACCTGAGCCGCATCGCCTGCTGCAGCTTCTATTCCGGGATCGATCTAGTGGTGCTGCCGGGCTGGCGCGCCGTGCTGCCGGTGGGGGTGCAGCGGATGCTGCCGGTGTGGACCCATCCCCAGCTGCTGTGGGATCGCCAGGCGCTGCAACCGTTGAGCGAAGAGTTGATGCGGCCCTGATGCCGGGCAGAATCGCAGCCGAATCTGGCTGCAGGTGCATCACACCTGGAGCAGATCACAGATTAAAAGCCCCTACTTCAACGGCTCATGACAGCCATCCGATCAGATCTGAGTGGCCTAAAGCCCGACAAAATTCACGGCTCCAAACTCCGTTATTGAGCCGTCCTTCAATCCATCGGGCCAGTCAGCACAACGGCGAACGGCGCCCTGAAGCCAGCCGCCTACAGGAGGCGCCAGCAGCCCCAACGAACGCAACGCCGGCTGCGTCTTCCGGTACCCCACAGGTCCAACGTCGATCGGCCGTCCGCTGGCCAGCCAGTCAACGGCCCACCAGACGCGCCTCCAGATCCAGGGGCAGCACCAGTCCGTCGTCCTCGACATGGCGGGCGATCCGGATCCCATGGCGCCCAGGCTCCAGCAGGAAGCCGTCGGCGGCCGCATCGAAGTAGGCCAGGCGCCGCAGTGGAATGGTGAGGTTGAGCCGTTGCTGCTCGCCCGCCTGCAAGCTGAGCCGCTGAAAGCCGATCAGCGAACGCTGCGGCCGCTCCACCAGCCGCCCCGGCGGCTCCATGTAGACCTGAATCACCTCAGCAGCGGCCATCGGGCCGCTGTTGGTCACGGTGATGGCCACCTGCAGCACGCCTTGTTCTGGATCCAGCTGCACCTGCAGATCGGCGTGGCTGAAGCTGCTGTAGGAGAGGCCGAAACCGAAGGGGAAGGCGGACGGATGGCCGGCGCGGCGCAGACGCCGGTAGCCATGCCACAGGTCGTATACAACCCGGGGCGCCCGCGGTTCAAACGGCGGCAGGTGCGCCTCGCTGCTGGGCACCGCAAAGGGCATTCGGCCGGAGGGCGACACGCGACCCAACAGCACATCGGCAAGGGCTGCACCGCCCTGCTGGCCCGGATACCAGAGCAGCAGGATGGCGGGCACCGCCTGGCGCCAGGCTTCGCAGAGGATGGCGCCGCCCCCCATCAGCACCACCACGGTGCGGGGATTGACGGCCGCCACCGCCAGGATCAGGGCCTCCTGAGCGGGAGCGAGGCGCAGAGCGGTGCGATCACCGGAGGCGAAGTCTCCGCCCGTTCGCGCTGAAGCGAAACGGGTGAGCGCCGCGATCGCCGTGGCCACGGGCGACCACAGCGGTCGCAGGCGCCGGCTGCCGAAGCGCTGCAGCAGCGGATCCGGTGGCGGCATCTGGCTGAGGATCGGGGCCAGGTCGCCGGGGTGGATGTGCTCCCCTTCCTGACGCCAGTCCAGCCCCACCACCACCACGGCCGCCTCGCTGCTGGCCGCCAAGGCGGCGGCGGCGGCGTGATCCGCTCCATCGCTGTAATGCACCTGCAGATCGGGATCGGCGGCGCGCAGACCCGCCAGGGGGGTCACCACCACGCCAGGTGCGGGCCGGGTGTCGGAGGAACCGCGATCGCCGAGGTTGGCGGTGGCGGCCAGGGCGCCGATCAGCGCCAGGGAGCGCACCCCCTGCAGCGGCAGGACGGGGCCGTCGTTCTTGAGCAGCACGATCGCCTTGGTAACCGCCTCCCGGGCCAGGGCGATGTGGGCCGGGCAGCCCCGGAGCGAAGGCGGATAGTCGCCAACCGGTAGAGCCAGCTGGCAGCGCAACTGCCGCAGCACCGCGTCATCGACCCGCTGCATCGCCAGGCGGCCATCGGCCAGGGCCTCCGCCAGGCAGCCGGCAAAGATCATCGGGAACGGCATCTCCAGGTCAAGGCCTGCCTTGATGGCCTCGACACCGTCGCGCAGCCCGAAAATGAAATCACTCACCACAAAGCCCCTGAAGCCCCAGCGCTGCTTGAGGATCGTGGTGAGCAGCTCCCAGTGCTGGCCGCACCACTGGCCGTTCACCTGGTTGTAGGCACTCATCACCGAGCCGGCACCCGCCTCGATGCAGTCGCGGAAGTGGGGCAGGTAAAGCTCCTGCAGCACCCGCTCGCTCACCCGCACATCCACCAGGAAGCGGGAGCTGTCGATCGAGTTGAGGGCGAAATGCTTGATGCAGGCGATCGTGTGGCGCTGCAGGCCCCGGGTCATGGCTGCACCCAGGGTTCCCAGCAGCACCGGGTCTTCACCGTAGGTCTCCTGGGCCCGGCCCCAGCCGGGATGCCGCAGCAGGTTGATGCAGACCGCCGCCACCCAGTTGGCGCCGAAACTGCGGGCCTCGCAAGCGATGGCTGCGCCGATGCGCTCCTCCAGCTCCCCATCCCAGCTGGCGCCGCGGGCGATCGGCACCGGGAACGTGGTGGCGCCCCCCTCCAGCACCACGCCGCGGGGGCCATCCACAAAATGCAGTCCGGCTAGCCCCAGCCGGGGGATGGCAGCGGCCGGCCAGGGATGGCGATGGGAGGCGTCGTGGAGCGCGATATCGGCCATCCCGGCCCAGAACGGCGTGTCCCCGTCCAGAAGCGCCAACTTCTCGGCTGTGCTGAGGGCAGCCAGCAGAACCAGTGCCTCAGCTTCGCTACAGGGATTTGGCGCGCCACCCTGGGCCGCGCAGGCTGAAGGTGTGGCGTCAGGACTCGCGGGGTGATGGGCCGTGGCTGGGTGGGCTGAGGATTCGTGGTTATGGGAGCGGCGCTGCGGGAGAAGACGTGGCTGGAATCAGCGTGGATCAAGGTGATGGAGCCTGAACAGGGATCCAGCGAGTAACGGCCGCTCCAGGAGGCGTTGGGGCAGAAAGCGCCGCAGCGAAGAACGCCGTGGGAACGGTGCCCTGCGATCAAACTAGGCAGGACAGGCAAAGCCGTAGCAGGGCCTCTGCCCTGGTTTGCTCCCCAACCAAGGTGAGCGGCAGCAAGGAGTCGAGCCGCACGGATGTGTAGCCATACCGTCTAGCCGAGACAAGCTTGGGCAGCGGACCAGAGCGACGGCTGGGCTCAGGGGCGCGGAGTGATGGCAGCGCTGGTCGCCTGATCAACCTGCAGCGCGTACACGACGCCCGGCCACATCAGACCTGGGCAGGGCAGCGAACGGCTGGCGGTGGAAGGTTGTCAGTGGCAGGCTGCGAGCGGGAAAAGGACAGCGCCGCGCAGAAGTGAAGGCGCAGGAATGGACGATGACACTCACTCAGAAAGCCTCGCCTGGCTGGGAGTGGCAAAGCTGAACCCAGCACACCGCACACCGCTCGCGTAGCGGTTGACGCAACAGCTCACTAACCAGAGGCCAATGCTGTCCTGTTCGTTTCGACGCTGGTGACTCAGCTAGCGACTGAGGACTGGCCGGACTCAGTCCGGCCCTCAAAGACTCGCAACGGCATTGAGCGGCGCCACGGGATGGGCCGAGATGGCTTTCGGGCTCAGGAACCTGGAAGCTGGCGCCGTCTGGCTCAGATGGTTCGGGCCTGCAGGCCCAGCAACTGGGCTGCGAAGTCTTCGCTGAAGGAGGCCTGCAATTGCCAGGCTCTCAGCAGGCTCTTGGCTGCCGAGCGCAGCTCTTCGATGTCGTCACAGGCATCGATGGCACGGGCATGGGACTCGATGGCGAATTCACGGCTGAGGGAGAGGGGCTGCATGGCGGCAAGGCAATTTCACAAGACGTTACAAAGTCCGGCCTTGCTCTGGGGGTTCGGTTGACCCGGTGCGGTTGGCCCGGTGCGGTCTCCAGCTGCTGGTGCGGCGGGGTGGTGCCTGGGCGGTGGCGGTGGCTGGCCCACGGCCCCTGCCGGCTCCAACAGCGTGGCGGAAAGAGCGGGTCCCCGTATTCCGCGGCACCCAGCAAAGGCGCCGGTAGGCACAAGGATGGTGCAGGACTATCGCCCCCTTCCATCCATGCGCGAGATCGTGTTTCGCGTTCTCAGTGACAGGCCCGGCCAGATCGAAGCAACAGCTGAAGACCACCCGATCACGATCACGGCCGCCTCCCTGGAGGACTTGCACCACGAGGCCCGGGAGGCCCTCATCCGCCATCTGGGTGCCTCCCACAGCACCTACCGGGTGCGGATCCGTCGAGCCGGCGCACCAGCTCCGCTGCCGACCAGTCGCCGTCATCACGCAACCTGCTGCTGAGGGCAACGCAACGGGGGCAGCGGAACCTGCCCGTGCCTACAAACGGAAGGGCAACACGTCAACCGGGGAGTGGTGCACCAATGCAACAGCTCCCACGAAGCGGCGAGTGACCGGAACGTCAGCGGCTGCTCCTGCTGTCCGGTGGCATCGGGCTGGAACCGAGCCGCTCGACAGCGCACTGCAGGGCAGGGGCCAGCGGCCGTCGCTGCCCCAAGCCGGGGCTCCAGATCTGGCCGCTGCGCAAAGTATCCAGGCTGGCCAGCACCATGTCCTGCCCCTCCAGCAGGTGCAGCATCTCCAACGGCACCGTCAGCGACGCTCGGAAAAAATGGGCGCGGCGCTGCGGGTTGGAGTCGCTGAACCAGAAGCACAGATCACCTGCCACCCAGGCAATCTCTTCGAGCAGCTCGCGGCGCAGCGCCTGCTCGGGGGTTTCCCCCGGATCGAGATGACCGCCGAACAACCCCCAACAGCCCGGCGCCACGATCGTGGGGACGTCGTCTCGGAGCTGCAGCAGCCAATGGCCCTGCCGCTCCAGCATCGCCAGAGCCACCGCAACCGTCATCGGCCGGCAGCCAAGGCGGAGCCAGGAAGCTGGGGGCGCGCCATCGCCGAATCAATGGGGGAGGGAGGCTTCCAGCTTGCCTGCTGCTGGCGCCAGCAGCCAGCAGGCACCGAATGCAGCGGCTTGGGGAATGGCAGCTGGCAGCGCCGACTCCATCGCTCGGCAGCGGAGCGGTGTCGCATCACCGGATCCAGCGCTAGGAGCGTGTTGCGCATAGATCTCCGAGCAGAAAGTGGGGGCGTTTCCGCCGCCGAGGAGATTCA
The DNA here is from genome assembly GCA_026389335.1 of Cyanobacteriota bacterium. Lineage (GTDB taxonomy): Bacteria > Cyanobacteriota > Cyanobacteriia > PCC-6307 > Cyanobiaceae > Cyanobium. The sequence continues at coordinate 3,108 of JAPLIB010000024.1, read as the reverse complement.
ATCCGGAATCGAACTGAGAAAGATGCGAATTGATTTTGGGTTGCACCACAATCGATCTCAGGTTTTTGGCTGGCCTGAAGTGAGGGAGCCGGCGAGACGTGCCTGATACCGAATTTGACGTTGGCGTGGAGCGAATCGGGTCTTTTCGTCCGGAACGGTCTATGTGCAACAGGCTCCTAGGAAAGTTCTGATCAAAACGGCTTAATCCATAAATCCTGGTCTTATTCTTATCAGTGAGATGTTGTCAAGCAGATTTTTCTCTCCATTGGCACAAAGCAGGCCTTGCAAAGCCGTTCAGATGATTTCATCATGCGTTTTGCCTGGATTTCTGGATGATTTTCAAACTTAAGACACACTGAATCCTTGCACTACGCTGGATCAGGTATTCGCGCCCGTACCATCCAGAGGGTTGCCAATGCAAAGAGCAGCTTCAGTTTGAGGTCGTTCTTGCGGATGCCTCGACAGAAGACCTTCCGGAAGCCAAACTGGCATTTAATGATTCGAAAGGGATGCTCCACTTTGGCGCGGAAGTGGGCCTTCGCCGTCTCAATCAGATCCAGAAGCCTGCCCTCTGGTGTCTATGGAAGCACTCTGCGTTAGCCAGGCTTCATGGCAATTCTGAACTCAGCTTCGCAGTTCTGGAAATCGTCACGCTTCTCGTAACCAACGGCTTCCGCGCAGCGGTTGCCGTTGTGGCCTGCATCACCGTAGATGAGGCGTTCATCCCCATGAAGCCGGCCTGCTGCTATGTTTAGCTCATGCGCGTTGGCGGCGTTGCTCTCAACAGAGTGGACCAGAGCAGAGGCGGCATCAACTCCGATGTGGTAGCGCATTCCATAGGCGAAGCCTTCTGCGCAGCAGTGGAACCACTGCTTGCCCTTGGCCACCGAATTCATTTCGGGATCCCTCTCCTTGCGCTTGTTCTAGTGCCTCCGGCACGCTCGACTTGCGGCCTCGGCAAGGTGGAGCTGGGGGCATTGATGATTGTGGCATCAAGGATCGTGCCTTCCCTCAGCATCGCCCCTCTATCACTCAGCATCTGGTTCACACCTCTCGAGGATCTGCTCGGCAATCCGGTGCTCTTCCAGCAGATGGCGGAAGCTGAGAATCGTGGTCTCATCAGGGATCCAACCTTCCATCGTCTCGATCCCTGCGAAGCGGCGGAAGCAGGGCGTATCGATCAGCATCTCCTCCATCAGGGGGTCTGAAAGCGTGAACCACTGCTGTTGCAGATGAATCCGGAGCATCACCTCCAAAGGAAGCGGCGGACGAACTCATTTGCTGGACGGTTTGTGATACATGGACTTGATCAGGGCCAGAAACGCCTCCCAGGTAGCCGTGATCTCCCTATCATCCAAGAAGCGCTGGCGACGCGTCCTCTTTTTGGCGTAGATCTGCTCGTAGTCCGTGAAGCCCAACTGGAGGGGGGCGGCCATCCGTTCCAGTCTTAGTCCTGGATCTGGACTGATTTTAGCGGGTTTTTCAAGGGTTTCTTAGACCCTCGCCGTTGGATCTACCCTCGGACGAGCGCACAGCATCTTGTTCTCCAAATTGGCAGGCCCACTGGGGGCGGCAAGGGACAGCCAGAGACACCTGAACCACCCTGGATGTCACCGCCATTACTCTCCAGCCTTACTTGCCCATGGGGAAGAACAGCACAACCACGCGCGCCGACCGCCGAGGGGAGTGCAGAGCGCAGAGTGCCGCAATCAGCAGTTACACCTCATTCACAACTCAAAGCTATAGTTCTGGCTTCAGACTTGGCAACTAGTCGCTCTTGCTGCCACACAAGATGTGTCCATGGTGAAGCAGTTATTGTGGTCGCAGGCCCATGAACGGGAGGCCTGCGCAGACAGCTGGCACCCGCTTCGCTTCCCTGGGTGGACGGAGCCAGAACGCAGCCTCTCAAGTGCCACTCGGGCCAAAGCCAGGCCAGCTGATGATGCAACTGGAGCTTGATCCCGACACGGGTTCACCCATTCCAGGGACGAGCCGAGACTGGCAAGGGCCGCTATCCACTGCTCCCTGACGCGATCCGGGCCTCGCCCTGCACTGACCAATCCAGCCAGCCATTTCGATGCGCCATAACGGCTCATCCCTGTGGATATGCATGGCTGTTGATTAATCTGTTGTGTATGGATCCGGTACAGGTCGTTTGGTTCAAGCGGGATCTGCGGGTGATCGATCACCAGCCGCTGCTGCAGGCCAGCCAGAGGGGCGCGGTGCTGCCCCTGGTGGTGATCGAGCCCCTGCTGTGGCAGCAAGCGGATGTCTCGGCGCGTCAGTGGGCCTTCTGTGCCGAAGGACTGGAGGAGCTGCGGTCGTCCCTGGCGCAACTGGGCCAGCCCCTGGTGGTGCGGCTCGGCTCGGTGGAGGCGGTGCTGGAGCGAGCCCGCTGCCAGTTCGGCATCGCCGCGCTCTGGAGCCACGAGGAAACCGGCAACGACTGGACCTACGCCCGCGATCGCCGGGTGGCCCGCTGGGCCCGCAGCCACGGCATTGCCTGGACCGAAATCCCCCAGTTCGGCGTGATCCGTCGCCTGCCCAGCCGTGACGGCTGGGCGCTACGCTGGGAGGCGAGCATGGCCGAACCGCTCAGCGCGGCGCCGCGGGCATTGCAGCCTCTGGCCGCCATTGCTCCCGACACCATTCCCACGGCCACCGACCTCGGCCTACGCGCGGACCCCTGCCCTGGACGTCAGCGAGGCGGACGTACGGCGGGGCTGGAACTGCTGGAGAGCTTTTTCAACGAACGCGGGGCCCGTTACCACCGGGAACTCTCCAGTCCCTGCACCGCCTACACCAGTTGCTCCCGCCTGTCCGCCCACCTCGCCTGGGGCACGCTGTCGTTGCGTGAGCTGGTGCAGGCCAGCCGCCGCCGCCGAGACGCGCTCAAGGCCCTGCCCAGCTCCGAACGGGGCGAATGGCTGCGGGCTTTGCGCGGCTTCGAAGCGCGGCTGCACTGGCTGCCCGGTGTCAACTACGTAGGGCTTGCTGAGGAACCCAGAACCGTTGTGGGGCAGTTGATTCCAGCGACTATCTCGGGTTAAGATGGGGCGTAATCAGCCATTTCTGGCTTAGAAGAACCTGCTAGCGTCACAATGTACG
>JAPLIB010000136.1 GCA_026389335.1 Cyanobacteriota bacterium | reverse complement strand
TGAGGCCAAGACCTCAGCAAGCGGTGCAGAGGCAAGTCCCACTCCGTAGACATCGGCCAGGGTGATCCAGCCGCTGGCTCAGGCTGCTCCCAAGATTTGGTGGCTCGCGGGGCTGGGGGCTACAGGCAACAAACTCCTAGCCCCGTTGCCTCACCATGTCGTCCGTCCAGCCCTGGCAGCGGTGGGTGAGGTGCTCGCCATGGGCGATCAGGGCATGGTGCAGGTGGCAGGTGAGCAAGGGGATGCACTCGGGCCCTGGGTGATGACGGAAGAAGTGGCAGGTCATGCATACCTTGCGGCTGCGGGTCTTGAGCAACACGCCCTCGTCGAGATAGGGCCACGCCTCGATCTCCTCCGCTGGGGAGGGCTGCAGACGGGAAAGCGGGACCGGCACCATGACGGCCCTTGCGGGCGTACGCCTGTACTAGCAAGGATCAGGCTGGCTGGCCATCTCCCGCCCGGTGCTCAATACGCTGGTCTTTGTGCGGGAGACCGATAGATGCTGCAGGAACTCGTGCTCGCCATCGGCATCCCGCTGCTCCTGCTGCTGCTGGCGGTGCTGGTACTGGAGCGCTGGGCTGATCAGCTTCCTCCCTGGTTGCAGCGCCTCTCCCGGAGGCCTTCCATGTTCTGGTCGATCCCCAGGGCATCACAGCCAGCGGTCCCCACCAGCGTGCTGAAGGCGGTCACCTTTCCCTGCGCATTGCGCAGGGGGCCATGGTCTGCAGGCGAATCCGCTCGCAATGCCGCCCATCGAATACTGCTTTTCCTTGCCCTTCATCCGCCTCAGCCAGGAGTCACCCACCTGTTGCAGTCGATCAGCCGCGACTCTGTCGGCGGTGGTTCCAGCAGTTCGGGGCTGAATCCAGTCGTGGCGAAGGCATTCGTGGCGAAGGCAGTGGCAATCCGGGGTAATCGCCTGGTCGGTACATTGTGGCTGGAATCAGGCCGCTCGATCTACGGGGGTGTAGCGGCTGGGGTGAAGGCCGGCGGCCGTTCAGAACGGAATCGGCAGCTCGGCGTTGGCCGGCTCCAGCGCACAGGCCTCCACCCGCTGGGCCACCACTGCCCCCACCACCACGATGGACGGCGAGGCGAATCCCTGGACTTCCACCTGATCGGCCAGCTCCCCCAGGCTGGCCAGCAGCAGCCGCTGGCCCCGCACCGTGCCCTGCTGAATCACCGCCGCTGGAGTGGCGGGATCGAGGCCACCGGCCAGCAGTTCCTCGCCGATGCGGCGCAGGTTGTGGAGACCCATGTAGATCACCAACCCATCGCTGCTGCGGGCCAGACCACGCCAATCCACACCGGGGCGGCCCTTATCAATCTCCTCATGGCCGGTCACGAATGTGACCGAGGATCCGGCGCAGCGGTGGGTCACCGGAATGCCCACATAGGCCGGGGCGGCGATGCCGGCGGTGACGCCGGGCACCACCTCCACCGGGATGCCCTGGCGGGCCAGGTGGGCCGCCTCCTCGCCGCCGCGGCCGAACAGGAAAGGATCGCCACCCTTGAGCCGCACCACCGTGCGGTGGCAGGCGGCCAGCTCCGCCAGCAGGGCGTTGGTGCTGGGTTGGGGCACCGAATGGTGGCCGCGGCGCTTGCCCACAAAGTGTTGTTCGCAGTGGGCGGGCACCAGATCGAGCAGGGCCTGCGGCACCAGGGAGTCATGCACAAGGGCACCGCTGCTCCGCAGGAGGCGATGGGCCTTGAGGGTGAGCAGTTCGGGGTCGCCGGGGCCTGCCCCCACCAGGTAGACGGTGCCGGGGGAGGAAAGGCCGGTCCGGGCCGGGGCGGCAGATTCGCTAGCGCTGGGTGCCGGGAGGGTCATGGCAGGGCCTCCAGCTGCTCCAGCAGAACCTGGCGCAGGGCCGGACGGCTGAGAAGGGGGGCCGCCGCCGCACCGAAGCAGGGGGTAAGCGCCTCGGTGAGGCGATTGGCCGCCAAAGCCAGCGGTAGAACGGGACCTTGATGCCCCAGGAGGCTGGCCTCGAATCGCTCCGAACTGTAGGCAGCCTCCTGGGGGGTGGCGCCCGTGATGGCGGCAAGGAGGCGGAGGTAACGACCTCCCAAGGGAGACGCGATCGGATGGTGCAGCAACAGGGGAGGGCTCGATGGCGGCGACGGCCGATCGGCCACCTGACGGCTCAGTTCAGCCGCCAGGGCACGCTGCCAGACGGGCCAGCTGCCTAGAAACGGCAAAACCCGCAGACCGCCGCTGGCTCGCAGTTCGAGTCGCAGACGGGGCAGATCGTGGCGTACGTGTTCACCCGGCAGCAGCAACAGCGGCACCAGCCCCATGGGATGCTCAAGGGTTGGGAGATCTGCGGGCTGTGGATCCGTCAGGGCCCGCAACAGCACCGGAGCCCCCCGCCGTTCCAGCAGCTCGTCGGCCAGGCTCAGGAGTTCAGCCGGAATCTCCCCCTGGGCTCGCCCGTGCACCAGCAACAGGAGTGGACGGATCGGCAGACTCCGCAGACGACGCTCGAGCCGCGCCGTCACGGCTGGCTCCAGGGCCCGGGAACGCACCGCCAGCAGACTGGAGCGGCCATCGGGAAGTCGGGCCAGGCTATCCACCGCGGCGGCGGCCAGCCCGGGATCCAGGTCCGTGGTGAGCTGGATCAAGGTAGACCGCAAGGCCCCCAGGGGCCAGACGCTCAATCCAAGCCCCAGGCCCTCCAGGGCAGCACAACGCTGCTGCCGTGGCGCCGGCTCCAGGACCCGGCGTTGCAACAGGCCGAAATCCTGGGATTGGCGCTGGTGCCCGAGCAGGGGCAACAGGGCCACCTGAACCTCGGTGCTGGAATCGTCGCCGAGCGCCTGGCGCAGGGCCGTGGCCACGACAGGATCGCGGTGCCCTGCGATGCCTTGGGGAAGGGCCGGGTCCCGCAGGGGCTGGGCCAGCCACCATCGCAGCAACCGCACCGTGGCAGCCCCATCGAGGCGGTCAGCCAAAACGGCGATCAGATCGGACTCGGGTGGCACGCCACCAGCCTCGATCGCTGCCAGCCAGGGCTCCAGGGGAAAGACGCCGGCGCGCAAGCGTTGCAACCACTCCCAACGATCCTCGTTAGCCGGCGAAGGCAGGTCGGCGGGGTCGAGGGGGGCGTCCAAGGCGGGGGAGCGCGAGACGGCACAGCTCAGACGTGTCGCCATCACGACGGCACCGATAGCGGAGCAGCGGCCGATCGCCGACGGGCACCGAAATTGTCGATCAGCAAAGCTTCCAGCACATCGGGCAGATCGTCGAGCGGCACGCCCTTGTCGTGCAGCTCGGCCAGCTTCGGTTCAGCGTCCATGGTGCCCCCCAGGAAGATCTTTACGGCTTCCACCGTTGCGCCATCGATGCGGGCCTTGGCACCCATCAGGCCGATCTGGCCCATGTAGGGCTGGCCGCAGGCATTGGGGCAGCCGGTCCAGTGCATGCGCACGGCATGGGGAAGCTCGAGTCGGCGCTCCAGTTCATCCAGCACAGCCTGGGCCGTGGCCTTGGTGGGAATCAGGGCGAAGCTGCAGTAGGCGTTGCCGGTGCAGCTCACCGCCTCGGCCTGCAGGGGTGATGGATCGGGGCGGAAGCGCTGCAGGAGTGGTTCTGCCAGCAATGCCTCAACCCGATCGGCTGGCACATTCACGATCAGGGCGTTCTGGGCCTCGGTGAGCCGCAGCTCGCCGCTGCCGTAGGTGCGAGCCAGGCGGGCAAGCTCCAGCATCGCCGCCGCATCAAGTCGCCCCATCGGCACGTGTAACCCCAGCCAGTGCAGGCCCGCCTGCTTCTGGCGCTGCACACCCAGGCAATCCCGCGGCGCCCGGTTCACCAGGTGAGCGCCGTTGTGGGGCAGGGCTACGGCGGCCTGCCCCACCAGCTCGCGCCAGGTGTCGAGCACGGCCGCCCGATAGCCCTCTAGCCCGAGCTGATCGATCAAATACATCAAGCGGCTCTTGGTGCGTTGCCTGCGATTGCCATGGCGCTCGTAGTGGCGCAGCACCGCCAGGCTGAAACCAGGGAGCTGCTCGGCCCGCAGCCACAGCCCCAGCGGAATTGCCAGCTCGTTGCGCTGCCCCGAAAAGAAGCCGCCCACCATCACCGTGAAGCCCAGCTCGCCGTCCCGCAGGGCGGGCAGAAAGGCGAGGTCGTTGTGGAGCAGAAAGCTGTCGGGGGCGCCACCGACGGCGACATTGAACTTGCGGGGCAGGTTGCGGGGTCCGCCGGGGCCCAGCAGGGCGATCTGGATGGCCTGCACGATCGGCCGCGTATCGAGCCATTCCTCGGGATCCAGACCCGCCAGGGGGTTACCGGTGATGTTGCGTGGGTTGTCGTGACCCGACTGACGGCTGGTCAGACCAAGCCGCTCCAGAGCCGCCATCAGGGGGGCCATGTCCTCCAGGAGCAGACCCCGGAGCTGGATGTTCTGGCGGGTGGTGATATCGGCACTGCCGTGCTCCCCACAACGATCGACCAATTCAGCGAGCACTGCCAGCTGCTGGGCCTGGATGGTGCCATTGGGCAGCCGCAGCCGCACCATGAAGCGTCCCGGCGTGACCGGCCGGAAGAAGATACCCAGCCACTTCAAGTGCACCGTGAGGGTGATTTCATCGAGGGACTCCCAGCCGTCACGCCCTAACTGCTCCAGTCGGGGGGCGAGATCAAGACCGCTGAAACTAGCCTTGGCCACCTCAAGACGGGGAAGGGGCGCGGCCGGGGAAGGGGTGGAGGAAGTGGACATGGCCGTATCGGGGACGGGTGGATAATGCTAGGAGTTTGTTGCCTGTAGCCCCCAGCCCCGCGAGCCACCAAATCTTGGGAGCAGCCTGAGCCAGCGGCTGGATCACCCTGGCCGATGTCTACGGAGTGGGACTTGCCTCTGCACCGCTTGCTGAGGTCTTGGCCTC
>JAPLIB010000078.1 GCA_026389335.1 Cyanobacteriota bacterium | reverse complement strand
TTGATTCAGCTGGATGTTGAAGAGCCGATCAGTCAGGTGCTCAAACCTGGCCTGAATACCTTTGTGGTGCCGTGCTCTGCGTCACCGGCACAAAGCGTGGTGGTGCTCAATCTGAGTGGTGAGCCATTGGTGCGGCCGGCCAATCCGAGCGATCAACGCCGCTTGATGGCGGTGCTGGCGGAACTGGAGCTCCTCCAGCAACACCGCCAGGGCTTCACTCAGTTGGAGCCGGTTGCGGGCGGAGTCTGCGAGGAGGAATCGACATTGAGCAACAAGGCATCCATTCTGGATTCGAGCTCGGCGAGTCGTCTGTTCTCGAGCTCGAGCAGCTTCGTACGCTTCTCGCTCTCGTGTCCACGCATCTCGATGTCGTAGACGGGACGCCAATTGAACATCGCCAGCAAGCGCCGCCAGGGCGGCAAGGTGGAGACCCATTCCGACCTGGTCATGGGCCGGGAGTCTGCGGAAGCGGGAGAGGTTGTCGTTGCCATAGTTCGTGGTGAACGAAATCAGGAGCAGCAGGGCGCCAGCGGCAAGGGTTGACCACCCCTGCCGATCCAGCAGCCGAGGCGGCGATGCTGAATCAGGTTGCCCCGAAAGGCTTTGAACATCTGTCATCACCGTAGCGAGCCCGATCCAGCGCCGACCAACCCCATAGTACGCAAGTACTGCCACGGGTCCTCCTTGGTTTCACGGGTTTTCCGGCCAAGCGCCTGCGGTGGGTGCACCCTTGCGCCCCGCCCCCTCCCGGCGGGCACCGCCACCCCTGTGCCTTTACCCCTCGCCCCGCCCCACAACCCACACCCGCAGCCCCGCTGCGCGCGCAGCTGCCGCATCCGCCACAGCGCGGGCATCAAACAGCCAGGCGGGCTGCCGCATCACCGCTGCCAGGGCTGGCCAATCGAGCTGGCGAAAATGCTGCCACTCGGTGAGCAGCAGCACGGCATCGGCGCCGGGCACTGCTGCCACAGGATCCTCGGCCGGCGGCCACACCCCCTCCCCCTGCATCACTGCGCCGTCTGAACCCGCCAGAGCTTCCACCCCCAAATCCCCGGCGATCTGCTCGGGGCTCACCTTGGGATCAAAGATCGCCAGCTGGGCGCCTTCTGCCAGCAGGTCGCGGCAGATGCGGATGGCGGGGTTTCGCGGGTGTCGTTGGTGTCCGCTTTAAACGCAAAACCCAGAACCGCGATGCGTTTGCCCGTCACCGTGCCAAACAGCCGCCGCACCACCAGGCGGGAGATGCGGTGCTGCTGCCAGGTGTTGAGCGCCACCACCTGCTGCCAGTAGGCGGCCACCTCGTGCAGGCCGTAGTGGCCGCAGAGGTACACCAGGTTGAGGATGTCTTTCTGGAAGCAGCTGCCGCCAAAGCCGGGGCCGGCCTTGACGAACTTGGCTCCAAGGCGTGTATCGCTGCAGATGGCACGGGCCACCTCTTGCACGTCGGCGCCGGTGGCTTCGCAGAGGGCGGCGATGCTGTTGATCGAGCTGATGCGCTGGTTCCCGATTCGGCGGGACTCCGCTCGCAGCCGCCAGTGGGTGGCGCCTGCCGAGATGGTTGGTGCCGCAGAAGCCACGATCCTGCTGAACCAGCGGGCGCCTCACGAACTGTACCAGCCAGGCCGTCAAGTCGGCTGGGCCGCTGAAATCGAGCAGAGCCTCGGCCAGGGCCTCCAGCTGCTCCAGCGGCAGAGCGTGGATGCTGGCGGTGGTGGCCTCGCTGAGGGGTCCACAGCGGCGGTTGAGCAGGCGCAGGGTGACGGCAGCCGCTTCAGCGGCCCGGCCACGGGCCTCGCCTTGTGCTTCACCTTCCTGCCGGCCTCGTGCCTCCCCTTCTTGCCGTCCTCGATCCAGCAAGTCCTGGGCGGCGCGGGTGTGGAGGAGCTGGTCGGTGGGAATGCCTGCGATCACCATGATCTCCTCGGGGGTGAGTGTGGGAAACCGTTCAAACAGCATAGTGATAACGGTGGAAAGTAGATCTGGACGGTGCTCCAGGATCTGCTGGGTACTGGCCGGCAGTTCTGCTTCAGGCCGCACTGGCAGCGTGAGCAGGCTGAGCCATGGATCGAGATCAGCCTGCTGGCCCAACTCCTCCAGGCTCAGCCACACCACGCCATCAACAAACACCTGCAGCTGCTGCGGCAGCTGGGACGGGCCCAGCCTCAGGTGATGGTGCGGCACTACCACGACAACGGCCAGGTGCTGCACCTGGGGGTGGAGCTGGAGAAAGCGAAAGCTCTGGGCGCCAAGGCGATGCTTGAACCCAGGCTTGGCGTGCATCTGCACCTCAAGCAGCACCACTGGGTGCTCCGGCGTGCCTTTGTCTCCCGAGCGCGGCCAAAACGCCCCGTCAAGGCGATGGTTCGCCGCTTTGAGCTCCGGAGCCTCAAAGCGGTAGAGCGCATCCCCAGGCGCATCGGGCCCGAGCGAGGGAGCTGCCGCACCCGCCGCCGGCAACAGCAGCGCGATCAGATCGGGCGCGCTCTGAAACAGCCCGTAAAACCAGTGATCGGTTTTCAAACCCCACGCACTGACACCGGCCAGCCCTCCCCATCCCGATCACGACACAGTACGCCCGTACTGCCGCGCAGGTCCTCCGTGTTTTCACGGGTTTTCCGGCCAAGCGCCTGCGGTGGGTGCTCACTTGCGCCCCCGCCCCCTCCCGGCGGGCACATTTACCCCTCACCCTCCCCCACAACCCACACCCGCAACCGCGCCGCGCGCGCCGCCGCCGCATCCGCCACAGCCCGGGCATCAAACAACCAAGCCGGCTGACGCAACCGCTTCGCGGAAGCCTGCGGCTACACCGCCGCCAGGGCGGGCCAATCCAGCTGACGGAACTGCTGCCACTCAGTGAGCAACAGCACGGCATCCGCACCACAAACGGCGGCAAAAGGATCCACAACCGGCTGCCACACCCTCTCGCCCTGCACCCCCTCGCCCTCTGAATCCACAAGAGCCTCCACCCCCAGATCCGCAGCGATCTGCTCGGCACTCACCTTGGGATCAAAGATCGCCAGCTGGGCGCCTTCTTTCAGCAGGTCGCGGCAGATACGTATGGCCGGTGTCTCGCGGGTGTCGTTGGTGTCGGCTTTAAAGGCAAAGCCCAGCACGGCGATCCGCTTGCCCGTCACCGTGCCAAAGTGCCGCCGCACCACCAGGGCGCTGATGCGGTGCTGCTGCCAGGTGTTGAGCGCCACCACCTGCTGCCAGTAGGCGGTCACCTCGTGCAGGACGAAGTGGCCGCAGAGAGACACCAGGTTGAGGATGTCTTTCTGGAAGCAGCTGCCCCAAAGCCGGTGCCGATGGCGCGGGCCACCTCCTGCACGTCGGTGCCGGTGGCTTCGCAGAGGGCGGCGATGCTGTTGATCGAGCTGATCCTCTGCGCCAGGAAGGCATTGGCGGTGAGCTTGGAGAGCTCACTGCTCCAGAGGTTCGTGCGCAGGATCCGCTCGGTTGGCACCCAGTGGCCGTAGATGGCCGCCAGGGCCTCGATGGCGCTGGGGTCTTCCCCTCCGATCAACACCCGATCGGGGTGTTCGAAATCGCTGATGGCGCTGCCTTCCGCCAGGAACTCGGGGTTGGAGAGCACCGAAAAGCTCTTGCGGCCAGAGGACGTGTGGCCCTGACTGCCCGACACATCTCAGCTGCGACAGTCATGGGACAGCCAGCCGTTGGTTCTGGCGTAGCCGTGGCGGCAAGTCAATCCGCGTGAACCATGGCTCTTTTTGCCGCCTCTGCACGCCGCGGCTGGGGATGCAGGG
>JAPLIB010000019.1 GCA_026389335.1 Cyanobacteriota bacterium | reverse complement strand
AATCCACGAGGGATTGGTTTGGTGTAGGAACCCCAAGCTCTCACGGCTCCCTGCCCACCCAATGGACTGAGACCCGTTCTGTTGCAAGGGGTCTCGGACTTGTGTCGGTCAGCCAGCTTGGAACCTTTCTTGCTGCGGAGCTTGCGGGCCATGCGGGTTTTGGCGTCGGCGTCCTTGGGCAGCGGGCCGCGTTTCGGCGGCGGTGGCTGACCGTGCGGCAGCCGGCCGGTAGCGATGTAGGCGTCTATGCCCTGATCGGAGCAGGTCTTGGCGTTGTCCTCACTCCAGTAGCCCGCATCAAAGGTCATCACATCCGGTAAGGCACCGGCGCTGGTCGCGATGCGCTCCAGCATCGGCTTCAGGTGTTCCACATCTGGTGGCTGGTTGCTCACCCCAACGGCGACGATCACCTGGTGGTCGCTGTCGACAGCCAGCTGGCAGTTGTAGCCCTGCAGATAGGTGCCGCCAGATTGCATCAGGTGACTGTCGGGATCCGTGAAGTTGCGCTGGGACTTGTTGGTTGGCGTTCCGTCGGNNNNGCCGCCAGTGGCTCCAGATCCGGTGCCTCGACGCGAGCACTCTCGGCGGCCTTGATCGCGGTCTCTCTCGCGGCTTTGGCCTTGGCCGCTGCCGCCTCGGCTTTCTTGTTCGGCTCGGCCTGCTCAGCTGCCGTTGCATCCGATTCCTGGGCAGCAACCGCTTTGGATCTGGCTTCCTCGGCTTCCTCCAATCGTTGACGCGCCGCTACCGCAGCGGTTTCCGCTTCCATCTCCAAGCGGGCCTGGTGGATCCTGGCCAGACGGTCCTGCCGGCGCCGCAGTTCAGCCGGCAGGTCGCTGCCGCGGTTGCTCTTGCCGTAGCGCTGGTCTTCCTGAGCATCCAGGATTTCGGCCCGGCGCATCAAGGCGTTGATCTCCTGCTCCAGCTTCTTTTCCGCCTTGAGCATCCGCTCGTGGCTCATGGCTTTGTGTTTGCTGGCATTGCCCTGCACCTTGGTGCCATCCAGCGCCACATGGCCCAGGCTCACCATCCCAGCCTTCTGACAGAGCCGCAGGATCTGCACGAACAGACTGATCCGACTGTGGTCAGGCTGCTGGTTGCCGGTCAACACCCGGAAAGCCAAATCCTCGTAACAAGCCCGCTCGATCCTGCGGGAGGAAACGATGCCCACGCAGTAGCCATAGAGCAGCAGCATCGTCATCATCCTCGGGTCAAACCCTTTCTCCCCACGGGGATCCTTGGCCTGAGCAGGGATCAGAATCGCGCCGAGATCCAGCTCATCCAACAGATCCAGCAGGAAATACACCTGGTGGTCATCCGAGAGCCAGTCACTCGGTGATGGTGGTAACAGGGTCGTCTGCTCCGGCTGCCAGGGACGGAAGGACTTGGGCTTGCTCATGGTCCATTTTCTCACCCAGAATCATTGCTGTCACAGGGATCTGGGCAGATTCAGGGGCGTCTGTGGAGAAGGTGGATGCGGATCTATGCGCAACAGGCTCCTAGTCCTCTGAATCGCCGTGGCGCGGCGAGCCTGCACCGTCTGTTCGGTCACAGAACTCGTCGTTAAGCAAGAACTGACGGACAAGCATTAACGGGCAAATATTAAGCGCTGACGCCAATCATGCTAGGGTAGCGATATGCCAGTCAATTCGTGACAATGAGGTATAGACAGATAGCTACAAGCCTCCTGATCCTCTTGCCCGCTCTGGCAGCCTGCCTGTTCTGGGGGCACACAATCAACCAACCCCTGATTGACCAGCACGCATTCAGGCAAACACAGACGGCAATCACGGCTCTGTTCATGCAGCCGGGCCTGGACGGATTCATCAACTACCAAACCCCAACCATCGGCAGCCCCTGGGCAATCCCCTTTGAATTGCCTCTCTTTCAATGGCTTGCCCATGGGCTGGAAAGACTGTTACCGCTGAACCTGAGTGCCTGTGGGCGTTTGCTGAGCGCCGGCTTCGGCATCGCCTGTCTTGGCCCAGCCCTGGGCTTGCTGGATCGCTACGGCACCAGGGCCGCGGGCAAGGTCTGCTTTTCCTTCATCTACTTTTCGTCTGCTATTTATCTTTATTGGAATCGCTCCTTCATGATCGAGAGCACCGCTCTCTTTTTCACCCTTTCGAGCCTTTATCTTTACTCACTTGTTCGCAGCCCTGAAAGCTCAAGGCCTCAGCCATGGCGCCAGCCCCTGCTACTGACAGGCTTTGCTCTCAGTCTTAGCTTCAGCCTACTGGTCAAAGCCACCACAGGCCTGCCAATCCTATTATTGATTATCATTGATTTGATCTGGCAACTCATTAGAGTTTTCCGCAAAGAAGGCAACGATCCAAGGGCAACATTCATGAGACTTCTGCCCATCGCAACCGCTGCATTAACGGCTCTGTTGCTGCTCAAAGTCTGGACATCGCATGCTGACAACCTCAAAGCTCTCAATCCGATCGGCAGCAAGCTGACGTCGGCAGCCCTCAATCAATGGAACTACGGCTCGCTCGCGCAGCGATTCTCAGGAGATCTTTGGAATGACGTCTTACTCCAAAGGATGCTGACGCCGCTTGGTGCCATTCCAGCCGCTCTGCTGCTATTCACGTCCCTGCTCCACAGCCGGAACCCTCAACAGAAAGGCTTCATTGTGGCCTGCCTCTGTCTTGCGGCACTGCCCTTGGTGATATTCACAAATCTGCATATTGTGCACTCCTACTATCAATCATCGAATGAGATTTTCCTGATTCTTGCCTTATCGGCCTCTTTTGACGGCTTCATTCAAGCCTTTACGCCCCGCTGGCACAAGATGGCGGCGATCGTTGCCATCACCCTGTTTGCCCTGGGCAACTACCAGGAATTCAAATCAAACTATCTGGCCTCAACTCAAGAACAATCATCCGTTCGACTGGAGATCGGCCAATTGATTCAGCGGCGTACACCTGCAGATTCAGCGATTCTCATTTTCGGCGATGACTGGAGCTCTGAACTGGCCTACCACAGCCAGCGGCGTTCCCTGACAAGGCCAGATTGGCCCATCCCAGATGTCAACCAGACAACCATCTTACAACAACCCAGTCGTTTTCTGGGGGGCCAAAAGCTTGGTGCGGTGATCAGCAAGGATGCCATCGCCAACCCTGGGAACTTGAACCAGAGCTGTTCCCCTGATGAGACTTTAATATTCGATAAATGGACTGTTTATCTCTGCAAATCCTGAGAAATAGTTACGGCCAGCTCGGCCGCGCTGGTTTGGGGTTCAGCCCTGACTACAACCAGAGCAAATCTGGCCAGATCACCCTGTGGCCCTTACCAGGGCGGCTGGGTGGGTTCACTCACCTCAATCGCGCCCCTTAATCTCAGCCATCAACCGACAGCTTTCACAGACGCCAGCACCTCTCCCAACCCCTCCCGCCAGTGAACAGGGGCCAGATCCAGGGTCTTCCTTGAGCCGCTGCAGTCCAGCAGCGAATAACTAGGCCGCCGTGCCGGCGTCGGGTAATCATCCGTGGTGATCGGCAGCACCACGGCCGGCTGCAGCAACAGCCCCCGCGCCGCGCCCAGTTCACCGATCGCCACAGCGAAGTCGTACCAGCTGGCGACGCCGGCATCGCTCCAGTGCAGGATGCCGCTGGCCTGGCGGCCGATGGCGGCCCAGCAGGCTGCCGCCAGGGTGTGGGTGGACGTGGGACAGCCCACCTGATCGGCCACCACGGCCAGGGGTGCGCCCGCCGCCGCCCGGAGGCCATGCAGGCGCAGCATGGTGAGGCAGAAGTTCTTGCCCACCGGCCCATACACCCAGCTGGTGCGCAACACACAACAGCGATCAGCCGGCAACGCGGCCCGAGCCCGCTGTTCTCCCTCCGCCTTGCTGCGGCCGTAGACACCGATCGGATCAAGATCCTGCTCGGGCCGGTAAGGATGGCCCTGCTCACCGTTGAAGACAAAATCGGTGCTCACCTGCAGCAAGCGACCGCCGCTGCCGGCCAGGGCCATGGCGAAGGCCCCTGGGGCGCCGGCATTCACCGCTCTGGCCAGTTCAGGCTCAGCTTCCGCCTTGTCCACCGCCGTATAGGCGCCGGCATTGAGCACCCAGTCGGGACAGTGCTGGCGGACCGCCGCGGCGCAAGCGTCCGCAGCCGCGAGATCCAGTTCGGCTCGGCCGCAGGCGATCAACGTGACCCCCTCGGGCTTGCTGGCCCGCAGGGCCTGGCCCAGCTGACCGTCGCTGCCGGTGAGCAGCACCTTCAGCGCAGGACTCATGGGAACATGTCTCCGGATGCCAGGGCCTCGGCCAGGTTGGGAGCCGCCCCATCCTTGGCCGCCAGCAGGGGCTCCACCCCGTGCAGCGCCTCCAGCGGCCAGGCGATTGCCACGGTGGGATCGTCCCAGCGCAGGGAGCGCTCACAGCCTTTGTTCCAGAAGCCGCTGGCCTTGTACAGCACCTCAGCGCTCTCACTGAGGGTGAGGAAGCCATGGGCAAAGCCCACCGGCACCCAGAGCTGGCTGTGGTTTTCGGCACTGAGCCGGGCTCCGACCCACTGGCCGAAGCTGGCGGAGGAGCGACGCAGATCGACGGCGACATCAAACACCTCGCCGACCACGCAGCGCACCAACTTGCCCTGGGGTTCCGGTGCCAATTGATAGTGCAGCCCCCGCAGCACCCCACGACTGGAGCGAGAGTGGTTGTCCTGATGGAAGACCGGAGCCTGATCCAGGGCAACGCCGAGGCTCTCGGCAAAACGGCGCTGATTCCAGCTCTCATAAAAGAAGCCGCGCCCATCGCCGAAAACCTGGGGGGTGAGCAGCAGCGGCCCCTCGATATCGAAGCGTTGAATCTTCATCGTCAGCTCGCCTCCTCGCCGCTCTCGCTGAGCAGCTGCAACAGATAGGTGCCATAGCCACTCTTGCGCAGGGGCTGGGCCAGTCGCTCCAGCTGGCTGTCATCGATCCAGCCGAGGCGCCAGGCCACCTCCTCCGGGCAGCCCACCTTCAACCCCTGGCGATGCTCCAGGGTGCGGATGTAGCTCGCCGCCTCATGCAACGAATCAGGCGTGCCGGTATCGAGCCAGGCCATGCCCCGGCCCATCAATTGCACCCGCAACAGGCCCTCGTCGAGATAGAGCTGGTTGAGGTCGGTGATCTCCAGCTCACCGCGCGGGGAGGGACGCACCTGGCGGGCCCGCTCGACAACGCTGGCGTCATAGAAATAAAGGCCGGTGACGGCATAGCGAGACTTCGGCCGGACCGGTTTCTCCTCCAGGCTGATCACCCGTCCCTCCTCGTCGAACTGCACAACGCCGTAGCGCTCCGGATCACGCACCGGGTAGGCGAACACCGTGGCACCGATGGCGGGGCCATTGCTGGCCTGCAGCTGGGGCACCAAGTCATGGCCATGGAAGAGGTTGTCGCCCAGCACCAGGGCCGCCGAGCGGCCACCCAGGAAATCGGCACCGATCAGAAAGGCCTGGGCCAGGCCCTCGGGGCGCGGCTGGATGGCGTACTCGATCGCCATCCCCCAGGCGGAACCATCGCCCAGCAGGCGCTGGAAGGCGCCCTGGTCAGCGGGTGTGGTGATGATCAGGATATCGCGGATCCCAGCCAACATCAGGGTGCTGAGCGGGTAGTAGATCATCGGCTTGTCATACACCGGCATCAGCTGCTTGCTGATGGCGCCGGTGAGTGGTGCCAGGCGGGTGCCATTACCACCTGCCAGGATGATGCCCCTGCGCTCGCTGCTGGCCAGAGTTTCGACGCTCACGATGGAAGAAATCAGCCACACCTCTGATCGCAGTCTCTCACCACAGGTCCACACGCCTAAGGCGTGAGACACGTGGACAGGCCCACTTCCTGGGGCAACAACTCATTTGGCTTCCATCCAGTTCGGTCCCACCCCGGTGTCCACCCGCAGCGGCACCGTCAGCTGCACGGCGTTCTCCATGGTCTGGCGGGTGAGGGCAAGGGTCGGCTCCAGGGCCTCAGGGGCCACCTCAAGCACCAGTTCATCGTGCACCTGCAGCAGCAGCCTGGCCGGCAGCTGGGCCGTCAGCAGCGCCTGGTGCAGCTGCACCATCGCCACCTTGATGATGTCGGCACTGGAGCCCTGGATCGGTGCATTGGCCGCCGCCCGCAATTGCTGGCCCTCCATGCCGGCGCGGCGGGCCGCCTCGAGATCGATCGCCAGCGGATCCTTGCCCAGCAATCGGCCCAGACCGCCTGGATCGAAGTGAAAGGTGCGGCGGCGGCCGAGGATGGTTTCGACATAGCCACGGCTGAGGGCCAGCCGTTCCTGCAGCTCCAGGAAGGCGAACACGCGCGGATAACGCTCCTTGTAGCGGCTCAGGAACTCCTTGGCCTGAGCCGGAGCGACGCCGGTTTCGCGGGCGAAGCGCTGGGCGCCCATGCCGTAGATCACGCCGAAGTTGATCGTCTTGCCCAGGCGCCGCTCGTCCGCCGTCACCTCGTCCTTCTCCAGCAGCAGGCGGGCCGTCAGCGCATGGACGTCGTCGCCGCTCTTGTAGGCCTCCACCAGCACTGGCTCCCCCGAGAGGTGGGTGAGGATACGCAGCTCAATCTGGGAGTAATCGGCGCTGATCAGCTGCCAGCCCTCCTGAGGCAGAAAGGCCTTGCGAATGCGGCGGCTGAACTCGGTGCGGATCGGGATGTTCTGCAGATTGGGATTGCTGCTCGACAGCCGGCCGGTGGCGGTGACCGCCTGGTTGAAGTCGGTGTGCACCCGGCCGGTTTCCGGCTCCACCAGCACCGGCAGGGCCTCCACATAGGTGCTGCGCAGTTTGCTCAGGGTGCGGTGCTCCAGCACCAGAGACACCACCGGATGATCGCCATCGAGCTTCTCGAGCACGGCCGCATCGGTGCTCCAACCGGTCTTGGTCTTGCGCGATTTCTTGCGATCGAGGCCCAGGGTGTCGAACAGCAATTCACCCAGTTGCTTCGGAGAGGCCAGGTTGAAGGCAACACCAGCGGCCTGCCGGGCCTCGCCTTCGAGGCGCGCCAGCGCGGCCGCCAGCTCGGTGCTCAGCTCCTGGAGATAGGGAATGTCGATGCGGATACCGGTGGCCTCCATCGCCGCCAGCACCGGCTCCAGCGGCAGCTCCACCTGCTCCAGCAAAGGCAGCAGGGCCGGACCAAGCGTGGCCAGGGCCTCGCGCAGCAGCATGGTGAGTCGGCGCGTGAGATGCACGTCCATGCCGCAGTACAGAGAGGCGTCAGCCACCGCCACGTCGGCGAAGGTCGCCCCCTTCGGCACCAGCTCGCTGAAGCTGGTAGGAGTGAAGCCGAACTGGCGCTGGGCCATGGCGTCGAGGCTGTGCTGATCGCCCACATCACGCAGGTAATCGGCCAACATCGTGTCCATCACCACCCCGGCCAGGGGCAGACCATGGCGCAGCAGGATCAGCCGGTCGTATTTGGCGTTCTGCAAGGTCTTGGGATGGGCAGCGCTGGCCAGCCAGGGGGCCAGGGCCGTGAGCACCGGCTCCAGCGGCAGCTGGCAGGGCGGCGGCGGCGGCTCACTGAGCAGATCGGCGGCGGCCTGGGGGCGATGGCCAATGGGGATGTAGGCCAGATCGCCGGGCCCTGGGCCCCAGGCCAGAGCGATGCCCACCAGTTCGGCGCGGAAGGGATTGAGATCGGTGGTTTCGGTGTCGAGGGCCACCGGAGCGGCGGCCTCGGTGCAGGTCAGCAGGCGGCTCACCAGGGCGGCCAAGGCGGCCGCGTCGGTAACGATCTGGGGCTCAAGCAGGGGCGGACCTGCACTGGCCTGGGCTGAGTCCTGGGGCTCGCTGGCCGCGCTGACGCCAACGGCGGCGGGCTGGCCGGCGTTGCCCGCCCCAGCAGCCGCGGCCTCTCGGACACCGGCAACTGAAGCGGCCGCGACCGGTTGGCCGGAGACGCTCGCGGCTGCCGTGCCGGTGTTGGTTGCGGCCGACTCCTCGCCATCAGATGGCGGAGCGGAGAAGACACGGGCGAAGCCCTCCACCTGGCGAGCCAGGCTGAACAGTTCCAACTCTTCGAGCCGCCGGCTCAGCTCTTCGGCCTTCACCCTGCCCAGGGTCAGGCGCGGCTCCGTCGGCAGCGGCACCGCCACCAGAATCCGGGCCAGCTTGCGCGAGAGATAGGCGTTGTCGCGGTCGTTTTCGAGCTTGCCCTTGAGGGCTCCCTTCACCTGATCGAGGGCGGCGTAGACGCCATCAAGATCGCCGTGGGCCTGGAGCAGGGTGATGGCGGTCTTCGGCCCGACACCTTTGACCCCCGGGATGTTGTCGGAGCTGTCACCGGTGAGGGCCTTGAGATCGATCACGTCTTCGGGGGGCACCCCCAGCCGGGCGATCACCTGTTCGCGGCGGATTTCACTGGGGCCTGAGTTCTTGGCGTAGGGGCCGCCACCCATGTAGAGCACGGCGATATCGCGCTCGTCATCGACCAGCTGGAACAGGTCGCGATCGCCCGAGAGGATGCGCACCCGCCAGCCGCCATCGGCGGCCTGGTTGGCCAGGGTGCCGAGCACGTCGTCGGCCTCAAAGCCCGGGGCCAGGCAGAGGGGCAGGTCGAGGGCTTCGGCCAGGATGGATTGCAGATTGCCCAGATCCTCGAAGAAATGGGCGGGCGCCTCATCCCGGTGCGCCTTGTAATTGACATCCTCCAGATGCCGAAAGGTGGGCTCGGCGGTGTCGAAGGCGATCACCACGCCCTGGGGATTCAGGCCCTTGCAGTTCTCCAGCAGGGCCTTGAGGAAGCCATAGGTGACGCTGGTGGGCACCCCGGCCTTGGTGCTGAGGCCGCCGTCACCGCCCTTGGCGAAAGCATAAAAACTGCGAAAGGCCAGGGAATGGCCATCCACCAACAGCAACAGGGGTCTTAGCTCCGCCATGAATCTCCGCCGCCTCAGCCTCTGCGATCGCCACAGCCTGCCAGAGCAGGCCGGGCTCACCGGCGCCGCTGGCTGGCTTCAGCACCTGCGGGCGGTACCGGAGGTGGCTGCTGCGCCATCCTGGAGACAACGCCTTGCCGATCCCGCCCCGCGATGGCCCGCATTCCCCGCCGCTATGCGATTTACCTGATCCTCACCGGCGGCCACACGGAGGTGGTGCACTTCAGCACCCTGGAGGCGTTTCATCAGTGGTACATAGGCGTGCTGCACGCAACAACTACACCTGATGCCTTTGTGAACGTGCCGATCAGCGAGCTCGAAGGCGAATATCTGCTGATCCGCTCCAGCAGTGTGATGGGGATCCGGGTGGAACCCCACTACGGGACGGTAGACGACGATTGAAGCCGCAGCCGATCCTCGCCGGTGTGATGCAGCAGCCGCCAGGTGCTCACCAGATCCGGTCCCTGGAGGCTGCCCAGCAAGGCCGCCCGCAGGCTCTTCATCAGCACACCCTTTTTCACCCCGGCCTGGCTGGCCGCCTGCGCCAGCAGCGCCTGAGCCTGCTCGGCGCTCAAGGCCTCGCCGCCCGCCGGCAGCAGGGCCAGCAAGGCCGTCAGGGCCGGGCGAACCCCGTCGCTGGCCAGCTGGGCGAGGGCGGCGGCATCAGGCTCGGGCCTGGTGAAGAAGGGGGTGGCCTGCTCGACACCATCGGCCAGCAGGGTGAGGGAGGGAGCAAGCAGCTCGCAGAGCTGGCGCTGCCAATCGGCCTCGGCCCAGGGTCCGGCGCCGGTACCCCAGCCCCTGGCGGCCCAGAGGGGCTGCAGCTGCTGCCACAGGCTCTCGGGATCAAGGCCATGCAGCACCTGGCCGTTCAGCCAGTTGAGCTTGTCCCAGTCGAAGCGGGCACCGGCCCGGTTGACGCGGCCGAACTCGAACACGGCGGCGGCCTGCTCGAGGCTGAAGCGCTCGCCCATGCCTTCCGGCGGTGACCAGCCCAGCAGGGTCATGTAGTTGACCAGGGCCTCGGCGCTGTAGCCCATGGCTTGGAAGTCGCTGATGGAGGTGACGCCATCGCGCTTGGAGAGCTTCTTGCCCTCTTGGTTGAGGATCAGCGGTGTGTGGGCAAAGACGGGTGGGGTGGCGCCCAGGGCCCCATAGAGCAGCAGTTGCTTGGCGGTGTTGGCGATGTGGTCTTCGCCGCGGATCACGTGGCTGATCGCCATCGCGGCGTCGTCCACCACCACCACCAGGTTGTACAGGGGATCGCCGATCTGGTCGGCGGGGGCGCGGCGGGCGATCACCATGTCGCCGCCCAGGTCGCTGCCGGCCCAGCGCATCTCACCGCGCACCAGGTCGTGCCAGGTGATCACGGCCCCGTCATCAATGCGGAAGCGGATCACCGCCTGCCGCCCTGCGGCCATGAAGGCCCGTTCCTGCTCAGCGCTGAGGTCGCGATGGCGATTGTCGTAGCGGGGCGCCCGGTTCTGGGCCTGTTGCAGCTCCCGCATGGCGACCAGTTCCGCCTCCGTGGCGTAACAGCGGTAGGCGTGACCGCTGGCCAGCAGCTGGGCGATGGCGGCCCGGTGGGCCTCGATGCGCTCGCTCTGGATCACCGGCTCGCCATCCCAGTCGAGACCGAGCCAGTGCAGACCCTCAAGGATGTTGGCGGTGTATTCCGGCTTGGAGCGCTCCCGGTCGGTGTCTTCGATGCGCAGCAAGAAGCTGCCACCGTGATGGCGGGCAAACAACCAATTGAAAACAGCCGTACGTGCCGTGCCGATGTGCAGCGTGCCGGTGGGGCTGGGAGCCAGACGGACACGCACCGAACCGGTTACGGCCATCTAAAAAGCTCCTGGGTGATCTGAACGGGACTGACGGGGCTCGAACCCGCAACTTCCGCCGTGACAGGGCGGTGCTCTAACCGATTGAACTACAGTCCCAGGCCAGCCTGTTGGGGCTGAACCAACCGTGCCGCAGGCACGGAGATGCCGACGTGAACCGCCGACCCAAGAAGTATCCAACGTGACGTGTCCCCCCGTCAACGGGGCTGGATCGGTCGTTGATGCGGGCGCGTGGGCGGCGCTCGCCATCACCTTGGCGTGCCAGACGAAAACTCACCTGTTCAACAGAACAAGTGAGAAGTGGTTGATGGAGCCGATCGCTGTCGATGCGGCTGGTGGTCTCGCTGGCCAAACGCTTGAAGCAAGGCCAGGCACTGAAAACGGATAATAGGCCGAGGTTCTGGACTGGGACCTGGGGCTGGACAGTCAGGGACGGAAACCGGCGGGCTCAATCAGACGCACCTGGTTGCCGCGGGCGGTGAATTCCCGACCCTGATCGCTCTGAACCACCACCCGACCACCGGACTTGACCCGGATCACCCGAGCCCGCACCCAGCCAAGGGCAGCGGATTCCAGCACCTTCACGACGTCACCGGGCTGTAGATCCAACTCCATGTTCGGAAGCAAAAGATTGCAAATGAGACCATCGAACGCGCCGTGGAGGACTCGAACCTCCGACATCAGGTTTTGGAGACCTGCGTTCTACCAACTGAACTAACGGCGCAAGGCGATGGCCTCTGGGACATAAGGTCACGGCTCGAGGCTGAAGATTCCGAGAAGAATCCAGCGCTCAAGCCGTGGCTTCAACGATCAAATCAGCGATCGAAACGCTGCTTGACCCGAGTGGCCTTACCCACCCGATCACGAAGGTAGAAGAGCTTCGCCCGGCGCACCTTACCCCGGCGCTCCACTTTCACGGAAGCCACCTGGGGGCTGTGCAGCATGAACACCCGCTCCACGCCGATGCCCTGGAAGATGCGGCGCACGGTGATGGTCTCGTTGAGACCGCCGTGACGCTTGGCGATCACCACCCCTTCGTAGGGCTGGACGCGCTCCTTATTGCCTTCCCGAATCCGCACCCCGACACGCACGGTGTCGCCGACGTAGATGTCCGGCAGATCGCTCTTGAGCTGTTCAGCCTCAAAAGCCCGGATCAGGTCATAGGCACTCAGCTTGCCGGTGGTGGCCTTCACGGCCGCGGGGGCTGTCTCCGAGGGGCTGGCCTGATCGGCCACACCCTGGGAATCGCTGTCCAGCACGGGATTCTCCTGCTCGGTCATGTTCTGCTCTGTTGTTTCCGCTGCCATCGCGGTTCCGCGACGCCTGGCCAAACCACCAGTGTACCGGCTGGGGTGACCCCCTCCTCAGCGGCGCCGCCACTGGCGCTGAAGCCGCTGCCAGGCCATGAAGCCGCCGCTGACCAGCATCCACAGCAAGCCGAGGCCGTTGAACAGCACGTAGAGCGTCTCGCCGTTCGCTCCGAACCAACGCTTCAGCCATTCCCCCTCGTGCAGGACCATCAGCAGATGGGCCTGATCCCGGTCCAGACCGGCCCAATCGCGCAAGAGGCGGTAGCTGACGCCGCTGATCACCGTGAGCAGCAGGGGGGCCAGCACCAGGGGCGCCAGGCTGGCGTGGACCCGCCGCAGGCGGGCGCCCAGGGGCAGGGCCGCAGCCGGAGAGGACTCGGTGGACATGGCGGACACGACAACCGGGGTGACGCCATTGATAACTTGAATCAGGCTGACCAACTTCCCCCCAGCGCCCGCCGCATGAATCTTTTTGCTGATCTGCTGGCCACTGCCCAGTCAGGACAGGGCGCCAGCGGTCTGGTCACCCAGAGCGGACCTCGGATCCAGAAAGGGCGCCGCGGCGTGGAGATCAAATCCGCCCGTGAGATCGCGATCATGCGCCAGGCCAGTCGCATCGTCGCCACGGTGCTGCGCGAGATCATCGCGATGGCCGCTCCGGGCATGAGCACGGCCGATCTCGATCGCTACGCCGAGCGGCGCATCCGCGAGCTGGGTGCCACCCCCAGCTTCAAGGGCTACCACGGCTTCCCGGCCAGCATCTGCGCCAGCATCAACGACCAGGTGGTGCACGGCATCCCGGGCGAGCGGCAGGTGATCCAGGACGGTGATCTGCTCAAAGTGGACACCGGCGCCTACTTCGAGGGCTTTCACGGCGACAGCTGCGTGACCATCCCCGTCGGCGCCGGGGCGAGCGAGGCCGCCCAGCGCCTCAGCCGCGTGGCCCAGGAATCGCTGATGAAGGGGCTGGCCACGGTGCGGGCGGGCAGCACCCTGCTGGAGCTCGCCGGCGCCGTGCAGGACCACGTGGAGGCCCATGGCTATGCGGTGGTGGAGGACTACACGGGCCATGGCGTGGGCCGCAACCTGCACGAGGAGCCTTCGGTGTTCAACTTCCGCACCCGGGATCTGCCCAACATGACCCTGCGGGCCGGCATGACCCTGGCCGTGGAGCCGATTCTCAATGCCGGCTCCAAAGCCTGCCGCACCCTCAAGGATCGCTGGACAGTGGTGACGCAGGACGGCTCGCTCTCGGCCCAGTGGGAGCACACGATCGTGGTGACCAGCGATGGCTGCGAGATCCTCACCGACCGCGACTTCTGAGTTCGGAGCCGGTTCCAAGCCAAGCGCCCGCATTCAGTCCGCATTCAGTCCGCATTCAGTCCGGATTCAGTTAAGAGAGCTGGTCAGGGGTGGCTGGTGAGTCGGAAATAGGCCCAGCGGCTGAGGGTCGTCAGCGGCATCAGCAGATAGGTGAGGGGGTTGGGAGTCACGATCACCAGGGCGCAGTTCCAATCCAGCGCCTGCCTCAGCACCTGGCCGGCCACCCAGTCGGCGCTCATCACACCGATTGGATTGAGGGCGGATCGGAACGGCCCCAACACCAGCCGCCGCAGGCGCAACGTGTCCGCCAGGTCGAGGGCCCGCAGGCTCAGCAGCTGACCGATCAGCCGTTTGCTGATCTCATAGAGCGGGCTGATGGCCGGCTGGATCTCCGCTTCAGAGGTGTTGATCCACACCTCCGGCCGGGGTCGCCGCCGTCCGGCCGGGCTGCTGGCTGCTGTCCCGGGCTCGCCGGCCAGGAGTTCCTCGGCCTGGCGCTGGCGAACCACCTCGGCAAACAACTCCAGCAGCCGCCAGGCGCTGAGGGCATTGACCTCCAGGGCCTGCTCGGTGGCGGTGGCGCTGCGCAGGCCGTGGGGATTGATGCCGTGATTGATCACGAGCACGTCCACGGCCGCCATCATCGGGCCCAGGGCGGACTCCTGGCCCGCCTGCCAGCCCACCTGCTCCAGGGGGATCAGCTCGCCCGTGACCTGCCGCAGCACCAGGGGGGTCTCACCATGGGTGAGGGCGATCAGCCGGGCGCCGCGACGATGCCACTGGCGCAGCAGGGCCTGGCCGAAGGCGCCGCTGGCACCGGTGACCGCCACCGTGATCGTCGGCAATGGCTGCTCCTCCATGGACCTCAGGGGGTTGAACCTGCCTAGATTGGCTGCCAATCTGCAGGCTCCGGCGAGGTCGCTCCATGCCCACTTCCGCCCAGAGCCCGCTCCTGATCGGCTCGTGCGAACCCTTCAGTGGCAAGTCGGCGGTGGTGCTGGGTCTGGCGCACCAGCTGAATCGGCGGGGCATCTCGATTCTGTTCGGCAAGCCCCTGGCCACCTGCCTCGACGATCTCGAGGCTCCGCCGGATGCGGGTGCGGCTGGGGAAGCCCGCCTGGCTGTCGCCGCACAGCTGGCGGGGGATTCGATTGTGGATGCCGATGTGCGCTTCATCGGCGCCACCCTGGGCCTGGCGGCCAGCCAGCTGTTGCCGTCGCTGCAAGTGCAGGAGCCCGGTTCGGTGCATCGCCGCCTGCTTAGCGGTGAGCTGGCCCCCGGGGCGGCGTTCGCCGAGCTGCAGCAGCGCATCGCCGCCGCCACGGACCAGTTGGTGCTGCTGGAGGCAGCGGGCACCCTCAGCGAAGGTCAGGTGTTCGGCCTGGGGCTGGCCCAGATGGCCCGGGCCCTGCAGGCCCCCGTGGTGCTGGTCCACAACTGGCGTGACAGCCGCAGTGTCGATCCCCTGCTCGAGGCCCGCCAGCAACTGGGCGATCTGCTCGCCGGCGTGGTGCTCAACGCCGTCACCCCCGAGGAGGTTTCCCAGCTGCGCCAGGAGGTGGAACCGGCCCTGGAGCGCCTGGGACTGCCCGTCTTCGGCATCATGCCCCGCAGTCCCCTGCTGCGCAGCGTCACCGTGAGCGAGCTGGGGCGGCGCCTGACGGCCCGGGTGCTCTGTTGCCAGGACCGCACCGATCTGCTGGTGGAAACCCTCTCGATTGGCGCCATGAACGTCAATTCGGCCATGGAGTTCTTCCGCCGTCGCCGCAACATGGCCGTGGTGACCGGTGCCGATCGCACCGATATCCAGCTGGCAGCCCTGGAGGCCTCCACCCAGTGCCTGATCCTCACCGGTGCCGGCGAGCCCCTGCCCCAGCTGATCAGCCGGGCCGAGGAACTGGAGGTGCCTGTGCTCAAGGTCGATCACGACACCCTCACCACGGTGGAGGTGATCGAAGCGGCCATCGGCCATGTGCGCCTGCACGAAGCGGTCAAGGCCACCTACGCCATCCGCCTGGTGGAAGAGAGCTGCCGGTTCGAGCGCCTGTTCGAGCGGCTCCGGCTGCCGGTTCATGCCTGAGCTCCCAGAACCCAGTAACGCTGCTAGGTTCGAAGCCAATGCAAGTCGGCAACGGGTGACTAGGTCCCTAGATCTTCCGGCGCTCGGCCGGATCGACACCCTGGCCCAGGAACTGGCCATGCTCCAGGACCGGGGCAAGCGGCGCATTGCCATCCTGGGCAGCCGCCATGTGCCGGTGGTGTCGATTCACCTGGTGGAGCTGGTGTCCCGCTCCCTCGCCCAGGAAGGCCACAACCTGATCACCTCCGGCGCCCAGGGGGTCAACGCCGCTGTGATTCGCAGCGTGCTGGAGGTGGATCCGGCTCGGCTCACGGTGCTGTTGCCCCAGAGCCTGGAACGGCAGCCCCTCGAATCACGAGACCAGCTGGAACAGGTGCTGCATCTGGTGGAAAAGCCCGAGCACGATGAGCTGCCCTTGCCGATGGCCAGCAGCCTCTGCAACCACGAGATCATCAGCCGCTGTGACCAGCTGATCTGCTACGCCTTTCACGACAGCGAAACCCTGCTCAGCAGCTGCCGCACCGCCGAAGACCTGGGCAAGGTGGTGAGCCTGATGTTCTTCGACTGAGACGATCGCGGCGGCAGCGACGGGTTCCCCTGCCGACGACGGTTGAACGGCAGCAAGCCCGGAGACCGGAGACCACAGACCGTTTGTCTTGATGGCCCAGAGCCATCGGCCCGGAGACTGGCTGAACTTCCGTGTCTGTGCAGTGCGCATCAGAAGACGGCCCTAGTTGCCCATCAGCCCGGGTCCCAGCCAGCTGCACCCTGTTGATGCAGCAGCCTGTTGATGCAGCAGCCTGTTGATGCAGCAGCCTGTTGACTCAGCCGCTGGCCAGGGGCGCGGCTGGCAGCACCTGCAGGCTGGTGCCCTCCCGGCCCATCACCCGCACCTGGGCACCCACCGCCAGGGCCTGGCCGGGCTCCAGGTTGATCGCCGCCCAGCTCTGCCCCTGCCAGCGCACTCGCCCCTCGCCATCGGCGGCGAAGGCCTGGATCACTTCGGCCCACTCGGCCCGGGGGCTGGCAGGCAGGGCCCGATCGCGCTGGCGCCGATCCCAACGCCGCAGCCAGCCGTAGCCCAGGCTCACCAGCCCCAGAAACAGCAGCACCTGGAATGCAAGCGGCATCACCACCAGCACGCTCACCACGGTGAGCAGCAGACCACTGAGTCCGGCGATCAGCAGCAGGCCGTCCGTATCCAGGCCCGTGAGGGCCAGCAGCAGCAGCACAGCGCCGACGGGCAGCCAGATCAGAGGAGGTGTCAGCATCGCTTCAGGCCGGGCCTGACCATTCAGTCCATCCTGTCTAGGTTGTAGACAATTGGGAGAATTGGATGGAGTTTCTGCTCATGCCGGTGCTCGCGGTGCTGGCGGCCGTTGGGATCAGCAGTGTCAAGGTCACCAGCAGCAGTCGCTCGATGCTGGTGGAGCGGCTCGGCAAATACAACCGCCAGCTCAAGCCCGGGCTATCGCTGGTGCTGCCGGGAGTGGAGCGGGTGGTGAGCCATGAATCGCTCAAGGAGCGGGTGCTCGACATCCCGCCGCAACAGTGCATCACCAAGGACAACGTCTCGATCGAAGTGGATGCGGTGGTGTATTGGCAGCTGCTGGAACATGCCCGTGCCTACTACGCCCTCGACAATCTGCAGGCGGCGATGGTGAATCTGGTGCTCACCCAGATCCGCGCCGAAATGGGCAAACTCGACCTCGACCAGACCTTCACCACCCGCCAGGAGGTGAACGAGGTGCTGCTACGCGAGCTCGATCAGGCCACCGATCCCTGGGGGGTGAAGGTGACCCGCGTCGAAATGCGCGACATCAAACCCTCGATGGGGGTGCAGCAGGCGATGGAGCAGCAGATGACCGCCGAACGCGAAAAAAGGGCAGCGATTCTGCGCTCGGAAGGGGAACGTGAATCCCAGGTGAATGCGGCCCGCGGCCGGGCCGAGGCCCTGGTGCTTGATGCCAAGGCCAAGCAGGAGGCCCTGCTGCTGGAAGCTGATGCCCAGGCCCGCCAGCAGACCGTGCTGGCCCAGGCCAGGGCCGAGGCCGCCGCTGTCCTCGCCCGGGTGATCAGCGCCGAGCCGGCCGCGGCCGAGAGCCTGAGGCTGCTGCTGGCCAAGGACTGGATGGCCATGGGCCAGGAGATGGCCCGGGCCCAGGGAGGCAGTGTGCTGCTGGTGGATCCCCAGAGCCCGGCCAGCTTGCTGGCGGCGCTCAAGGCGTTGCAGTCGAAAGGCTGACCTCAGCCGCGCAGCACGCCGCGCAGGCCTTCGCTGTAGAGGATCGCCGTGCAGAGAATGCCGCCGGCCCAGCAGAGGCTGCGCAGCCGTGCCAGGTTGGCCACATAGGCGCCGATGTAGCCGAGACGCAGGGCGGGATGGAGCCAGGCCGCGGCCAGCGCCAACGTCGCCGTGGCCGAACCGCCACGGGCTGCCACCAGGGCCAGCAGGCAGGCAGGGGCATGCAGGCTGAAGGCCTCAAAGCAATTCTGATGGGCCCAGTTGGCCCGCTTGCCCCAGGCCGGCAAGCGCTCGAACATCGCCCGGGGGGCGGCCAGATCGGCCGGGGTGAAATCGGCCTGGGAACGGGCGGCGCCCAGGGGGATCAGGCTGGCCACCACCACCGCCCCCGCCAGCACCAGCGACCAGGCATAGGCGGCTCCCCCGGACCCCAGCGGCACGACGGGCAAGGAAACGGCGGCCAGCAAGGCCAGGGGCGGCAGCAACAACAGCATGATGACGGCAAAATCCGAAGGGCTCTTTTCTAGGCTGGCCGAGCGCCGCCCCAGGAGCCCATCCATGGCTGAGTCCTACAGCTTCGACGTTGTGTCTGACTTTGATCGTCAGGAGCTGGTCAACGCCCTCGATCAGGTGCGCCGGGAGGTGGACCAGCGCTACGACCTCAAGGATTCGAAGACCGAGATCGAGCTCGAGGAGGCCGGACTGACGATCACCACGGCCAGCGACATGAGCCTCGATGCGGTGGCCGATGTGCTGCGCCAGAAGCTCACCAAACGCAATCTGTCGCTCAAGATCCTCGACTTCCAGGCCGCCGAACCGGTGGGCGGCAATCGGGTCAAGCAACTGGTGAAGCTGCGCAAGGGACTGAGCCAGGAGCTGGCGAAAAAGCTCTCCAAAAAAGTACGCGACGAGCTCAAGAAGGTGACCGTGGCCATCCAAGGCGACAGCCTGCGGGTCACCGGCAAGAACAAGGATGATCTCCAGCAGGTGATCCAGCTGCTCAAGGGCGAAGACCTGGAGGTGCCGCTGCAGTTTGAGAACTACCGCTGAAGGCCGTCGTCCAAAAGCGCCGTGAGGACTGATGGGTGCCCTTCAAGGGCGAAAGTACGTGGGGAGCCGCCGCAGCTGTGGGCCTCCTTGATGGAGCCACAGAGCACCTACTGGACGATGGGCCTGGGGTGGACTCTGCCCTGGGACCAGTGGCTGCGTGCGCGCCCTCAACTGTCCGTGCGGACCGCTCCGGGCCATTCAGGGCGCCAGTGTCGACCAGCCGATCAGACTGGCGAGGCTGATCGACTGGGGATGAGGTGCTGGGTGCGGCGCGGGACGGAGACCAGGAAGGAGCAGGGCCAGAGGCGTGCCTGAATGGGGAGGCGCAGCCCCCCGCAAACCAGGGCTGGCGCTTCTGGATCGATCGCGGCGGCACTTTCACCGATCTGATCGGCAGGGCTGGCGATGGCCGCTTGGTGGTACGCAAGGTGCTCTCGGTGCAGCGGGAGCGGGCCGGTGATCCGGCGATCCTGGCGCTGAAGGAGGTGCTGGGGTTGGCCCCCGATCAGCCGTTGCCGCCGGGCCTGGTGGCGGAGGTGCGGCTGGGCACCACCGTGGCCACCAATGCGCTGCTGGAGCGGCAGCTGGAGCCGGTGCTGCTGCTACTCAACAGCGGCTTCGCCGATCTGCCCCGTATCGGCGATCAACACCGCCCGGACATCTTTGCCCTGCGGATCGAACGACCCGAGCCGCTGCCGATGCGGGTGATCGAGGTGGAGGCACGCCTGGCGGCCGATGGCACCGAGCTGGTGCCGCTGCTGCTGGAGGGCAAGCTGGAACGGGAGCTGCGCCAGGCCCACTCCGATGGCTACCAGAGTGTTGCCGTTGCCCTGCTGCACAGCTACCGCCATCCTGCCCATGAGCTGGCACTCGGCTGTTGGCTTGAGCAGCTCGGCTTCAGCTCGGTGCTGCTCTCCCATCAGCTCAGCCGCCAGAGCCGAATCGTGCCCCGGCTCGAAACCACCGTGGTGGAGGCGGCGGTTCGCCCCACCCTGGAGCGCTACCTGGCCGCGGTGGCGGCCGCCCTGGGGGCCGCAACGCGCCTGCGGGTGATGACCTCCAGCGGCGCTCTGCAGGCACCAGCCCAACTACAGGCCAAGGACACGATCCTCTCCGGCCCAGCCGGCGGCATGGTGGGAGCCGTGGCCGCGGCCCAGGCGGCGGGCTATGGCGATCGGCCGATCCTGGGCTTCGACATGGGCGGCACCTCCACCGATGTGTTCCATTTCGATGGCTCCAGGGGTGAAGACGCCTGGGAGCGCACCGCCCAGACCGAGATCGCCGGGCTGCAGGTGCAGGCGGCGATGCTGCCGATCCATACGGTGGCGGCGGGAGGAGGTTCGGTATTGCGGGCCGACGGCCAGCGGCTGCTGGTGGGGCCCCAGTCCGCCGGAGCCGATCCCGGCCCGGCCTGCTATCGCCGCGGCGGCCCGCTGACGGTGACCGATGCCAATGTGTTGCTGGGTCGTCTGCCCGCGGGAGCGCTGCCACCGGTGTTCGGCCCCCAGGCTGACCAGAGCGCCGATGCGGTGGTGGTGCGGCAGCGCTTCGAGGAGCTGGCGGCAGCCCTGGGCCTGAGGGCCACGGACCCAGAGCCGCTGGCGCTGGAACGGCTGGCCCAGGGGGCCCTGACGATCGCCAATGAGCGGATGGCGGAGGCGATCCGGCGCATCTCGATTCAACGGGGCCATGACATCCGCAATGCCGTGCTGGTCTGCTTCGGCGGGGCTGGCGGCCAGCACGGCTGTGCCCTGGCCGCCAGCCTCGGCATCGAGCGGGTGCTGATCCATCCGCTCGCCGGCGTGCTCTCCGCCTGGGGCATCGGCCTGGCCCGCCAGAGCCAGAGGGTGGAGCGCTGCCTGCGTCAACCCCTCGAAGCAGTGCGCGGCGCCGACCTGCTGGCCTGCATTGAAGCCCTCAGCGCCGAAGCCCGCCAGACCCTGGAGTGCGCCGGCGACCTGGACTCGGGCGCCGGGGTGCGGCGTCGGGTGCGGCTGGAACTGCGCTATCCGGCTAGCGATGGCGGCCTGGAGGTGGGGCTGCCGGAGTCCACGTTGGACTGCTCGCTGGCGGCGAGCGATCGGGCCGCTGTCAGCGATGACCCCCTGCTGATAGCACCGCTGCGAGCTGAGTTCGAGACCCTGCATCGCCGCCGCTTCGGCTATGTGGTGCCCGGCGAGCCGCTGGTGCTGGAGCGGATGGAGGTGGAACTGCTGGCCGAGCACGGGCAGCCAGTTTCAGAACGCCGGCAGGATCGGTCGCCGCTCCAGTGGCCCTCAGACCTGGAGGCGGCCGCAGGAAGCCCGGGGGGCCAGCCAGTTTCTGAACAGCCATCAGATCCTGCAGCACCCCAGCAGACCTCGCCCAAACAGGTGTCGTCCCTGGCCGCGGCGCCTGGCTGGCCAGTGACTCCGCCGGCACCGCAGGAGCAAACGCCCCTGTGCCTGCCCTGCGGCGAGGGGATGGCCTGGCGCCCTGTGCCGCTCTGGCAGCGCGAGCACCTCAGGCCGGGGCAGAGCCTGGAGGGTCCGGCCCTGGTGCTGGAAACCACGGGAGCCACGGTGCTGGAGCCGGGTTGGAAGGCCCGGGTGCTGCCGCGCGGTGAGCTGCTGCTCGAGCGCATGGCGCCCTCCCGGGCCAATGACGCGAAAGCTGCCGCCGCCAGCGCCACCGAGGCCAAGCTCGAAACGAACCATGCGAACCAGGCCTGCGCAACGGAGGCCACTGCCATCGCTGCCACTGCCGTCGCTACCACTGCAGTCACCTCCAGCGCCGTCGGCACCACTGCAGTCGCGGCAAGCCCCGCCCTGGAGAAAGCGGAAATGGCGGCATCAGCCTCGGATACCGCGGCATCAGAAACAGAGCCAGAGGACGGATTGGCGTCAGGACCCGGGCCGGTGGCCGCTGTGCTCCAGCCGGGCTCCGCCCCAGCCGCTCAGGAGCTGTCCCCAGCAGATCCGGTGACGCTGGAGCTCTACAACCACCGCTTCAGCGCCATCGCTGAGCAGATGGGGGTGCGGCTGCAGCAGAGCAGCCGTTCGGTGAACATCCGCGAGCGGCTGGATTTCTCCTGTGCCCTCTTCGATGGCTGCGGCCGCCTGGTGGCCAATGCGCCCCACATCCCGGTGCACCTGGGCTCCATGGGCGAGAGCGTGGTGGCCCTGAGGGCCGCCGTGGCCCGAGGGGCACTGCCGCGCCTCGGGCCAGGCGATGCCGTGGCCGCCAACAACCCCTACAACGGCGGCACCCACCTGCCCGACATCACCGTGATCTCGCCGGTGTTCGCCGGCGGCGCTGACTGCAAGCAGAGCGAAACTGCCGCCAAGGCGGCCGAACCCCTGTTCTATGTGGCCTGCCGCGGCCATCACGCCGATGTGGGCGGCATCACGCCGGGCTCCATGCCCCCCTTCAGCCACACGATCAGCGAGGAGGGCCTGCTGCTCGACAACGTGCCGTTGATCAGCGGCGGCCACTTCGATGCCACCGTCTGGCGACAACGACTCCTGGCAGGTGACCATCCCGTGCGCAATCCCGACCAGCTGCTGGCCGATCTGCAGGCCCAGGTGGCGGCCAACCAGCTGGGAATCGCGGAGCTGCAGCGCCTGCTGGCTCAGCAGGGAGTGGCGGAAGTGCGGGCCTACATGGCCCATGGGCAGAGCAATGCCGCCGAGGCCGTCCGGGACGTGATCGACCGACTCCACGATGGAGCGGCGAGCGTCGAGCTCGACGCTGGTGGCCGGATTCAGGTGGCGGTGCGCATCGATCGCACTCGCCGGCGGGCGCTGGTGGACTTCAGCGGCACCTCCCCCCAGCAGAGCGGCAACGGCAATGCGCCCCTGGCGATCACCAAATCGGCCGTGCTGTACGTGTTCCGTTGCCTGGTGGGCCGGGCGATTCCACTCAATGCCGGCTGTTTTGAGCCGATCGACCTGGTGGTGCCACCAGGCAGCTTGCTCTGGCCCGATCCACCGGCCGCCGTCGTGGCGGGCAATGTCGAAACCTCCCAGGCGGTGGTAGACGCCCTGTTCGGCGCCCTGGGGGTGATGGCGGCCGCCCAGGGAACGATGAACAACCTCAGCTTCGGCAACGAGCGCTGCCAGTACTACGAGACCATCTGCGGCGGCAGCGGCGCCGGCGTGCTGGCCGATGGCAGTGGTTTTGCCGGCGCCAGTGCGGTGCAGAGCCACATGACGAACTCGCGAATCACCGACCCCGAGATCCTGGAGGATCGCTTTCCGGTACGGCTGGAGCGGTTCGCGATCCGCCGCGGCAGTGGCGGCGCTGGCCGCTGGCCCGGCGGCGATGGGGTGGTGCGCTGGCTGCGC
Organism: Cyanobacteriota bacterium; assembly: GCA_026389335.1. Classification (GTDB taxonomy): domain Bacteria; phylum Cyanobacteriota; class Cyanobacteriia; order PCC-6307; family Cyanobiaceae; genus Cyanobium. The sequence goes on along the minus strand of JAPLIB010000019.1, from coordinate 31,783 downwards.
TTCCTGGAGCCGATGACGGCGGCGATCCTCTCAGGCTCCCGCCGGGTGGCCCCGTTCGGCCTGGCCGGCGGCCGCGCCGGCCAAACGGGTCAGAACAGCCTCTGCCACGCCGACGGCACGATCGAGAACTTGCCCGGCTCTGCCCTTGTGGCGATGGCAGCAGGGGATGGGCTCAGGATCGAGACCCCCGGCGGTGGTGGCTACGGCCTGGCCGACTCAGGTTCACGGGACCTCAGCCAGCCGCCGGAGGAGCAGCGGCAGCCGGAGCGGTGAGCATGTTCACAGCCGAGAAGCCAAGGGCAATGGCGAACAGGGTGCCGATCGCCCAGAGGCTGTCGCTGGGCCATTCGGCCACCAACATGCCACCCAGCACCACGGTGACAATGCCATCGAGCAGCACCAGACCGCGGGCCCCGATCGGCCCGGAGGCGGCCGCCGCCAGCTCCATCACCCCCTCGGCCACCAGCAGGAAGCCCAGGAACAGGGTGAGGCTGACAGTGCTTTCGATCGGGAAGGCAAGGCACCAGAGACCGCCCACCACATAGAGCGCCCCCGACAGGCCACGGAAGATTTTGGCGCGAAGATCCGCCGCTCCGGTCAGTCGCAGCAGCTGGGAGACGCCCGCCACCACGGCGGCGCTGCCCAGCAGGATCGTCAGCAGGGTGGCGGACACGAACGGCAGCGCCAGAGCCAGGCCGGCGCCGGCGGCCAGCAGGCCGGCAGTGATCCAGCGAAGAGTCGGGGAAGCCGGAGCAGTCATAGGAGAAAGGCTGACGGAGGTCTCAACTTACGTGGACTGAGTGGCTGGGACGGAGTGCCTTGGTCCGTGTGGGGGAGGCGAGACCAGAGCGGCCCGAACATCCACGGAATCATCGTGCCGAGGCGTTCGCGGAAAACCCCTCAGCCAATCTGACGGGCGTGCAACCGGCCGTGCCAGAGCCGATGAACCCTGGGTTGTCAGGTGGCGGAGAAGCCAGCGACCAGGGCCGAGACCGATGGTTCAGCAGGATCCGAAGCGGCGATTCGCTGCGGCGCCATCCCTGGCAGCTGACCAGGCCGTAGGCGCTGGCGGGTCATGGCGTGAACATCACGCTCTGAGGCTGAAAGCGACACGTTCAAGCAGGCCTTGAAGATGAGGGAACGGAGGCACCCGCAGCCAGCGGCGGCCCACACCAACGGGGAGCCCTGCTCCTCTAGGCGTCTCGATTCAGCAGCCCCAAAGCGCCTCGGCACAGTTGGAACTGCGCCGAAACAGCTAAGGGTCAGCGCTGCGAACAAGGCTTATTCGAGGTTCGCCGCCAGAGCGTGATAAACCGGCTTCTTCATCAGCAGCCGGCTGCAGTAGGCGCCGATCACCGCCGCCAGCACAACACCGGGCAGCAACTGTTGATCGCCAGCCAGCCGCAAGGCAAACACCACGCTCAGCACCGGCAGCTGGGTGGCGCCGGCCAGGGCCGCCGCCATCCCCAGGGCTAGCCCCATCATCCCCAACCCCAACAGCTGGCCGGCGCCCTGGCCGACCACGGCACCGATGGCAAAGGCCGGATCGATCAGGCCCCCCGGCACCCCCGCCCCCAGGGCCAGGCAGGGGCCGACCAGGCGCGCCAGCAGTAGGCCGGCCGTGGGCAGATCGGCCTCGGGATGGCCGATCATCCAGCCCATCAGCGCTTCGCCATCGCCATTGGCGAAGCCGCCGCTGGCCAGGGTGAGGCCTGAAAGCAACAGCCCCAGCACCAGCCCCACCCGCAGCGGCTGGCTACGAGCCCTTGGTGACAACCAGCGGGTGGTTTCCAGCAGCAGCCGGCCGAATACAGCCCCCAGCAGACCGGCGCTGATGCCCAGGGGGATGGCCCAGAACAGCTGCCAGGGCTCTGCAGCCACGGTGTGCAGCAGGCCCAGGGCGAACTCGGGCTGGCCGCCCAGATTGCTGATGCCGGCGGCGGTGACGCAGGCCAGCAGGGTGGGCCAGATCAACCTGGCACCAAAGCTGCTGGTGAGTTCCTCAGCCACGAACACCATGCCCACGATCGGGGTGTTGAAGCCCGCCGCCAGCCCGGCGCCGCCTGCCAGAGCGATCAGATCATGGCGGTCCAGAGGCTGCAGCCAGCGCGGGAACCGTTGCCGCAGGCTGTGGGCCACAGCCGCTCCCACGTGCACCACCGGCCCTTCCCGGCCCAGGGGCAACAGGGCCAGGGTGGCCACTGACCAGAGCATCAAGCGCTGCACCGTCGCCTGCGGCGCCAGCAACATCTCGGCCCGCTTGGGCTGCTCCAGGGCCACCATGGCCTGGGGGATGCCGGAACCGGACGCCTCGGACCAGACCCCGGCCTGCAACCAGAGCAGCAACGGCATCACCAGCAGCGGCGCAGAGGCCATCGCCACCGTGAGCGGCCGCCAGCCGCCGCCTGCGAAACGGGGCAGCAGCTGCAGCAGCTGATCCTGAGCCCGATCCAGCAGATTGAGGGGCCAGCAGGCCACTCCGACCGCCAGACCCAGCACCACGATCGGCAGCAGGCGCTTCAGGGCAGCGATCAGCACAGGAGGGCAACGCATCGAGGCAGGGGCGTTCCGAATGGGTGCATCATCGACGCTGACGATCGCCACCGGGAGTGCGCCAAGACTGCCGCATTGGACGCCTGCAGGTGAACGGCTTCAGATGAGTGGCCTTGGCTGGCGGCTTTTAAACAGTTACGGCTTTTAGACAGTGGCGGCTTCGACCTGATCGAACACCTCGCCGGCGGCGAGCAGGGCGTTGGTGGCGGCAGGAAAGCCAGCGTAGGCAATCATCTGGGTGATGATTTCGGTGATTTCCTCTTTCGATGCCCCACAATTAAGGGCGGCTTCGATGTGGAGTTTCAGCTGCGGACTGGAAAAGCCCTGCACCGTCAGCGCTGCCACCGTACATAGCTCCCGCACCCGCGGATCCAGAACCTGCCGGGTGTAAAGCTCTCCATAGGGAAACTCCACATTCACCTTGGCAAATTCCGCCGAAATGGCTTCAATTCGCCCAATCAGATGATCAGCCTGGGGACCAAGATGGCGGCGCATCTCTTCAAGACCCTTGGCGTAAAGCTTGGAATGTTGGCCCATTCTTTCAGATCTCAACCTGTGAACTAAATCTGTGAACTGAACCCGTGAATCTCAACCGGTGGACTGCAGCCTGGTGATACCAGCCTTGTGATTCAAGCCTGTGATCCAAGCTGTTGTTGTCCACATGTCGAGCGCAGTTTAGCCAATCACCTCTGCTTTCCCTGACTGCCTCAGGGCTGACGGCTGCGGGCCCCGTCTGCACCATCGTCAGCGCCATCGTCGGCGTTGGTAGACGGGGTGGTGGTGAGGGTGAGGGTGAGGGTGAACAGTTGCTACTTCGGCTTCGATGCCGCCGTGATCCACACCGGGTGGGTTCATGGGCTGCGCCGATCACGGGCCGGAGCCCTCACCATCCCCCAGATAGGAGGCGCGCAACTCGGCATTTGCCAGCAGCTCCTGGGCCGTGCCGGCCAGGCGCACCGCGCCCGCTTCCAGCACCAGACCCCGGTCGGCGATCGCCAGGGCGGCATTGGCGTTCTGCTCCACCAGCAGCATCGTGAGCCCGTCGCGGTGCAGCTCGGCCAGGGTGCCCATCACTTCCGCCACCAGCTTCGGCGCCAGGCCGAGGCTGGGTTCATCGAGCAGCAGCAGGCTCGGCCGCGCCATCAGCGAACGGGCGATCGCCAGCATCTGCTGCTCGCCACCCGAGAGACTGCCGGCCAACTGACGACGGCGTTCCGCCAGCCGCGGGAACAGTTCATAGCAGCGCTCCAGATCGGCGGCGATGCCGGCGCGGTCCCGGCGCAGCCAGGCCCCCAGCTCCAGGTTGCTGGCCACGCTCTGGCGGCTGAGCACGCGGCGTCCCTCCGGGCAATGGCCGATGCCGAGCCTGACGGTGGCCTGGGGCTGCAGGCCCGCCAGATCGGTGCCGCGCCAGTGGATGCTGCCGGCACTGGCACGCACCAGCTGGGAGATCGCCCGCAGGGTGGTGCTCTTGCCGGCGCCGTTGGCCCCCAGCAGGGTGACCAGTTCCCCCTGGCGCAAGCTCAGATTCACCCCCCGCAGGGCCGTGACCGCCCCGTAACGCACGGTCAGCCGGCGCAGCTCCAGCAGCGGCGCCTCGGACGGAAGGAGCGCGTGGGCCGCCGTCATCGCGGACTCCCCAGATAGGCCTCGATCACCTTCGAGTCGTGACGCACCACCTCGGGTGTGCCCAGGGCGATGCGCTCGCCGAAGTTGAGCACCGCCAGCCGATCGCAAAGCCGCATCATCAGCGGCACATGGTGCTCAATGATCATCACGGTGAGATCGAAATGGTCGCGGATGGCGCGGATCAGCTCGCAGAGATCGTTCTTCTCCGCCGGATTCATGCCGGCGGCAGGCTCATCGAGCAGCAGCAACCTGGGTTCGGTGGCCAGGGCCCGGGCCAGCTCCAGGCGGCGCCGTTCGCCGTAGGGCAGGCTGGCTGCCGGCAGCTGGGCCTCCTCCGCCAGTCCCACCAGGGCCAGCAGCTCCAGGGCCCGTTGCTCGAGCTCCCGCTGCCGCCGCCGCACCTTGGAGCTGCCGAGCAGGCCGGCCGCCAGGGGGGAGGCCGCAAAACGGTGCAGTCCCACCAACACGTTATCGCGCACCGAAAGACTGTCGAACAGGCGCAGGTTCTGGAAGGTGCGAGCCAGGCCGAGGCGACTGAGCTGATCGGGGCGGGAGCGGGTGATCGCCTGGCCGCGCCACAGCACCCGGCCAGAGCTGGGTGGCGTCAGCGCGGAGATGACGTTGAACAGGGTGGTCTTACCGGCGCCATTGGGACCGATCAGGCCGAAGATCTCGCCCTCCCGCACCGCCAGCGACACCTCATTGAGCGCCACCAGGCCACCGAACCGACAGCTCAGACCAGCCACTTCCAGCAGAGGAGCCGCACTCATGGCCGCCGCGGTCCGTTGGCACGCTCCAACAGCTGGTGGCCGTAGCCCCGCAGCTGCTGGCCAAGGCCAACCAGCCCGTGGCCCAGCCCCTGCAGAGCCTGGGGTGTGATCAGGCCCTGGGGGAACAGCACCGGTCCCAGCAGAATCACCAGGCCAAACACAATCAGGCGCAGATCGCCCACCGGACGCAGCAGCTCCGGCAGGGCTGTGAGCACCAGGCCGCCGATCACCGGGCCCAGCCATGTGCGCGAGCCGCCGAAGACCACAAAGGCCAGGGTGGTGATGCTGGCGTCAAAGCTGCCCACCTTGGCGTTCCAGGAATTGAGAAAGTGGGCCGCCAGCGCTCCGGTGAGGCCGGCCAGCAGCGCACTTAGCACGAAGGCATTGAGCTTCACCGCGGCGGTGTCGATGCCGACGCAGGTGGCAGCCAGCTCGTCATCGCGGATCGCGGCCATCGCCCGCCCCAGCCGCAGCTGCTCCAGCCGGGCGCAGAGCCAGCAGACCAGCGCCAGCAACACGAGGGTGAAACCGGCATAGCCGCTGGCCGTGGCGAAGGGCTGGGGGATGCCGAAGATGCCGAGGGCACCGCCGGTGAAGGGCAGATTGAGCGTGATCACCCGCAGAATCTCCACCAGAGCGATCGTGGCGATCGCCAGATAGATGCCCCGCAGCCGCAGCACCGTGCCGCCGATCGCCCACGCCAGCAGGGCCGCCAGCAGCCCCCCCAGGCCCATTTCCAACAGCAGAGCCGGCAGCGGTGAGGTGGCTCCCGTGCCGGCGAAGGCTGGGATCCGGGTGGAGAGCAGGGCCGCCACGGTGCCGCCGATGGCGAAGAAGCCCGGGGTGGCCAACGACAGCTGGCCGCAGCGCAAGGGCAAATACACCGACAGGCCCAGCAGGGCGCCGATCAGCATCTGTTGCAGCAGGCCCGCACTCATGAATTTCAGACCTTCGTTGCCTGCGGTTTGCCGAGCAGACCCTGGGGCCGCAGCACCAGGATCAGGAACAGGAAGCCATAGGCCACGGCATCTTTCCAACCAGACCATGCCGCCGGTACGAACGCTTCGGCCAGACCGATGATCAACCCGCCGAGCATGGCCCCGGGCACGCTGCCCAGACCCCCCAGCACCAGCACCCCCAGGGCCTTGAGGCCGTAGCTGATGCCGAAGTAGGGCCCGGCGATGCTGACGCTCAGGCCCACCAAGCCACCGGAAACCCCGGCCAGGAAGCCACTGATGCCGAAGGCCAGGCGGATCATGGCGTCGCTGTCGATGCCGAGCAGCTGGGCGGTGACTGGATCCTCGGAGACGGCCTGCAAGGCCTTGCCGCTGCGGCTGCCCTCCAGCCAGACACTCAGCACCACCAGCAACAGCACCGAGATCGCCAGCAGTAGCACCTGCACCGTGCGCACCTGGGCACCACCGAGGCTGAGGGCCGCCGGCAGGGCGCCGAGGGTGCCGATGGGGATGGCATAGCTTTCAGCCCCCATCAGCAGCTGGATCAGATTTACCAGGATCACCCCGGCCCCCAGGCTGGAGATCAGGGCCAGCAGGGAATCGGCCCCGCGCCGCCGCAGGGGCCGGAAGGCCACCCGCTCGATCAGCAGGGCCACCAGGGCCGAAGCCAGCCCGGCCAGCGGCAGGGCGAGGGCGAAGGGCAGCGCGAAGGGCAGCTGCAACCCGGCCAGCAGACCATTGGCACCGGCCTGGCCACCGATCAACAGATAGGTGAAGTAGGCGCCGAGGGTGAAGACCGCGCCGTGGGAGAAGTTGATCACCCCCAGCACGGAAAACACCAGCGTGTAGCCCAGCGCAAACAGGGCATACACGGCCCCCAGGGACAGACCGTTGAGCAGCAACTGGATCAGGTCCATCGCCAGCTCCCTCGCCCGCTCCCGTCAGCATCAGGGGCCATGCCGTCAGGGGAGCAGCGCAAAGCGCCCGCTCTTGCCACTGGGGTCCATGCGCACCTGGGCGACGAAAAAGTTCTTCTGGATCACTTCCCCCTCAGGGGTGAAGCGGATCTCCCCCAGCGGCGTCTGATAGGTGCCTGAGAGGATTTCAGCCATCAAGGCCTGGCGGGCTTCAGCGAGGTTGCGCTGCTGCAGCGATTGGCGTCGATCCAGCCGTTGCAGGGCTTCGGCCAGCACCTGCAGGGCCGTCCAGGCCTGGGCCGTGAGCTGGGGCGGAATGGCGCCGCCCTGGCTGGCCTGGAAGCGGCGGAGAAAAGCACTGTTGGCCGGGGACTTCAACTCGGGGCTATAGGCCTGGGCGATCAGGATGCCATCGCAGTACTTCTGACAGATCGGATAAATGTTGGGCGTGTTCATGCCGTTGCCCACCACGATCGCGCCCTTGTAGCCCAGCTCGCGCAGCTGACGAATCATGTTGCCGCCATCAACGGCCTGCAGGGACAGCACCACCAGATCCGGTTTCTGCTGCAGGGCGGCGGTGATCTGGGTCTGGAAGTCCTGGTCGTTGAGCTGGGTGCGCTGCACTGTCACCGGCTTCAGCCCCTTGGCGGTGAGAGCCTGCTGGAAGATCGTCGTCTCGGCGCTGCTGTAGGCATCGTCCTGGGCGTAGAACACCGCCGCCCGCCGGATGCCGGGGTTGAGCTGCAGGGCCCTGGCGATCGACAGCGGCGCGATCACCGAGCTCTGGGCTGACACGCGGCTGATGAAATGGCCGATCTCGGGAATGCCGGTGGCGGTGTTGGAGGGCGCCACCACCGGCACCCGGCGGCGCTGGGCGATCGGATCGGCGGAGAAGGCCTGCTGGGACAAGGTGGGGCCGATCAGCGCCAGCACGCCGCGGTTGATCTGCAGGGTGAAGGCGGCATTGGCACCGGGTTCATCGCTGCCGCTGTCTTCAATCTTGAGGGCCAGGGGCTTGCCATTGATGCCGCCCTTGCCATTCAGCTCCGCCAGAGCCAGGCTCAACCCGGTGTTCTGGTCCTGGCCGTAGACATTGGCGTTGCCGCTCATGGCCAGCACCGCCCCCAGCGGCACCCCCTGGCTGAGGTTGACCGGTAGCTGTTCCGGATCGGGCCCACCGCAGCCGCCCAGGGCCAGGGCTGAACCCAGCAGCGCCAGGCTGAGAGCGCTCAGCCGGCGGCCACCGAGCCCGGTGCGGGCGCTCAGCTCGGTGCGGCGCTGGAGCCGAAAGATGCCAGTCATCAGGCGATCTGGGCGAAGGCGCTGCGGAAGGCCGCGATTGTGGCGTCGATGTCGGCGTCGCTGTGGGCCAGGGAGGTGAAGCCGGCCTCGAACGAGCTGGGAGCCAGATAGACACCCCGCTCCAGCATTGCCCGGTGCAGCTTGCCGAAGCGGGCGCTGTCGGTGGCCTTGGCCTCCTCGAAGTTGCGCACCGGCCCCTCGCAGAGGAAAAAGCCGAACATGGCACTGATATGGCCGCCGCTGTAGGGCAGACCGGCGGCGCGGGCTGCCTCGCCGATGCCATCGCTGAGGCGCTTGGTGATCAAGTCCAGCCGCTCATAACTGCCGGGCTGCTTGAGCAGCTCCAGGGTCTTGATGCCGGCGGTCATGGCCAGGGGATTGCCGCTGAGGGTGCCGGCCTGATACATCGGCCCGGCCGGGGCCACCATGGTCATTATGTCGGCCCGGCCGCCGTAAGCTCCAACGGGTAAACCGCCGCCGATCACCTTGCCCATGGTGGTGAGATCGGGGGTGATGCCGAACCGGGCCTGGGCGCCGCCGTAGCTGATGCGGAAGCCGGTCATCACCTCATCGAACACCAGTAGAGCGCCGTGCTCACGGGTGATTTCCCGCAGACCTTCGAGGAAGCCCGGCTCGGGGGTGATGAAGCCGGCATTGCCCACCACCGGCTCCAGAATCACACCGGCAATCTCGCCGCCGTTCTCAGCAAACAGCTGCTTGACGGCCTCCAGATCGTTGTAGGGGGCGGTGAGGGTACTGGCCGTGGTCGAGCGGGGCACGCCAGGGGAATCGGGCAGACCGAGGGTGGCGACGCCGGAGCCGGCCTTCACCAGGAACATGTCGGCGTGACCGTGGTAACAGCCCTCGAACTTGATGATCTTTTCGCGGCCGGTGAAGGCGCGCATCAGGCGCAGCACCGACATGCAGGCCTCGGTGCCGCTGTTGACGAAGCGCACCATCTCCACCGAGGGCACCGCCTCGATCACCAGTTCCGCCAGCTGGTTCTCCAGCTCACAGGGGGCACCGAAGCTGGTGCCCCTGTCGAGGGCCGCATGCAGGGCGGCGATCACTTCGGGATGGGCATGGCCGCAGATGGCCGGCCCCCAGCTGCCGACGTAATCAATGTAGCGATTGCCATCCACGTCCCAGGAGTAGGCGCCTTTGACGTGGTCAAAGACGATGGGCTGGCCGCCGACGGACTTGAAGGCCCGCACCGGCGAGCTGACGCCACCGGGCATCAGCTTCTGGGCGGCGGTGAAGATCTCCTGGGAGCGGGTGGTGTTGAGCACAGGAGTCGAAACGGGCGCTGTGGGAGAAGCCGACAAGACGGGATCCGCGGACGGAGGGATTGAACCGTTGCCCATCCTGACGCAGAAGCGGGCGGATCCGCTTTCGCTCTGTAAGTTCGTGTGGCATCGGCGTGGGTTGATGGCCGCCAACCTGGCCGCTTCCAAAGCCCCGTCCGGGGGTGCAACCCAGGGCGCAGCGATCGACTGGCAGCGTCTGGCGGGGCAATGCCGCCGGCTGCTGCCCAAACGGGCCGTGATCGCGGCGCGTCAGGAGCTGCTGGCCTACGACTGCGACGGCCTCACCCTGCACCGGTACCAGCCACCACTGGTGGTGCTGCCGGAAACGACCGAGCAGGTGGCCGCCGTGGTGCGGCTCTGCCATCAGCAAGGCATTCCGTTCGTGGCCCGCGGTAGTGGCACCGGCCTCTCCGGGGGTGCCATGGCCGAAAACCCGGCCCTAGTGATCGGCACCAGCCGCATGCGCGCCATCCTCAACGTCGATCTGGCCAACCGGCGAATCACCGTGCAGCCGGGGGTGATCAACAGCTGGGTGACCCGGGCCGTGAGCGGCCAGGGCTTTTATTACGCCCCCGATCCCTCCAGCCAGGTGGCCTGCAGCATCGGCGGCAACGTGGCCGAAAACTCCGGCGGCGTGCACTGCCTCAAGTACGGCGTCACCAGCAATCACGTGCTGGCGCTGGAGGTGGTGTTGCCCGACGGCACGATCACCAGCCTGGGGGGCGAGCTGGCCGAAATGCCCGGCCTGGACCTGCGCGGCGTGTTCATCGGCAGCGAGGGCACCCTGGGCATCACCACCGCCGTCACCCTGCGACTGCTGCGCGATCCCGAGAGCGTGGCGGTGCTGCTGGCCGATTTCGCCTCGATGGAGGCCGCCGGAGAGGCGGTCACCGCCGTGACGGCGGCGGGGGTGTTGCCGGCCGGTATGGAAATGATGGATCGCCTCTGCATCGAGGCGCTCAACGCCTACTTCGGCACCGATGAATATCCGCCCGATGCGGCAGCCGTGCTGCTGATCGAGCTGGATGGGCAGGAGCAGGAGGTGGCGGCGGCGGTGAGCCTGGCCTCCGAGCTCTGCCGGCAGGCCGGTGCCCGCACGATCCGCGAGGCCCGCGCTGCCGAACAGCGCGCCCTGCTCTGGAAGGGGCGCAAATCGGCGATCTCCGCCCTCGGTCGCCGCTTCCCCAACTATTACCTTCAGGATGGGGTGGTCCCCCGCGGCTCCCTACCGCAGGTGCTGGCGGCGATCGAGCGGCTCAGCGCCAGCCATGGCCTGCCGGTGGCCAATGTCTTCCATGCCGGCGACGGCAATCTCCATCCCCTGATTCTTTACCGGGCCGGCGAACCGGGGGTGGCCGAGCGGGTCGAGGCCCTCAGCGCCGAGATCCTGCGGCTCTGCATCGATGCCGGCGGCAGCATCACCGGCGAACACGGCGTCGGCATCGACAAGCGCTGCTACATGGACTGGATGTACAGCCCGGACGATCTCGCCACCATGACCCTGGTGCGCCAGGCCTTCGACCCGGCCGGCCTCGCCAATCCCGGCAAGCTGTTCCCCACCCCCGCCGGCTGCGCCGAATCGCTGCGACGCCGCCCTGAAATCCCTGGGGCCGAAGGTCTTGAGGTGTTCTAGGAACGCTGGCCAGGGCAAGCCCCTGCGATCCTGGGTCGATCCGCAGGCAATCTGTTCTGATCGCTGATCCGCCTGCCCTGGCGCTGGGGATCCCGGTCCGGTCCGGGGTCGATTGATGGAGACACTGACGGGAACTGATCTGCTCTGGCTGGCCCTGGCCGCCGTGGCTGCGGGCCTGGTGAACGCCCTGGCCGGCGGCGGCTCCCTGATCAGTTTCCCTGCCCTCTCCGCCGTGGGGCTGCCGGCACTGCTGGCGAATGTGACCAACACGGTGGCCCTGTTCCCCGGCTATCTGGGGGCCTCCCTGGCCCAGCGCCAGCAACTGGCTGGCCAGGGCCGGCGCCTGCGTCAGCTGCTGCCGGTGGCCGCCCTGGGGGGATGGGCGGGCGGCCTGCTGCTGCTGCATACCGACACGCGCCTGTTTGAGCAGCTGGTGCCCTGGCTGATCCTCAGCGGCACGGTGCTGCTGGCGATCCAGGAACGGGTGCGGACCTGGGTGGTGGCGCGCGCCAAACGCCAGGGCAGCAGCCCGTCGGAGCGCTGGGCCAGCGTGCCGGTGTTTATGGCGGCGATATATGGCGGCTACTTCGGTGCCGGGCTGAGTGTGATCGTGCTGGCGGTGCTGGCCACGACCCTGGACGACGACCTCACCCGGCTGAATGGCCTCAAACAAGCGATCGCTTTCGTCACCAACCTGGCGGCGGCCGTGCTGTTTCTGGGGTCCGGCCAGCTGTCCTGGCCGGCGGTGCTGGTGATGGCCTGTAGCGCCCTGGCCGGTGGCGCCCTCGGCGGTCGCCTGGCCGGCCGCATCAATCCCGGCACCCTGCGCGCCGTGGTGGTGAGCGTGGGACTGGTGGTTTCGCTGCTGTATTTCGTGCGTTGAAGCCAAGGGTGGAACCGCCAACGCCGAACGACAGCCAGGCCTCAGCGGCCCCACCGGCACCGCTGCCGTTCAGTGGAGCAGCAGCTTCGCCACCCCCACCAGGGCCGCCGCACCGATCAAGCGCAGCACCCCCCATTGCCAACGCAGCAACAACAGCAGGCTGGCCGCCAGCATCGCCAGGGCCGCCGGGTCAAACCGGCCAGCGGGCCACAGCGCCGGCCCGGCGAACAGCAGCGCCAGGCTGGCGACCACGCCCACCACGGCGGCGGTGATCGCCATCAAAGGCGGCCCCAGCCGTAGATCCTCGCGACTGGCCTCCACCAGCGGCGCCCCGGCCAGGATGAACACGAACGACGGCAGGAAGGTGAACCAGACCACCACCAGGCCGGCCAGCAGGGCCATGGCCAGAGAGCCACTGCCGTTCCAGCCGCCCATGAAGCCCACAAACGCCACCACCATGATCAAAGGGCCAGGGGTGGTCTCGCCGAGGGCCAGGCCATCGAGCATCTGCTGGGCGCTGAGCCAGCCGTGGGTTTCCACCGCCCCCTGGGCCACGTAGGGCAGCACCGCGTAGGCGCCACCGAAGCTGATCAGCGCCACCCGGGTGAAGAAGCGCGCCATTGTCGCCAGGGGGCCCGCCACGCCTCCCTGCCAGCTCAACGCGGCCAAAGGCAACGCCAGGGCCAGGCCAGAAAGCAGCAGGGTGAGCGCCAGCCGGCGCCAATCGACGAGGGCATGGGCTGGCGAAGGCGTGTCGTCGTCATGGAGGGCCGACCGCTTCAAGGCGGCGCCACTGAAGCCAGAACCACTGAAGCCAGCACCAGGAAGGTCAGTGCCCTGGAGAACCGCGCCACTGAAGCCAGGGCCCTGGAGGGCTGGGCCCGACGGCGCGGCTGGCGTTCGCTGAAACCAGGCCGGCCGCAGGCGCCCGCCGATCCAACCCGTCAGGGCTGCCGCCCCCACCAGCAGCGGATAGGGCAGCCGCAGCCAGACCAGGCCGAGGAAGGCGGCGACGGCGATCGCCAGCAGCAGCGGCTGGTGCAGGGTGCGCCGCCCCAGCCGCCAGGCGGCCTGCACCACGATCGCCAGCACCGCCGGTTTCAGGGCCCAGAACAGGGCCACCAGCAGCGGTTGCTGACCCCAGAGGGCATAGAGGCAGGACAGCCCCAGCAACAGCAGCACCGAGGGCAGCAGGAACAGCCCACCGGCGATCAGGCCACCGCGGTTGCCGTGCATCAACCAGCCCAGGTAGGTGGCCAGCTGGGTGGCCTCCGGCCCCGGCAGCAGCATGCAGTAGTTGAGCGCATGCAGAAAACGCCGCTCCGAAAGCCAGCGGCGCCGCTGCACCAACTCCTTGTGCAGCAGGGCGATCTGCCCCGCCGGTCCGCCGAAGCTCACCAGCCCCAGCTTCAGCCAGAAGCGGGCGGCGGCGGCCAGGGAAGGGGTGGCATCCGGCACAGCAACAAGGGCTGGGGGCACAGCTGGCGACATCAGCCGCATCATCGGCCGCCCCTTCACACCGCCGGGTGGTTCAAACCACAAGGTCGTCAGTCTGAACTGGGTAGGACAGGGCCTGCCTCCGGCCAGCCAGCACCCATGAACGCCCCACCGCCGCCTAACAATCTCGGGCCGACGTTGCTGCTCGCGATTGGGCTGCTGTCGTCTCCATTGCTGGTAGGCGTTCCCCTGGTGATCGTCGCCCTGGCGGCGGTGCGCACCACCAGCGGCGATCCGGCCCTGCCGCGGCTGAACCACTGGCTGCAACGGCTGCAGCGCACCGTGATCGCACTGGCTCCAGCCGGGCCCGCCCCCTGAAACGCCGTTCAGCCGAGCAGCTGCTCCAGGATCGGCCGCAGCTGATCCAGTTCCGCCAGGAAGCCGTCATGGCCCCGATCGCTCTGGAGACTGGTGTAGGTGGCGCCTGCCGGAAGCGCCTCGGCCAGCTCCTGTTGCCGGCAGGGGGAAAACAGGCGATCAGAGCTCACCGACACCACACAGACCCGTGCCGTGATCCGGGCCAGGGCCGCCGCCAGCCCGCCGCGCCCACGGCCGATGTCATAGCGACTCATGGCCCGGGTGAGGGTGATGTAGCTGTTGGCATCGAAGCGCTGCACCAGCTCCTGGCCTTGGCGATCGAGCAGGGAGGCGATCGCCGCTTCGCGGTCGCCATGGCCGATCTGATCGTCAACCCCATCGCTACCGCCAGAGCCAGAGCCAGAGCCAGAACCATTGCCAGAACCAGAGCTATCATCCGCGCGGCGCACTTGCCGCTCCAACTCCCGTTCGCTCCCATAGCTCAGCTGGGCGAGCGCCCGGGCCCGGGCCAGGCCCGGGCCCGGGCCGCCCGAAGGCTGATCGTAGTAATCACCGCCCCAGAAGTGGGGATCCTGGGTGATGGCCTGGATCTGACAGTGCTGAAGGGCGATGTTCTCGGCACTGCAACGGGCGGCCGTGGCCAGCAGCAGCAGACGCTTCAGCCGCTGCGGTGACCCGACAGCCCATTCCTGGGCACGCATGCCCCCCATCGACACCCCGATGACTGCATACCAGCAGGCGATGCCCAACTGATCCGCCAGCCCCCGCTCGGCCGCCACCAGGTCACGCATCGAGAGCGCTGGAAAACGGCTGCCGTAGGGGCGCCCATCGGCCGCCAGGCTGGCGGGTCCGGTGCTGCCCTGACAGCCGCCGAGCACATTGGAGCAGATCACGCAGAAGCGCTCGGTGTCGAGCGCCCGGCCCGCTCCGATCAGCCCATCCCACCAGCCGACGCTGACATGGCCAGGGCCCGCTGGACCGGCAGCATGGCTGTCGCCACTGAAGCCATGCAGCAGCAGGATGGCGTTGCTGCGCTGGGAGTTGAGTTCACCCCAGCACTCCCAGGCCAGGGTGATCGGCCCCAGGCTCTGCCCCGATTCCAGCAGCAGCGGCTGGTCGCCGAAGGGGCGCAGGAACAGGCGCTGACCGGCGGGATCCCCCTGCCGCCAGCCGCCAGGGCGAAGCCCGGCTGCGGTGGTGGACATCAAAGTGCGGACTGTATCCATCATTGTCCCGCGGCCTGGGGAACGGGATAGGGATCCCATTGGCATGGGTCTCCTGGGCTGCCTGCAGGGATCAGGCCCGGGCTCTGGTCTGGAGCCGAGGTCGCAGCAACAGCCGCAGCGCCAGAAGCACAGGGGCCAGACCAGCACGGCCAGCGGCGGCCAGCAGCCGCGACATCGCCATGATCAGCGAGGCATCGCTGCAGCGGCGTACCGGCTCAACGGCCTCCAGCCCCAGCCCCTGGCGCTCGAAACTGACGTAACCACCATCCAGATATTGAATCTGACGGCAATAGCCGCGGAGGTGCAGTTGCTCGATCAGGGCGATCGCCTGCTGCGGTTGCTCGGTGATCAGGATCAGGTCGCCGTCGGGAAGCTCGGTGCTGACCAACCTGGCGGCGGCAATGGAATGACTGCCTGGCACATGGCCCCGCAGAAACTGCCGCGGTGAGCGCACATCCAGGATCAACGTGGTCCCATCCTCAGCGGCGGGCCTGGAGCGGAGAGCCTGCAGATCCAAAAGGGCCGAGGCACTGATTGCCGAGGCACTGATTACCAGGGTTAGTCGGGGCAGGTCACCACCATCGCTCATTCACCCAAAAAAAACGGACTCCGCCATTGGACAGAGCCCAGGTAGCAACCCATCCTCAGCGCTGCGCGACGACACCCGTCCAGAGACGTTGACTCGCAACAGCTGAGAACCCATGAATCTTCCTCGGGGAGTGAGCCATGGCGAGGTGATTGAAGCCACATCACGCCGACATGGCCACCACATCACCCCTTGTTCAAGGCCGCCAGGTTGGTGTCATGGGCGGCAGTTGCCAGTGATTCATGGGGCTATCACTTTGACTGGGACCATGAGCCTGAGCGTTGCTCTGGCATTAAGCATAAAAATGACGGATTGGAGGAGCCGTTGGCGTTCCATCCCCACGGCGCTGGCGCGCCGCCCGTGGCCGCCGCCGATGAACTGCCGGACAACGCCGTGTTGCGTTGCTCGGAACGCCAAGGCCTCAACCACTCTGAACTTAGACGCTGGCTCTGGGCCCCGGCTCTGGGCCCTGGCTCTGGGCACCCGGCACGTCCAAGCCAGCCCCGATCAGGAAGGAGCCGGGGAGACAGCGCCGAGATGATGGTGCAACACCTCGCCGCGCTGCAGCAGCACCGCCTCCCCCACCTGCAATCTTGACCAGGATTCATCGGTGGTCAGCGGTTCGGTGCTGATGATCGAAACCACGTCCTGCGGGCCCGCCAGCTGGGCGAAATCAACCGTGAGATCGTCGTCGGCCAGGGTGGCGGTGCGAAAGGGAGCGCGGCGCGTGAGCCGATGCAATTTGGTGCCGGCGTAGGCGAACAGCCAGAGGCCGTTGCTGATCAGACAATTGAAGATGCCACGCCCAGCCAGGCCATCGGCACCGTTCACCAACTCGGTAAAGATCGCCCAGTCGTCGTCCGGGGTCAAGCGCCCAGCCACCCGGGCCCGCTCGAGCTGCAGCAGCAGCCAGCAGAAGGCCGCCTCGCTGTCGGTGCTGCCCTCCGGCTGGAACGGGGCTTCCAGTTCGAAGCTGCCCGCCAGATCACCATTGTGGGCAAAGATCCACTCCTGGCCATGCCAGCGCCGGTGGAAGGGATGGCAATTCTCCAGGGCCACCACGCCGCGAGTGGCCTTGCGGATGTGGGCAATCGAGCAATGGGCCTTGAGCTCGAGAGCCGCCACTTCCGCCGCAATGGGCGAAAAAGCGGCCGGGCCATCTTCCCGATATAGGCGCACGCCACAACCATCTGGATCAAAGCTGGCCAGACCCCAGCCGTCGGCATGATCGCCGGTGGCGCCGCCCCGACGGGTCAGCCCGTGGAAGGAAAAGCGCATGTCGGTGGGGGTATTGGCGCTGAGGGCCAGAAGTTCACACATGGGGCAGGGGCCTCAGCGGGTGGAGGCGAACAGCTGATCCCACAGTCCGCCCTTGCTGAAGAAGGTGGTATCGATTTTGGTCCAGCCGCCGAAATCGGCGGCGCTGTACAGCTGGGCTACGGGGGCAAAACGATCCTTCACCTGGGCCCAGACGCTGGGGTTCACCGGGCGGAAGCCCTCCTCGGCAAAGATCTTCTGGGCGGCCGGACCGCCCAGGTAGGTGGCCAGCGCTTCGGCGGCCTTGCGTGTGCCGCGGCGATCGACATTACGATCAATCACCACCACCGGCCCTTCAATGCGGATGTTGGGCGACGGCACCACGAACGGACTTTCGAGCAAGCCCTCGCGGCGGGCAAGGAGCGCCTCATTTTCGTAGGTGAGCAGCACATCGCCGATTCCACGCTTCAGGAACAGGTCGGCGGCTTCGCGCGAATCCTTGGGCAGATTGTCCACCTGGCGATAGACCTTGGTCACGAATGCCCTGGCCTGGGCCTCACTGCCGCCGGTCTGGCTCACCGAGCCCCAGAGCCCAAGAAAGTTCCAGCGGGCGCCGCCGGAGGTTTTGGGATTGGCTGTAACCATCGCCAAGCCGGGTTTAGCCAGATCAGGCCAGCTTTTGACACCTTTTGGATTGCCTTTGCGGGGCAGAAAAACCACCACTGACTCGGTGATGATGCTGTGATGGGGCAGCTCCTCCTGCCAACCCGGCTGCACCAGCTGGGCCTCCTGCAACTTCATCACGTCACCACCCAGGGCCAGGGTGGCCACATCCGCTTCGATGCCGTCGATGATGGCGCGGGTCTGCACGCCGGAGGGGCCATAGCTCGCCCGGATGGTGAGCTCCTGGCCTGTCTTGGCTTTCCAGGCCGCCTGGAATTGGGGCAGGATCCGGTCATAGGGCGCTTTAGTCACGGCATAGCTCACCAGCAACAGCTCCTGAGCACCACCCTTGCCGCCAGCGCCAGTGCTGGACGACTGGGCACAACCGCCCAGCGCCAGACCGCCGACAAGAACACCCAGGAGCGCGGAACCCAGGCGGCGAGGAGCCACCACAACAGCTTTAACCACGCAAAGTCGATTGACAACTTGTCTTTATCCTAACCCCGCAGGGGAGCTGCTCATCGCCAAAGCGGCCCAGCGAGGCGAGCGGTCGGTGGACCGGGGTGGCCGGCCGACGGGCCAGACGAACGGAAACCAGGCCTGGAGACAGCCTTAGCTGGTGGAGGACCGGAGCTGTGCGCGCGGGGCCAGGGACTGCCGCAGCAGGGGCCTTGGAAGCAGCGCAGCTGCTACGGCCCCAGGCTCCACAGCCCCAGACTCAGACTCAGCGACTCTGGGAGAAGATCTGATCCCAGAGACCACCTTTGTCGAAGAACTTCTTCGAGACAGCCTTCCAACCCCCAAGATCCACCACCTTGAAGGTCTTGACGTCAGGGAACTTGCCGGCGGCATAGGCCTTGCCCTGGGGAGTGACAGGGCGGAAGCCCTCATCCACGAAGATCTTCTGGGCCGTGGGGCTGAACAGAAACTTGGCGAAGGCTTCAGCCACCTTGCGGGTGCCGTGCTTGTCGACGTTCTGATCCACCACCGCAATCGGACCTTCGATCAGGATGTTGGGGCTGGGCACCTTGTAAGGGGTGGTCCACTCACCGGTGCGCTTGGCCAGGATCGCCTCATTCTCGTAGTTGAGCAACACGTCTCCCTGGCGGCGCTTCACGAAGGTGTCGGTGGCTTCGCGGGCGTCCTTGGGCAGCACGTCAACGTTGCGGTACACATTGGTGATGAAGCTCCTGGCCTTGGCTTCGGTGCCGCCGCCCCGCGTCACCGAACCCCAGATGCCGAGGAAGTTCCAGCGGGCGCCACCGGACGTCTTGGGATTGGCGGTGATCACCTCAACTGACTTGTTGTCGAGGTCGCTCCAGGTGTTGATCTTCTTGGGATTGCCGGGCCGGGTGAAGATCGCCACCACCGAGTTGGTGATGATCGAGCGGTTCGGGTACTCGGCTTCCCAGCCCTTCTTGATCAGGCCCTTGGCCTCAATCTTCTCCACGTCAGCCCCCAGGGCCAGGCCCACCACGTCGGCCTCCAGGCCATCAAGCACCGCCCGGGTCTGGCTGCCGGAGCCGCCGTAGCTGGTTTTCACATCGATGCTCTGGCCCGTTTTCTGCTTCCAGTCCGCCTCGAACTTGGGGATGATGCGGTCATAAGCCGCTTTGGTGACGGCGTAGCTCACCAGCAGGATCGACTTGGGGGCGCCCTGGGCGGCGGCCTGCTGGGGCAGCAGAGCCTGGGCGCTGAACAGGGCGACCGGAGCGGCGGCGAGACTTGCCAGCACCAGAGCGGCTGCAGCGCGCCGGCCAGGAAGAGAAGAGGCAGAAACCACGGTTAACCGATTGGGGTACTCGTCAAACTTATGCATCGCTCCGGCCTGTCGGGCGTAGTCCCAACTACATCGATGGGGATCCGGTTTTCTCTTCCAGCCAAGGCGGTGCGACTGTCACAATCCACGCATTGCTGCCGGGGAACTCCGTGGCCTTCAGCGCCAAGACCGAATACGGGATCGTCTCCCTGGTTGAGCTGGCGGCCATCTACGAGCAGGGCGGCGTGCTGCAGGTGGCGGAGATCGCCCATCGCCAGAGCATCCCCGACCGCTACCTGGAGCAGATGCTCACCAGCCTGCGCCGTGCCCGCATCCTGCGCAGCATCCGCGGCCCCAAAGGGGGATACCAGCTGGCCCGGCCGCCGGCGGAAATCACGATTGCCGATGTGGTCAACTGCCTTGAGGGCGACCAGAGCGCCAGGGCCGCCGCCTCCCGCGACACCCCTGAATTCGACGTGCTCGCGGCCCTGCAGGAGCAGCTGGATCAGGCCCACGCCGCGATCCTCTCGGGCACCAGCCTGCAGGACCTGCTGGAACAGCGCGATCAACGAATCCAGGCCCAGGCGATGTACTTCATCTGAGGCACCAGCGGGCGCGCCTGTCAGCACCCCGATGGGCGTGGAACGCCAAAGCTGACCGCGAAACCCAGGCCAGTGCCCTCGCTCCCCCAGCCCGCCACCCGAAAGCCGCCAACAAACCAGCCGCCAACGCCAGCCCCACTAAGCACACTTGACCGATGGGGTTTAAGTGCTATGGTTTTGGTACCTTGCACGGGACCACCCAAGCCCGGCTGTCACCCATGTCCTGTTGTCGCCGAATGCGCACCGCCAGCACTGCGCTGGCCGCCCAATCACTCGCCATGACCAACACCTTCTCGCCCCGCTCTGATCCCCATGACCATCTCGCGCCACCCCCAGGCACTCCGTCTCACCCTGCTGCCCAATGACGTACTGCCCGAAGGCCTGAACTGGAAGATCCAGGACGGCTACATCCGGTCCGCCGCCTGGGATGAAGAGGGCGAATCGATCACCCTCGGTCTCTGGGGCCCCGGCGACTGGGTCACCAACGTCTATTCCTCCCTGCAGCCTGTCGAAATCCAGTGCCTCTCCACCGTGGTGGTGGAGCAATACCATCCCAGTGAGGCGGAGATTGTCGCCTTTCTGCGCCATCAGATCCGCAACACCGAAGAGATTTTCCAGATCAACCGCATTCGCAGCGCCGAGCATCGTCTGCTGATGCTGCTGCGCTGGATTGGCACCCGCTTCGGCCAGGTGAGCAGCAAGGGGTATCGCCTTTCGCTCAAAGACATGAACCTCACCCATAAATCCCTGGCCGATATCTGCGGCCTGACCCGGGTGACGGTGACCAAAAACCTCAATCGCTATAAAGCCCTGGGGCTGCTGCGCAGGGTCAGTGAAGCCGATCTGCTGATTCCAATCGAGCCCCTGGTTGCTGGCGTCTGAGTTCCCTCAGCCCGATGCCTCATTGAGGCCAGGAATTCCTGGCCCCAAAACATTCTCTTCTGTCGTCTACCGTTTTCTGCTGCCATGGCCGCCCAATACGTTCGCTCCCAGCTTTCGCAACCCCATCAACAACGTTACACACTCGTGTTCAAGAACGGCGAACTTCTACGCCATCAGGACAGCCTCAGCGTTGCCCAATACCAACAGGATGCTCGCCTGGTCCAGATCCAGGCCGAAGCGGAACGCCGCTGAATCTGCACTTCAGAACCCTGTTCGGCCTCCGCTACTCGGAGGCTTTTTTTTATAGGCGAATCCCACCAGAAATGATTCTGTCCCACAACGCCTTAGGGGTATCCGTTCAGAGATCAGGACGATCACCCGCGCCATTGCTTCCTGGATCACTGCTCGTCGCGAGGAAGATCTGATCCGTGGTTTGTGCTGACGAGCTCAGCGATCCGGCAGCAATGAGGGCATCACGCCAGCGCGGTGATGGGCAATCCAGGCCTGCTCGAGGTACTGCCAGGTATCCCGGCCCAGTTGCCTCCACCACCTCATCCACCCGCTCAATCGGCAGCAGCTCCGGCCCGGATCCGGGATCGCCGAGCTGGCCGCCTCGCTTGCGGCCAATGCGCTTGCGCCGCTCGGGAGGCTTGCAACCCGAAGGGTTTTCCGCGCAGCGATGGCCAGGCCCGTCACTGGAGGGCGGTTTGGAAGAGTGGCGCGGGCGGCGGCCGATTCGCTCACGCAGGTTGGCCAGCTCGGTGGCCAAGGCGGTGAGCTGGGTCCGGAGCTGCTCGTTCTCCTGCCTGAGAACCTGGATCTCCTGCTGCTGGGACCAGTTCAGCGCCCTGATGCCCGCTGCTGTCGCCTGCCAATCTGCTTCTGATATCCCGACCGGTGGCGTGGTCATCGCAACCGATCTCTCCCTGAGATGCAAACGGGATCCAAGCCGCGGTCAACGGTTCTGCAGGGCCAATGTTCGCAGCGAGAATCCCGCCCCCTGAACGGGTACTCCGATTCAACCGTCGCTTCTCGATGGCTGGGATGACCGAGCGAATCGCCAATGCGGTCAGCCGCTGCATCCGGCTCACAGAACGGGAACTCAGGGTTGCGCAGGCTTATGGGCAATCAACGCACAGGATATTGGCCCTCTGAGGGCACGCGAGGTAGGGAGCTTGAGCTGAAAAATCAGAACAGCTCAAGCTCCCTACCTGGCGCCACCGGCCAGGATGCATGAAGATGGCGTGTCTAGTTGATTGTTAGCGAGGAGGATAGGGTGCATTGAGAAGTTGGTTGTGCCAGATTCGTGTTGAATGACGGCCAGAGACAAATCCTCCAGTCATTGTTCGGCCCCCCGCAGGAGCCCCATTACTTCTGGGGGCAACTCCTAGGTGGTGGCGCGGCAGCCGTTGACCTGCCCCCTGGATCCCATTCCCTGTTGCCTCTGTTGTTGCAGCGCTATGGCGCCCCAGCCGGGCCTGTTGGGCACCAGTTCCGCACCGTGGTTCGTCAACAACGGTTGATATGCCTCTGGTTGGTGGGGCAGTTCCACCGTCTTTCGGGGGGCCTGAAGGCAGGAGGTATCGACGTCATCGTGCTGAAAGGTCTCGGGGAGGCCTTGGCCCATCCCGATCAACCCAGCCGCGCCTTCGGTGATCTCGATTTGCTGGTGCCCCCGGAGCAGATGGCGGCTGCGGCAGCGGTACTGGAGGCCAGCGGCATCCATCGGCTTCGAGCTGTTTCCCTGTATCCCTACGATCCAGTCCGCCACGCCGTGGAATTCCGTGCGGCCGACGGCCGCCTGAATGTGGACTTGCATCGGCGCCCCAACCACCTCGTTCCACTGAGCTTTGAACGTCTCAACACCCTTTGGTCGGATGCCAAGCCGATCGCCTGTGGTCGGAGCTCCGTGCTGCTCCCCTGTTTGGAGGATCGGATCGCCATCGCCTGTGCCCACGCCTTGTTCTATCCGAATCGGGTCAGTGGTGATTCCTTCCGCTACCTGGTAGATCTGCTACAGCTGCTTCGCGGACCGGTAGTTCCTGACCCGGCACGGCTGGAGTGGGCTCTCCGGCTTGATACACCGGCCCTTGAGAGCCTGGCCTTGATCGACTGGTGCCGCAGGGTCGAAGGCGGACGGCTGCCGCCAGAGCAACCCTGGAAGCCCGTGGATAGTGGGGCGAACATGCGACGTTTCTTCCACGGTCTGCGGATCCGCAATCTGCGCAGGGCCAGCTGGGCAATCACCCGCCATCCGATTCATAGTGCTTCCCTTCTGCTCAGGCCGCTGACTCTTTCAGAGCCCAGCAACTGGAAGTCGCGATGACAATGGACCACGGCCATGCCGGCTGCTCGGCGCCGCCTTGGGTGAGGTACGCGTTCAGAGTGTGGGACGATGAAAAGCGCCATTTCTCCCCGGATCACGCCTCGTCACGAGGGAGATCTGATCAGTAGTTTATGCTCATGAACTCAAGGATCCGGCATGAGAGCATCACGCCAGTGCGGTGATGGACAATCCAGGCCTGCTCGAGAAACCGCCAGATATCCCTGCTCTATTGCTACAAGTTGGGGATGAGCGTGAACAGTTGGCTGCGGCAGATGGCAGCGCTGGCGGACTGGACACCAAGGCTGATTTTGCACTGAATCACCGCTTGGCGCAGTGCTCTCTCGGCGGCATTGTTAGTGGATTCGATGCCCTGGTGAATCGCCAGGAAGATCTGGAGGGCTTCTTGGCAATGTAAGAGTTGCTGGCTGGTGCGCACGGTCTGGTCCCATGGTGTTCGCTCCTTTCGCGCATAGCCAAGATCCACCACCTGTTGCAGTATGCCCTCGAACTGCTGACAGAGCGGCCGGCAGCTTTGCTGGCACTGATCCCAGTCGATCGCGTCGTCCTTCCACTGGTGCCACTGCACAAACATCTGCTGCTACAGCACCAGAAACTCTGCTCCGATTTCACCGCTGGCCCCTTGGCGGCCTGTAATGGCGTTGAGATCACGGATCAAGTGTGCCCTGTACAGCTGCCTTTGCATCACCGGCAGATGATTGTAGACAGAAAAGCGATCGCTCACCACAGTGCCGGCATAGGACGAGCCCAACAGCGAACTGCTCGATCTGTTCCTGCTGAGCCAGGATGAACTCTCTGGCATCGGCTGACCACGACAACCAGAGTGCGTTGGCAATGCCAGCAGCAGGGGCGCCCAGCGCAAGCAGTCTCTGCTAGAGATGTAAGCGGAAATCAGGACGCCGTCAAGCGTTCAGTAGAGACGAAGTTTGCCGCGTGCTGTACCTGCCCCTGAACGGGTACGCCTTAGGGGGCGGCGGCATCGGCACAGCCGAGGAAGGTGCGGGTGGGGCCTGCTCTCCCTTGTTCAGCCAATCCAGCGGCTGACCTGGCGCTGCTGACGCGTCGGAGCGTTGACGAAGGGCAGCGATGGCTGGATCATCAAGGAGAGCAAGCCCGATGAACTCAGGAATCGCCGCTGAATTCCTGGCCCTGAAGATCGGCCAGGGAGGTGGAAGCCAGCTCCTTGCACCAGCGTTCTGCCACCTGCTGCAACCAAATTTCAGCGACACCTGCGCCTAGACGGCGTTCCGACTCAATGTCGTCTGCATCACTGGAACCCGGCAGCGACCGATAGAGGGTCAGCAGATTCACCTGCTCGAGCTCGCAGGTGAGCCGATAGCCGCCATGCTTGCCCTTCTGGCTATCAACCAGTCCGAGCCTACGCAATTCTCTGAGCACAACACAGAGGTAGTGCGGAGAGAGGTTGAACTGGCTGGCAATCGTGCTGGCCTGCCTCAGCCCCTGACTGCGCGACAGCTCCATCAAGCTGATCAAGGCGTAGCGAAATGTGGTCGAAAACACGGAGCATCCGCCATGCCGCCCCGAACGCAAGCGATCGACGCGACCTGAACCCATCAAGCCTAGCACCGCTTTTCCGCTCGGCATACCGTCTTTTGTTGATCACGGCTCAGTCTTGGACCCCCCCTTTTTTTCTGCCGTCCAGGAGGCGAACCGGATCTCTGTATCAGCCCCTTGGTGCACGCAGATTGGGAGGCCGATCAGATCGCATAGTCCGGCACAAACGTACGCACCTGGCGACTGATCACATGCAGCTCGTCACCCACCCGGATCTCGCTGTAGTTGATCTGCTCCCTGGGGAACTGGGCCACCAGCACCTCGCCGCTGTCCAGCTGCAGCTCGGCCTGAAGATCGCGGCCCATGTGGGTGAGGCGTTTCAAGCGGGCCGGCACACTGCCGGCCTGGGGGCTGGCGAACACCTCCACATCGTGGGGGCGAATGAAGATCTGGCCGTCGCCCTGGGCCGCAGCGCCGGGCCTGAAGCCATCGGCCATCCCATGCTGGGGCAGAGCCCCCTGGGGCAGAACGTTCACCGCACCGACAAAGCTCATCACAAAGGGGCTGGCCGGATGGTCGTAGATCTCGGCCGGAGAGCCGATCTGCTCAATCCGGCCTTCGTTCATCACCACGATGCGATCGGCCACCTCCATGGCCTCCTCCTGGTCATGGGTGACGATCACGGTGGTGACATGCATCTCGCTGTGCAGATTGCGCAGCC
This sequence comes from Cyanobacteriota bacterium, assembly GCA_026389335.1. GTDB lineage: Bacteria > Cyanobacteriota > Cyanobacteriia > PCC-6307 > Cyanobiaceae > Cyanobium. The sequence goes on along the minus strand of JAPLIB010000019.1, from coordinate 6,463 downwards.
AGGCCCGCAGCTCCTTGCGCACCTTGGCGTCCAGAGCGCTGAAGGGTTCATCCAGCAGCAGCACCCGCGGCTGCACAGCCAGGGCCCGGGCCAGGGCCACCCGCTGGCGCTGCCCGCCGGAAAGCTGGGAGGGATAGCGCCCGCCATAGCCCTGCAGTTGCACCAGTTCCAGCAGTTCGTCCACCCGGCGGCGGATCGGCTCCTTCTTCCAGCGCCGCAACTCGAGGCCGAAGGCCACGTTCTGGCGCACGGTTCGGTGCTTGAACAGGGCGAAGTGCTGAAACACAAATCCCACCTGCCGGTCCTGCACCGAGCGCTCGGTGGCCTCTTCGCCGGTGATCCAGATGCGGCCGCTGTCGGTCTCTTCCAGGCCAGCGATCAAGCGCAGCAGGGTGCTCTTGCCCGAACCAGAGGGACCCAGCAGCGCCACCAGGGAGCCGGTCTCCACATCGACGCTGACATTGTCAACGGCGCGGAAGTCACCGAAGTTCTTGCTGACGTTGGCGACGCGGATACCCATCGACTCAGACCGTTTGCCCCATTGTGATCACTGACACGAATCGCCTGCTCCCCCAGCCGCCGCCACGGAGCAACACCACGCGTCCATCCATTAAACACGGAAGCACGCCGTAAAACCGGCCAATCAACCGGTACATGATGGTAGCTTCAGGGTTCAAGCTTGAGTTCTGCCATGGCCGTTGCTCAGCCCCGCCTGCCAGGTTGGTTTCGGCTGAGACTGCCTAGCTGGCCGTGGCGCTTCACCTGGGCCTACCTGGTACTGGTGCTCTTCCTGCCCCTGGCCGGCATGTTGCTCAAGGCCGCCGGCGTCGGCCCCCAGAGCTTCTGGGAGCTGGCCACCACCCCCGAGGCGCTCGCCGCCTACAAGGTGAGTTTCGGTGTGGCGGCCCTGGCCAGCCTTGTCAATGGGGTGTTCGGCCTGCTGGTGGCCTGGGCCCTGATCCGCAGGCGCTTCCCCGGCCAGCGCCTGCTCGATTCCCTGATCGACCTCCCCTTTGCCCTGCCCACCGCCGTGGCCGGCCTGGCCCTGTCATTTGTCTATGGACCGGAGGGCTGGCTGGGCAAGCCGCTGATGCAGCTGTTCGGCCTCAAGGTGTCGTTCACCGTGGTGGGGGTCGGAGTCGCGATGGTGTTCATCTCCCTGCCCTTCGTGGTGCGCACGGTGGAGCCGGTGCTGCGTTCCCTGGAGAAGGAACAGGAGGAGGCCGCCTGGAGCCTGGGGGCCAGTCCGATGCAGACGTTTTTCCGGGTCGTGCTGCCCCAGCTGATGCCCGCCATCCTCGGCGGTGTGGCCCAGGGCTACAGCCGGGCCGTGGGCGAGTACGGCTCGGTGGTGATGATTTCCAGCAACGTGCCCTTCCGCGATCTGATCACTCCCACCCTGATCGTGCAGAAACTGGAGGAATACGACTTTGAAGCCGCCACCGTGATCGGCAGCGTCATGCTGATCTTCTCGCTGATCAGCCTGCTGCTGATCAATCTGCTGCAGGTCTGGGGTCAGCGCTACCAGGGCTCCGAGGGCAGCAATTAATCCACGCCTCCAATCGTCTTTCACCTCGTCGCCACCCGTAAGCCTTCCATCCCATCTCAACCATGGCCTTCACCATCCCGCCCCTGCGCGACATCAAGCCGCCCCGCTGGGTGAAGCCGTCGTTCAACCTCAGCGATCGCAATTGGCTGCCGGAGCTGATCCCGATCACCGCCTGCCTCTACGTGGGTGTGGTGATCCTGCTGCCAGCCCTGGCGGTGGTGGTGCAGGCCTTCGCCAAGGGGCTGGGGGTGTTCCTGGCCAATTTCCAGTCCGAGGAGCTGCTCTCAGCCCTGAAGCTCACCTTGATCGTCACCGCCATCGCCGTGCCCTGCAACACCGTGTTCGGCCTGGCGGCCGCCACGGCGATCGCCCGGCGGCGCTTTCGCGGCAAGGCTCTGCTGCTCAGCATCATCGATCTGCCGTTCTCGATCTCACCGGTGGTGGTCGGTCTGATGCTGGTGCTGCTCTACAGCCCCAGCCACGGCCTGCTGGCGCCGGTGATCAACAGCCTCGGCTGGAAGATCATCTTTTCCTGGCCAGGCATCGTGCTGGCCACGATCATCGTCACCTTCCCGTTCATGGCCCGGGAGGTGATCCCGCTGCTGGAAGAGGAAGGCTGGGAACAGGAGGAGGCCGCCAAGACCCTTGGTGCCACCGATTGGCAGGTGTTCTGGAAAGTCACCCTGCCCTCGGTGCGCTGGGCGGCGCTCTATGGCCTGATTCTCACCACCGCCCGGGCCCTGGGAGAGTTCGGCGCCGTCTCGGTGGTCAGCGGCAACATCCGCGCCGAAACCCAGACCCTGCCACTGTTTGTTGAAGACGCCTACAAGCAGTACCAGACGGAGCTGGCCTTTGGAGCCGCCATGGTGCTGGGGGGGGTGGCGATCGTGTCGCTGCTGCTCAAGCTGCTGGTGGAGCAACTGCTGGAGCGCGACAAAAAGGCGGCCCGGCTCGATCAGGAGGGCTGAGCCCCTGCACCGCCAAGACCTCGCCAGAAAAACCCATGGCCCCTGCCCGCCAGACCCTGCTCTCATGGCGATGGCTGCAGCTCTCTATCAGAGCAAATCGAGCCCTGCGACGCGATCCTGAATCTTCGCTCTCCACCCATCGCGCAGTTCCAGAGCGAAAGCCAGGGTTGCGCGTGCACTGCTGGAGCGGAAGCGGGCGCGCTTACATCCGAGGCCTTGCCACGGGCCGCCACGGGCGCCAAGGCGGCCCTCAGCCCCGGTACTGGGCATCCACCCAGCAGCGCGGTAGGGCTTCACCGGAGGGAAAGGTGAGCTCAGCCTTGCTGAAGTGATGGGGTTCCTGCAGCTCCTCACCGTTGTGCATGCGCGCCTGCACCGCTGGGGCAAACGGGTCCACCAGCTGTTTCAGATCAAGCACCTCAACCACAGCCCCTTCGGTTTCGTGTTGATGGAGTGTGAGGAACATGGGAAACCAGGCTGGGGATGGCTTCAGTGTGGGAGCTGCGTCGCTGGCTGATTCGCCGCCGCTGCAGGCCTTAACAGTGGGATCGCCACCTCCGCAGCGCCAAGACAGGGCAGGGCCAGCGCCGCTGACGGTTCGCCAGAAGATGCACACCGATGCTGACGGCAAGCAGATGCGGGTGTAGATCCAAGGAATAGAAACCAACCTTCGCGGCGACACGGCTCCATGGCCCATCACCAGATCCTGATTGTCGGCGGCGGTGCAGCGGGGCTGACAACAGCCAGTCAGCTGAAGCGGGCCCGGCCCCAGTTGGAGGTCGCCATCCTGGAGCCCGCGACGGATCACTACTACCAACCGGGCTGGACCCTGGTCGGAGCTGGCGTTTTCAGCCTGGAGCAGACCCGCCGTGACGAAGCGTCCCTGATTCCAGCGGGAGTGCACTGGATCCGGGAAGCGGCGGCCAGCTTTGATCCAGCCGCCAGCACGGTGACCACCAGCACCGGCACCCGCCTCAGCTACGACGTGCTGATCGTGGCCACGGGCATCCAGCTCTGCTGGGACCGGATCAAGGGTTTGCCCGAAGCCCTCGGTACCCAGGGCATCACCAGCAACTACCGCAAGGATCTGCTCGACTACACCTGGAAGACGATCCGGGAGTTCCAGGGGGGAAACGCCCTGTTCACCTTCCCCCAGACACCGATCAAGTGCGCCGGGGCTCCGCAAAAAATCATGTATCTGGCGGACGATGTCTTCCAGCGCTCCGCTGCTGTAGCAGCGAAAACGACGGTCTTTTACTGCACCGCCACCCCGGGAATTTTTGCGATCCCGGCCTTCGCCGAGCCGCTCAAACAGGTGGTGGCGCGCCGCAACATCCAGACCCGCTTTCAACACACCCTCAAGGAGATCAGGGCCACGAGCAAGGAGGCCGTGTTCGACGTCAAAGACGGCGACAGCAGCCGCGAAGAAGTGATCCCCTTCGCGATGATCCACGTCACACCGCCGATGGCAGCGCCTGAAGTGGTAGCCACCAGCCCGCTGGCCGTGCAGGGGCCCGGGGGCTGGGTGGAGGTGGACAAGTACAGCACCCAGCATGTGCGCTATCCCAATGTCTTCTCCCTGGGGGATGTCTCCTCGCTGCCCAACTCCAAAACCGCTGCCGCAATCCGGGGGCAGGCGCCGGTGCTGGTGGCGAACCTGCTGGCCTTCCTGGATGGTCAACCCCTCAGCGCCCGCTACGACGGCTATGCCTGCTGCCCGCTGATCACCGGCTATGGCCGGGCGATCATGGCGGAGTTCAACTATGAGGGCCAACCGACGCCGTCGTTCCCACTCGACCCGACCCAGGAGCGTGCCAGCATGTGGCTGGTGAAGAAGAATCTGTTGCCCTGGCTGTACTGGAATCGCATGCTCAAAGGTCATGAGCATGAACGCCGCTTCATGCCGGGGCTGATCAAAGCGGCTCCCTAAAAGGTGCAGCTCAGGCAATTCTGGGGTCTAAATGGAGGCGAAGAGGCCAGACAATGAGAGCCCCAAGAAGCCAAACAAACCAACAATAGCAGCGCCCAAGATAACCTTACGCCCCAACACCTCGGCTGCGAACCAACTCCACTTCCAACCAGCAATCACTGGACACAACTCCAGCCGAGGCCACGAGAAAACAGGGGATGGCGCCCAGGAAGAGAAGAAGTGACTGAAAACTATTTACGCCAAGGAAAATAGAACGAAAAAACAAAACAGCCAGGAGAACAATCTCACACCGCTCGAGCAACTCGCGCACTCATCACGCCCTTGGCAGGACGTAGCCTAATTGTCACACGCTGGGGCAAAGCAGGGGCCGCCACCACTGGAACAGGTACGCATGGAAGCCGGCTTTGAAGCGCCGACTCAATGAGAAAGGCAGCAAGATTACTAATAGAACGCCCATCACCCTGGCTCTCTGCGATGAGCCTTTCATAAGTAATCCAAGGGATTGTAGCCGACACCCTCACAGGAGCCCTGAACCTTTGAGAGGCCATAAAAGATTCATCAATCACCAAGCAATATAAGGTATTCAGAGAAAGGGTCAAGCAATCAGCCAAAAACGTTGCATCCTGAGCCACAAAATGCCTAACACATTAAAAAATAAAAAGTGGCAAGTTTGCGACGCTCGTCCACCAAAGCAAGGAGCCAGTAAAACAGTATTGCAATAGGCGAAGCTATCGACGAGGTCACGTCAAACAGCAGAACCTGCGATCAAACCTTAGGCTGAGTTGGAATTATGCAACATGACAGGCCAAGGCCAGGAATTAACCGGGGCCAACGCACCACCGTGTCGCCTTCCTGGCCAAGACGCCTGGCGCTCAAGGGCTTGACTTGTCTGCTGCCTCGGTGCCTTCGATACCTTCAAGCCACTCTGGCGGTATGGTCATGGAATCGCGGCGTCTCTGACGCCTCCACCCCAAGATCGGATTTGGCCTGGAAGCCATAGGCATTGGATAGCCCCCATTGCGAGCCCACGATTGGCCATGGACAGAACCCAACATCCAAAAGGCCGTGGCATAGGCAGCACTGATCACGCCCTGCTTGAACCACACCGCCAAGCCAGTCTCAAGCCGCAGCTTTTTGACCTCGGAGACACGATTTTGCAGCAAAGGAATCTGACGGTTGAGTTGTGCCAAAACCTGGGCTTTGACAATCGGAGCAGGTATAGAAAGTTTCTGACCGTTAGGCCTTGGAGCGCCTGGCAACATAGCCAAGCCGTTAATCAAACCAGATTCAGTGGTGGACTTGCTGATGACCTGCGTAGCCTGCTCAAGCCGGGTCAGTTTCCGCTGAATATCCTGAGCATCAGTCTTCAAAACGAAAAAGCCGGCGACCATCTGCAACGGAATCAAGAGCAGAAACCCAAGCGCCACCAGCCGAGCCAGCTGGCGCAAACGCTTTTGAAAGCGAGCCAGCGGCAACACCGCAGGATCAAAGCGAAGGGCGATCACCAGCAATACAGCCCCAGTGAGCGCAAAAACCCCACCACCAAGAATCTTGCCACTGAATCGAACCAACCATGCAGGCTGCAGCAAGGCGAGAGGCAGCACCTCCATCACAACTGTTACAGCAAAGATAAAGAGCAAGGAATAGCCCGCCCATTGCAGAAAAACAGCTGAATCATGGGAGTCAATGTCGTTATTCATAGACAAGAAGGAATTGCGATGACGCAAGTATCGGCGGGACAGCAGCCAATGGATCACCACTGAAGCAGAAGCACCTCACAACAACAGCAAGACGACATCCAGTCACAGCAGAAAGAGAAACGAAGCAGGTCTTTAGATGCGCATCCAAAACCGGAACTGTTCGGCGACGATTAGATAGGCGGGCGCGTTGACTCATGCAAATTGTTACCCATCTAGTTGACGCCTGGCCGGCATTGGCTTCCTGCTGTTGAGCTGGCTGTTCTCCTGATCCCGGATTGCCCCCATCTGTTGGCCAACCACCTGTTCGGCATGGGTG
>JAPLIB010000099.1 GCA_026389335.1 Cyanobacteriota bacterium | reverse complement strand
CCGTGGTGATGCTGCCCGAGGGCTTCACCCTGGCCCCGCCCGAGCGGCTCACCGACGAGCTGAAAGAAGAGACCGCCGGCGTCTACTACACCCAATACAGCGACGACCAGCCCAACATCATTCTGGTCGGCCCCATCCCCGGCGACCAGCACCAGAAGATCGTCTTCCCTGTGCTGGCGCCTGATCCCGCCACCGACAGCTCCATCCACTTCGGCAAATATCAGCTCCACGTCGGCGGCAACCGCGGTCGCGGCCAGGTGACCCCCGCCGGCGAGAAGACCAACAACGGCGTCTTCAACGCCCCCGCCACCGGCACGATCAGTGCCGTCACCGCCGGAGACAACGGCGCCACGCTGGTTGAGATCAGCACGGCTTCCGGCAGCGTCAGCGAAACCATTCCTGCCGGTCCCATGGTGCAGGTGGCCGTTGGCGATCAGGTGCAGGCCGGTTCCCCCCTCACCAACGATCCCAATGTCGGTGGCTTCGGTCAGCTTGATGTCGAGGTGGTTCTGCAGAACCCCGTCCGCATCTACGGCATGCTCGCCTTCTTCGTGATCGTGGCCCTGGCCCAGATCATGCTGGTGCTCAAGAAGCGTCAGATCGAGAAAGTGCAGGCTGCGGAGGGCTTCTGATCCCTCCCGGTGTCGCCGAGCCGATGGCGCTTCTGTCCACCCTGAGCTCACCGGGGCCCCTGGTTTTCCAGCTGGGCCCCTTTGCTCTGCGTTGGTATGGCGTCCTGATCGCCACTGCGGTGCTGCTGGGCCTGTTGCTGGCCATGGCCCTCGGTCGGCGCCGCGGCATCGATCCGGCCTTGATCGCCGATCTGCTGCCACTCCTGGTGCTGGGGGCCGTGATCGGGGCGCGCAGCTACTACGTGGCGCTGGAATGGCGCCAGTACCAGGCCAACTGGACGGATGTGTTCGCGATCTGGCGCGGCGGCATCGCCATTCATGGCGCCCTGCTGGGCGGCACCCTGGTGACGATCCTGTTCTGCCGCTGGCGACGCCAGGCCTTCTGGCCCCTGCTGGACGTGCTGGTGCCGGCGGTGGCCCTGGGGCAGGCGATCGGCCGCTGGGGCAACTTCTTCAACTCCGAAGCCTTCGGCCGGCCCACCGATCTGCCCTGGGCCGTGATCATCCCGCCGGCCAACCGACCAACGATCTTCCTCGACCAGGCCAGCTTCCATCCCACCTTTCTGTATGAATCGCTCTGGGATCTCGGGGTTTGTGCCCTGCTGCTGGTCCTGTTCCGCCTGGCCAGCCGCGGCCGCATCAACCTGCCGGCCGGCGCCATGAGCTGCGTCTACCTGCTGGCCTACAGCAGCGGCCGGGTCTGGATCGAAGCCCTGCGCCTCGATCCGCTCTGCCTGTTCAGCCAGCCCCCTTTCTGCGAAGGCGGCCTGCGCATGGCCCAGCTGATGAGCCTGGTGCTGATCGCCGCCGGCGGCCTGGGCCTGGGGTGGTTGCTGATCCGCCGCCGGCCCTTGCCCGACCCCAGTGGAGTCTCCGCCTGATGCCTTCCGAGTCCACGGCCCCCGCCCCGTCCAAGTCCTCTGTCTCGTCCCCTGCCCCGCTGCATGCAACCGCGGTGTCCGCAGCGGCCGAGCCTGCCCCAACCGCTGGCACGACCGGCGTCTTGATCGTTGGTGCCGGTCCCGGGGCCCCCGACCTGATGACCCTGCGGGCCGCCCGGGCCGTGGAGCAGGCCGAGGTGCTGATCTGGACCGACTCCCTGGTCAGCCCCCAGATCGCTGCCCTGGCCCCGGCAGACTGTGAACGGATCCGCACCAGCACCCTCACCCTCGAGGAGGTGATCGCTCTGGTGGTGGACCGCGCCAGGGCCGGCAAGCGCGTGGTGCGCCTGCACGACGGCGACCCCTGCCTCTATGGCGCGATCCAGGAGCAGATCTGCCGACTGGCCGATGCCGGCATCGGCGTCGAGGTGGTGCCAGGCATCAGCGCCTACCAGGCCACCGCCGCGGCCCTCGGCCGAGAGCTGACGATCCCCGGCCTCGTGCAGATGATCGTGCTCAGCCGCACCGGCGGTCGCACCGGGGTGCCCGAACGGGAATCCCTCAGTCAGCTGGCAGCTCTTCAGGCCTCCCTCTGCCTCTACCTCAGTGCCAGGCACGTGGAGGAGGTCCAGGCCGAACTGCTGCTGCACTATCCCGCCGACACCCCCGTGGCGATCGGCTACCGGGTGAGCTGGCCGGACCAATGGCTCACGGTGGTGCCGCTCCAGCAGATGGCGGCCGCGAGCCGCGAGCGGGAACTGATCCGCACCACCCTGTACGTGATCAGTCCCGCTCTGGCCCCCCCCGGGGAGGCTCGATCCAAGCTGTACTCCGCCAGCCACCAGCACCTCTTCCGCGGTGGAGCCCTCTGAAGCCACGGGCCCCAGGATCCCCTGGTCGGATTGCTGGGGCGGGGGGCTGCAGAACTGCCGCAGAGCAGGTGGAGGCCCCCCAGCCGGCAGCATCCGCCGCGAGAATGAAATCCCCGTGCCACAACCGGTTCCGAACCGCCCATGCGCCGACATCTCGGCCTGCCCTTGCTGCTGCTGGCGGCTGGCCTGGTCGCCTGCCGGGGCCCCAGGCCGGCCGCCAGGCCGCCGCTGGCCGCTCCACCAGCCCAGATCAGTCCGACGCAGCACCTGGCCCAGGCCCAACTCTGTCGCCGGACCAGCCAAAGGGTCAGTGCTGAGCTGGCGGCCCTGCGCCAGGCCGAACGCCGGCTGAGCCGACTGAAGCAGCAGAGCGGGTCGTGGCCCACCGAGGCCCGACCCGTCTGGGATGAAGCCCTCGAACAGCGCTACAGCGAGCAGGACCGGGAGCTGGACCGGCAGCGCTACGAGCTTGAACTAGCCCAGTGGCAACAGCGGCAGGCCTACCGGCAGCAGGACTGGGAGTATCACCACAGCCTGGAGCTGGCTGACGCCCAGAGCGAGCTCAACGCCCGCGCCCGCGGCCTGCGCCAGCTGCGCCCGGATCTGTTCACCGGGCCGGCCAGCATCGAGGTGAATGCCGCCGTGCTGGCCCGGATCCACCAATGTGACGACATCGGCTGATCAGGGCACCGGCGCCTGCCACAGCCTCTCGAGCCAGTCGGCGATGGCGGCGGCGATGGCGGGCTTGCCCACATGGCGGCTCTCATCGGTGGCACTGACCAACCAGGCGCTCTGCTCCTCGCCAGATACCTCCTCGGCCCGGTTCGCCACCACCAGCTGCGAGCGATCGAGCCGGGATCGGGCCACAGCCAGCAGCTCGGCGTCACTGACACCCTCGAGCACCTTGAAGGTCACCATCGGCAGTTGCGGAGCGGCGGCGCGCACCTGATCGATGACCTTCTCGGTGGGCTCCAGCTCCAGGGCCAGGCCGGGCTGACCGCTGGCCAGCTTGCCCGGATGGACCTGGATGGGCCGGTAATCGGCGACCGCCGCCGAGAAGACACCGGCATCGGGCCCTGCCGCCAGCGCCTCCAGCACCCGGCTTCGGTACGCATCGAAACTGTCAACCAGCTGATGGGGAATCCAGGCCGGAGGCGGCGCCGACCCCTGGCCCAGCAGCAGCTGGGGATCGGCACCGCGCAGCAGCAGCTCCTCGCTGATCGCCGTTGCCAGACGGCCGCTGAAGCGATTGACGATGCGGCGCACCCCATCGATCGGCACCGGCGTCGGCCCGCCGGTCACCAGGATCCGCCGTCCCCGCAGGGGGCTGGTGCTGACCGCCCGGCAGACGGCCGCCACCAGCACCTCGGCGTCCGGCAGGTTGTGCTTGCCATAGGCATCGCGCGGGGCCAGCCAGGTCACCCCCAGCTCGGCCAGGGAGCGGGCCTGGCGCTCCAGGATCGAGGTGTGCAGCGAGCCGTGCATCGTCGGCGCGAGCAGCAGACGGGTGCGGCCCTGCTCCAGCCGGCCCAGGGCCGAGGCCAGGGCGGCTGTCACCGGCGTATCGGCGATGCCGCTGGCCAGCTTGGCGATCGTGTTGGCCGTGGCCGGGGCCACCAGCCAGGCATCGAAGGGTTCGATGTCGCTGAGATGCTCGGCCCGCCAGCTCAAGCGGGTGATCAGGGGCCGGCAGGTGGCCCATTCCAGGGCCTGCCTGCCCACGTAGTGCAACGCCTCGGTGCTGCAGATCGCCGTGACCTCGGCCCCTCGCCGCCGCAGGGCCCGGGCCAGGTCGGGCGTGCGCAGGGCAGCGATGCCGCCGGTGACGACCAGGGCGATGCGACGACCCTCTAGATGGCGGGAGACCAGGGGCACGGCATGGTCGCCGATCGCAGCGGAGCGGGGCGAACTGAAATCCCAGTCGTGGTAGCCGGTGGTCACGGCAGGGGGCCGGCGTGGGGCAGGGACGATCCCCCCATCTTGACCCTTGGCAGGAGATCGGCGTAAGCAATGCGCGTGGCGAAACGGTGATCGCACCCGATGATCGGCGCTTCAATCATCACGCCGTTGTTCAGCACTGGACCTTCTCAAAACCGGTGATGACGCCTGGCAGGGGCACCGGGCCTCGGAACCAGCGCTAAGCCGCGTCGCTGATGCGGTCAGCAGCTCCCAGGCAGGGGCTCTGGGGCTCCACCACCCCATGCAGCTCCCGGGCCAGACGTTGGCGATCGACCTGGCAACCCAGCTGGGCGGCAATGACCTCCAGATCCCGCTCAGCATTGCCCAGGCAACAGGTGCCGCCGGGGGAGGGGGTGACATTAAAAATCAGCCTCGGGATCGCCGGGATGCTCACCTCGCCGAACATCAGGCGGCGGTTGGGCTTGTCGATCAGCTGGGGCCGCACGCCGCCGTAGCCCTTGGCGAAGCGCAGATCCTGCAGCTGCATGCCGGGCACGATCTTGCGGGCATCGGCCAGGAACAGGCGGCGCCCCAGCCAGGGCAGCTCGAACAACAGATTGCGAAGGATGTAGCGGCGGATGTCAGCCACCCCGAACAGCTGCCAGAACACGGCCAGCACGGACCAGTCGAGCCGCAGCACCCGCAGGAACTGCCAGAACGACGCCGGCCGGTAGCGCTCCAGCATCGGCAGCAGCAGGGCCGTGGGGCCGAAGCGGGTCTTGCCCGGAGCCCGCACATCCGGATCGCCGTGGATGGCGGCGAAGGGCAGCTTGTCGTTCTGCACGGTATAAACCTTGCCGCGCAGCAGATCGGGGGTGAAGTAGAAACTGCCCGCCACCGGCAGGCAGGAGTACGGCAGGCCGAAGCCCAGCTGCTGGGCCATCAGCAGGCTGTGGGCGCCGGCGTTGACGACCACATGGCGCGCCCGCAGGGTGTAAGGGCCCTCGGGTCCCCTCAGCTCCACCCGAATGGCCTCCGCTTCCGGCACCAGGCGCTCGGCCCTGGTACCCAGCTGCAGATCCAGCTGGCGCCCGCTGCCGGCCACCGCCAGTCGGGCCTGCCCCACGAACGACTCGGTCAGGGCCTCGTAATCCACCGCCGTGGGGGAGTTGCGGATGCCGATCGCCACGATCTCCTCAGGGCGCAGGGCCCCATCGACCAGGGCCACGGCCGGCTCCCACTCAGCCACCTGCTCTTTCTCCAGCAGCTCCATGGCCGGAAAATAGGGGGAGAAGGCGGCGAAGCGCTGGCGCAGGAAAGCACATTCCCGCTCCCCCACCGCCAGGACCAGCTTGGGGGTGCGGAACACACAGCGGCTGGCCTCTTCGGGGTCCAGCAGCTCGGCGTAGCGGCCGATCATCTCGGCCGTGCGCTTCACCGAGCGCGCCTTCTTGAGGCTGTAGTTGGTCTCGATATCGCCGCAGTGGATCGTCTGACTGTTGTTGGTGGCCCGGGAGTTGACCTGGGCCAGCTGGTCGTAGCGCTCCACCAGGGTGAGGTGGGAGAGGTCCGTGTAGCGGGCCAGCTCGAACAGCAGGGCGGTGCCGCAGACGCCGCCACCGATGATCAGCACGTCGGTGTCGGCGGGAGGATTGGCGGCTGACTCGGACACCGGCGGCGGCATGGGGCCTTCCATGCTGCAGGATCAGCGCCCCAGAGGGCGAACGGCCGGGGAACGGAGCTCCACCAACCGTGATCTATGCTGCCATCAACGCCACAGGAGCAGTCCTGATGGTTGTCTATGGGCGATTAGCACAGCGGTAGCGCACTTCCTTCACACGGAAGGGGTCACTGGTTCGAATCCAGTATCGCCCATTTACATATTTCTCGGATTCGCAGCGGTCTCGCTCTCCTCTGTGATCACAAACCGCGATGGCTTCCATCTGCGAGATTACTAGGCGTTGGCAGGTTCAGATCCGCCGCGCCGGCGTCCGCCGCAGCCGCGCCTTCAGCAGTCGCGCTGAGGCTGAGGTCTGGGCCCACAGACGAGGCGCCGTTGCGCTTTATAGCCAGGGGCCCGGCGCCAGCCGGCCTTGCTGAGGCCCCGACCACCTTCGGGGCGGTGTTGCGCCGATACCAGGAGCAGGAGCTCCCCAAGCACCGTTCCGGCCCCAACGAGACCCACAGGCTTAACCACATCCATCGGCATTGGATTGCTGCGGTGCCGTGCGAGCAGCTCACCAGCGTTCACCTGGCGGCCTACCGCGACGAGCGGCTCGAACAGGTGAAGCCAGGGACGGTTCGGCGGCGGCGGGCCTTCAACCTGCTGCGTCCCATGCTAGACATTGCTCGCGACGAGGGGGGGGGTGTAGCGATTGACGGCAATCCAGCCCGCAAGGTGACGGTGACTTGCGCCATCCGTATACATTGCCGTGAGCACAGGCCTCAGTCTCTCAGCTTCCTGCTGAGCTTTTAATTTCGCCTCATCGTTGCGGGTGATCGTGGGGAGGCGCACGCCACCAAGCTGGATTCCACGGTAACGAGTGGTAGCGGTGGTGCGGGTTCGCTCAAAGGGTTAGCTCTTGGCGTAAGTTGACACCAGCGCTCTCAGCCATGCGGCTGAGAATGGACTCAATTTGGTATCACGCAGAGCAGAGCTTCTGATTAAGCAAGACTTCCCCTGCTGTCCTTCGGAAAGAAGACTGACGAGTGACCATAAGGAGAAGGCCTGATCCGCTTAATGGGAGCTAAACCGTGCAGTTGCACGTGGCATGAAGGAAGTCTGCAGCAGCCTACAGGCTTCGAGCGAGGCCACCAGGATCGTCACCAGCAGGATGAAAGCCTGCTCATGGGAGGAGAGTCCTGGCTGCTGCTCCAGCAGCGGAGCAAGGGCCACCCAAAGAGGGGAAGAATCAGCCTCGGGATAGACCCGCTGGAGTCGCTTCTGCAGACGCGGGTCCCCCAGGGATGGCTCGCTGGCATTGTGAGCGAAGTCGTTTCGCACGGTGCGGATGGCATTCAGTGCAGCTTCGATAGAGCTGTCGATCAGGCCGAGCCGTGCCGCGAGGCTGATCTTGGCGCCGTAGCTCCCGAGGGAACGATCGGGAGTGAACAGCTTGTCGTCAGGTTCAGGGCTCGGGGCCATCACGGCCTTGAGCAGATGCTCCAGGGCCAGGTCCAGCCGGGCGGCACCCACCAGCACCAGCCCCAGGCCGCGCTCGGCCATCATCTGCAGTGCCACATTGCGGGCCTGCTCGGCGGCCGCCAGCGTCAGCGGATCAGGGTTCATGCCGCTGGCCCTGATCGCGCAGGTCTTCGTAGAGGTTGGTGTGGTTCAGCAGGAGAACTTTGAAGCCATCCTGAACCACGGTCGAATTCAATGTTTGGGTGCTCATGACCTTGTGGGCATCAAAGGCGCCCATGACGGCCTCCAGGAACTCTCTGCCGAAATCTGGTGAATTGGCGAACTGTTCTTTGCTGTTAGCCGCCGCCTGTTGACGCAGGGTGGGTGACTCCATGAGCTTGCCACGGATCACGGCGCGCACATAGGTCACCTTGTCGCTGTCACTGAGCTCACCGCTGAACAGATCATTGAGTTTGGCGATGATCTCCTCCAGCTGGGCCTTCTCCTTCTCCTGCACGCCACCGCCACCGGGGGCCAGGCCCGGGATGGCCGGGGATTCACCCTCACCCAGATGAAGATCACGCTGGCCCAGATCACGGAGGTGATAGCGGCTGAGCACCACCTTGGAGAGATCCACCGTGTTGATCTCGCGCTCGAATTCCAGCAGCGGCAGCAGGGCCTTGTAAAACATCGCCCGCTTCTCCAGGCCAGTGTTGGCGTAATCGAAGATCTGCGAAAGAAAGGTGTAAAAGCGCACGTAGGTGCCCAGGTCACTGCGGAACAGCCACAGGGCATCGAGTTCCTCCTTGGCCCGCTTCAAACCGTCCGGGTCGTTGATCTCCTCGGTCTGGCGATAGGCGAGCCTGGCCTGCTGGTGCAGGGTCATCAGCCGCTGGGCCACGGGCTCCAGGGCCCCGATCAACTGACTCTGTTTGGCTTTGCCGGTGTGAATGTGGGCGAGCAACACCTTCACCACCCGCTCGATCTCGTAGTCGTCGTAGTGGCCCTGGGCATCGAGTTTGGTTTTGAGGTCAAGGATGAGGTTGGGATCGGTGGCCTCGGACAGCTCGGCGGTGGCGTAGTAGGTCTTGAAGGCCGCCAGGATGTCATCCGGTTCATTGGCGAAATCGACGACGTAGGTGGTGTCCTTGCCGGGGTGGCAGCGGTTCAGGCGCGAGAGGGTCTGCACGGCCTGAATACCAGCCAGACGCCGGTCCACATACATGCCGCAGAGCAACGGCTGATCAAAGCCGGTCTGGAACTTGTTGGCTACCAGCAGGATCTGGTAATCAGCGCCATTGAAGGCCTCGCGGATGTCGCTGTTGAGGCCAGGGTTGAGGCTTTGACTGCGTTCGGTGAAGCCATCGGGGCCGCTCTCCTCATCGTTCACCTCGCCGCTGAAGGCCACCAGGGTGCCGAGTGGGTAGCCCTTCTCCTTGATGTACTTGTCGATGGCGAACTTCCAACGCACCGCCTCCTTGCGGGAGCCCACCACCACCATCGCCTTGGCCTTGCCATCGAGCAGCGGCCAGACGAACTGGCGGAAGTGCTCCACCACGATCTGCACCTTCTGGGCGATGTTGTGGGGGTGGAGCTTCACCCAGCCCATCAGCTTCTTGAGGGCAGCGCTGCGTTCCACCTCCTCACTGGAGAAGCTCTGGCCGTCCTGGACGAGCTGGAAGGCGAGCTGGTAGGAGGTGTAGTTCTGGAGCACATCGAGGATGAACTTCTCCTCGATCGCCTGCCGCATCGAATACACGTGGAAAGGCGCCGGCAGGTTGCCGGGGCCGGCGGACTCGTTGGGGTTGGGACGCCTCCCGAAGAGCTCCAGCGTCTTGGTCTTGGGGGTGGCGGTGAAGGCCACGTAGGTGATGCCAGCCTCCCGGGTGCGGGCGCCCATCTGTGCTGCCAGCAGGGTTTCGATGTCCAGCTCGCCGCCATCGGCCAGATCGGCAGCCTCAGCAGCGGAGAGCACCTGCTTGAGCTTGTCGGCCGCCTGGCCGGTCTGGGAGCTGTGGGCTTCATCGGCGATTACCGCAAAGCGCTTGCCACTGGTGGCGGTGAGCTCCTGCATTTTTTTGATCAGGGCCGGGAAGGTCTGAATCGTGCAGACCACGATCTTCTTGTCGCCCGAGAGGGCGGCGGCCAGCTGATCGCTTTTGATGCCCTTCTCCGTGGTGATCGAGGCCACTACCCCTTTGCGGCGCTCGAAGTTCTCCAGGGTTTCCTGCAGCTGGCTGTCGATCACGCTGCGGTCGCTCACCACCAGCACCGTGTCAAAGACCTTGCGATCGTTCTCGTCGTGGAGATCGGCGAGCAGGTGAGAGCCCCAGCCGATCGAGGCGGTCTTGCCGGAGCCGGCCGAGTGCTGAATCAGGTAGCGGAAGCCGGGGCCTTCCTCGAGCACGGCCTTGAGCAGCAACCGGGTAACCGCCAGCTGGTGGTAACGGGGAAACACGAGCCGGCGGATCTGCTTTTTCTTGTCGCGCTCGGCGATGCAGTAGCGGCCCAGGATCTCCAGCCAGCTATGGCGCTCCCACACCTCCTCCCAGAGATAGGCGGTGCGATGGCCGGCCATCACCGGATTGCCGGCGCCGCAGTCGGGCCCACCGGGATCGCTGCCCTGGTTGAAGGGCAGGAATTGGGTGCGTGGACCTTCCAGCCGGGTCGTCATCTGCACCTCGCGGTTGCTGACGGCGAAATGCACTAGGGCGCCGCTGGGGAAGGAGAGCAGCGGCTCAGCAGCCTGGCCGGCGGCCCTGGGGTTGCGGTCGCTCTTGTATTGCCAGATCGCATCGGCGATCGACTGGGTGTTGTCGGTCTTGAGTTCGCTGGTGGCCACCGGGATGCCATTGAGAAACAGCACCAGATCGAGGCAGTTCTCGTTGCGCGTCGAATAGCGCACCTGCCGCACCACCCGTAGCCGGTTGGCGTTGTAGCGGGCCAGGATCGCCGGATTGAGCCCGAAGGCCGGCTTGAACTCAGCGAGTTTGAGGGCCTTGGGCAGGCCGAGCACCTCCACCCCGTGGCGAATCAGATCAAGGGTGCCCACTTGATCAAGCTGCTGCCGCACCCGCTGCAACAGGGTGCCCTCGGCTTTGGAGCCGTGGTTCTTCTGCAGCACCTCCCAGGCGTCGGGATGGGCCTCTTGCACCCAGGCGATCAGATCGGGCGGGTAGAGAGCAAGCTCGCGGCTGTAGGCAACGGCGCTGCCCTCCTCGTAGAGCCAGCCGTTGGCACCGAGGTGATCGCAGATCTCCAGCTCGAAGGCGATCTCGTGGTGGAGGCTCATCGGCTCAGCAGCTGCCCGATGGCCACCTTTTGAGGTGCAGCTTAGGCCGGCAAGGCCTAGTAAACCCCAGGCTTATGCAGTCACTGCATTAAACCTCAGATTGTTTCTCGCTCGGCTTGCTCCTGAGAGCCGCGCTCCTCAAGGAAATCGCTGCTCACCCGGAGCCTCTGCACAAAAAAGCTGTCCCAAAGGAGGCCCAGCGGGGCGGCATCAAGATTGCACTCAGGGAAGTGATCCGACAGGGTTGGCTCAGGGGGATGGGTCATGGGGAACGCTTCAAGGCAAAGCCCACGGCCCCGCCCAGCACGAGTTGAAGAATGCCGGTGCTCCAATCGATCCGCTTCTCCGGCACAGGGCGAAACAGGCTGCAGACAATCAGCAGGGCAGCGAAGCAGGAGGTGGCGGCGATCATCCAGACCGCCATGCGCTCAATGCGGTGGCGCTGGGCTCGATCGGCTGGGTGCTCCGGCGTTCTGATCTCGATCCCGCTGATGGCCGTCTGCAGTTCGCGGGCATAGGCAGCGGTGATGTCGTCCATCAGATGTTCACCAGGGTTTCCACCTGATCCCCGTGGGCGAACTGCAGCCTGGCACCTGCCTGCTCCTGCTTCTTGGCGAGCATGTAGAGCGCAAGGGCACGACGGAAGACATCGGTCTTGGTGAGCCCTTCGGCAGCGGCAAGGGCTTCGAGGCGCTCGTTGACCTGATCGCTGAGGCGGACCTCAAGGCGGGTGGTGGCCATGACGAACCGGGTAAAGCTACGGCAATCCTACGGCAGTTTTCCGGGTCAGGAGTCGGAGGGGCATTCGCTCACGCCTCCAGAACCTCCACCGGACACCGCAGCCCCGCTGCCCTGGCGAGGCGGGCAGCGGCGGTGAGCAGGGGCACATGGAGCTGCTCGGCCAGGGCCACATAGAGGGCGTCGTAGGCGGAGAGGTTGGAGCGCAGCTCCCAGGCCCGGGGCCAGAGGGAGCGGCTGGGGTGGCGGCGCAGGCCCAGACGGTCGGTGGTGGCCAGTGCCTGCAGGGCATGACTGTCCTGCAGTTTGTCGGCCAGGACCAGCCTGCGCAGCACTGAAAGCAGCTCGGCATCGACCAGCACGGAGGCATCGATCACCAGCATCAGCGCCCGGCGCAGCTCTCGGCCAACGCTTCCAGGATGCTGGCGCGCTCGATCGGCAGGGAGGGCAGGGCGTTCAGCCGCTCAGCGTTGTCGGCGCGACGGGCGGATTCGGCGAGCTTCTCCAGCCCTGCGGCCACCTCATCGGGTACGTGGCGGATGTAGAGGGTGCGCATAAAGGAGCCTGCAGGCCACTTAAGGTGCCCCCATGACTAGCCTCCATGCCATCGAAGCTGCCGTAGAGCAGCTGGATCCCGCGGGCCGCGCTGAGTTCAGGGCCTGGTTCGAACAGTCCGACCTGGCCGAATGGGACCAGCAGCTGGAGCAGGACGTTCAGGCCGGAACGCTGGATTGGTTGGCCGAGGAAGCCCTGGCTGATCTGGCGGCCGGTCGCTGCAGCGAGCGTTGAAGCACCAGGCGAGTCCACGCTTCTGGCGCTGTTATGAAGCCCTGCCGCAGGCAGTGCGCGACCAGGCTGATCGGGCCTATGAGCTGCTCAAACGGGCCTGATCCCATCGTCGCCGCACCGCCCGTGGTGATCTGGGCGAGACGAATGCCGTGGAGTTCGCCGCTGGGCAGAAAGATCTGGATCGTCTTGGGGGTGCTGCTCATGCAGCCTCAGCCTCAAGGACCAGCCCGCGCACATCGATCTGGCCGGTGACGGCAGCGGAGATCAGAAGTGTCCCAGGGTCTTAGAAACAACCGACTATAATAGTGAAATGATCAACATCAGCTTGCAAGAACTAGCCAAAGATCCTGCTGCCCTGCTCGATCGAGTCGAGGCAGGGGAGCGTGTACTGGTTCTCCGCGAGGGCCGTGCAGTCGCTGAACTCCGACCAATCACGCATTCCCAGTCCCCCTCCCGCCCCTTCGGCCTGGCGGCTGGAGCGTTCAGCGTCCCCGATGACTTCGATGCTCCTCTTCCCGACAGCCTCCTGCAGGATTTTGAGGGGTGATGCGACTGCTGGTGGACACCCACGTGTTCCTTTGGTACATCGCAGCCGATCCCAAGCTGCCCGATTCATTACGGGGTGCCATACAGAACGCATCGAATGATGTCTTTCTGAGTTCGGTTTCCGTTTGGGAGGCGGTGATCAAACACAACCTCGGCAAACTCTTCCTTCCTGCCCCACCGGCCACCTATCTGCCGCAACAGAGATCCGCCCACAGCATCACAGCTCTGTCAGTTGATGAAGGGGCGATGCCTCATCTGGCTGATCTGCCTCCACTCCACCGTGACCCATTTGACCGCCTGTTGATCGCGCAGGCGATGCAGCATGAACTGACGTTGATCACCGTGGATCGTATCTTCTCCGCTTACCCAGTACACCTTCTGGAAAATCGTTGATCGGAATGCCTCCCTGCCTGTCAACGACTGAATTCGCCGCTGGGCAGAAAGATCTGGATCGTCTTGGGGGTGCTGCTCATGCAGCCTCAGCCTCAAGGACCAGCCCGCGCACATCGATCTGGCCGGTGACGGCGGCGGAGATCAGGGCGGAGCGGCGTTCTTGAAGGAGCTTGATTACCTTGACGGCCTCATCGGCGAGATTTACAAGATGGCTCTGTTGTCTATTTGTTGTTTCAACAATAACTACCTGCTCGTCCGCGGGCGGGGCTGGACAAGGAAGTTCAAGGATTGCACTCTGACTTATGTTGAGCATGGAGTCACTTGCGCCACTCGCCTCTAATTCGATTTGACTCCTTGCTTCTCGGGAACCAAGAAAGAATGACAGAAACTGAGGATGGGCTCCTTTGCAGTCAACTCTCAGTCTGTAGAGCTTGTCGCACAATAAAAGGTTGGGGTAGTCTTGAAGAGCAACAGCAGCGCTGCCTACAAGCTCACGTGTATTAGCGCGTGAAACCAGCAAGTCGTCTTTGAAAATTGCCAGCTCCGGCTTCGGGTCAAGCTCAACCGGAAGCGACTTATTTTCAGTTGACCTAAATGCTCCTCCATTGACACATCCAACTTTCAGAACCCCCCACCCTTCGCCCCCATCTACGCTGTAGTTCTCGCACTGAGGACTCCAGCCTTGTCCAATCGATCTGATTAGCCTTTTTACAGGCTTAACCTCCCAATGCTCCGGCACCTCCCCCAGCCACTCCACCCCCGAATCCTTCATCGGTGCGTGCGGATTCAGCCCCTTGGTCACGGCATGGGAGATCACGGCCTGGCGCTTCTCCTGAAGCAGCTCGATCAGGCGCTGCTGCTCGGCGATCAGGGCGTCGATCTTGGCGGTTTCGCGATTGAGGAAGGTTATGAGCGATCGCTGCTCCTCAATGGGAGGAAGTGACAGCGGGAAAGACTTGACATCGTCCAAAGCGAGTTGCACTTTCGTTCCTCCGTAGCTCTCTGCCTCAAGATATGCCTTTCCAGAGGCCGATAGCACCGAATATGCAAGCCAATCAGGCATTAGATTGCCATTCGCAAGCCTTGCAAGACATACGTGCTGACTAACATAGGCTCTCTCTAGTCCGCCAGGCACCACTGCTACAGAGCCAAGATAAGCGGTAATTGAGAACAGGACATCTCCTTCATGTACTTCAGTCCTATCCCCTTCAACTCCTGCAGGTGGGGTTACTCTCTGGATGTCTTCCAGGTTGAGGCGAATGCTGTCCCTCGTTAGGTTTCCAATCCTCAAGAAGATTGGCCCTTCGTCCGAGTAAAATTCCGCCCATCCACGAGACCCACTGGTCAAGAAAGCAATTTCTCTCCTGGCTTCTATTGCCTCCCAATGCTCCGGCACCTCCCCCAGCCACTCCACGCCGCTGGGCTTGTAGGTCGGGTAACGGGGGAAGCTCATGGATGATCCTCCCGGCCTGTGCTGCGCTGCTCCGCCATCCTCGCCACATCCTCCAGGGCAGCCATGGCATCCACCGCGCCCTGCTCTTCTGCCGCGAGCCGGCGGCGCTCATTGAATTGCTCATAGGCAGCCAAGGCCCGCTGCTCGGCTGCATCGCGGGAGACGCTGCCGAACCCCGGCAGCACATCGCGGTCGTTGAAGAAAAGAAACGCATCCAGGCGCTCTGGCCAATCCTTCAGGAACACCTGCTTGCGGCGCTGCGCCTGATCCTCGGCATAGTCCAGAAACATCCCCACAATGCGATTTAATTCCTTGATCTCAGCTTCCTTGAGATAATTCTTGGCCACCTTCACATCTTTTTTGATAACCCGTACTCCGCTCCAGCTGGTGAGGCCCATATTAGGTAGCTCAGGGTTGACGCGCTGACTGATGATCTCGGGAGCGGTCAAACCAGTTACAGCAAAATGCAGCTTGTTCTGGACTGTCTTGAACATCGTCTGTGTTTGGGCATCCGGGGGCTGGTAATCCGCAGCCAGGGCCAGAATGTCCTTCACACGTAAATACAAACGCTGTTCACTAGCTCGGATGTCACGAATCCGCTCCAGCAGCTCATCGAAATAGTCTGGTAATCCCGATGTCACGGGCTTGCGCAGGCGTTCATCATCCATGGCGAAGCCCTTCACCAGGTATTCGCTCAGACGCTCATTCGCCCACTGACGGGACTTGCCGTCCTCCTTCGGATCGAACTTGTAAGAGCGGCTTACAAGTTGAATCTTCGCTAAGCTCTCCTTCCTCGTAAATCGCCTTGATATGTTGAGTGATGTTTTGTGGTGTGGTCTGGAAGAGATCCGCTATCTGGGCCTGCGTGAGCCAGAGACTTTCATCCTCAAAGCGGCACTGGATGCGGGTTTTTCCATCCTCTGTTTGATACAGAATCAGATCTGAGGCTGGAGATGGTTCCGTGGTTTCGCTCATGCCGACAGCCCCCGTTCATCCCAAGGTTCACACGCCCAGCCTTGAATCGTCATGGACCCCCAAGCGGCGGCGCCCTTCGGCCTTGATCGCCTTCGGGTTCCAGGCCTCTGCCTCTCCGCTTGCCAGCCCATCATGGATGTCGCGACGCAACTGCTGGAGCTGCAACACCCGCAGCTGATCCTGCTGCTCCATCAGCCGCAGCGCTTCACGCACCACCTCGCTGGCGGAGGTATAGCGTCCGGAAGCCACCTTGGCCTTCACCATCGCCTCCAGCTGGGGCGACAGGTTGACGTTCATCGTCATGGCTCGCTCACCCGGTCTTCATCGCTCGTCTCCAAGGCCAAGTCGAGCTCGGCACCGCGCATCGTGCGTAGCTCGCCATCGATCGTGACCACAAGGCCCGTGTTGGTGATCCGGGCCAACTCGCGAGCGCGTAAGCCCGATCGCCGCAGGGCCGCTTCCACCCGCTTGAGGTCTGGGTCGGGATGCTGGTTCTGCCAAGGCTGACTCACGAACGGCCTCCCTGGGTGATCAGGTGCGGTGTGGCGCCTCCATTATCAATCAACTGCCAGGCATCAACGATCGGCTGGTACAGGGTGGTGAAGTTTCTGAGGCCGCTGACGAAGCGCCGGCTGATCACATCAGAGGGTATTGAATGACCTCCCTGCGCAACACGCTCGGCGACACGGCGAATGGCAGCCTCCTTATGGGAGAGCTTCAGAAAAATCAGCTTGATTCGATAGCCAGCGCGCCGCCAGTGTTCAATCCTTTTCAAATCCCCCTTCCCCGCCAGCGTGGTTTCAAACGCAAAATCCACGCCAGCTGCCCCGCAGCGATAAATCTCCCCCAACATCAGCCGCCCCGCCCGTCGAGCTGCAAGCTCCGGCGCAAACGGCGACAGGCCGGCAGCGATCAGATCAGCATTGATAAAGGTGGTTATGCCTACTTCAATAGGCAGATACTCACGCGCAAACGTGGTTTTGCCAGCACCATTGGGCCCGGCAATGATGATGATGCGTTTTTCATTGCTGCACTGCTCAGCCACTCAACCCCCCAATCATCTCCAGGATCCGATCCGTCACCTGCTTCAGCTCGGCATCGATCACATCCAGGGGTCGGGGTGGGGTGAACACATAAAAGTGGCGGTTGAAGGGGATCTCGTAGCCCACCTTTGTTTTCTCGTGGTCGATCCAGGCATCGCCCACGTGGGGTAGCACCTCCCGCTCGAAGTAGGGCTGCACGTCTTCTGAGAGCGGCACATTTTCCGTATCGCGCAGGCTGGAATCGGCCTGGGGTTGGCCCTTGGCCTTGCCGCGTTGGCCCAGCACCACTTGGCCCGCTTCATCGCGCAGTGGGCGCTCCACCGTGATCGTGCGGTAGCCGAAGTCTTCGGTGCAGAAGATGCGGCTGATCGGCTTGCCGTTGTGTTCGGCCTCTTCGAAGTTGCCGAACAGGCGGGTGATTTTCTCGATGTGCTCGGGGCTCAGCTCCTTGCGTTTGCTGCCCAGGCTCTTGCGCATCTTCTGCCAGAAACTGGAAGCATCGATCAGTTGCAGCTTGCCCTTGCGCTCCAAGGGCTTCCGATTACTCAGGATCCAGATGTAGGTGCTGATGCCGGTGTTGTAGAACATATCGGTGGGCAGACCGATGATCGCCTCCACCAGATCGTTTTCCAGCACATAGCGGCGGATCTCGCTTTCGCCCGAGCCCGCCCCGCCGGTGAACAGGGGCGAGCCATTCAGCACGATCCCGAAGCGGCTGCCGCCCTCTAGAGCCGGGCGCATCTTGCTGATCAGGTGCAGCAGAAACAGCAGCGAGCCATCGCTCACCCGTGGCAAGCCCGGTCCAAAGCGGCCCGCGTAGCCGAGCGTGTCGGCCTCCCGCTGCACCTCCTTTTGGATCTTCTTCCACTCCACCCCAAACGGGGGATTGGAGAGCATGTAGTCGTATTTCTGATCGCCCAGCTGGTCATCCGAGAGCGTATTGCCGAAGCGGATCTTTTTGATGTCCTGCCCCTTGATCAGCATGTCGGCCTTGCAGATCGCGTAGCTCTCGGGGTTGAGCTCCTGGCCGCTCAGCACCAGCCGGGCCGAGGGGTTCATCCCCACCAGGTGTTCCTCCGCCACGCTGAGCATGCCGCCGGTGCCCGCGGTGGGGTCGTAGAGGCTGCGCACGATGCCGCCCTGGGTGAGGGCCTGATCGTCTTCGATGAAAATCAGATTCACCATCAGCCTGATCACCTCTCGCGGCGTGAAGTGCTCCCCAGCGGTTTCATTGGAGAGCTCGGCGAACTTGCGGATCAGTTATTCAAACACCAGCCCCATTTCGGCATTGCTCACCGTTTCCGGGTGCAGGTCGATCTGGGCGAAGCGCTCGCACACCATGTAGAGCAGCCCAGCGCTATCCAGTCCATCCACCTGCAGGTGGAACTTGAAGCTTTCGAAGATGTCGCGCACCTCTGGGGTGAACGCTTGGATATAGGAGCGCAGGTTCTCGCCAATGTTGTCCTGATCGCCCATCAGCCGCTTCAGGCTCAGGGCTGAGGTGTTGCAGAACCCGTGCCCCGCCACCCGCAGCAGAAACTGCTCCGGGTCCAGCCCCTGGCCCTCGCGTAGCTCCTTCTCCGCCAGCACCGCCTCTTTCGTGGGCTCCAGCACGCAGTCGAGCCGGCGCAGCACGGTGAACGGCAGGATCACCTTGCCGTAATCGCTCTGCTTGTAGTCGCCCCGCAGCAGGTCAGCCACGCTCCAGATGAAGGCCGAGAGGTTCTGCTTGCCGCTGGGCTGGGGCCTGGAGGCGGCGGTGGTTGCAGCGCTGATGGGCCCCGACTGCCGTTCCCTGGCGTCGATCGAGCCTGGGGCAGCGGACCATCCCCGTTGCCCAGGCTGACCGAACCACCGCGACCGCGACCCATGAGCAGCTCACCGGAGGCCACGAGGCCCCCCTTCACGGCCTCGTAGGTCGGCTCATCCCAGCCCATCAGTCCCGCAGCTTGCCGTTGCCTGCAGAGCCTCCCAGGGCCTCCAGGGCTCCAAGGAGTTCAAGCTGCTGCTCGTTGGGCTCCATCAGGTCTCGGGGGCGATGCGGCGACGCTGGTCAGCCTGGCAGGCACCTGGATGGTTTCCCCATACCTCCACCTGCCTATCGAGACCAATCGGGGCCCTATGTAGAGCCTGCATCGGAACGCCAGACCCACCCAGGTCGTCTCCGCCCCCCCAAGCAGCCGAGCACCCTCGAGGCTTGCGGGCCTGCAACGAAGACAGAGCAAAAAATTTTCGCTGCCTGCCCACACAACTCAAGTCTTTACCCACCAATTGGGATGGCGCCCTTCACACGGAAGGGGTCACTGGTTCGAATCCAGTATCGCCCATCTAGATTTTGAGTTTTTTTCTGTGATCACACTTCACTGTGATCACACCCACAGATGAGATTTGCCAGAAACGCTTCATGGCGTCTGGAAAACCAGAGGCACAAGCAAGCCTCCGAATCCCCGCCTGCTTCAGCCGACCACGGCTGCAGCCGCGGCCCCGGGCTCGGTCATGCCGGCGGCGATCGGCATCATCCCCGCGGCAGGACTGGCCGGCAGCCGCATCTGCAGCCCGGTGGCCTCCTTGACCACATCGGTGCAGGCCTGCAGGCTCCAATATTCGAGGCTCAGATCCGGGGCTGCCGGCGCCTCGCCGCCCGGCTGTGCCTCGCCGCTGGACTGTGCCTCGCCGCTGGACAGTGGCTGCAGGCTCACCCGGAAGCCGCTGGGGTTGCTGCGCGGCCCTTCGGGATGGACCTGGATCGCAGCGATCACGCCCTCCGGCCGGCGATCGAGGGCCGCGGCCAGGCGCAGCAGCAGGGAAAGGCTGGCCACCGTGCGCCGCTCTTGCCGCCCTTCAATCAGCTGCCAGGACTCGTGCCGTTTCTTCGGTAGCCCGCGGCGGTGATAGCGGGCCATCGCCGCCACCATCAGATGCTCGCTCTCGGAGTAGCCCAGCAACTCCCCGTGCCGAATCAGATACCAGGTGTGCTTGTGATACGCGGCGATGTTCACGTGCTTGCCACAGGTGTGCAGCTGGGCCGCCGCCCAGAGCAGTAGCCGCCCCTCCCCTTCATCGTGGTGGAGCAAGCCGTAGGTCTGGTCGTAGAGGCTCAGGGCATGGGTCGCCACCCGATCCGCCCGCCCCCCATCAACGCCGTAGTTGCGCGCCAGATGCAACACCGTGCGTTCCCGGATCGTGCTCTGGAAGGCGAAGCGATCGCCGAGCAGATCGTTGCGCAGCATCCAGTCCACGATCAGCCCCTCGCGCAGGGCCCGCTCGCACACCACCAGCTCCTTCGCCCCCAGCATCGTCATCGCCGTCTGCAGGATCAACGAGCCCGGCACGATGATTTCGGCGCGGCGATCATTGATCGGCGCCAGGGCACGGCGCTGCTCGGGCGACAGCAGCAACAGCCGCTCCACCAGCTGATCGATCCGCTCGCGGCTGAGGCGATAGCCGCCCAGCTTGAGCGGCGGCTTGGGATCCTCGGCCGCGGCCAGGGCAGCCAGAGCCATGGCGGTGCCGCTGGTGCCCACCATCACCGGGCATTCGCCACTTTTGAGGGCCCGCTTCACCTGGGCCACCGCCGGATCAAGCGCTCCCTGGATGTAGGCCTGTAAAAACGTGCGTCGCGGCTCGCTCAGGGGTTCCTGCTGGCAGAACTCCCGCTGCAAGCGCACCGCGCCGATACGGGTGCTGGTGAGGGCGCGAGCATCGCGGCCATCGGCGAGCACCAGTTCAGTGGAGCCGCCGCCGATATCCAGGATCCAGTGCGGGGTGTCCCCGAAGGCCATCCCCGACACCACACCGAGGTAGATCAGGCGGGCTTCCTCCGGCCCACTCACCAGATCCACATCCAGGTCGAGCTGCTCCTGCAGGGCCAACAGGAAATCGCGGCCGTTGGGGGCTTCGCGCACCGCACTGGTGGCCGCAGTCACGATCTGCTCTACGCCATGGCTGGCGGCCAGATCACGGCAATGGCGCAGGGTGCGGAAGGCCCGCTCGATCGCATCAGCACTGAGATCGCCCGTGTCCGGATCCCGTTCGCCCAGGCGCGTCGTGGACTTTTCAGCCAGCACCACACTGAAGCTGTGCAGCGCTGGATCGATCGCGGCGATCAGCAGATGAATCGAGTTGGTGCCGATGTCGATCGCCGCCACCCGACGTTCAGCCACAGGCCTGACCACGGCAGAGGACTGGACCATGGGGCGGGGCCGGAGGCCGGAGGCGGCGTCACTTTGCCATTGAAAGCGCTCCCGGACAGAGCTCAACGCGGGGTGACCAGGGAAACCCGGTAATGGGCAACCGGTTTGCTGAGCAACCGGTTTGCTGAGCAACCGGTTATCTGGGCAACCAGCTGTCTGCGCAACCGTGTTGGCTGAAGCCGTCCCCCCCCCCCCCGAGCGCCCCGCTGGAGACGGGGAGGTGCCGCAGCAGCTGGCAACAGCGCACCGAGCGACACCCAGGGGCTGCTGGCTCTGCCGCCACGGCCCCTGAGATCGCAGCGGCACCTGGTGGCCCCAGGGTTGGGCCGATTCACAGGCGCGGAGCCGAAAGGTGCACAACGGCAACAGCCGGCGGGACTCTCGGTGTCCCAACCCGCTGAAGGTGGCCGCCTCCAGGCTCGCTCCTAACCTGCATCTGTTGATTCGGAGTTGATGACGGAAGCCAGGGCCCAGACTGCCGGCTCGCTCCGCGCCGGCCTGCGGGCCTCGCTCGAGCTGGTGCGCTGGCACAAGCCGAGTGGGCGCCTGATCCTGCTGATCCCCGCCGGCTGGGCCCTGTGGCTCCAGCCCCTGGCCCCGCCGCCGCCAGCGTTGGTGGGCTGGATCGTGCTGGGTGGGCTGGCCGTCAGTGCGGCGGGCTGCATCGCCAACGATCTCTGGGACCGGCGCATCGACCCGCTGGTGGCACGCACCCGCCATCGCCCCCTGGCCGATGGCCGCCTGGGCGTCAGCACCGCCGTGATCCTGCTGGTGCTCTGCCTGGTCGCCGCCCTGCTGGTGGTGCTGGCCCTGCCGGCCGCCTCCGTCAAACTCTGCCTGCTGCTGGCCCTGGCGGCCCTGCCGCCGGTCTTGCTCTATCCCTCAGCCAAGCGCTGGTTCGGCTTCCCCCAGCTGGTGCTGGCCATCTGCTGGGGCTTCGCCGTGCTGATTCCCTGGGCCGCCGCCAGCGGCACGCTGCAGGGCTGGCCCCTGGCCCTCACCTGGCTGGCCACCCTCACCTGGACCTTCGGCTTCGACACCGTCTATGCCATGGCCGACCGGGATGACGACCAAGTGGTGGGGGTGCGCAGCAGCGCCCTCAGCCTGGGAGCCAGGGCGCCCCAGGCAGTCGCCCTCTGCTACGGCCTCACCGCCGCGGCGCTGGCGCTGGCGGCCAAGCTCCAGGGAATCGGCGGGGCGCTGTTCTGGCTGCCCTGGGCCCTGGCCAGTGCTGGCATGCTGCGCGAAGCCCTGCTGTTGCAGCGGCCGCACCTGCCCCCCAGCACCTATGGCCACCACTTCAGCAACCAGGTGAAGCTCGGCGGTCTGCTGCTGCTGGCCCTGATCCTGTCCCAGCGCTGATGGCCGCCCCCTTCACGCCCCTGCCGCCCGCCCTGCGCCGCGGCGATCGGGTGCGATTGGTGGCCGCCAGCTCGGCCCTTGAGGACACCAACCGCCTGCAGGCGGGCCTGGAGATCCTGGAGCGCTGGGGGCTGCAGGTGGTCGGTGACCCGTTGGCCTTCGGCGAGCGCCGCTGGGGCTACCTGGCCGGCCGCGATCCAGAACGGTTGGCCGATCTGATGGCACCGGGCCCAGCAGCCGAGCCCCAGGCCGCCCTGCTGGCCTGCGTCCGTGGCGGCTGGGGCTCGGCCCGCTTGCTGGAATATCCACTGCAGCAACCCCCTGGCTGGCTGCTGGGCTTCTCCGACGTCACCTCCCTGCTGTTCGACCGGGTCTGCCAAGGCCTCGGCGGCGGCGTGCACGGGCCGATGCTCACCACCCTGGCCGCCGAGCCGGCCTGGAGCCAGGAACGGCTGCGGGATCTGCTGTTCGGTGCGCCGGTGGCTGCTCTGGACGGAGTCGGCTGGCACGGCGGCTGCGCCGAAGGGCCACTGCTGGTGGCCAATCTCACCGTCGCCACCCATCTGCTGGGCACCCCCCATCTGCCGCGGCTCAAAGGCGCCATCCTGATCCTCGAGGACGTGGGCGAGCCCCCCTATCGGATCGAGCGCATGCTCACCCAGTGGCGGCTCTGCGGCGCCCTGCAACAGCTGGCCGGCCTCGGCTTCGGCAGTTTCGAGGGCTGGGACGCCGCCGATAGCCGCTCCGGCGAGCCGGCTGAACGCCGCTTCAACCTTGACCAGGTGCTGCGCGAACGCAGCCTCGATCTCGGGGTGCCGGTGGTGGCCCAGCTGCCGATTGGCCACCACGCGGGCAATGCGGCCCTGCCCCTTGGCGTCCGGGCCCGCCTCGACGGCGACCGGGGCCGGCTGAGCCTGCTGAATTAGGAATCAACCCCTGTGTTCAGACTCCATTGCAGCGAAAGACGTTGCAGAGAAAGACGTTGCGGAGGGAGACGTTATGGAGGGAGACCAGCCAGCGGGATGGGTCAGGGGGGTGGTGGCACGGTGCGGGCGTTGCCGTCGCGAATGGCGTGGTAGCCAGGCGACATGATCTCCACATCGGCCGCCGCAAAGCTGTCCTGAATCGCCGCCAACAGGGCGGAGAGGGTCTCGCGATAGGCGTCCACCTCCAGCACATGGGCGTTGAGTTCGTAGCTGATGTGGAAGTCGTTGAGCGAGGTCTGCAGCACGAGGGGCTCCGGATCGGGGGCGATGCCCTCCGTGCTTCGAGCCGCTTGCAACAGCAGAGTCTGCACCTGCCGCCAAGGCACGTCGTAGCCGATGGTCACCGTGGTGGCGATGGCCACCGGCCGCTGGATCTCCCGGCGCGAAAAGCTGAAATTGACGATCGCAGAGGTGATCACCGTGGCATTGGGGATGCTCACCAGCTCATCGCGGGGGGTCTGGATGCGGGTCACCAGCAGGTCGCGATCCTGCACCAGGCCCACCACCCCATTGATCTCCACCCGATCTCCTTCCTGAAACGCGCGGGTGTAGATCAACATCAAGCCACTGATCACGTTGGTGGCCACCGCACTCGATCCCAGGGCGGCCAGCACACCCACGAACAGCCCGGCCCCCTGGAACACCTTGCTGCCGGAGCCGGGCACGTAGGGGTAAGCGATCACCAGCCCAGCTGTCAGGATCGCCGCTGACATCAGCCGGCCGGTGGGCCTGGCCCACTCCGGATAGAAGCCGGGGAATTGCAACCGTCCGCGCTCGATCGCCAGAAACCAGGCCGAGCAGGCCTGCATCACCAGGCGGGTGAAGACAAGGATCAGGGCAATCGTCAGCAGGCTGGGAATCGCGCCGAACAGCCCGTTCAGCAAGCGTTCAACCACCTGCAGCAGGTGTGAACGCAACCCCTCAGCGATCACCTGGGTGGGTGGAAACAAGCCGAGCAGCAGGGGAACCAGCAGATAGCTGATCAGCAGCAAAAAACTCCAATGCCCCAGCCGGCGCAACAGCTGCAGCGCCTCCTGGCCTTGCTGGGAATCGAGCACCTGGCTGCCGCCAAGCCGCAGCCCCAGACCGCCCTGGCGGGCGAGCCGATCAATCCTGGCGGCCAGCTGCAGATTCAGCCAGTTCTGACCGCGGATCCAGAGGAGATAGATGGCCAGCACCAACAGCGCCAGAGCCGTGCCCCGCAGCCAGCTGAGCGGCGTATGGCTGCTACGGAACTGGCGAATCGCCCCGCGCAACTGATCGCGGTACTGGGTGGCCAGCTCCTCGCGGGAGAGGCCGAAGGCCGCCGCGGCCCGATCATCAACGGCCAGTCGGGGATTGAACCGGCCGTCATCCCCCACCAGGCCGATCATGGTGTATGGAGGCAGCTCCCGCACCTGCAACTGCTCAGGAGCCACGGTGCTCTCCGCCAGGAGCCGCAGATCCTGAGTCGCTCGCCTGGCCAGCAGCTCCGGTGTCTGGGCGCCGGCGGCAGACCGAATCTCGATCACCCGCCGGCCCTCCAGGCTCACCCACGCCGGCACCGGCGTTGCCGGTTCCAGCGCTCCGGACCGTGCAGGCAGAGCTGGCAGACCCTGAGGTTGGCTTGGCGCGGCCTTGGCAAGAAACACAGCGGAGGCTGGCTGAGCAGCCAGTGGCACGAAGGCCGACTCAGCAACCGTGACCTGCAGAGCAAGGGCCGCCGAAGCTCCACCAGGAAGGCCGGAGCCGAGGGCCACCCCAAAGGCAGCCAAGACGACGACCAGAGCGAGAGCGGCAGGCCTGAAGAGCAAGAATCCCGACCGCCATCTCCTGAACAAAATCATCCAGGAGCCCATCATCCTCGATGGGTTGATCGTGGAGGGGGTCTTCAACTCGCCAGCACCAGGCTTCAAAACGGTCTAACCGTACGGCTGCCAGCATGCCGAAGCGAAGAACAACCAATAACCTCAGCCAGAGGAATGGCGTTGCTCGCCGGCGCTCACCAAAGGCCCCGAATGATCTGAGGCCTGGCAGGCACGATGGGGTCGTAGGTGCAGGCGGGCTCGCCCATCTCAACGCCCACGGGCTGATTGTTGGGCAAGGCCTGGGCCAGCAGCACATCGTTCGCTGAGGTTCCAGCAGCAGCGGCGACAGGGGACGCAGCCGCTGCAGCGGCAGGACAAGGCGCCATTGAGGGTAGCCCGGCAAATGCATCCTAGGACAGCGCCAGATCCGTACTGGCCGCTAGGCCGAGGATCAGCCAGGCAACAGAACCGGAGCGCAGAGTTGAGGAGGACAAGCTGAACATCGGACGAACGATTACTGGGGGCACGTGGGGACGCATGGGCCGGTCAGGCTGACGAGTGATGAAAGTCACTGGGAGCTGGGATTGGTGCCACCGCCGCCACCATCACTGCTGAAAGCTCCAGCAGCAGCAGCCACGCCCACACCCACCAACACCACAGCTCCCAGGATCAGAAGCGGAGAGATCCCAGCTGCCGCCACTGGAGCCGCTGCCACGGGAGCCACAGCGGTACCTAAAGGAGTCGCAGGCGTCACGGGCGCCACAGGAGCGCCACTGCTCTGAGCGACGAGCAGGACGGGCGACTTGGCAGCCTGAGCCAGGGAATTGCCCTGAAGCCGGGCCCGATCCAGGGCATCGCTGATGGCCGGCATCGGCTTGACACCGTTGCCATTGATGCGGAACAGCTGGACCGAAGCGGCTGGCAGCGCCCGAGCGGGCAAGGTGCCCAGACCAAGGGCCAGCAGCACGGGCATGCCAACGAGCGGACGGCATACCTGTCGCACAATCCGAGTGATCGCAGAAGAGCTCGTATCGGCCTGCAACCTGAATCCAGCCATAAAATGAAAGCCAATATGATGCAATATAGCTGCGTGCCTGTTTCTCAGTTGCGATCCTTGTGGCACCGACACATTCGGCACAGTCGCGGCCCACGGGTCCAAGCACGGGATCAGCCGCCCATCCCAGCCAGCACCGCCGCAGCGATCGTGAGATCAAAGGGGGTGGTGAGCTTGATGTTGGCCGGCGACGACGCCAACACCCGCACCGGCCAACCGAGCCGCTCAAACAGAGCCGCATCGTCGGTGACAATCCAGCCCTCGGCTTCCGCTTGGCGATGGGCCTGACACAGGCGATCCACCGGAAACCCCTGGGGAGTCTGGGCGGCCCAGAGCAGGCTGCGATCGGAGGTGGCAGTGATCCTGCCCTGGTCATCCACCACCTTGATCGTGTCGCTCACCGGGGTGGCGGCGATCACCGCCTCACCGGCGTGCACCGCCGCCACGCAGCGTTCCAACAGCTCCGCGCTCACCAGGCAGCGGGCGCCGTCATGGATGAGCACCCCTTCGGCCGCCGCCGGCAGTGCCGCCAGGCCCCGTCGCACCGACTCCTGGCGCGTGTCTCCCCCCTCAATCCACTGCACGGGCCGATCGGCATCTGCCGCCGCCACGATCGCGGCAATCGGCTCGGCATCCACCGGCTGACCGACGATGCCGATCCAGCTGATCGCCTCACAAGCAAGGACCGCATCCAGGGTCCAGGCCAGCACCGGGCGGCCGGCCAGCTCCAGCAGCAGCTTGTTACCGGCAGCCCCCATGCGGCGGCCACTGCCGGCAGCCGCGATCAGCAAATGCACAAGCACCTCCGGGTGGGGTCGATCCTCCAGGACCATGCTCCATACAATCAGGCCGCCCGGCCCCATCCGAACTGATGCGAGCACTGTTTCTGATTCCGGGCGATGCAGTGGAGCAAGCCCAGGCCTTACCGGCCGTGGCGGCCGTGGCCCAGCAGCTGAACTTCAATATCCAGGTGGCCTGCGCTCCAGCCGTCGCCGGAATCTGGAACCTGCTGCCGGCGGTGGAAAAACAGATCCCGTTCAACTTCGCTGACGCCAGCCTGGCGGACTGGGCCAACCTGCTGGGATCGGTGCGGGAACCGGATTTTCAGGTCTGTATAAACCTGGCCGGTGGCCGCCAAGTGGATCTGATGCTGTCCATGAGTCACATCGCCACCCGCATCGCCCAGGGAGGGTTTTCAGCCACCGAGAAAGTGACGCCAACCCAGGGAGGCTGGCCCAGCCAAGCCCTCTCTGCCTACCTGCAGCCGATCGGAGTGCGGCTGGATGCCGAGGCCTTCCGCCTCAGCCTGGCCAAGCCCCTGCTGGATCAGGCCCACACCTCCCTGCCGCCCGGCGATGGGCCGATGCTGCTGCTGGCTCCGGCCGGGGTGCCCGGCGACTGGCCCAGGAGCCAATGGCAGCAACTGCCCCAGCGGATTCGCACCAATCTGCCGGGACTGCGCAGTCTGGAGGTGGGACCAGCGGATGGCGCCCACGCCCTGCAACGGGCGGCCCTGGTGGCCGCTAGTGACGTGGTGCTGACCAGTGATCCCCTCACCGAAGAACTGGCCCTGCTCTGCGGCGTGCCGATGGTGGCCCTCGGCCGCAATCACGACAGCCTGCCGCAGCGCCCCGGAGTAAAAGGACTGACAGCCGCCGCCGGCCTTGATGCCCTCACTGCTGACGACGTGCTTGCAGCCCTGGGACTGGCCTGAGTCCCTGCTGGTACCAGGGCGATGAAATCACGCCGCCCCTGGTTTCGCCGCTCGCCCCCCACCTCCCGCTCCAAGCAGCCCTGGTTGCTGCCGCTGCTGGCGCTGACCCTGGTGATCAATGCCAGCGCCATCGGCTACCGCCTCACCGAAGGCTGGGACTGGGGAGACTGTTACTGGATGGTGGCGATCACCATTCCCACCATCGGCTACGGCGAGGTCGAGCCCCTCTCGGCCGCCGGCCGGGTGGTCACGGTGTTTTCGATCGTCGGCGGCGTGGTGGTGGTGCAGCTGACCATCCGCAGCCTCGTGACCCTCTCGGAGGCCGGCTACTTCCGCAAACTGCGCCAACGACGCTTCAGCGACTGGGTAAAAACGATGCAAGACCATGTGATCCTCTGCGGCTACGGCCGTATCGGCCGCGAAATCGCCGCCCAGCTGGGCCAGGAGGGCATCTCCCTGCTGATCGTCGAGCTGGACCCGGACCGCCGCGATGCCGCCGAGGAGAAGGGCCTGCCGGTGCTGCTGGCCGATGCCACCCTGGATGAAACCCTGATCGAGGCCGGCATCCTGCGCTGCCGCAGCCTGGTGGCCGCCCTCCCCAACGACGCCGCCAACCTCTATGTGGTGCTGAGCGCCCGGGCCATGGCGCCGAAGTTGCGCCTGATCGCCCGCTCCGACAGCGAAGAAGCCGAACGCAAACTGCGTCAGGCCGGCGCCGACCGGGTCATCAGCCCCTATGTGGCCGGGGGCCGCACCATGGCCGCCACGGCCCTGCGGCCGCTGTCGGTGGATTTCATGGATCTGCTGGCCGGATCCGACTGCGAGGTGGAGGAGTTCCAGCTCAGCGATGACCCCAAAATGCTGGGCGACCTGCTGGGCCGGACGCTGCAGGATCTACACCTGCGCCGCCGCACTGGAGCCCTGGTGCTGGCGGTGCGCAATCCGGAGCCGAGTGTGAGCAATCCCTATGCCTACCGCGGCAGTGCCTTCACCCAGGGAGGGCCGGAACTGATCGCCAATCCCGGCGGTGACGTGCAGGTGATTCCCGGCCAGCTGATGGTGGTTCTGGGCAGCAAGGAGCAACTGTCCCGCTTCCGGATCCTGTTGGGGGCTGCGGTGGTGGAGGAAAGCCCGATGATCGCCTGAGGGCGGCGCCATACGATCGCCGCCGCAGCTGTCCCCCTTCGATGTCCAGCGCCACGCCCGGTTCACATCAGGCCAACTCCGTCGTCGACCAGGCCGGCGCCGGCGCGGCGCCCGTTGCTCTCGTCACTGGCGCCAGCCGCGGCATCGGTCGCGCCATTGCCGAGAACCTTGCAGCGGCGGGCTACACCGTGGTTGTGAACTACGCCAGTTCCGCCGAAGCGGCGGCTGAGGTTGTAGCCGCGATCGAGGCCGCCGGCGGCCAGGCCTGGAGCCAGCAGGCCAACGTCGGCGATGAGGAGCAGGTGGAGGCTCTGTTCAAGGCGGTGCTGGCGCGCGAGGGGCGTCTCGATGTGCTGGTCAACAACGCCGGCATCACCCGCGACGGCCTGCTGCTGCGCATGAAAACCGCCGACTGGCAGAGCGTCATCGACCTCAACCTCACCGGCGTGTTCCTCTGCACCAGAGCCGCCAGCAAGGTGATGCTCAAGGCCCGCTGCGGCCGCATCATCAACATCACCTCGGTGGTGGCCTTGATGGGCAATGCCGGCCAGGCCAACTACAGCGCCGCCAAGGCCGGGCTGCTGGGGCTCACCCGCAGCAATGCCGCCGAGTTCGCCCCCCGTGGGGTCACCGTCAATGCGGTCGCTCCGGGCTTCATCGCCAGCGACATGACCGAGAAACTCGACAAGGAGGCGATCCTCAAAGCGATTCCCCTGGGCCGGATGGGCAGTCCGGCCGAGGTGGCCGGAGCGGTGCGCTTCCTGGCGGCCGATCCCGCCGCCGCCTACATCACCGGCCAGGTGCTGCAGGTGGATGGGGGCATGGTGATGCGCTGAGCAGCCAGAAGTGAACCAGCGACGGCCGGCTCAGGGCTGGTCCGCCCCCAGCGGCTGGCCCAGATCATCCCTGAGGCGGCGAATCTTCTGCAGCAAGCGCAGCCGCCGGCTGCGGGCGGTGATCGTCAGGAACAGCCGCACCGGCACATACACCAAGGCCATCAGCAGGCCGAGCGCCGCAATCAGCAGAAACACCATGCCGTTCGCGGTGGTCGCCGGCCCCAGCCCTGCCTCCGCGGCGGCACTGGCCACGGCGGTGTCAATTGTCTGCTGCAGCAGGTCATCCATGGCTCGGACGTTATCGAGGCCACCGCTGGGACGCAGGCTCACGAGCCGCTCAGGGCGATTCGGCTTTCCCCACCAAAGGGGCGCTGACTGCTGAAGGCCTGGTGTGGGAGCCTGACCCCAGCGTGCTCATTTTTCTGCCCAATGGCCAAGCTGATTCGCTTTTCCGATGAATCTCGCGATGCGCTCGAACGGGGCGTCAATGCGCTGGCGGAAGCGGTGAAGGTCACGATCGGGCCGAAGGGCCGCAACGTGGTGATCGAGAAAAAGTTCGGCGCTCCCGACATCGTCAATGACGGCGTCACCATCGCCAAGGAAATCGAACTCGAGGATCCCTTTGAGAACCTCGGTGCCAAGTTGATGCAGCAGGTGGCCTCCAAAACCAAGGACACCGCCGGCGACGGCACCACCACCGCCACCGTCCTGGCCCAGGCCATGGTGCACGAAGGTCTGCGCAACGTGGCCGCCGGCGCCAACCCGGTCGCCCTGCGCCGTGGCATGGAGAAAGCCACCGCCCAGATCGTGGCAGGGATCGGCGCCCATGCCCGTCCGGTGGCCGGCGAGGCGATCCGTCAGGTGGCCACGGTCAGCTCCGGCAACGACGAGGAGATCGGCCGAATGATCGCCGAGGCGATGGAGAAGGTGACAGCCGATGGCGTGATCACGGTGGAGGAGTCAAAGTCCTTGGCCACCGAGCTGGAGATCACCGAAGGCATGGCGTTTGATCGCGGCTATGCCTCCCCTTATTTCGTCACCGATCAGGAGCGGCGTGAATGCGTCTTTGAGAATCCTCTGCTGCTGATCACCGACCGCAAGATCGGGGCCGTGGCCGATCTGGTGCCGGTGCTGGAGGCCGTGTCCCGCAGCGGCAGGCCGCTGGTGATCCTGGCCGAGGACGTGGAAGGTGAGGCCCTGGCCACCCTGGTGGTCAACAAGACCCGCGGAGTGCTGCAGGTGGCCGCAGTCCGGGCACCGGGTTTCGGCGATCGGCGCAAGGCCATGCTCCAGGACATCGCCGTGCTGACCGGCGGCCAGGTGATTTCCGAAGACCGGGCGATGAGCCTGGAGAGCACCACCCTTGAGGATCTGGGCCGGGCCCACCGGATCACGATCACCAAGGACCAGACCACGATCGTGGCCGATGAGGCACGCAAAACAGCCGTAAGCGAGCGGGTGGCAGCGATCAAACGGGAGCTGGAGGCCACCGATTCGGACTACGACCGCGAAAAGCTGAACGAACGGATCGCCAAGCTGGCCGGTGGTGTGGCCGTGATCAAGGTGGGCGCTCCCACCGAAACCGAACTGCGCAATCGCAAGTTGCGGATTGAGGATGCCCTCAACGCCACCCGCGCTGCCGTCGAAGAGGGCATCGTGGCCGGTGGGGGCAGCCTGCTGCTGCAGCTGGCCGATGGGCTGGGCAGCCTGGCCGCCGAACTGACTGGGGATGAGCGCACCGGTGTCGAGATCGTCCAGCGTTCACTCGCCGCCCCGGTCCGTCAGATCGCGACGAATGCCGGTGCCAACGGCGATGTGGTGATCGAGGAAATCCGCCGCAGCGGTCTGGGCTACAACGCCCTCACCGGCCATTGCGAAGACCTGCTCGCCGCCGGTATCCTCGATGCCGCCAAGGTGGTGCGACTGGGCCTGCAGGATGCGGTCTCGATTGCCTCGCTGCTGATCACCACCGAATGCGTGATCGCCGACAAGCCCGAACCTGCCGCCCCTCCCGCCGGCGACGGCGGCATGGGTGGTATGGGCGGCATGGGAGGAATGGGAGGAATGGGAGGCATGGGCGGTATGGGCATGCCCGGCATGATGTGACCCCCTGTGGGACCGGCAGCGATCCGGTCCCGCGTCAGAGAGCCTTCAGCAGCCGCGCATGCAAGCGGCAGACGCTGAGGGCTTGCTGGGGAGGATCACTGCAGAGCTTGCCCAACTCCCGGTTGAGCGCCTGCATCTGGGTGAGATGAACGGTGCTCATCGGCAAGCCGAACATCACCGAGCCGAACAGGGCCACTCCACCACAGGACAGCGATCGCGAAACCGGGCCCAGCGGCCTGGAACCCTGAAGCCACAACCCCTGCGGCTGCGGCCATCTCTGTTCCGGATCCATGGATTCGGAACCCCGCCCCGCAGTTTGCTGTGGCAGCCCTTGCGGTTGCTGCCGTCGCCAGATCAGGGGCTGAGCAGGAGACGGCTCCAAGCGCTGGCGATGGCGACGTATGTGAAACAACCGCATGGCAACCCCCCCAGCCCAAGACAGTCAGCGTTGTGTCTGCCCTTGAAGGCAGAGACCGTCATTCCATGCTGACCAGACTCGGCCTCCCGGGGAAAAGCGGCGACACAAATCCTTGGCCTTGCGCCTCAGCGCCGCCCCTCAGCCTGCGGACGCGGCGCCCATGATCCGCACATAGGCAGCCACCTGGAGATCCACCCCGGTGATCGCCGTGCCCACAACCACCGCATCGGCGCCGGCGCCCAGGGCCTGACTGGCCTGCTCCCCCGTGGCAATGCCCCCCTCACAGATCAACGGGGTGTCACTGGGAAGCTGGGCCCGCAGCGGCCCCAACAGATCCCATGCCGGTGGCTTGAAACAGGCGGTGGCCTCCGTGTAACCAAAGAGGGTGGTGCCCACCCAGGCAAAGCCCAGCTCAGCGGCCCGTAAGCCATTGGCGAGGCTGTCGATATCAGCCATCAACGGTGCCCCCAGCTCGGTGGTAGCTCGGGCCACCAGCTCCTCCAGCCGCTGGCCCTCTGGACGATGACGCTCGGTGGCATCAATCGCCACCACATCGGCGCCGGCGGCCCACACCGCCTGGATCTCCGGCCAGCCCGGGGTGATGTAAACGGCACTATCGGCAAAACTGCGCTTCCAGAGGCCAATGATCAGGGCAGAGGGGCAGCGGCGACGCACCGCACCGATGTGCTCAGGACTCTCAAGCCGCACGGCCACGGCCCCGTTGGCCAGGCTGGCCGCCGCCATGGCGGCGATGACGGCGGGATCGCGCAGCGGTGAACCCTCGGGAGCCTGCACCGAAACGATCAGACCATTAGCCAGGGAGGAACGACTCAGGCGGGCGGGAAGGGACGAAAGCATGGGACTGGGATCAGGAGGCTCGGGGCAGATCATCGTCAGCCGCAAGCCAGGCCCGCAGATCAGCTAGGGCCTGGGGGGCTGGAGCCGGCCGTGAGTCGCCCTTTTGCCCACCCAGCAACCGCTGGCGCACCTGCTGGGTGGGCGACAGACGGGCAGGCGGTTCAGCCACGACAGGAGTCGGAGCGGACGACTCGCCACCGAGCGGCGGCCCAAACGCCGCCACCGGCGCCTGGTGACCAACCTGCGGCGAACCGAATCCACCAACCGCAGCCGCCAGGGGTTGCTCCTGGGGCCAAGGATCGGCTGCAGCCAAAACGACATCAGCGCTGAGCTCCTGATTCTGAGCTTCCTGTGGCCAGGATTCAGCCGCAGGCTGCGAACCCTGGAAACCGGAAACCGCCTCCTCGAAGCAATCCTGGACGACCCCCTTCAGCCGGGCCAGGGAGAGGCGGCGGCGCAGGCGATCACGCAGCCTGCTCATGCGTCCTTCCGCCCGGCTCCATAGATGGGCAGCCTGGTCCACCAGGGACGGGTCGTCTCCCAAAGCCAGGACTCCGTGCTCCTGGCCAGAGCCCCCAGCGCCGTGCTCCTGCCAGGAGCCATCGCTGCCTGAGGCCGTGGTGGCGTCAGCGC
The DNA here is from genome assembly GCA_026389335.1 of Cyanobacteriota bacterium. GTDB lineage: Bacteria > Cyanobacteriota > Cyanobacteriia > PCC-6307 > Cyanobiaceae > Cyanobium. The sequence continues at coordinate 95,304 of JAPLIB010000099.1, read as the reverse complement.
CAACCTGCCCCTGATCCAGTGGCTGTGGAATCACAAAGGAAAACCGACGCCGCGGCTGCTGGTCCAGCGCCGGAGAGGAGCGATCGAAACGGGACGGGCTGGACAGGTCCGCAGGGAGCGACTCCAGGTCTGCGAGCGGTTCGGCCCACTCCAGCTGGGAAACCTCCATCCCTGGCCGGCCTTCAGCCAACCCAGTCGAGCTGTCCAGATCAGGTTGCCACCCCTGGTCCGGGTGGTCACTCTCTACAGGAATGACAAGGCCAGGCTGGAGCCGTTCCGGCTGTACCAGTTCAGACTGCGCAAGTTGAGACTGCGCAAGTTCCGGCCGGACAAGTTCCGGGTGTACCAGTTCCAGTTGAACAAGTTCCTGTTGAACAAGTTCCATTTGAACAAGTTCAGACTGCAAACGTTCCAAATGCCCCTCCCGTTCCATCAGGCCCGGTTCAACCGTTCCCAGACCGGCCTGGCCAGGCACGGCGATCTCCAACCGGCCATAACCGGGAAACTCAGCAGCCAGGGCCTCAAACGCCACATCAACGGCCGTCTCGGCGCGGAGGCTCAGATCCACACTCGCCTCCAGACCCTGGCCCCCCGCCACTGGCGCCACTGCGGCGGGTGACACCGGCGCAATGGTGGGCTCTGGCGCCAGGAACTGGGCCTGGCCAGGGAACGACTCCCGACCATCAAGGGGCTCCAGGCCAGCTAAGCCCTGCACCAAGCTCAGAGTCTCGCTGCCCTCAAGATCTGTTCCCAGCTCAACTGATGTCCCAGGCTCACCGGCCATCGCGAGGGCGACAGCCGTTTCAAGCGCAACAGCCGTTTCACAAGCAGCAGCCGTGCTGGTGATGACCTGGGGGGAGAGGGCACTGGCAGGCCCTACCAGCGATTGGCGCGATGCCACGACGGCCGGCACCCTGGCGGATGGGAGCAAGATTCCAGCGATCGGGTCAGCCGCCACCAGCTGGCTCAACCAGATCCAGCCCTGCTGATCCGGTTCGATCGCCAGGCTGCGGCAACGCAGGTGCTCAAGGGCACCCACACCGCGGCGATGCACCAGTTGCTGGACGAGGCGCTGGCTGGTGCTGGCATCGCGCCGCCCCAGGGCCACGAGCAGCTCGGCTTCAAGATCGGGGCGCACGGGCATGGACGGGGCGAAACCGGGAGCGGGCTGGGGCACGGTGACTCAGGTGAGTTTGCGATCCAGCAGGGGACGGATCGCCAGGAACAAGCCCATCGCCAGCGCCGCCAGGATCCCGAGACAGGTGGCAGCGCTGAGATCGCCGTAGGGAGCGTTCAGCACCACGTTGGAGAGGTGGAACGATCCGCCGTAGGCAGCACGGATGGGTTCAATCGCGAAGGTAAGGGGATTCAGCGCCGCTAGCCAGCCCAACCAGGTGGGCATGAAGGAGATTGGGGCCAAGGCGGTGCTGGCAAACAGCAACGGCAGGTTGGCCACGAAAATCACGGCGATCAACTCGATGTGGCCCGGCAGGGCGAAAGCCAGGCCAAGGCTGAGGGCGGTGACAGCGAAGACGAGCAGCAGCAGGGTGACCAGCACCAGCAGCAGCCCGGCGGCCCCAGGCCAGCCATAGCCCAGCAAGGCCGCAGTAACCATGATCGCCAGGCTCTGGACCAGGCTGAGACTGGTGATGTACAGCACCGAAGCCAGCACGATCGAGCTGCGGGAGCGCAGCGGCGCCACCAGCAGCCGGTTGAGGAAGCCGAACTCCCGATCGAACATCACGGGCAGACCCGCATTGAGGGCAGCGCTGAAGGCGGTGAAGACGATCACACCGGCACCCAGAAAGCGGCCATAACTGCCCCCACCCGGCAGCAACCCCTCCGGAGCGTTGGCAAACAAGGCACCGAACAGCACCAGCCAGATCAGGGGCTGCAGCACCCCAGCCACCAGGGTGGAGGGCCGCCGGGCCAGCTGCACGAACAAACGGCGGGTGAGCGCCATGGTTTCCTGACGAATCTCGGCGAAAGCGGAGGGCTCGTCGGGAACGGCCTGCAGGGGGCCCAGAGAGGGGGAGGCGCTGGTCATCGTGGGGAGACGGAAAAACGGCTGGCGCGGTTCAGCGCATCGACTGCTTGCGCTCGACCTTGGGGTCCCGCAGGCCAGCCACCGAGAGCTCCGCATCCATCAGAGTGCGGCCGGTGGCCTGGAGATACACATCATCGAGGCTGGGACGGCTCTGGGCGAGGGCAAAGACCGGCAACTCAGCCGCCGCCAACTGGCGGCGCAGCCGCTCGATCACGTCGCTGTCCTGCACCACCAGATTGAGGGAATAGCCTTGGGAACGATTGACCACCACCTGGCGCACGCCGGGACAGTCAAGCAACAGGGCCTGCACCCGGGCAGCTTCGCCAGCGTCGCTGAACTCCCGCACCCGCAGGGTAACCCGGTCGCCACCCAGGGCATTTTTGAGGGCTGCCGGCGTTCCCTCGGCGATCACCTGACCGGCCTCCACGATGGCCAGTCGATCCGCCAGGGCATCCACCTCTTCGAGGTAGTGGCTGCTGAGCAACACCGTGGTGCCCTGATCCCGTAGCTGCTGCAGCACTTGCCAGATAGCGGCTCGGCTCTCGATGTCGAGGCCGACGGTGGGCTCATCGAGCACCAACAGCCGTGGCCGATGCAGCAGGCCGGCGGCCAGATCCAGCCGCCGCCGCATGCCACCCGAGTAGGTGCCGCAGCGCCGATCGATCCACTCCTCCATGCCGAGCAAGGCAATCAGCTCACCGATGCGGCCCTTGCATTCGACCGAAGGCAAGTGATAGAGGTCCCCTTGGAGCCTCAGCAGCTCCCGGCCGCTGAGGATCTTGTCGATCGCCACCTCCTGGGCCACGTAACCCAGCAGGCGCCGCACGGCCCGGGGCTGGCTCAGGCCATCGAGGCCCGCAACGGTGACGCGGCCGGAATCGGGGGCCAGCAGGGTGCAGAGGATGCGCAAGGCGGTGGTCTTCCCGGCTCCATTGGGCCCCAGCAGCCCAAAGAGACAGCCCTCCGGGACGCTCAGGCAGAGGTCATCCAGGGCCTGGACCGAGGTCAGCCTGGAGCCGCCGCCAAACTGTTTGCTGAGGTGTTGGAGCTCAATCAAGCCCGGATCTCTCCCGAGACAACATGGCCGCGCAATCTAGGCAGCACTGGGGACTCCAAGGGAGGGCACAGCAGTCCACAAATCAAGCAGGGACGTCAGGTGAATGGCCGAGGCCTGGGGCGTGCGAGCCAGCAACAGCAACAGACAGATGCCGAACAGATAGAGGATGGACCAGCGGAACAGGCTGCGGGCCATGCGCGGATCCTCCGGCGACTGGCTGAGGCGACCACTGAGCTGCAGCAGGCGGCCATTGAACGGAAGCACAAGCAGGCCATAGAGCCAACCACCGCTGGGCACCACGAGAATTCCCAGCAGGCTGAGGCCGACTGTGACCCAGCTGTAGCGGCCGATTTCACGGGCCGTCAGCACCACACCCCGCACCACCGGCAGCATCGGGATGCCGACGGAGCGATAGTCCTCGCGCAACAGCAGGGCCAGCGACCAGAAGTGGGCCGGTGTCCAGACCATCACCAGACTGAAGAGCCACCAAGCCGACCAGCCCAGGGAGCCGCTGGCGGCCGCAGCCCCCACCAGCGGCGGGATGGCGCCGGCCACCCCGCCGACCACGATGTTCTGAGTGGTTCGGGGCTTCAGCAGGGCGGTGTAGAGCAGCACATAGCTGCACAGACCGAGCAGGGCCAGGCTGGCGGCCAGGGGATTGACTCCATAGACCAGCAGGGCGATCGAGGCCAGGGTGAGGGCGATTGCCAGGGCAAAAGCCTGGCGGCTGGCGAGCCGGCCCGAAGGCAAGGCCCTACGGCTGGTGCGCTGCATGCGGCCGTCGAGTTCCTCCTCCCATAGACAGTTGAGAACGCCGGCAGCGGCTGAGGCCATTGCCCCTCCCACCAGGGTGCAGGTGATGCGGAGCGGCGAGGGGGGCCACTCGGGGGTGACCGCCATGCCCGCCAGCGTGGTGGCCAGCAACAACGGAATCAGACGGGGCTTGGCGACTTCGAGCCAGGCCGGCAGCCGCACCGAGGGCCGAATCGCCACCGCCTCGGGAGCGGACTGGAGCGCCTGAGGCGCCAGAACATTGGCACTAACCATGATCGACCTCCAAGTTGGGCTGAGCAAAGACTGCAGAGCCTGGCCAGCTACGGCCAAGCAGAGCACCGAAAACGGCCACCAGAAGGGCAGCCACAAACTGATGACCGACAGTGACCGCTGGCACCGCCAGCTCCAGGCGCAGGGTGGTGATGCCGAGCAGCACCTGCAGCAGCACCAGGCCAACCGCCACCAGGGCGAAGGCGCGGCACGCCTGCGCCGGACCAGGGAGTGCCAGGGAACTCAAGGCCAGAATCAGCACCGAGAGAGCCGCCGGATAGGCCATCAGCCGATGGGCCAGCAACCAGGAGCAGGCCTCACCGGCCGCAAAGCAGAGCTGGGCGCTCCACTGACTGGCCATGGCGCCTCCCAGGACGCACTGAGTCAGCACCAGCAGCACCGGCAAGGGAATCAACAGACGCCACCAGAGCGGGGTGGCTGAGGCCGAGCCAGCTGCAGCCTGCTGGCCGAAAGCAACCAACAAACGCTGATGCAGGCCGCTCACCAACAGCACCAACACCAAAGCCGTGGCCAGATGGGTCGTGACCGTGGAAGCCTCCAGCAGGTGGATGACGGTAAGGGCACCGAGCAGACCCTGGGCAGCCACCAGGGCGAGAGCCGCAGCCGACAGCCAGGGCAGCCAAGCGGGTAGTCGCGCGCGGTAGGCCAGCGAGAGGCCGCTCAAAACCAGCAAAGCCAGACCGACCAGAAAGGCGTCCAAGCGATGGAACCATTCCAGAAACACCTGCAGGTTCATCTGGCGGCCTGGCAGCAATACGCCGTAGCAAAGAGGCCAGTCCGGACAGGCCAGGCCCGCCTCCATCACCCTGGTGGTCCCACCGATCACCACCAAGGCAACTAGGGCCACCACCAGATGGCCGGTCAACAACGTGAGGGCGCGCTGCAGACCGGACGAAGCGGTGATTGGATCAAGGGGGGCATCAGCCCGGATCAAGTCAGGCTTCAGACCCGGTGAAGCGGGATCGGCAGCAAGGCTGGCGCGGCTGTAGAGCGGAGATTGCAGAGACACCACCGCCTGGAGATCGGAGCAACAAGTTAGCGAGTTTGAGCAGATGAGCGATCCCGCACATCTCAGCACCTAAATGCAAAGATTATTGGGAATTGCTGTTCTCGCTACTGGCTGACTCGCCATCCGGGACCGAAATCCATAGGGTGGACCGAGATCGATAAGTCCACTTGGCCATCCCCTCTACCCTGATCACCCTGCTGCTCGGCATGGTCCTTGTGCTGGTGGGCCTTTGGGTGGGTCAGAACGTTCAGCTGCTGCCTCTCGACGCCAGCAGCAACGCCCCTGTTTACGACTCCCTGTTCCAGGTTCTCTTCAGCATTGGTACGATTCTTTTTCTTGGAATCGTCGGCCTCGTGCTGTTCAGCCTGGTTCGATTCCGCAGACGCCCCGGCGATCTGGCCGACGGTGTTGCTATCGAAGGCAATCTGCCGTTGGAAATTGTCTGGACCGCCATTCCGGCGATCGTGGTGTTGTTCGTTGGCATTTACAGCTACGACATTTACGAGCGCATGGGCGGCATGGTGTCTCTCAACGACCACAGCGCCATGCATCACTCAGCTGTAGTGATGCAAGCTTCCGATTCTTCTGGACCTACCAGCCCAGGATCCGATACTGCATCGAGTGAACCTCGTGTTTGGGCAGGGATCGGCAGCAGCGGCAATACTGAAGGCACCTTGCCTGTGGAGGTGACGGCCATGCAGTTTGCGTTCATCTTCCATTACCCAGATGGTGATATCACCAGTGGCGAGCTCCATGTGCCCATCAATCAGCCGGTGGAGTTGAGAATGAAGGCCAACGATGTGATTCATGCCTTCTGGGTGCCCCAATTCCGCCTCAAGCAGGATGTGATCCCAGGCCAGCCCACGGTGCTTTCGTTCACGGCCACCCGCGCTGGCAACTATCCGATCATTTGCGCCGAACTCTGCGGCCCATATCACGGTGGCATGCGTTCCACCGTCGTGGTTCATGAGCAAGAGGCCTTCAATCAGTGGTTTGAAAAAAACGCGCCTGCCAAGCCCATACCAGCCACTGTGGCCAATGTCTCTTTGAACCCCACAGCCTGAACCCCACTGCCTGAATCCCCGTCACCGCAGCTGCAGACCTTCTCCTTCGATCCATGACCGTCGCTTCGCCCACAGACTTTGAGCCCCAGGGGCTACAACCCCAGGGTTGGTTGAAGTATTTCAGCTTCAGCCTTGATCACAAAGTGATTGGCCTTCAATACCTGGTTACGGGTTTCATCTTCTATTTCATTGGTGGCGCCCTCGCTGGGGTGATCCGCACCGAACTGGCCAGCCCGATCAGCGATTTCGTCAGCCGCGAGACCTACAACGAGGTCCTCACGCTGCATGGCACCGTGATGATCTTTCTCTGGATCGTGCCGGTGGTGAATGGTGCCTTCGGCAACTACCTGATTCCATTTTATGTGGGCGCTCGGGACATGGCCTTCCCCCGACTCAACGCCGTGGCCTTCTGGTTGATTCCTCCAGCCGGCATCCTGCTGATCGCCAGCTACTTCGTCGCCGGTGGGGCTGCCCAGTCCGGCTGGACCGCCTACCCGCCGTTGAGCCTCTCCACACCCGCCATCGGTCAGGTGATCTGGATTCTGAGTGTGCTGCTGCTGGGCGGCAGCTCCATCTTCGGGGGCATCAACTTCATCGCCACAATCTTGAAGCTCAGGCGCCCCGGCCTGAAGTTGATGCAGTTGCCGATGTACTGCTGGGCCATGCTGGGGACCAGCATTCTGGTGGTGCTTTCCACGCCGGTGCTGGCAGGCACCTTGATACTGCTGAGCTTCGACATCATTGCCCACACGGGCTTCTTCAATCCTGCCCTGGGTGGCAACGTGGTGGTGTACCAGCATCTGTTCTGGTTCTACTCCCATCCAGCGGTTTACATCATGGTGCTGCCGGCCTTCGGCTTGGTGAGCGAAATCCTGCCGATTCATGCCCGCAAACCACTGTTCGGCTACACCACCATGGTGTATTCAATCCTTGCAATCGTGGTGTTGGGATTGATTGTCTGGGCCCATCACATGTTCACCAGTGGCACCCCACCCTGGATGCGTCTGTTTTTCACGATTGCCACCTCCTTCATCGCCGTTCCCACTGGTATCAAGTTCTTCAACTGGCTGGCGACTCTCTGGGGCGGCAAATTGGCCCTGAACAGTGCCATGCTGTTCTCCTGCGGCTTCATCATCAACTTCGTGTTTGGCGGTATCACCGGCGTAGCCCTGGCCCAGGTTCCCTTCGACATTCATGTCCACGACACCTACTTTGTCGTGGCTCACTTCCACTACATCGTGTATGGAGGCACTGTCTTCGTCATCTTTGCCTCGGTTTACCACTGGTATCCGAAGTTCACAGGCAGGATGCTGAACGAAGACCTGGGTCGCCTGCACTTCCTGCTCACATTCATTGGCTTCAATCTTTGTTTCACCCCCCAGCATTGGCTGGGGCTCAATGGCATGCCCAGGCGGGTGGCTGAATATGACCCCTCGTTCACCACACTCAACCAGGTGAGCAGCGTCGGTGCCCTGCTGATGGCGATCAGCACCCTGCCGTTCCTGATCAATGTGATCTGGAGTGCCTACGCCGGCGAGATTGCCGGAGACAATCCCTGGAACGCCCTCACCCCTGAATGGCTAACCGCTTCACCACCGCCGGTGGAGAACTGGCTGGGTGAGGCGCCTTTGGTGACCCACCCCTACGACTACGGGATCCCGGAGGGCAAGATCGATCTACGGGTCGCCAGCGGAGCAGACCTCTGGTTTGGAGGAAAACGATGACCAGCCTCGCCCCAGGTTCTCCCAATCCAGCAGGAGCGGCAGTATCAGCCCAACCGACCAGCCAGGCCCACGGCACCTCAGCCCACGCCGCTGACGACCATGGCGGCCATGTCGATGCCCGCCTGTTTGGTTTGGCCACCTTTCTGGTGGCCGATGGCATGACCTTTGCCGGCTTCTTTGCCGCGTACCTGACCTTCCGGGCCGTCAATCCCCTGCCGGCCGACTCCAGCTATGAACTGGAGCTGATCCTGCCCACAATCAACACGGCCCTGCTGGTGATCAGCAGTTTCACCTTCCATCGGGCCGGCAGCAACCTGCGGTCCGGTAACCAGTCGGCCTGCCGCAGCTGGCTGCTGGGCACAGTGGCGCTCGGTGTCGCCTTTCTGGCCGGCCAGATGGTGGAGTATTTCAACCTGCCCTTTGGCCTCACCGACAACCTGTTTGCCAGCACCTTCTATGCCCTGACCGGCTTCCACGGCCTCCACGTCACCCTGGGGGTGATCTGCATCCTGATTGTCTGGTGGCAGGCCCGCCAGGGCGGACGCATCAGTCAACACGACCATTTCGGCCTCGAAGCCGCCGAGCTCTACTGGCACTTCGTCGATGGCATCTGGGTTGTCCTGTACGGGATTCTTTATCTCCTCTGAACTCCCCACCTCTTGGCCAATGGCCGGTTTCTTCGCCACAATCACTTCATTGCATCCTGCGCATCCGCCCGATGGCTGGCACCAGAAGTACGGACGGAACGGGCCCCATGCTTGAAGGCAAGGATCTGCTCGACAAGGCGAGATCCCTGAGCAATCGTCCCGAAGACCAGATCGCCCGGGCCTGCGGCTATGTGGGACCCAGCGGCAGGGTGCTCAAAAAGAGCTTTTACCGTGCCCTGGTGGCGGCCAAGGGCTACAGCCTTCCCTCCAGTGCTGGTGGTGGCGGCGGTGGCACCGGCTTGAGCAAGGGGCGCCAAGCCGAGTTCCGCACCCGGGTTCATGGCAATGGCAATCTGCTGATTGGCCAGGCCTACACCCGCCGCATGGGACTGGAGCCGGGACAGGAGTTCCGTATCGAGATCCACAAGGAAACAGGAGCCATCTGGCTGCTGCCCCTCGAAGACAGCACGCTGCCAGCCTGATTCCAGCTGCCAGCCTAAATTCCAAAGGCGGGGTATCCAGCAATCGTGTGCCAACGAGCCCGCCAGCCAGGCCACCCGGCCCAGGCCGACCCTCAGCCGTTTTCAGCCACCCCAGCCCTGCTCCGCCAGCCAGCTGGAGGTCAGCGGTGGCTCTCCCCTGGGATCGGCTGCGCCCAGGGGGCCAGCCGCCAGCAGACGCTCGGTGTACTTGGCCAGCAGATCCGCCTCAAGATTGACTCCCTCGCCGGGGCGGCGATAGCGGAGGGTGGTGCTGCTCCAGGTGTGAGGAATCACGGCAAGCCAGAAACCGACCCCATCGCTGGAGCAGCCAGCCACGGTGAGACTGACGCCATCAACGGCCACCGAGGCCTTCTCACACACATAGCGGCCAAAGGCTGGATCGTTCCAGACCAGCTCCAGGCGCCAGGAGGCCTGCAGCCTCTGGATGGCCCGCACCGTGCCGAGGCCATCAACATGGCCACTGACCAGATGCCCCCCCAGGCGATCCGAGAGGCGCAGGGCGGGCTCGAGGTTGACCGGCAGACCGCCCTGGGCCCGCACCCCCAGCGCACTGCGCCTCAGGGTCTCCTCACTGACATCGGCCCGGAAACCGGCCGCAGCTCCGGTTGACCCCAGGCACTCGGCCACCGTCAGACAGATGCCATCGACGGCAATGCTGTCGCCGAGGGCGATGGCACCAAGGCAACCAGGGGTTTCCAACTGGACCTTAACCCCGTCGGGGCAGCGTTCCAGCCAGCCGATGGCCTGCACCAGTCCGGTGAACATCTCTGTGCCGCGGTTCTTCTGGCCATAATCCAATAACGGGGAGTGGCGACAGCCAGGAGCGGACCCGAACCATGGTGGAAATGCAAGTGGCGGGGATCGGCCTGGATGCGGCCAGCCGCAGCCCGATCGTGTTGCTGCGCGACCCTTCCGGCCGGCGCCAGGTGCCAATCTGGATCGACCAGGCCCAGGCCCAGAACATCCTGGCGGGCCTTGATGGGCGGCGACCGGTGCGCCCCCTCAGCCACGATCTGATGGTGGAGCTGCTCAAGGCCGGCGAGTTGCGGCTGGAGCGGGTGATCATCCATACCATCGAGGACAACACCTTCCGGGCCGTGTTGAAACTGCTGAAGAGCAGCGGTGAAACGCTCGAGCTCGATGCCCGACCCAGTGACGCCATCGCCCTGGCCCTGCGCTGCGCCAGCGGCATCTGGATGCTGGAGGAGGTGGTCGGCGATGCCTCGATTCCCGTGGATGTGGAAGCCGACGCCGAGGAAAAGGCTGATTTCCGGCGCTTCCTCGAGCGCACCAGCCCGGCGGAATTGATCCGCCATCTCGCCAAAGGCGCTGGGGAGCGTGAGGCTATCGGCGAACCTGAAGCAGCAGGGGAACCGGACGAGACGAGCGAGATTCTGGAAGCCTCAGGAGCGGAGGAACTTCAGGAGCCCGGACAAGAGGCAGGGTCCCCGTCCGAGCCCCCGCCGGATCCACCCCCGTCCTCAGGCAACGAGCCACCCACCGCCTCCCCGGGAGGCAGCAAACCCAACCGTGACACCTGAGGCCGGCCGCCGCCCCTTCGGCCGCGGCCGGCCGGTTTCGCTGTTCACGCTCGGCACCATGCGCTGCGTGGAGAGCGTCGCCCAGATGGGGGCGGTGCTTGACAACGCCCTGGACGCCGGCATCAACCATCTGGAGACCGCCCCCGCCTATGGGCCAGCCGAGTCCTTCCTCGGCACGGTGCTTGCGGAACTGGAGGCGCGGAATCCCGAGCAGCGCCGTGGGCTGGTGCTCACCAGCAAGCTGCTGCCGGGTCTGTCGCTGGCCGAGGGCAAAGTGCAGCTGGCCGCCCTGCTGCGCCGGCTGCGGATCGAGCGGCTCGACAATCTGGCCGTGCACGGCCTCAACCTGAGCGAGCATCTGGCCTGGGCCCTGCACGGGCCAGGGCGGGAGCTGCTGGCCTGGGCCCTGGGGGAAGGATTGGTGGGCCAGGTGGGCTTCTCCAGCCATGGCTCCACTGAACTGCTGACCGAAGCGCTCGCTTCCGATCGATTCTCCTTCTGCAGCCTGCATCTGCATCTGTTCGACCGGGAACGGATCCCTCTGGCTCAGGCCGCCCTGGCCGCGGGGCTGGGCGTGATGGCCATCTCGCCGGCCGACAAGGGGGGACGGCTCTACGCCCCGCCGGTCGAACTGGTGGCAGATTGCACCCCCTTTGAGCCACTGGAGCTGGCCTATCGCTTTCTGCTGGCCGCCGGAATCAGCACCCTCACGCTGGGGGCCAGCCAACCCGCAGATCTGTCCTGGGCCCGGCAGCTGGCCAGGGCCGACCATCCCCTCAGCGACGGTGAACGGCAGGCCCTGGAACGGCTGGAGCAGACAGGCCGCAGCCGACTGGGAGAGAGCCACTGCGGCCAGTGCCGCCAGTGCTTGCCTTGCCCCAGTGGCGTCCCGATCCCGACCCTGCTGCGGCTGCGCAACCTGGCGCTGGGCCATGGCATGGACAGCTTCGCCAGCGAGCGCTATTCCCTGATCGGCCGGGCCGGCCATTGGTGGGAGCAACACGATGCCAGTGCCTGCAATCGCTGCGGCGACTGCCTGCCCCGCTGCCCCCACGGGCTGCCGATTCCCGACCTGCTGGCTGACAGCCACGAACGCCTGGCGGCACCGCCCCGGCGGCGGCTCTGGGGCTGAGCTGGCCGGCCCCTAGGTGGTGGCAGGGGCCGCCCCATCCCAAAGGGCCTGAAGCTCCACCCGTTCAGAGGCCGTCAGAGGCGGCAGATCCCTGCAGCGGGCCAGAACCGCGGCCGGCGGCAACAGCAGGCTTGCCACAGCTGCAGGGAAAGGGGCCACGGCTCGCTGCAATGCGGCCCGCGGCAACGGCGGCACCCAGCCGCCCGCCAGCAGCAAAGGCAGCAGGGGGGGCTCCAGCACGGCTGCCAGCCACTCCAGCGGCGGGATTGCCGCGGCGGTTGCGGAGCTGGAGGCGGGTCTCAGCAGCAGACTCCAGCCCAGGGGCGCGCCCTGCTCCGGCAGGATCACGCTGAGGCGCGGATCGCGGCGCAGCAGCGGCACCACCCGCGGACGGGGCAGCACTAGGGCCTCAGCCGCACCGCTGAGCAGCAGGCTGAGGCCATGGCGATCGTCCTGGGCGAGAACGTTCTGGCGCAAGCGGCGCAGGCGAGCCGGATCGCCATCCACCAGGGCGATGGCCACCCGGGGACTGGAGGGCAACACCAGCTTTGCCTTGAGGCTGGCATCCAGCAGCAGATCCCAGCCCTCAGTCCGACGCCGCTGCAGATCAGGGCGATTGCGCAGGAGCAGCACCCAGGGATTGCACGACCAGGGGAAGGCCAGGCTGGGGGCCCCCTCGGGGGCATACAAACGGCTCACCGGCCCCGCCTCAGGCGCCAGTCGGGCCATCAGCTCCGGGGTGCCGATCGGCCCAAAGGCAGCGCGGGCCAGCTCGGTGGCCCAGCCATCCCCCAACTGCAACAAGGAAGCCCTGGCACGGGCGGCAAGCACGGCCGCAGGATCATCGAGCAAGCCCAGCTGCCAAGGCCTCGGCAGCCGGGAACTCCAGGCCGCGGGCAGATCCCCGCGACAGGCCAGCAGCTGGGGCCCCTGGCCCCGGCAGCCCGCCAGCAGACCCAGGCCGCCGATGGCCCCCAGCCGCAGCAGCTGGCGCCGGCCCAGGCCGCGGCCCGGTGTGGCCGCCGACCAGGCCAGGGGCGGGAAGAAAGCGAGGCGATCGGGAGCGGCCATTGGGCGACCGTAGGCGTTGAAAGCGTCCTGCGCCTTGGAGCGTGATGCCCCCAGCCCCTTCTGATCGAAACCTCCACACACGCTGGCGAAGACCGTCCCAAGGGCAGCTCGAACACTCGCCCCTGGCGCCCACCCTTGGCGAGGCCAAGCACGTTGCCGCCATCGATCTTGCGTGGCGCGACGATGGAGATTCGAGTTTTTTCCAGTTGCCTGCAAGCGGTCTCAGACTGATCTCGCCTGGACGCCACCTCAGCCATCGCCCGCGTTCGTGATCGCTGGCCGGGCAGCAGATCTGGTCGGGCCAGGGAGTCAAGACGCCCCTTGCTGAGCCAGCTCGCTCCGTGGCAGGACGGGCCGCCGAAGGTCTGCCGTGTCGCCGCCACGTGACGAAAACCATGGCTGGGATTGATCCGGGATTGGCGGAGCGTTCTGGGCAAGTAGGGGACTGCTTTCCTGTTAGCTCAGATTGATTCCGACTGGACTCTCCCAGCAGCGACAAGACCCCCGATGCCTGGTTGGGAATCGATGGGCAACCACCCTCCAGACGGAAGCCGGCGCGCCTGCGTTCAGGGCCGGAGCGTGGTTCGCGCCTGAAGACTGGGCCGCCGCGCTTCAGTCCGCCGCCAGCAGGAGGCGGCAGGCCCGGTCGCAGGCCAGCTCCAGAGCTGCCGGCGAGCGACCCGCCAACTGCCAGAGCAGGGCCAGGCCGCCGGCGCCGACGCCCTCCTTGACAAAACCTCGCTCGTAATCCTGCAGGGCCGGATGGCAGTCCGGGCCGAAATGCAGATCGGCGGCGAAGCCCAGGGGAGCCACGCCCCAATGGGCGCCGATGCGGGCCAGCAACTGGGCCAGATCACTGGTCGCTTCATCGGCCACCCAGGCCGTGGTGCCCACCGCCACCAGCGCGGCGATGGCCCCACGCCGCTCCACCGGGGCCAGAGCCAGGGCCAGGGCCAGCACCGCCGCCATCTGGCTGCCACCGGCCAACAACAGCGGCAGTCCGGCGCTGGCGGCGGCCACCACCAGGGCCGCCGCCAGCGGTTGCATCGGATCCCCCAGCGCCATCACCACGGCACGCGGATCCACCGTCTGGCCAGAGCCAGGCTCCAGGGCTGCCGCCCGCAGGCCGCGGCGCACCAGCTCGGCCTTGAGCCCATGCACCGGCCCAGGCATGCTGCCGCTCACCAGCCCTGCCACCTCCAGACCCAGCCCCGTCAGCAGGGCCTGGGCGGAGGTGGTGCCCCCCGGCACGCACTCGGCGATCAGCAGGGGCCGGCCCGAACGGGCCAGCTGCTCTCCCCAGAGGCGTCCCTGCCGCAACAGGCCCCCAACCCGCTGCGCCGCCATCGCGGCCCCGCTGCTGAGGCAACGCGCCGGAGCCTGCTGACCGGCCAGGCGCAGATGGGGCACCGCCGGGGCGACGGCACAGCCCAGATCCACCACCAGGGGCGCCAGGCCCAGCTCCGCCACCACCACGTGGCTGATCAGGGCAGGGGACACGCCCGCTGGCAGCGGCGGCAGGCGATGGCTCCGCCGCACCGCCGGACCCTGCAACAACAATTCGGCATCCGCTGCCGCCGTCTGCAGGCGGGAGGCCGGCGTGGCACCGGCGGCGGAGATCCCCGCGACGGCGGCCGTATCGGTGGCGGCCAGCAGCAGCAGGATTTCGCTGGCACCAGCCTGGAGCCGCCAAGGGCGGCACCAGCGCTCGGCCGCGGCTTCGGCGCCCGCGAACTGACGCACAGGCCTCAAAGTGGATCCAGTGCCACCAGGGATCGCAGCGCTGGCGGTGGCTCACTGATCGGCGACTGCAGGCGCGGGAAGATCCAGTAGGCCACGGCATGGAGGCAGAGCACGATCAGCAGGTTCTGGATCAGCACCAGCGCCAGGGCAGCCAGCTGCACCTGCAGCAGATCAAAGCCAAGCCCCAGGGCCAGCAGCCCCAAGAGGCGTTCCAGCAGACCGGCAGCGGCGGTGGTGATCAGCACCCAGAGGTTCTCGCCCACCATCACCGACAGCACCGCCACCCGCACCAGGAATCCGACCGCGCCGATCAGCCCCCCCACCGGCAGCGTGATCCACCAGCTGAGGCGGCGACGCCAGCCCCAGCCCAGCCAGAGGGCGAGAAAGCCATAGGGAAACAGCACCAACGGGCCCCGGATCGGGCCCATCAGCGCCAGCAGCAAGAGCGCGGTGACCGCCACCCCCTCGAGGGCACAGCGCCAGCCATGGCGGAGCTGCAGCAGGGCCAGCGGCAGGGGCAGGGCCAGCTGGAACAGGGGCCTGCCCACCGGCAAGTAATACAGCGCCAGCCAGAGCAGGGCCGTGGCAGCGGCGAGATAGGCGGTATCCATCAGCTGGCGCGCCTGGCGGGCACTGAGCTGGCGGTCCTGGGGGCGGCGTTCCATCTCAGCGGGGGGCCGGAGCCGAACGGACAGTGGGAGCCACCTGGGTGGAGCCAGCACCAGCCGCCGGGGCCGCAAGGGAGGATCCAGAGCCGATCCGCTCGATGGTCTCGACCTCGAACGGCACCCCCGCCGCCCGCAGGGCCTGGGTCACCACCTCGGCCGGTGCCGAGGCATCGGCCTGGGGCAACAGAATCGTGACCCGGTATGGCGCAGGTCGGCCGGGCAAGGGCGTCGCCGGGGCGCGAGCCGCAGCGGCCGCCGCGGTGGCTTGAGGTGCGCCAGGAGCTCTAGTTTCACCGGCCGGCGACGCCTGGCCGGCGGCTGAGGCGGTGCCAGTTGGGGCGCCCGGGGCGGTACCCGGGGATGCTGGGCCTGGGGGGGCCGTACTGGTGCCGGAGGACAGCGTCGGGGTGCTCGATCCCCCGCCAGCGGGGGCCTTGCCCGTGGCTGAGGTCGCGGAACCAGCCGACGGGACGGTGGGGGCACCGGAGAAGCTGCGGGAGAGGGTCTCGCCCAAACGCGTGCCGCTGCACCCGGTGAGCACCAGGGGCAGCAGAACGGCGGCGAGCCAGCAGCCACCCACGGCAGCCCGCACGGTGAGCATCAACTGCCCGCCGGCTTGATCACCCGCACGGCGCTGGCGCGCAGGCGGCCGGTCTTGGTGGTGGCAGGTGGCTTGGGGGCCGCTGGCGCCTTGGCCGACGAGGCCTTGGCGGCACCGGTCTTGGCGGCACTCCGGGGTTTGGCCGCTGTCTTGCCCTTGCTCTTACCGCTGGCGGCCTTGGCTGCCAGCAGCTCCACCGCCTGCTCCAGGGTGATCGTTTCGGCGGTGCTGCCTTCCGCCAGGGAGGCATTGAGCTTGCCCTGCTTCACATAGAGGCCGTAGGGACCATCGAACAGCTGGATCGCCTCCTCGGCACCGGCGGGGAGGCCGAGATCCTTGAGGGCGGTGCGACCGCCGCGGCCCTTCTTGGGCATGGCCAGCAGCTCGATGGCCCGAGCCAGTGTGATCAGCAGCACATCGTCCTCGGCCTTGAGGGAGCGGTAATCCTTCTCCCCCTTGGCCTTGTCGTGCACCACATAGGGGCCGAAGCGCCCCAGCCCCGCCTGCACTTTGCCGCCCTCGGGATGCTCGCCCAGCTGGCGGGGCAAGCGCAGCAGACCCAGGGCATCCTCCAGTCCCAGCTCCTCGGGCTTGACCCCTTTAGGCAGGGAGGCGCGCTTGGGCTTGGGGTTCTCCTCGCTCACCTGGCCCAGCTGCAGATAGGGCCCGTACTGACCGAACAGCAGGTAGATCTCGTCGCCGGTTTCCGGATCGGTGCCCAAGGCCTCGGGGCCATCAGCCTTTTGCCGCAGGATCAACTCCGCCTTCTCGGCATCGAGATCCCCAGGGGTGATCTCCGCCGGCAGGGTGGCTTTGAGCAGCTCTTCGGCGCCATCGTCGTTGACCCGCTTGGTCTCGAGGTAGGCGCCGAAGCGGCCGATGCGCACCACGCAGGGCAGCCCCTCCAGTTCCACCGTGCGGGAGGCGCCGGGGTCGATGTCGCCTTCGCGCTGCTGCACCTGGGTTTCCAGGCCGGTCTCGCCCTTGTAGAAGCCCTCCAGATAGGGCAGCCAGGACACCTTGCCGGTGGAGATCTCATCGAGGGTGGACTCCATCCGCGCCGTGAAGCTCGTGTCCACCAGATCGGGGAAGTGCTCCTCCAGCAGGGCCGTCACCGCGAAGGCGGTGAAGCTGGGGATCAGGGCATTGCTCTGCAGCGTGGCGTAACCGCGATCGATGATCGTGCCGATGATGCTGGCGTAGGTGGAGGGGCGACCGATGCCCTCCTTCTCCAGCGTTTTGACCAGGGCGGCCTCGCTGTAGCGGGCGGGGGGCTGGGTCTGGTGGCCCAGGGCCTCAACGGACTTGCAGGCTGGAGCATCCCCCACTCTCAGGGCCGGCAGCAGCACCTCCTGCCCCTCCAGGGCCGCCTCGGGATCATCACTGCCCTCGACGTAGGCGCGGAAGAAGCCGGCAAAATCGATGCGCTTGCCACTGGCCCGGAACAGGGCGGGGCCGCTGGCGGAGGCAGCGGCGGCCTCCAGATCGACCGCCAGCATGGTGAGCCGGGCATCGGCCATCTGGCTGGCCACCGTGCGCTTCCAGATCAGCTCATAGAGCGCCAGATCGCGGCCATCAAGGCCGGTTTCGTTCGGGGTGCGGAAGCTCTCACCGGCGGGACGAATCGCCTCGTGGGCCTCCTGGGCATTGCGGGCCTTGGTGGAGAACTGCCGCGGCGCCGGGCTGAGGTACTCCTTGCCATAGCGCTCGGCCACACAGGCACGGGAGGCCTGGATCGCCTGATCCGAGAGGTGCACCGAATCGGTGCGCATGTAGGTGATGAAGCCCTTTTCGTAGAGACCCTGGGCGGTGCGCATCGTCTCCCGGGCCGAGAGCCGCAGCTTGCGGTTGGACTCCTGCTGCAGGGTGCTGGTGGTGAAGGGCGGCACGGGCTTGCGCACCGTGGGCTTCTCCTCCACCGCCGCCACCCGCCAGGGGCCGCTCTCAACCGCCTGCTGCAGCTGGCGTGCCTCCGCCTCACTGAGCAGCTTCACCTTGCTGCCGGCCTTGAGGCCGCCGGTGTTCTCGTCAAAGTCGGAGCCACCGGCGATGCGCTCGCCTTTGAGGTGGGTGAGCTTGGCCTCAAAGCCAGTCCCCTGCTGCGCCAGTTTCGCCTTGAGATCCCAGTAGCTGCCGCTGTGGAAGGCCCGCCGCGCCCGTTCCCGCTGCACCAGCAGCCGCACCGCCACCGACTGCACCCGGCCGGCGGAGAGCCCCCAGGCCACCTTTTTCCAGAGCAGGGGCGAGAGGGTGTAACCCACCAGGCGATCGAGGATGCGGCGGGTTTCCTGGGCGTGGACCAGCTCCATGTCCAGCTCCCGGGTGGCGTCCAGGGCCCGACCGATCGCCTCTTTGGTGATCTCGTGAAAGACCATCCGCTTGACGGGCACCTTGGGGGCCAGCAGCTGCAGCAGATGCCAGCTGATGCTCTCGCCTTCGCGGTCTTCGTCCGTGGCCAGCAACAGCCGATCGGCGCCCTTGAGGGCCTCCTTGAGCTCCTTGACGATCTTCTTTTTGTCCTTCGGCACCACGTAGAGGGGCTCGAAGTCTTTGGCCGTGTTGACGCCGAGATTGGCCCATTTCTCGCCCTTGTGGGCCGCCGGGATCTCGCTGGCGTTGTTGGGGAGATCGCGAACGTGGCCCATGGAGGCCTCCACGCGGAAATCCTTCGGCAGGAAACCCCGAATGGTTTTGGCCTTGGTGGGGCTCTCGACGATGACCAGGGTGTGGGTCACGGGAAGGCGCTGAACCGCTCCCTTCTTTATCGCATCGCTGGCCGCTGCGTGCGCTGCCGCTCACCGAAGACCCCGGTCAACACCAGACCACGACAGCTACAGTCCGCAGCACTGAAGCCTTTTCACGCCGTGGCTGACGTGTTTTTCGCTGCCACTCCTGTCGCTTCCACCGCCGCCGATGCCACGGCGGCGATCGGCTCGGGCCTGAGCACGGGCAGCCTCAACCTGCAGCTGAATGCGGCGGCCATCGCCCCGGAAGCCGCCGTCCTGATCGCGCTGCTGGTCTGCCTGCTGGTGGATCTGGCCGGAGAGAAGGCCGCCAGCCGCTGGGTACCCCCGATCTGCTACGGCGGTCTGGGCAGTGCGCTGGTGCTGCTGGCCCTGCAGTGGAACGGGCCGCTCGAACCCTCCTTCCTCGGCGCCTTCCTGGCCGACAACCTGGCCATCGCCATGCGGGCGGTGGTGGCTGCCTCCACGCTGATTTCCCTGCTGCTGAGCTGGCGCTACGTGGAGCGCAGCGGCACGCCGGTGGGCGAGTACGCCGCCATTCTGTTGGCCGCCACCCTGGGCGGCATGGTGCTGTGTGGGGCCACCGATCTGATCAGTATTTTCATATCGCTGGAAACCCTGTCGGTTTCCAGTTATCTGCTGGCGGGCTACATGAAGCGCGACGCCCGCAGCTCCGAAGCGGCGCTCAAATACCTGCTGGTGGGCTCGGCAGCCGCCGCTGTCTTTCTTTATGGCGCCTCCCTGCTCTACGGCCTGAGCGGCGGCGCCACCAGCCTGGATGCGATCTCGGTGGCTCTGCAAACTTCCGATACGCCGATCACCGCCCTGGCCCTGGTGTTTGTGCTGGCGACAGTCGCCTTCAAGATTGCTGCAGTCCCCTTCCACCAGTGGACCCCGGATGTGTATGAGGGCTCTCCCACTCCGGTGGTGGCGTTTCTCTCGGTGGGCTCGAAGGCCGCGGGTTTCGCCCTGGCCCTGAGGATCCTGGTGGGCTGCTTCGAGAGTTTCGATGCCCAGTGGAAATTCCTGTTCACTGTGCTGGCGGTGCTGAGCATGGTGCTCGGCAACGTGGTGGCCCTGGCTCAGACTTCGATGAAGCGGATGCTCGCCTACAGCTCGATCGGCCAGGCCGGTTTTGTGATGATCGGCCTTGTCTGCGGCACCGAGGAAGGTTTCTCGGCCATGGTTCTTTATATCGCCGCCTACCTGTTCATGAACCTGGGGGCGTTCGCCTGCATCATTCTCTTCTCCCTGCGCACCGGCAGCGATCGCATCGCCGATTACGCTGGCCTCTATCAGAAAGATCCCCTGATCACCCTGGGCCTGAGTCTCTGCCTGTTGTCGCTGGGTGGCATTCCGCCGATGCTGGGATTCTTTGGCAAGATCTACCTGTTCTTTGCTGGCTGGGCCGACCATCAGTACCTGCTGGTCGTGGTGGGCCTTGTCACCTCAGTTGTATCGATTTATTACTACATCTCCGTCATCAAGATGATGGTGGTCAAGGAGCCTCAGGAAGCTTCAGATGTGGTTAAGAGCTATCCGGCCATCAGCTGGAATGTCGCTGGCATGCAACCCTTGCGAGCCGCCCTGATCGGCTGTGTGCTGGTGACGGCGGTCGGCGGCATTCTTTCCAGCCCCTTGTTCAACTGGGCCAGCTCCACCGTGGCGGGCACGCCAATTCTGCAGCAGGCGATTGCCAGTTCCCATGCCATTCCCCTCGGCTGAGCCCCTCCCTGCCATGGCACAACAGATCTCCTCTGGGCCCGAACTGAGGCTCCGGGGTCGATCAGGTCAGGGTTCTGCAGAACAACTGGCCAGTCCGGTGGCCGAACTCGATCAGATCAGCAAGATCTACGGCAGCGGTGACACCGAGGTGCGCGCTCTCGACGATCTCAACCTGACGGTGAATCGCGGCGAGTACCTGGCGATGATGGGCTCCTCCGGCTCGGGCAAAAGCACGGCGATGAACATCCTCGGCTGTCTTGATCGGCCCAGTGCCGGCACCTATCGCCTCAACGGCACGCCAGTGGAACATCTCAATGACGATGAACTGGCCGACCTGCGCAACCGCGAGCTGGGCTTTGTGTTCCAGCAATTCCATCTGCTGCCCCAGCTCAGCGCCCTCGACAACGTCAGCCTGCCGATGATCTATGCCGGCGTGCCCCTGAAGCAGCGCCGCGAGCGGGCCGCTGCGGCGCTGGAGCGGGTGGGTCTGGGGCATCGGCTGGAGAATCGGCCCAACCAGCTGTCCGGCGGCCAGCAGCAACGGGTGGCTGTGGCCAGGGCCATCATCAACCACCCGATCCTGCTGCTGGCCGATGAACCCACCGGTGCGCTCGATTCCAGCACCACCCGCGAAGTGCTCGATCTGTTTGACGAACTCCACCATCAGGGCATGACGATCCTGATGGTGACCCACGAGCACGACGTGGCGGACCGGGCCGAACGGGTACTGCAGTTCAAGGACGGCCACATCGTCGATGGGCTTGGCGACTGGATTCACCACGTCTGAGCCGGTACATGGCTGAGCCGGGACATGGCTGAGCCGGAATCAAGCCCACACGCTCGGCACCGACCCGGAGCCCCCACCGTTTATCAACGGGTCGGGGCTCCGGGTCGGTGCGGTGATGCAGGAGCGCCTAGATCAAAACGATGCTGGTAGTTGGATCGAAACTAGAGAAACTGACACCAAGCAAGGTGGTGGTGCCTTGCGCACGGACGATCTGAACGTCGCCGATACCAGCACCCTCGGTGCTGTCAAGGATGTAAGGCGTGGTGCTCAGAATTTCAATTGTGTCACCCTCTTCTGCCGAGAAATCGAGGATCACATCGAAATCTTTGGAGAGGATAAACGTGTCGGCACCCAGGCCACCTGTGGAGGTGTCGTTGCCACGGTTGCCATTGAGATGGTCGCTGCCAGTTCCCCCAAAGAGCTGATCAACGCCAAGGTCGCCGAATAGCCGATCATCGTCGGCACCGCCAGTCAGCGAGTCACGCCCCCTGCCTCCATGCAGAACGTCGTTTCCCGCCTCACCATCAATGACATCTTGCCCCTCATTGCCATTGAGGAAATCCCAACCATCTCCGCCGAAGATGGAGTCTGAGCCAACCGATCCGCTGATCTGATCAGCACCAGCAAAGGCAACGAGTGTATCGTCCTCGTTGGAGCCAATGAGCACGTCGGCACCCTTGAAAATGTCCGCACCAAGGGCATAGGCCTGATCAGCTTCAGTGAAATCCAGGGCAACCTGAAGGTTGATGGTGGCGCCAGAAAACTCGTAGAGAAGCGTCGCGGCATCAGCCCCGGCATACTGCTCATAGCCCGTAACCGTTGAGGTGTCGTACTTCTGCTGCTCAAGGTCTGCCGGAACAAAGGTACCGAAATACCGCTGCAGCCGACCCAAGGGATCGATTGCATCGACCTGAGTGGTGGTGATCGAGACAATCGAAAGCAGGGATTCGGGGGGCAAGTAGCTTTCACCGAACGGACCCATGTCGATTCCGCTGTAAGCAATCAACGCAACCATGACTGATACTCCCAGGAAAGTAGATTTTTGAGCCTTTTTGACGGAGAGCTTCGGAGACAACTTCCGACTGCCGCATGTTATCGACAGACTTCAATCCAATGATCAGCCACAGTGCATGAATTCATGCTGGCAAATGCGGTCTATCTGCATCGGCTGGTCCCCATCTCGCCTCGGCGATCTAGTGGAGACCTTGAAATTGCCCACTCCGCTCACCCTTGGTCAGGGCATGCGAATTGCCGCAGACAATCTCCCGTAGCGCGACGATGGAGATTCTGGGTGCTTCAAGCGGCCCTGGCATGGGCTGGCAGATGGCAGATGGCAGGCCTGCCCGCGGAGCCTTGCCTCAGAGATCCAGGCCGCTCGGTCCGAGCCCGGATGTCGGGCCGGGGTCTCGGGTTGGTTGGCGGGGAAAGTCAGCCCCGCTGGCGTACCCCAGGGGCTTGGGCAGGAGCGGCCGTACCCACCGGCACACCCGGGCTGGGGGGAGTCGCGGGCAGGCCCAGGGGTGAACGGGGCCGTTCCAGCGTCTGGATCAACTCGCCCATCAGCAGCGCCACCGCATCCGTGGGCAGCCCACCGGGCTGACCCAGCTGGGAAGCGATCAGGGAGCCGCCTGGATCCAGTTCGCCCGGATCCATCGCCACCCAGCCCCCCTCCTGGGGCATGCGCAGCTCGAAATGCAGATGCGGCCCCGTGCTCAGCCCCGTACTGCCGACCCGGCCGATCACCTCTCCCTGGCGCACCACCTGTCCCTCCTTGACATACAGCTCGGAGAGATGGCCGTAGAGGGTGCGGCGACGCGGGCCATCGTGCTCGATTTCGACGGCCAATCCATAACCACCAGCCAGACCGCTGCTCATCACCCGGCCGTTGAGAGCCGCCACCACGGGCGTACCCTCCGGTGCCGCCAGGTCACGACCGGCGTGCATCAGCCAGGTGCCCATCACCGGATGCAGCCGCCAGCCAAAGGGACTGGACACCACCGCCGAGCCGATCAGGGGGAAGAGCAGGCCGGCATTGCCATTGCCGGCGATCGCGGCGGGCCTGGGCGTGCGGCCGAAGACATCGGTGAGCCGGAAGGTGCCACCGGCACCGGAGAGCAGGGCCGACACCGGCACGGAAATCGGCGGCAGGGGCAGGGCATCGGTGCTGAACCGCCCCACGCCAACGGCGTTGAGACCAGCTTCCCCATCCCCGGCGGCGAAACCGGCGCCATCCAGCCGGCCGCGACCACGCAGCACCACGCCCGTGCCGCATTCGAGCGCCGAGAGGGCCCCATTGCTGCAGGCCTGGCGGCGGGCGGCATTCATCGGTCCGATCAGGCCGCCATGAACCCGCACCCGCTCGGAAGGAGAGATCACGCCATCACGCACCAGCTCATCCAGGGAGGCATCGAAGCGACGGGGCGGCAGGCTGCGGCGCTCGTCCGCTGAGGGCCGCAGGGGAGATTCCGCCAGCGGCTGCTGGGGCGAGGAGCTGAGCGGCAGCGGGGATGCCTGTGGCCTCAGCGAAGCCTGCGGCGGCGCCAGCAGCGGTACCGCTGGGGCTGCCGCGGCAGGGGGTTCTGCAGCAGCTGTAGGCACCGGCGGAGCCGCGCTCTGGGCCAGCACCAGCGGCACGACCACCAGTGGAGCCGCACCCAGCAGACCGAGGAGCAACAGATGCAGAGGCTTGGAGGCCATGGGGAGCAAGGGTTGGATCCTCAAGGACCGGCAGGGGAACGGGTGGGGACAGGCTTCGATTCGGAACCGGATAGCAGCCGCACCGCTGATTGTGGTGACGGGGCTGACGGCGAGGCCGATAAGGTCAGCGGGAGGGATTGGGGCCGGAGGAGCTGATCTGGCAGGCAAAGCCGCAGGGGCTGGCGGAGCTGGGGGGTCTGGGTGATCTGGATGGCCGCAATGACCAGGATGACCTGGAGAGCCCAGCGGGTCTCGGCCGTGATCGCCGACCGGTGGTGGGATTGAACCGAATGAATGATGCTGCAATTTAAGGGATTGCCCCAAACGGGCCAGCGTCAAAGCGGCGCTGCAGCACCCGCAGGCGTTTGCCGCACTGCAGCCGCAGGCCGCCATCGCCTGCCAAGCCCAGGGGCCGCCAGTCTTCGCCGTCGAGCAGCAGCGCCGGCCCCAGATGCAGCCGCTGCTCCGCCAGCTGGCGCACCTCCTCCGGCCGCCGCGCCCAGGCCATCGCCCACTCCAGGGCCAGCAGCACCCGGGCGGCCAGGCGCAGCGGCTCGGAGCCCCAGGAGCCCAGGCTTCGGCGCAGGTTCGTGGCCGCCGCCGGCACCGGATTGCGACCGTTCAGTCCCACCCCCAGCCGGGCCCAGCGAATCCGGCCACCCCGAAAGCGCAGCCGCGGCAACAGGCCGGCGAGTTTGGCCAACTCGCCATCGGCCCCCTGCAGCAGCAAATCGTTGGGCCATTTAAGCCGCACCGGCACTCCGAGCTGCTCCAGTTGCAGGGCCAGTCCCACCGCCACCGCCAGGCCGGGGGCGGCCGCCTCAGCTGGATCCTCGGGCCAGGGCAAGGCCGCACTGAGCCACACCCCCCCCGGGGGAGAAAGCCATGACCGCCCCTGCTGACCATGGCCGAAGCGCTGCTGGCGCGCCACCAGGGCCAGGGGCGCCTGCAGCGGCCCGGAGCCGGCGGGCCACGCTTGCTCCAGCCAGCGATCCAGGTTTCCTTCGGTGCTGGCGCACACCGGCGCCCACCGCAGCCGCCACGGGGAGCCCAGAGCTGGCCCGGTATCGGCCTCACCCCGCCAGGGGGCCCGGGTCAGGCCGATCAGGCGCCGACGCTCGGCGGCGATGCGACCGATCACAGCTGCCGCAGCCAGGCACCGATGCGCTCGGCCCCGGCTTCGAGCTCGGCCGTTGGCTGCACCAGGGCCAGCCGCTGCCAGCCCTCACCGGAAGGGCCGAAACCATGGCCGGGGGTGAGGCACACCCCAGTGCCTTCCAGCAGGGCGGCGCAGAACGCCTCCGAATCCAGCCCCCGGCGCCGCGCCACTTCCGGCAGCTGCAACCAGAGATAGAGCGCCATCGAAGGGCGCTGCAAGGGCCAACCCTGGGCCTCGAGCGCCGCCGCCATGCCATCGCGCCGCTCCCTGTAGACCGCCCGCAGCCGCTCGGGCCACTCGGGCGCCTGCTCCAGGGCGGCGATGGCCCCGGCCTGCAGCGCCAGGGACTGGTTGAAATCCACCACCCCCTTGAGCTGGCGCAGGGCCGTGATCAGCCACTCGGCGCCGATGGCGAAGGCCAGCCGGTAGCCGCCGAGGCACCAGCTCTTGGAGAAGGAGAAAAACTCAATGCCGCACTGGCGCCAGGCCGGGTTGCGCAACAGGGCCGGGGCCTCGCCGTCCAGGGCCAGGTCAACGTAGGGGTTGTCGTGGGCGAGCACGATGTCGTGGCGCAGGGCCCGCTCCACCGCCTGATCCAGCCACAGCTGCTCGCCGGTGGTGGCGGTGGGGTTGTGGGGAAAGCCGAGCACCATCAGCTTCAGGGCGTCCCACTCGGTGGCGCCAAGGCGATCAAAATCGGGCCGCCAGCCACTGGCGGCCTCGAGCGGCAACAGCACCGGCCGGGCCGAGGCCAGGTGCAGGCCGCCGAGATGGGAGGGGTAGTAGGGATCGAGCAGCAGGGCGGCATCGCCGGGGTTGAGCACCGCCAGGGGCAGATGGGCCGTGCCCTCCTGGGATCCGACCAGCAGCAGCACCTCGGTGTCTGGATCCACCGCCACGCCGAAGCGCCGGCCCGCCCAGGCGGCCACAGCCTCCCGGAACGGCAGCGTGGCGCCGTGCAGGCAGTAGGAGGCACTCTCGGGCCGTTGCAGGCTGGCGGCAATGGCGTCGAGGGCCACCGCCGGCGGCTGCAGGTCGGTGGAGCCGAGCGAGAGGTCGAGCAGCGGCGGCAGGGACGCGCCGCCAGCGGCATCTGACCGCCGCTGGCGATAGATCAGCTTGCGCTGGTCGTTGCGGGCAAAGACACCGCTGCCAAGCAGGCTCAACCGTTCAGAGATGGGCATCCAGGAAGGCCTGCAGCTGGGGCTTGGCCATGGCGCCTTCATGGCGCCCGATCTCAATGCCGTCACGGAACAGGATCAGGGTGGGCAAGCCCTGCACCTTGTAGGCATCGCGGCTGCCGGGATTGCTGTCCGCCTCCAGCTTGCCGACAGTGAGCCTGTCGGCGTAGGTGCTGGCGGCCCACTGCATCAGCGGCGCCATCAGGCGGCAGGGGCCGCACCAGGAAGCCCAGACATCCACCAGAACAGCCGAGGGCAGGGCGAGCACCTCAGCGGCGAAGTTGGCGTCATTCAGCTCGAGAACGGCAGCTACGGCGTTGGGAGCCATGGAGTTGGGGGTCTCAGGATTGAGGGGCTCGGCGTTGTGGTCGGTCGACACGGCCCGGGAATCAGCTGGCCCGATTGTATGGATTCCGCCTCACCGGCCGGTGGCGGCGCGCCAACCAGCGCCAGGACGGCACCGGATCTGACGAGAGGCCGAGGTCCTTGTCCCCTGCCCCGCAAAGCTCAGGAGAGAGACGTTGACGATTAGCAATCCAGAGTCGAAGTGCCGGGCGAGCGGGGATCGAGCCGATGTCGGACCTGGGATCGGCCGTGGGCCAAAATGCAAAGCACTTGAAGAGCCGGACAGCTCCTTAAAGCCAGCGAGAGCTGCCAAGGGATTGGTTGAACGCTGATCGCACCGAGCTCCCCCCGCAACGGATCGGCACTCCCGCCTGCCTCGGGGGCTTCCAGTCAGAGCTTGTCGATCGAGCGCTTGAGCTGTTCGAGCTCGGCATCCACTTCCGCCACCTGCACCGGCTGCAGCTGGGGCACCGCACCATTGGCAGCAGGCAAGGAAATCGGGTTGCTGCCTCCTTCCAGGCGGTTTTTCAGGGCTGCCAGCTCTTCATCAACGTTGCTTCCCTCCAGGGCGGCGAACTGGCTTTCGAGATCGGCGCCGGCCAGCTCGGCAGCGGCCTGGCTGCGGGCCTCCATCGCGAGCACCTTCTCCTCCATCTGATCGAAGGCAGCCATCGAGCTGTTGGTGCCGAGATTGCCGACGGCGTTCTGCAGCTGCTCCTGGGCCTGGGCCGCCTGCTGGCGGGCCTTGAGCATGTCCTTTTTGGTCTTGGCTTCGGCGATCTTGCCTTCAAGCGCCCGCAGGCTGTTCTTGAGGGTGTCCACCTGGCCGGACTGGCTGGCGATCTGGGTGTTGAGGGCGGCCGCCGTGTCGGAGTAGGTCTTACGGCGGGTGAGGGCTTCGCGGGCCAGATCTTCGCGGTTTTCCTTGAGCGCCAGCTCCGCCTTGCCCATCCAGTAGCGGTCCTGGGAAGAAGCCTGCTCGGCCTGGTTCTGCAGGCGCTTCTGACTGGCGATGGCGGTGGCGACGGCCTGGCGCAGCTTGACCAGATCGGCCTGCATGTCCGCCACGGACTGATCAAGGATCTTGGCCGGATCCTCCGCCTTGCTCACCAGATCGTTGAGGTTAGCGCGAAGCAGGCGGCTGAGCCGATCGAAGAAGCCCATGAATTGGCTACTGGAGCAAGATCAGACAGTAGCGACATCGGCGGATCGGGGCCGCCAGCATGGACACCGGATTGCCGCACTCCCAGCCAGCAGCCCGGCCTAGCCTGGCCCCATGGCCAAGGCCCCGCTCCTGCAGACCCGCCGCATCGGCAACCTCTCGGTGCTGCTGGCCGCGCCCAAGCCCCCCGCCAGCGCCGTGGCCAGTTGCCTGGAGGCTTTGCAGCAGGACTGGCGCCGGGATGGCCACCTGGCGGCCCTCTGGCAGGCCTGGCCCCGCATCGCCGGGGCCCAATTGGCGGCCCACTGCCGGCCTTTGCAGCTGCAGGGGGGCCTGCTCACGGTGGGAGCCGCGCCGGGCCCCTGGCTGCAGGCCCTTCAGTACCACCGCCACCAGTTGCTCGGGGCCCTGCGCGGAGCCGGCTTCACGGTGCGTGATCTGCGCCTGCAGCAACACCACGCCAGCGCTATCCCGGCCGCCGGCAGCAGCCTGGAAGCCGAAATCTGGGCCTGCCATCCCAGCCGCATCGACGTGCATGGCCAGGCCGACTGCCCCGCATGCCGGCGGCCGGCCCCGGCGGGGGAGATGGCCCGCTGGGGCCATTGCAGCTTCTGCCGGCGCGACTGGCTGGCGGCTCAGTTCAAGGTGATGCCCGGAGGGCCCGGAACGGCCGTGCCAGCCGCACCGGGTCGGCCCCCTGGCGCGGCTGCTGCTCCAGGCACGGCTGGCCCGCCCGAATCGACGGCCGGCCCCAGCCCCCGGCTCCAGGAGCGCGTGCCGACCCGGTCCACCCAGCCGAACTAGAGCTCTCGACGCTGCCGGGCCAGCACCCGGGCCGCCGCCTGCCGCTGAACGGCACGCCGGTGCTGATGCCACCAGGCCTGACGCTGATTCGACCGCGGGTTGATCACGCCCAGAGGGCGGCTGCCCAGATCCAGCCCGAACCGCTTGGGCTCGGTGCAGCGGCGATCGCCGGCGCTGGATAGGCGGCTGGAGCTCGGTGCCTCGCGGCTCCGGCTGGACGGCTGCTGGCGGACGGCGAACGGACACTCACCGCGCTCGCCCCTGGAAGAGCACCGGCTCCATGCCGTCTGCCAGCTGACCAACGGCAATCCCTGGGCGGGCCCTGAGCAGTACCCACGCCGCGCCTCAGAGGCGGAGCTGGAACCCATCGCGACGGTGGAAATCAGGTTCGCTGCCGCCATGGGCCAGGGACCAGTAGCTCACCAGGCCGGAGCGCTGCTGAATCACCGCGGTGATCGCCGCCTCCAGCGGTTGATCCGCCCCCAGACCCGGCGGCAGATCGACCTCCAGCAGCAGCCTCAGCTCCCCGGGATCGCGCAACACCTGCAGGGCGAGCTGGGAATAGGCCGGTTCCGCCGCCAGGCCGCGGCGATAGCCCTCCAGCCGGTAAACATTCCAGTGGCCCGCCGGCGAAAGGTTGAACTCCCAGTAGGGCTCCTGGCCGGGGCAGGCCAGAAACAACTCGAAGCAGGTGGCTTGCCAGAGTTCATCCAGCCGGCAGGGCGGCTCGGCGGGCGGCGCAATCAGCACCGTGTCCAGAGGATCCTGCAGCGCGTAGCGCAGCAGCAGGCGCTGGCCGCGGCGGCTGATCTCACCGGTGATCACCAGATCAGGCAGCTGGGGCAGCGATGCGAACGGCTGCAGCGCGAAGCAGTGATCCGTATGCATGGCAAATCAGGCAACTCAGGCGGCAAGCCGCAGCCGCTCCACAATCGCGCGGATAGCGCCCTCCTGGGTCTCGATGCTTTCGGTGAGACGGAACTGCACCAGCGCCCGCTGCAGATTGTGGCCGAGGTGCGTGGTCTTGAAGTAATGATTACCTGCCAGGTGATCGCTGAAGAAGCGCAGACCCAGTTCAAAGGCGATCAAGCGCATGGCCTCATAGAGATAGTCGTAGTCGGCGGCGGCCAGGAAGCCCTGGGCCTGGCTGATGTAGCCCTCGAGGATCGCCTCGCACAACTCCAGATCGAAGTGCACGGAACGCCAGTCGGCCGTTTCTTCACCGAGCCGATTGCAGCCGGAACGCAGGCAGTCGCCGATGTCGTAGTGCACCAGGCCCGGCTTGATCGTGTCGAGATCGATCAGGGCAATGGCCTCGCCGGTGGCGAGATCGAACATCACATTATTGAGCTTGGGATCGCCGTGGATTGGCCGCAGCGGCAACAGTCCAGCCGCCTTGGCGTCCTCGAGCACGCCGGCGAAGCGCTGGCGATCGCGGATGAAGGCGATGCAGTGGGCCGCCTGGGGGGTGAGCGCCACGGTGGTGGTACGCAGGGCCCGCTCGAACTGGGCGAGATAGCGCGGGGTGATGTGGAAGCCCTCCAGGGTGTCGGCGAGCTCGGCCACCGGCAGATCACTGATCAGGGCATGGAAGGTACCCAGTCCCCGCCCCAGCTCCCGGGCCTGGGTGCGATCTTCGAGCCGCTCACCGGGGCGGCAACCCGCCACGAAGGTGAGGGTGCGCCAGAACTGACCCTCCAGCTCCAGCCAGCAGCGACCGGGCTGATCGCGCAGGGCGACGGCCCGCGGCACCTCCCAGCGGCACCCGGCGACGACGGCGGCCGCCGGCCCCTGCACGTGCTCAGCCAGCCGCAAGATGTTGGCCATCACCAGCTCGGGCTGGGGAAACACCTGGGTGTTGAGCCGCTGCAGCACCAGCTGATCGGCCTGGCCGTCCGGGGCGCGCAGGCTCACCTGGTAGGTGTCGTTGACATTGCCCTGACCCAGGGGAGTGATGGCGATCACCGGACCAGGCAGCGCGAAGGCCTCGGCGATCGCCACCAGGGAATCGAGAGGTTGGCCCTGAGCCGAGAGAGACGCAGCAGCCAGGGAGTCAGCACCGGAAGGAGAGCCAGCCTTGGTCTCGGTCACGGGCCGTCGGGCGAAGACGGCCACACTGTTCCACGTCATCGCACTGGTTCCCTGGCTGAGACTGCCAGTCCTTCAGCTGGGCTGCCCCCCGCTGGCCAGGCCGCTGGCGCCCGTGTCATCCAGCAGGCCCCAATCGCGGCGGATCTGGACCAGGGGTTCGGCGGCGAGGGCGAAATACGCCACCTCCAGCAGCGGATCCACCCGGCAGCGCCGGCCGCGGGCGATGGCGCCGGCCACGCGCTCCGGCCCCCCCGGGCTTGCGAGGGTGTGGGCGTAGTCCGGTCCCACCACGACGCTGCGCAGCAGTCCGGTCTCGTAGATGCTCACCGCGCCGAGAAACCCCACCATCGCCCCGGGGGAGCGGCTGGCGGCGGCCATGAAGGCCGTCACCTCCAGCTCGCCGATCGGCGTGGTGTCGTAGCCGGCCACGACATGAACCCAGTCGTGCTGGGCCAGGGCTTCATTGCCGCCGCCCACTTCACCGGGCAAGCGAAAGCCCCGCTCGGCGTAGAAGCGGGCCATGGCGCTGCCGAGACTGCCCTCCGGACAACGGGCCAGGGCACGCCAGCGCTCACTCACGACGGCATCGGCTTCCACCGTGAGCGCGAAGGCCCGCAGCCCGTAGTGCCGCAGCCGCTCCGGCAGCCGGGGGTCATCGCGCTCGCCATCGCCGATCCAGCAAAGCCGGTAGAAATCGGCGGTGGCGAGGGCCTGGGAGTGCCCCACCAGATCGCGGGCCAGCCGCAGCGAGCGCCCATCCACCTGCAGGACGGCTGCCCAGTGCTGCACCGAGGCCTGCAATGGCGGCGGGATCGGCCGGCAGACCATCTCCAGGGCCACCATCAACTCGATCAGTTCACGGCGCTGGGCGGGCAGCGGCAGGGCGAGAGCCACCGCCTCCGGCGTGATGGCGGGCTGGGCCTCCAGATCCCCCTGCCAACCGAGCAGTTGGGAGAACAGCACCCGCAGCAGCCGGGGCTGCAGCGGATCGGCCCAGCCGCCGCTGAGGCGACAGGCGCTGACCACCGCCGCCGCCAGCAGCGGCGCCTGGCCCACGGAGGTGTGGAGCAGAAACATGGGGGGTAAGGGATGAGGCAGGGAGGGTGATCAGAAGGCGTAGCGCAGGCTCACCTGCAGGCCCTGGGTCTGGAGAGCGGCCTCGGTGCCGGCGATCGTGAGGCTGCGGGTGCCGCGGGGCCGCACGATGGTGGCCGAGCCGCTGCGGCTGCGCACCTGGCCGAGATCGCTGAAGCGGTAGGCCAGATCAAGGCTGAGGCGCTCACTCAGGGGTACCGCCACACCGGCCGTGAGCAGGTAGGCGAAGCCACTGCTGCTGCCGCTGGCGGTGGTGGTGGTGGCGTTGGCCGCAATCGAGGGGAAGCGATAGGTGACCCCATCCAGCTGGTTGTGGGCAGCGCCGATGCCGGCCCCGAGGAAGGGGCGCACCCCGGCGATCCGGGGCAGATCCACATAGGCCACCCCAAAAGCCGCCAGCGATTCCACCGCGCCGTTCACCGGCTGAGACGGGCCGGCACCGAGAAAGTTGCTCTGGCCTCGGAAGGCCAGCTGGGGCCGCCAGCTCAGCAGCGCCTCAGCCCGCAACCAGGAGGTGAAGCGATAGCCGAGGGCACCATCCAGCACGGGGGTCTGGGAGAAGGAGCCCACCGCCTGCAGCGAGCGGCCGTTCTGACCGGTGCCGCAACCGAACAGGGCCGGCGGCGTGATGCTGGTGCAGGACTGGTCGCGGAAGCTGGTGGGATCGGACCAATCGAGACCACCGCCGAAGCGCAGATAGGGGCCGCTGCGTTGATCGGCGCCGCTGGCACTTGCACCGCTGGCGGCAGCTCCGCTGGCAGCAGCTGCGCCAGCCTCAGCAACAGCGGGGGTCGCCGCAGCAGGTGTCGCCCCAGCGGGGCTGGGAGTGGCGGCTCGGAACTCAGCCGCTGCCGCTCCCGCCAGCAACAGGGGCAGAGCAGCGAGGCTGGCGCCAACGGCGCGGCTGCATCCTGGAGCGAAACCCAGGCGCCGAGCCCGAAGCCCCCCTGGGCAGAGGGGAGCCACTGGCCGGCGCTGGCGATCCAAAGGGCCCATCTAAAGCATTGGCAGACTTCGCATGCTTATAAAGCCCCATCGGCTGGGCCCGGTATCGCCCAGGGCCACTGGCCTGAGCAGTTAGCCAGGGTCGTGGGCCCAGCGGCCCTGGCCGGTGGGCCCTGGCCGAAGGGCCCTGCTCGACGAGCCCTGGCCGGCGGGCGCGCCACCGCCAAGTTCAGCCCAGCCCCTGACAGCAGGCAGCAAAGGCTGCAGCCGGATCGGCGGCCGCCGTGATCGGCCGGCCGATCACCAGGCGGCTGGCCCCGGCGGCGATGGCGGCGGCTGGAGTCATCACCCGCTGCTGATCACCCCGCTCGGAGCCGGCGGGGCGAATGCCCGGGGTGACCAAGACATAAGGATCGGGGTGGATCGCCCGCAAGGCCGCCACCTCCAGCGGCGAGCAGACGGCGCCGCCGATGCCGGCCGCCACCGCCAGCTGGGCCAGGCGGGGCACGTAGGCCGCCAAAGGTTCCTCGATCGCCAGTTCGGCGGCAAAACGGGCCGGCTCCCAACTGGTGAGCACGGTGACCGCCAGCAGGGTGGGAGCCGGCTGCCCCGCGGCCGCAGCCCCCTCCAGGGCCCCGATCTGGGCGGCGCGCAGGGCCTCGGAGCCGGCCGCCCCATGCACGGTGATCAGCTCGGCGCCAAGGCGGCCGGCGCTGCGACAGGCGCCGGCCATGGTGGCGGGGATGTCGTGGAACTTGAGATCGAGAAACAGCCGCAGGCCCCGCTGCCGCAGCTGCTGCACCAGCGCCGGGCCGCCGGCCACAAACAGTTCCAGGCCCACCTTCACCCAGCGCAGCGCCGGCAGGGTGTCCACAAAAGCCAGGGCCTGCTCGGGCCCCATGCCATCAAGGGCCACGATCAACCGATCGGCAGCTGGTCGTTCCAGCGCCGCGCCGGGGCGAGTGGACGCCACAGGAACAGGGATCGCCACGGCGCCAGCGGAGAAGTTGACCCGAACGTAAGCCAGTCACAGACTCCCGATGCAGCCACGCCCTCGTGGCGGCGGCGGCCCAGCGGTGCCACCCGGCGACACAGGGCCCGGTCGCTGCCACACCGTGCCCCAGCTTCTTTTGCAGCCGTCGCCACAACTTCAACGGGCGCGATGCACATCAGCATCACACAACAAGCGCAATAGCCAATGAATGCTGCACAGTTAGCCTGGAAGCTTGATTTAATCTTTCAGAGTTGAATCACTTTTCGCCATGTTCTCTTCGCTGCTGCAAAAAGCCGGCCTCAGGCCTGGCCTTGCTCTGCATTCGGCCATCCCCAAGGTCTTGATGGCTGCCGCCATGGTTGGGGGCTCGGGTGCGTTGCTGCTACTTGGTGGCGCTGCCCGCGCTCAATTGACGACCCCATGTACTTTTGGTGGCCAAAACCCTTCATGCCAAATAAATCAATGGTACCAATCCAATCCTGCCAGCGACAAGGAAATCCAGTTCCTCGCACTACCCAACGCAGGCGCGACGGGTGACATTGAACTGTCCTGGACAAAAATTGACCCCCCCAATGGCTACACTGACGACACTTGGGATGTAGACGTAGACTTTAACCCGACCATTGTGGCAACCGTTGCCACGGGGACTCTTTCCGGAAGCTTTGATTACACAATGAGAATCAGCCCCGATTCCCCGTGGACTTTCCGGGACGTGCAGCTAGATGCCACCGGAACCCAGCTTTACAATGTTACCAAAAAAGTGTACGCAGATGCAGGATTTACTACCTTGGTAGCAGACTTGACTGTTCCACCCGGCCCAAATCCCCTTGGCGGCCCATTCCCCATCACTACTCCATTAAAGCAGATCTGGGTTCGCAATACGTATACTATTGATCCAGGCGAAACTTTGGATAACTTCCAAGATTCATATCGTCAACGAAGTGAAGTCCCCGGCCCCCTACCCCTCATGGGCGCCGGCATGGCCTTCGGCTTCAGCCGCAAGCTGAGGAGCCGCATCAAGTCCAGTGCCAGCGCCAAGGTCTGAGTCAGGCCTGAGAGAGAGGGTTCGGCGGCATGGCTCCCACATCAGCAAGCCGCCGAACTTGATTCTCAGTCCTCCCGTCCTTCGCTCTGAAGCCCCGCCATTGGTGGGGCTTTTTCATGGCCTTTGGGTGCCGCCGTTCAGCCCGGTGTGGCGCTCGCCTACAGGGTGCGCAGACAGGCCGCCACCTTGGTCACATCGCTCAGATTTGCGATCGCCGCCAGGGCCTGGCGGAATTGATCTTCCTGCACTTCGTGGGTGATCACGACAATTTCAGCCTTGGCGCCCGCACTGCCCTCGGCACTGCCCTCAGCACTGCTGGCCTCAGCCTCGGCCTCGCCATCGCGGGCTTCGAACTGCACGATCGACTGAATCGACACCCCCGCCGCACCGAAACAGCTGCCGATGCGACCGATCACCCCGGCTTCATCGCGGGTGTGCAGGCGCACGTAGTTGCGATGGCGCGAGCTGGAGCCATCCACCAGCTCACATTGGCGCCAGCTGCTGGCCGCCAGCAGGGGATCCAGGCCGGCTTCGGATCCACCCACCTGGCGAATGCCAGCGATGTTGAGAATATCGGCCACCACCGCCGAGGCCGTGGGGCCCGCACCAGCCCCAGGGCCGTAGAACATCACCTGGCCGACCGGATCGCCTTCCACCAGGATCGCGTTGTTCACCCCATGCACTCCCGCCAGCGGGTGTTGCTTCGGCAGCAGGGTGGGATGGACGCGCACATCGAGCGAGATCGGTTCGCCCGGCGCTGGAGCGCCGGAGCCGAGACGTTCGGCGGTGGCCACCAGCTTCACCACAAAGCCCAGCTGGGCCGCATAGGCCACATCACGGGCATCGAGACGATCAATGCCTTCGGTGGCGATGCCCGCCCTGGGCACCGGCCCGCCATAGGCCAGGCCCGCCAGGATCGCGATCTTGTCGGCGGCATCTCCCCCCTGCACATCGGCGGCTGGATCGGCCTCGGCATAGCCCAGGCGCTGGGCGTCGGCCAGCACGTCGGCATAGGCCGCCCCCTCATCGGCCATGCGGCTGAGGATGTAGTTGGTGGTGCCATTGATGATGCCGCTCACCCGCTGGATGCGATTGCCGCCCAGCGATTGCTTCAGCGGCTCGATGATCGGAATACCGCCGCCGACGGCGGCTTCGATCAGCACATAGACGCCCTTGGCGGCGGCGGCGGCGGCGATCTCCTCGCCAAAACGGGCGATCACCGCCTTGTTGGCCGTCACCACCGGCTTACCGGCGGCGATGGCGCGCAGGATCAGGCTGCGGGCCGGTTCCAGGCCGCCCATCACCTCCACGACGATCTCCACGGCGGGATCGTCCACCACCGCCTCAGGGCTGGTGCTAAGCAGCTCGGCCGCCAGTTGCAAAGGCCGGGGGCGGCTGAGATCACGCACGGCCACCCGGCGCAGCTCCAGCTCTGCCACCAGCGGATGGCGCCCCTCGGGGCTGGCCAGAATCGCCGCCACGCCGGCTCCCACCGTGCCCAGCCCCAACAAGCCGATGCCGATGGTCATGCGCCGCAACCCTGCAAACCAGCCATCCTAGAAACCAACTGGCCGCCTTAGCTCTACTGGTGCGCCGGCTTTCGAGGCCAGGAATTGGCAACCAGGCCCCGCTTCAGATGTCTGCGTCTGTGGCGGTGCTGGGGTCGCTGGGCTCAGACAGCAGGCTGCGGGCCTGGGCCTGCATCATCTTGAAGATATTGAGAAAACCATTGGCGCGTGAGGGCGTGAGGCTGCCCTGCAGCCCCGTGCTGGCGATGAAGGCCGGATCGATCGCCACCACCTCGGCGGGACTCAAACCCTCCAGGCCTTCCATCAGCAGCGCCAGCAGCCCCTTGGTGATCGCCGCATCGGAATCGCCCTGCCAATGGAGCCGGCCGTCCTGCAGTTGACCCACCACATGCACCTGGGAGACACAGCCCCGCACCTTGTAGGCCTCCTGCCGGAAGGCCTCGGGCAGCGGTTCCAGTTTTTTCGCCAGCCAGAGCACGTACTCATAGCGGCGTTTGGGATCGGTGGTGCTGCCGAGGCGCTCGACGATCCGATCGAGGGCGGCGCTGCCGGTGGTCACAGGGTTATGGGGGGCACTCGGGGAAGGAACAACGTTCAAAAAAGCAGGCGCTTGGCTGGACTCAGATCCCAGACCTGCCTCATGCCCACAGGATGTGGACGAAACTCCGCCGTCAGGAAACCACGCCTTAACAACCCAGGGGGGTTCAGGACCCAGGCGTCTGGGAGCCTGGCGGCAGCAACGCTGATCTCTGGGTCGCTGGTGTCAGGGTCGCTGGCGGCGCCACAGCAGACCACCGGCGGCACCCAGCAGGCCGAACAGCCCGAGGCCGCCAAGATGGCGCATCGCCAGCAGGGGACCCGTTTCGCTGTGGCTGCTGACGGCGCCCAGCTGGGGCTGGCGCGGCGGCAGTTCCAGATAGTCCTTATGGCCGGGGCCGGCATCCACCTGGATTTCCCAGTCGGCGCTGGCGCGGGCCGGCAACTGGAAGCTGAGCTTGCCCTCGGCGTTGGTGCGACCCAGGGAGATCGCTTCACCCCCCGGCACCAGCAAGCGCACGCTGGCATCACCAGCCGGCAGGCCGTTGGAGTAGTGGGTCTGCAGGCCGGCGCTGAGGTTGCCGAAGCGCTGCAGATTGGTTTCGATGCCGTGGGCCCGAGCGCCGATCGGCAGCAGCAGCAAACCGATGGAGCCGGCCAGCAGGGGCAGGAGCGAACGGGTCATGGTGAACGATGGCTTCAGGAGGCTTTCCAACGACTATCGCTGCTTTTGCCCGCTTGCACCATCCTGGCGACGGAGCTGACCATCATCAAAAGGGCATCGGTGGTTTCACCGCGGGCCTGGAGTTCGGCCGCCAGGATGCGCTCAGAGGCGGTGCGGGCGCGGCCACCGCTCACGGGCTGGCGCCGCTCCAGGCTGGCGGGGGCTTGCTCCACGCTCCGCAGCAAGGCCTGGTTCTGCAGCACGGTCAGGTCCAAGGTGAGGCAGGGCATTGCTGCACCGGATCCTGGCAAATCGCGCTCAGGATGGAGAGCCAGGGGCGTCACTGTTACAAGGCTGCAATGTTCGAGGCAGCACTGTTCGAGGCAGCAATGTTCGCTGCAGCAATGTTCGAAGCCGCAATGTCTGGGCCGGCGGCGATCCAGTGCAGGCCGGTTTCATCCAGCCAGCCGGCGAAGGGCACATCCCAGCCATCCCGCGGCAATCCCTCCACCACGCCGGCGGCGGGCAGCACCGCCAGAGCCGGCACGGCGCGCCAGGCCGGATCGGCCCTCAGCCGGTCGTACCAGCCACCGCCGGAACCGAGGCGAATACCGCTGCGGGGATCGATCGCCAGGGCGGGCACCAGCAGCAGGGCCAGGGCCCTGGCGGGTAGGTCAGTAACGGTTAGGTCAGTGGCGGGCAGTGCTGCCGCTGGCTGGTCAGCCTCTGGCTGTTGTTCAGTCCCTGGCTGTTGGCTCGCAGGCGGTTCGGCCCAGGGCCGTTCTGGCGATTGGGGATAGCCAGAAGGCCGCAGCATGGGCTCAGCGGGTATCTGCGTCATGGGAGCAGGAGCCGTGGACGGAGCGAGCGCTGCTGGGCTGGGATCCGCTCGCCGGCGGCTGGCCAGGGGTGCCGGAATGCCGCAGTGATCCGGGGCCAGGGGCTCACCGGGCTGCCAGGCGCGATAGAGCAGCCGCGGCGCAGACGCCCTTTCGAGTTGGTCGGGGGCCATACGGTCCCGCTCAGCGGCCGGTGGCCACGGATTGGCACGGCCGGCGATGGCGATCCCAGGCTCGACCGTGCCCGGATTGGCCGCCCCTGAACTGGCAGCCTCTGAACCGCTTATCCCAGCAAAGGCGGACCCAGCACTAGCGGATGGCCCGGCCTTTCCCTGCAGAGCAGCGGAGACCGCAGCCGTGGGGAGCCCGTCAGGCGACCCGATCGGCGGCTCGATCGGCGGCTCGGCCCAGACCACGGGCAGCGCCAGGGGCAAGCCCAGGGCCGCCAGGGGGCGCAGATCCACCTCGCCCGCCAGGGGCCAGTAGATCCCCAGCCGTAAACCCTCTGGCACCAAGGCCGGCAGCTCTCGCTGCGCCACCGCCAGGAGCAACGCCTGGCTGTCCGCCAGGCTGGCGCGCCGCAGCCGGCGGAACTGGCGCCGCAGCTCCGCTTTGTCCGCGCTTACCTTCATCGCTGGAACCAACCGGTGAGCGCCACCGCCAGGGCATCGGCGGCGTCGTCGGGGCGGGGGGGATGGTCGAGATTCAGTTCGCGCATCACGGCCTCGAGCACCGCCTCCTTATCGGCATGGCCATGGCCAGCCACGGCGAGCTTGATCTGCATCGGCGGGTATTCCACCACCGGGATGCGGAAGCGGGCCAGGGTCATGATCAGCACGCCCCGAGCCTGCACCACAGCGATGGTGTTGCTGGAGCGATAGAAGAAAAACTTTTCCACCGATGCCAGATCGGGCCGCCAACGGCGGATCAACTGGCGCAGATCCGAGGCGATCTCCACCATGCGATCGCCTTCACTGCGGCCGGCATCGGTGCGAATCATGCCGCAATCAAGCAGGCGCTGGGTGCCGACAGCCCCGGCTGCCGGCTGCGCTTCTACCTCAATCACGCCGTAGCCCACCCGGGCCAGACCGGGGTCGATGCCGAGAATGATCAACGATCGCAACCCGGCGGGCTGCTGAGCCTACAGAGACCCATTTGCCGGGCATTCAGGGCCAGGTTCGACAATCGCCCGGCAATCGGCCGATGCCACTCCCGGGGCTGATGGCTTGCCCAGGGGCTCCCATTCAGGGTGGGCTTACCGCACGGCTGCCTTACTCCGGCATTGCCAGCACCGCAGTCCGGCCTCGCTCAGACCGCCACCAGGCGCCGGAAGGTTTTCTTGCCCAGCTGCAGCACCTTGCCCTGCAGGGCGGCCGCGTCAGCGAACTCCTGGTTGGGGTCGACCAGCTTCTCGCCATCAAGCTTGACGCCGCCGCCCAGGATCTGGCGGCGGGCTTCGCTGCTGCTGG
Source organism: Cyanobacteriota bacterium (assembly GCA_026389335.1). Lineage (GTDB taxonomy): Bacteria > Cyanobacteriota > Cyanobacteriia > PCC-6307 > Cyanobiaceae > Cyanobium. Next base: position 55,620 of record JAPLIB010000099.1, on the reverse strand, counting down.
CGCAGAGGCCCACGGCCCTGAGCAGGTAAAAGGCCTTGGCCGGGAAGTTCACCCCTGCCAGCGAGGCCTCTGGCACCTCGGCATCGGCGGCAGCGCTACCGCTGGCGCCAGCCACAAGCCTGGCCGCATCAGCCTGGGCCGCGGCGGCGGCCTCTGCCCCATGGCGCTGGCGCGTCACCTCCAGGGCCATCGCCTTCTGGCGCTCGCGCGGATTGGTGGGTAGCGACTCCAGTGCGAGATCAGTGAGCAGGGTGAGGTACTCCTCCAGCACCGCATCAGGCACCTTCTCGAGCTTCGAATACATCGAGAGGGGGGCCTCGCTGAGACCCACGGTGTTACCCAGGCTCTTGCTCATCTTCTGCACACCATCCAGACCCGGCAGGATCGGCAGCAGCAGGCCGAACTGGGGCCGCTGGCCGTGGTGACGCTGCAGATCACGGCCCATGGCCACATTGAACTTCTGATCGGTGCCGCCCAGTTCCAGATCGGCCTCGATCGCCACCGAGTCGTAGCCCTGCAGCAGCGGATAGAGAAACTCATGCAGCGAGATCGGCGTGCCGGAGCCGTAGCGATTGGCGAAGTCCTCCTTGGCCAGCATCTGGCCCACTGTGCTGGTGCCCAAGAGATCGATCACCGCCGGCAGGTCCATGGCCGCCAGCCATTCGCTGTTGCGACGCACTTCCAACCGACCGGGGGTGGTGAAATCCAGCAACGCCCTGGCCGGATCCTGGCCCAGCCCCAGCTGCACCAGATAAGTCTCGGCATTGGCCTCCACCTCGGCGGCACCCAGCTGCACCCGGGTGGCGCTCTTGCCGGTCGGATCGCCGATGCGGGCGGTGAAGTCACCGATGATCAGCACGGCAGTGTGGCCGGCGTCCTGGAAGGCCCGCAGCTTGCGGAACAGAATCGAATGCCCCAGGTGAATGTCAGAGCCGGTGGGATCGATGCCCAGCTTCACCCGTAGGGGCAGAGAGGCGGCATCGGCCTGGGCCAGGCGGGCTGCCAGCGTCTGGTCCGGATCTGCCAACGCCTCGGCAGCGCTGGCGGCAGGAAAGAGGTCGGCCAGGCCGCGGCTCAACCAGTCCGGCAGGGCCGCCATGTTCCGATCGGGGCTGGGCTGCTCAACCATTGGGGTCGTGGGGGCTTGGCCTGCCGTACCGGCGGATCGTACGCAGCGATGTCACCACAGGCGACTGCGGACCAAAAGAGCAGCCGGCAGGGGACGGCCGCGACCCTGGCAAAAGACGGCAGAGGGGATTCCACAAGGGCCACGACCGGGATTGGCAATCTGAGCAAAGCAGCAGCGACAACAATCCGCAGAAGGCCAAGACCCAGATCAAGCAGAGAACATCAGATCGGCCATCGGAGCGATCCAGACAAAACAAACAAAATCAAGCGGCAAAGCCTGAGAATCCATACTGAGAAAAGTCCGGATAACTTCCCAGCGAAGATTGGCCATCATGCCAAGGATATGCTGCTCAGGAGAGCTATGGGCTCGCTTCCATGGATGGTCTCGAGCTTGCCTAATTCGTAAACCAGCAGATCGTGACAGAAATCATGCCAGCCAAGATCACAGCAGCTGGCCAATAGTCATCGGAACGGTCCAGACGGGCGAGCTCCCGTTGCTGCAATATGGGATCCTCAAGCGCCAAAGCGCTGTAATAACGCCTGCAACCCCACAACATCAGCAGGAACGAACCAAGTGTAATCGTATAGGAAACAACATAGACCTCATCCAGGAATGTCAGGTAGGGAAGCTTGGGAATCCCCGAATCCTGGGACTGCTGCAAGAACACCAGGGTCAGCAGCACGGTGACCGGCATGGTCAACCTCACCTCCCACTGGACAGGATCCATTTTCGTGGCACCCACCACCATGGCCATCACCGTAGCCAGAGGGATCAAGATCTTCCAGAATGCCGACCAGGGATCAGATGCATATCTAACATCGAAGACCAATTGACTATAATCGGACGCTCCCTCGCCAAAACCAAAGTCGGTATCATAATGATGCTTGTATTCGGCCATCGACCATCCAAGGTTGATCCAGCCAGTATTGGTATCAATATACTGGCCAATACCACTTCCCTGCAGATCGGGAACGATGCGCAGATTACCGTAGCTCAGCAAAATATCATCGGCCTCAATCATGATCGGCAGACTTAGCCTCGTAAAAGGATGCCGGCGAAAGTCCTTGCGATCAATAAAGAATTTACCCTTATAAGCAACGGTTTGGTACCAGGTTCCATCTTTCATTTTGATGGGCTTATCTGTGCCGGTAGGCACCATCACCGTGTCAGCGGACTGGGGGATATCAAGCAAGTTGACAGGGGCCATCACTTTCCAGATATCCAGGCCTGTTTTTACCAGATACTGCTGCAGTTCATCCCCCCACTTGAACCACATATACCCCGTACTGTCAAAAGAGGGCACCTGAGGATCAATACCATAATTATTCATAGCATAGATGCCGACAGACACCTTCATTTGCGTATCCTTTAACTGTTGACGATCTAGCTCCAGTGCTTCCCTCTTCGGCAGCCTGCCACGATTCAACAAGTCGCCCTGGGTTTGGCGAGACAAAGGTGATGAAGATGTGAGCTCCAGGTAATCCCCCGTTCCCTTGGCGCGATTGTCAACCGAAAAAACGGCCAGAGTCAGCAAAAGAATCGACAACAGAGCCAGGATCAAGGCGGCACTGTTCCAGGGTTTCTGATAAGACCGCCGTAGACGTTTGCGGTCAGCGCCTGGCTGGGTCATGGCAGAAGAGAAGCGGCGGGGATGGAACCAATACGTCGCCTACTCAGCACGAAGCCGGGACAAGCAATAGATAAAATAAGTAAGTGCTGTCAACACGGTAACATAAACAATGCCATCGGCGATACCAGCACCCATCAGAAAGCCAATCGAAATCACAGCGACGACACCACCAAGATTATCCATAATCGAGTAAGCTACGTTGGCAGAAACCTGATCTTCCTGACGAAAAAGATGACCTACCGTGGCCAGCCCGGTGGCATAAATACCGCCAGCAGCTCCGCCCCAGACGAACAAAAGACCCAAGGCAACAGGATAGTTATAAATAGCCAGGGGTAGATAGACCGCACAAACCACTCCCACCAGCACACAGGACACAATCAACAGCGTGCGGTTCATGTGGTCAGAAAGAGTGGAAACCAGCAGCCCGAGGGTGACGGAACCAACCATAAAAGCCGTGAGCAGCAGGGCTGCACGATCCACGGACAGCCCATTCATCATCCCGTACAACGTCAGGAAGGCGGGCAAGCCGAAAAAGGTTACGCCTCCCACCAAGGACGACATCATCGGCACCGTGGCCATGCGGATCACATAGCGAATCCTGAGGCGCGGTTGCGTGCTGATCACAGGCGCAAACCGAAGCAACGGCAGCACCACCAGAAAGCTGAGAGCAACGATACCCATGCTGGCCTGAAAGGGCCTGGCACCGCCACCAACACCAACCATATTGAGAACAATGGGGCCACTGGCTGTGCCCAAGGATAGAGCTGAACTGAAGCAACCGATCACCAGGCCCCGGTAGCGCTGCAGCGGCACACCATTGATCCAGGTCTGCAAGGCGATGAGGATCAGATAGGTCGTTAATCCAAACCCAAATATACTGAAACACCACAGCGGAAAACTACGGGTCTGCGACAGGATCAACAACATCAACAGCCGCCCACCAGTGGCCAGCGCCACGGTGCCTACCAACCCAAGTCGGGAGATGATGCCATTGATAGAGCCAACAATGACCAGGACAGACGCCACCTCAAATGAGAGGCAAATACCGATCAAACTTTTACTGAATCCATAATCCTCAAGCCGAACAGGAAACAATACGGTATTGAAACCTACAGCTGCCTGGACAGCCGCAGTGGCCATAATCAGGCCGATCACCACAAAAGGAACCCAGCGCTGAGATTGTGCTTTAGCAAGATTCATGAATCAGCTCTCGATGTACTTACTGAACGGAATTGTTACAACTAACTGGTACCTTAAATCCTCAGGATGTTCGAATCGGATCGAGCCGGAAATGGCACGGATCTGCTCGCAGCTTGCGGCGAAAGTCAGCCGCTGTTCATCACTGACATGATCGACCAGATCAGGCTCCTCAACGATTGCTGCCAGCTCTGGTCGCTTGGCATCAGCAGAGCGATCGTCTTTCTTCAAGCCGCTGGTGTTGACCGTACCGTCAGCGTTGAACATGGTGCCAGTACCGTCATCCTTGATGGTGGCGATGCCAACGGCAGCCTCGCCCGTATCCGTGATGGCCTTGAGTGTGAACGTTTCTGCTTCTTCAAAAACATCATCCTGCTCGCTGGAGATATCGACGCGAACCAGCAGGCTTCCTACGGCCGGAACCGTGGGTCGGTTGCCCGTGCTGCCATTCCAGGAATAAAGGGTCCAGTGGTTGCCAGCATCGCTGGAGTACTCAAGCCTGAAATCGGTAATCGTGGCCTCGTTATCTGAGGCATCCACCGTATTACCCAGCTCCAGGCTCAGATCCAGGGTCTCGATGCCAGTGATCGTGAAGACGGCATAAGTTGAGCCTTCGTTGACGGTGGGACTGTTGATTCTCAGGGCCCGGGTATCCTGCTGTGCTTGATAACCAAGTGTGATCAGAAGATCCAGAGCGTTCAAAGATTCGCGTTCAAGATCAACATCAACAGCATCCAACTTGCCCAGATTAGCCTTAGCAAAGGGATGGGTAGCCAAGATCTTCAGGTTGTCGCGGAGATGATCAGCTGAACCACACAAGAGCTTGGGCACGTTTCGGTTGATCTTCACCTGGATCGGATGGGCGGAGTCATCTTGGAATGCGGCCTGAAGCACCGATGCAAGTTCAAAGTTGGCCATCTCAACGGGTGCTTGCCTGAGCCTGGCCTTTGCGTATTGCTGTAGTGCCTGTCCATATCCGGAGGCGGCTTCTGCTGAGCTTCCGCCCTCCTTGGCCCCGGAGCCTGGCTCGGCCAGCCTTTGGGCAACGGCAGCCAATTGCAGGGCGGCAGCCCTGCGATCCTGGCTGCGACCAGAGGAGACGAGGCCGAGTTCGGATTCAGCCTGTCGGCGACCTTGCAGCAGACTTTTATTTGTACGGCGAAAGTACCAGACACTGGTACCAAACAGCACCGCCAGGATTCCAGAGGTGAAAGCAGCCCGTTGAGCAGCAACCCCGATCGGGACCAGGCGAGCCTGCAACGCCACCAGCTCCAGATCCATGCCCAGAGTTCCGACAAAACGGCCCTTAGAGTCATAAAATGGGGCATAGGCGCTATAGAAAGTACCCCACACATCAGTATAGGGTTCCCGATCAACCGTCGCCTTGTGTTTTGTCAAGGCCTCCAACAGAGCTTTGCCAGCATCCGGATAAGAATCCATCAGCTGAGGGGCCTCGTCAGGGCGGCCATCCTTGTCGTTATCGTTCTGAGGGCTACCATTAACAACGAAATAAACTTTCCCAGAATCGATTATATTTGTATAGAGATACCGAACATCCTTGGACGCCTTGCGCAGGGTCTCAAGCCTCCGGGTCAGATAAATATAGCCAGGGTCAGTCTTTGAAGCTTTGGACTTGAACTGCTTGTGCTGGTCGCCATCAATGATCGTTGCTGCGGCATTGACATTTCGCAGCAAGCCCTCCCGAATTTCCTCCTTGACCGCATCAACAGCACGGAGATAAATGAAGTAGATAGTTACATTTGTAACAGCGAGCCATAGAACCGCGAACAACACTCCCTGGGCTGCAGGGCTCTTGAAGCGCCGAAGCCATGTACGCGATAATTCCATCAAGCAAATTCCTGACAATTTGTGGTTGAGTTGAATGAACCTAGCTTAACCAAGGTCGACTTGAGGGATCTTGATAAGACAAGGCGATACGGAACAAGCTTGGAGTCCATGGGAATCTAGGTGATGATCTTGGTCATTTTCGAAGTCCTGCACCAATTCAGAGACGAATCTTTTCAGCATTTCCCCAGTAACACCAGGAACTGTCACGATATGGGCAAAATCGCCGCGAGTGGCCAGTTGCCAACGCCTGGCCAGATCTTCTCCGGGCCTTCGGAATACAATAATGTTGCCATAGTCATGGCGAATGTTGGCGAGGCCCGCTTGCTTGAGCCTGCTGACGGCATCCTCTGCCAACATCAATGATTCCTGGGCCAATTCGGCCAGGCCAGCCCGTTTCAATCGGCTGATCAGACTCCACAAGATCAAGGTGGAAAGACCATCTCTGGATCCCGAAAGTGTGGTGTCCACAGAGCCCACATACTCGGCGCTGCCGCCAAAACCTGAAGGCTGCCTGAGACTGCAGAGCACCATGCCACAGGGAATTGGCGTTCCCAAAAACTTATGACCGGAAAAGGAAAGACTATGGATTGGAAGACGAAAGTCAAAAACAGGAGCCCCTGGAATGAACGGCAACATCGGACCATAGAGTGCCGCATCAATATGGAGGTAATATTCGTGGCAGCCGTGGCGATCAAGAATGTTGAGCACCTCTGTTGGTGATTCAATCGCCCCATGGAAGGTGGTTCCCAGGTTGAGATTAATCACACAGGGTTGGCCTTTGAGAGCATCAATGATCGCAGCAAAAGCTTCAAGATCAAGACGGCCGTCAGCGTGACAAGGAACAACGCTGTAAGGCATGCGCAAGAGATGGGCAATCTTCTTGAAGCAGTAGTGAGATTCCTCCGAGAAGATCAGCCGGGCATCAGGGTAAGCATCACGGCCCCGCACAATGCCATACATATTACCTTCAGTACCACCGTTAGTGAGATAACCCCAGCCCTGGCCCAAATCAAGATGAAAAATCTCAGAGAAGAAGTCCAGCAGCTCCCGCTCAAATTCGCAGGTGTTAATGCCATCATTCGGATGGTAGGGGTCGCCAATATTATTAATATTAAATTTCAGAAAAGGCGCCAGTGAACTGAAATCCAGGATTCTGCTATTTGGGAAGCCGATGTAATGGGACGAGCGCTCCAGAAAACGGTCATGAAGCTCGCCCAACCGCGCCTGTTCTTCTCCAGGGGGATATCGCTGTTCATTGGGCGACCAGGGATCGTAATGCATTCCCGGGAATTCCATGGGCAGAGAATCAAGGCAGGATAGGGCAAAATAAACTATCAATAATAACTAGCTCTTCCGAATCACCTTAAAGAATCACTGAGTTCCAACACATCGATTGAAGCTTAGTGCTGTCGCCAACTGATCCACCGCCATTGCGCTTGAAACGATGGCGCCCCAAGCTCACCCTTCGACGGCTGCAGGCGGCGTGAGCCACGGCTTTCAGCATCGCTTATAGCAAGGCCATGGTCGGCTCCGCCGTCCTGTCAATCCCACAGAGGCCGCAGGGCGTATCCGGGATTCGAAAATCTGACCGTGATCCCCTGCGGACCACTCTCAGCATCTGGCATCCCCGACCGCAGGACTCGTCCCCGGTACGAATCACCAGAAGACCGCTGCCTTGAACTTTAAGAGCTGAAACCCTTCAGCAGTGCGCCTCCAACGGGCTCTTCAACGTGGTCGGCATCTTCCCTGTCGGCCCATTCTGCCGCTGGTGGGCAGCCAGCGGCTGGAGCAGCAGGACCAAGATCCGGGTGCCGATCGCATGCCCCAGGTGGAGGTCAGAGCCGCTGGGATCGATGCCCAGCCTGAGCCGCCAGGGTCTTCCGGCAACCTCGATCTCAGCGAGGCGGGCCGCCTCCAGTGCGCCTCAGCCAGCCATCGGGACGGACCTGGAGCCGGACAACGGAGATGGCAGAACGCCGTTGCCAAGGGAACCACTGAGCCGGGTCAGGTCCCGGCAGGGATCAGCATCCAGGAGATGGCGATGGCCGTGCCACTGAAGGCCACCACCACCAAGGGCCAGCTGTTGTCGAGGTCTTCGAGCCGTTGCTGCAGCTTGGTTCGGACGGGGCCTTCCTCCAGCGCCTCCATTTCGGCATAACGGCGTCCGATCCAGATCACCAGCACGAAGGCCACCAGCGTCACCACGTAGGCCACCACATACACCTGATCCAGGAAGGTGAGGAAGGGCAGGTCGGGCAGGTTGTCGCGGTAGGTCTGCTGCAGGAACACCAGGGTGAGCAGCACCGTGACCGGGATGCTGGCGCGGGCATCCTGCTCATCGGGGCGCACCTTGAACACCAGCAGCACCATTGCCATCAGCACCGCCAGGGGCAGCAGCAGCCGCCAGAAGGAAGCCCAGGACGAGGTGCCGAAGGAGATCTCGAACAGGATCAGGCTGTAATCGCTCTCCGCCCCACCCAGGCCGAAGTTACTGGCGTAGTGGTGGCGGTATTCGGCGATCGACCAGCCCTGGTTGAGCCAACCGATGATGCGCGCATATAGGCCCATTCCGCTGTTGCGGATGTCGGGCTCAAGCCGCAGCTGCCGGTAGGTGAGCCCGCCGTCGACATCGTCGACCTCGATCGCAATGGGCAGGCTGACACTCATGAACGGGTAATGACGAAAGCTGGCCTGATCGAGGTAATAGCGGCCCCGAAAGGTGAACAGCTGGTAATAGTTGCCATTGGCAAGTTTCACGGGTGCCTGCCCCACCGGCTGCAGCTGGGGCGGCGCATCGGTGATCAGGGTGTTGAGCAGACCGAAGCGCTGATCGATCGTGGCGCCATTGGCCTGCAGATAGCGCTGCAGAGGCTCATCCCAGGTCAGCCAGACATAACCGCTGGAGGAATAGCTGGGAACACTGAGATCGAGTTCCGAAGCGGTGTTGGCGTACACCCCCACCTGGACGTGATGGGTGGCCCGTTCCAGCTCGTCCTGGTCGATGTGGGCCTCGCCGTCGGTGAGCACATCGCCCCGCAGGGTGCTCCAGCCGCTGGGGGGGCGCTGGCGCGGGTCGATGATCAGGGCGCGGGCCGAGGACGACAGGCGCAGGGCGTCGCGACTGCGAACCTGCGTGACATCAATCCGGGCGATGGCCATCATGGCCAGAATCGTCGCCAGCAGCACAGAGCCGATGGCAACGAGGTTCCAGCGCTTCTGCTTCCGCACCGGCAGGTTGCTGAATGTCGGCCCGACGTTAAGGGTGCGGGGGGGCCTTCCCCTGTTGATCCCACTGCTCGCCGCGCTGATGCCGGCCTCAGCCCCGGCGGCCGCCCCAGGCCCGCAGGCGACGACAGCCGCGAGCCGCACCGAACTCGTGCTCGGCCAGTCGGCGCCTTTGAGCGGACCCTCGGCCCAGCTCGGCCGCGACTACCGCGAAGGGGCGCTGGCCTGGTTCGACGAGGTGAACCGGCGCGGCGGCATTCACGGCCGCAAGCTGCGGCTGGTGAGCCTCGACGATCGCTACGAACCGGCCCTAACCCTGCGCAACACGCGCCGGCTGATCGAGAAGGAGCGGGCCTTCGCCCTGTTCGGCTACGTGGGCACCCCGACGGTGAAGGCAATCCTGCCGCTGGTGGAGCAGGCGCAGATCCCACTGGTGGCGCCGCTCACCGGCGCACGCCTGCTGCGGGAACCGTTCCGGCCGATGGTGTTCAACCTGAGGGCCAGCTACCAGGCGGAAATCGACCGGATCGTCGACGATCTGGTTCGGGCCGGCCGCCACCGCATAGCCGTGCTCCACCAGGAGGATGCCTTCGGTGAGGATGGCCTGCGCGCCACCCGCAGCGCCCTGGCCCGCCACGGCCTGCAGCCGGTGGCAATCGCCGGGGTGAAACGCAACTCCACCACCACCGACGGGGCCGCACAGCAGGTGCATCAGCGTGATCCCAGCGCCGTGGTGATCATCAGCGCCTATCCGAGTTCCGCAGCCTTCAGCCGCAGCCTGCACCGCCTCGGCAGCACGGCCCAGCTGATGAACGTCTCCTTCGTGGGCACCGGCGGCCTGCAGGACTCCCTGCCGGGGGGCATGGCCAGCGGCATCGGCGTGAGCCAGGTGGTGCCCTTCCCCTGGAACCGGCAGGTGCCGGTGGTGGCGGAGTATCTGCGCCTGATGCGCCGGCAGCAGCGCACGGCCCGCTATGGCTTCACCAGCCTGGAGGGATTCCTGGCGGCCCGCCTGATGACGGAGGGATTACAGAGGGCGGGGGCGAACCCGAGCCGCCAGGCGCTGGTGATCGCGTTCGAGAGCATGCACAAGCTGGATCTGGGCGGCTACAAGCTCTCCCTGGGCCCGCGCGATCACCAGGCCAGCGACTTCGTCGACCTCACCTTCCTGGGCGCCCAGCGCTGGGGCCCCTGAGGCAGCGGCATCGCCGCAGCCCGTGGCGACGATGGACTCCGATGCTGGAGATGGCGGCTCCGAGGTTCCATCCGTCGCCATGGTCCGGCCGGAAGCAGGCCTGGCCCAGGCGGGACAGGACGGCCTGAGTCTGTCGATCGGCTTGCCGGCCCCGGCGACGTGGACGCGTCGAATTGTCCCCCGGCAACAAGCTTCAGGCCTGCTTCTGCAGCTCGTCCTTCATCCGCTCAAGCGTCTGGTTCATCTGCGCGAACATCTGCTCAGGCGTCAAGCCGAACTGCCCCAGCTGGGTGCGCAGCTGCTCCACGGTGAGCTTGGCCTGGAAGTCCTCGGAAAGCTCGAAGCGTTTCATGAACACGCGATAGCGATCCATCATTTCTTCCATGCGTTCGATATAGAGCTTCTTTCCCTCTCGATCAAACTTGCCGTACTCACTGCCGAGCTGCATCAGCCCCTGGTAATCGCTGAACAGCCGCTTGGCTTCGTCCTGAACAATCTCGGATTCGAAGAAAGCCATGGCCGCGGCGCCGCTTGGGGGATAGGGGGATGTGTGGGCAATTCTGCTCAGCGGCACCGCTCCTGGGGAGTTCGGATCCACGCATGCCGCCATGCTCGGCCTCAGGCTCGGGCTGGGCGACTGGCCCAAGACCGGAGAACACCGCTACGTTCAGATCCGTTCTCGATGCGATGCCAGCCAGCATGGCCCAGCAGCACTGGCTGGATCCCCTCGCCCGTCAGCTGCTGATCGCCAGTGGCCAGCTGCCCCGGGTCCAGCGGCCGGCTGCTGGCCGCCCAGCGGCCAACCCAAGCCCCGGGGAGGACCGCGCCGCCAACCAGGCGGCCAGCGCCAGGGATGGCGCCGATGCGATCGAACGGGATCTGCTGGCCCTGAAACTGGCCCGCGAGCCGGGCCGTCGCCTCAGCAACGCCGAGGAGGTGCGCCATGCCGCCGCCCTCGGCTGGCGCCTGGATGTGAACCGGGCCACCGCCGCCGACTGGCTGCGCCTGCCCGGCTGCCGCCCCGAACAGGTGGATCTGCTGCTGCGGCTCCAGGCCGGCGGGGTGCAGCTGAGCGGCCTGGAGGATCTGCAGCGCCTGCTCGGGCTGAGCGAGGCCGAGCTGAACAGCTGGCAACCGCTGCTGGAGTTTCGCTGGTACGGAACGGCCCCACCTGCCGCCAGCCGCTGCGAGCCGATCGCCGTCAATCAGGCTGCTGCCAGCGACCTGGAACGCCTGCCCGCCATCGATCCGGAGTTGGTGAGCCGGCTGCTGCGCGACAGGGCTCGCCGCCCCTTCACAGACCTGGCTGATCTGCAGCAGCGCCTGCAGCTCAGCGCGGCAGTGGTGGAGGCCTGGATCGGCCGGGTCACCTTCCAGCCGGCTCCGGCCGGCCCGGTGCTGCCCGCGGCCAACCGCCCGAGCCCATGACAGGCCCCCTGGGGCGCCAGGGCGATCTGTTCGCAGCCGCCAGCCCCACCGCTGGCGCCAGCCCCGCCCCCTTGCCACCGCCCTTGCTGCGGCAGCACCTGCTCGACTGGCAGGAGCGCCTGCTCGCCCACCAGGCCCCGCTGTTCGCCGGGGCGGCTGCCGGGCCCGCGGCCGCCCTGGCCATGGGCACGAGCCAGGGGCTGCTGTTCGCAGCACCCGCGAGCACCAGCCCCGCCGGTGGCACCCTCGGCACCGACCAGGCCACCAGCCTCAACCCGCTGACGCTGCAGGCCCAGAGCCTGGCCTTCTGGCGTTGGCCCCGTGCGCCGCAGCAGGGCGCCGCGATCTACCTGGTGCTGGATCGCCCCGCCGCTGGCCCCTCTCCCCTGCTGCTCTACGTGGGGGAGACCGGCTGTGCCGACCGCCGCTGGAAGGGGGATCACGACTGCAAGCGCTATCTGGCGGCCTACAGCGAAGCCCTCGGCCAGGCCGAACTGAGCACCAGCCTGAGCATCCGCTTCTGGTGCGATGTGCCCAGCGATGGCCGCGACCGTCGCCGCCTCGAGCAGACCCTGATCCGCCGCTGGCTGCCGCCCTTCAACAAGGAAACCCGGGAGCGCTGGGCCACCCCGTTCACTGCCGACCCCAGCTGAAGCGGCCGCGGCGGGGAGCTCGGGCCGGCATCGCTACGATCCCTCCTCAGCCCGTTCAGGATCCATGGATTTCCGCTGTGTGGCCCCCGGCGGCCATCCCCTTGAGAACTGGAGCGGCGACAGCCTGGCGATGGGCCTGTTCAGCGATGTCGACCATCCCGAGCGCCAGCAACTTGCGGCGCTGTTCGGTGCCGCCCTGCCGGCCCTGCTCGAGCAGCGGCGCTTCAAGGCCAAACCGGGAGAACTGCTCTGCATCGAACGGCTGGGGCAGTCCCCGGCGAATCTGATCCTGGTGGGCCTGGGCGAAGCCGCCGCCTTCCACCTCACCGGCCTGCGCCAGGCCTGCGCCAACGCCGCCCGCAGCAGCGCCAAGCTGGGAACCCGTCAGCTAGGGCTGCTGATGCCGGTGGAAAGCTTCGGCACCGCCGCCGCCGCCGCCGCCATGGCCGAAGCCACCCGCCTCGGGCTGTACGTGGACCAGCGCTTCAAGAGTGAAGCCGAGCCCCAGAACCTGCCCGAGGAGGTGGCCCTGCTGGGCCTGGGAGCCGAGGGCTGGGAAGGATTGGCGCACCTGGATGCCATCTGCGGCGGTGTCGAGCTGGCCCGGCAGCTGGTGGCCGCCCCGCCGAATGTGGCCACACCGGCCGCCCTGGCCGAGATCGCCGCGGCCATTGCCCAGGGCTTTGGCCTGGAGCTGAAGGTGCTGGAGCGCGCCGACTGCGAGGCCCTCGGCATGGGGGCTTACTTGGCCGTGGCCCAGGGCTCCGATCTGGATCCCAAGTTCATCCACCTCACCTACCGCCCCGCCGGTGAGGTGAAGCGGCGGGTGGTGCTGGTCGGCAAGGGACTCACCTTCGACTCCGGCGGCTACAACCTCAAGACGGCCGGCGGCCAGATCGAAATGATGAAGTACGACATGGGCGGCAGCGCCGCCGTGCTGGGGGCGGCGCGGGCCATCGGCCAGCGCAAACCCGAAGGGGTGGAGGTGCACGTGATCGTGGCCAGCTGCGAAAACATGATCAGTGGCGCTGCGGTGCACCCGGGCGACATCCTCACCGCCTCCAACGGCACCACGATCGAAATCAACAACACCGATGCCGAAGGCCGGCTCACCCTGGCCGATGCCCTGGTGTATGCCTGCCAGCTGGAACCAGACGCGATCGTCGACCTGGCGACCCTCACCGGCGCCTGCGTGATCGCCCTGGGCGAAGAGATCGCCGGCCTCTGGAGCACCAGCGACGTGCTCGCCGACGGCCTGCTCTCCGGGGCCCGCATGGGTGGCGAAGCCCTCTGGAGGATGCCACTGCAGGCCAGCTACCGCTCGGGTCTGAAGAGCACCCTGGCCGACATGAAAAACACCGGCCCCCGTCCGGGCGGCTCCATCACCGCGGCCCTTTTCCTGCAGGATTTCGTGACCCAGGGGATCCCCTGGGCCCACCTCGACATCGCCGGCACCGTCTGGAGCGAGAAGGCGCGGGGCCAGGATCCGGCAGGCGCCACCGGCTTCGGGGTCCAGACCCTGGTGAACTGGATCTGCGGTGGGGCCCCGGCCTAGGTTTGGCCGCAGCGACCAACGGAGTCATGGCCGTCCAGAAGATCCGCTGGTATGTCAAAGCCCAGTTGGGAGTTCTGCTCCTGCCGGCCGGCCTGTGCGTGTTCGGCGAGGCGGTGATCCGCAAAGGCGTGCAGACCTGGTCGCAGCTGGCTGCCAGCAGCTACGCCGGCCAGGCCGTGCCCCAGGCTGGTCCCTGGTTCTGGTACGGCTGCCTGGGCCTGATCCTGATCACGGCCGGGGTGGGGCTGATGATCGAAAGCGGTCTGCTGCGGGGCTACCCGAAGACCGGCCGCCCCTGATTGCCACCCGGATCACCACGCCAGATCGTCACGGCTCAGGCCGCAGCCACCAGAGCCTGGCGATCGTCGACAAGGCGACCAGGGGCTTCGAGTTCGTGGATCTGCCAATGGGCCCGTTCACCGCACTGGGCCAGCAGCGCATCAAGGTCTTCGGCCGCCTGGGCAGGACTCCCATAGGGACCGATGTGACGGGTCTGGAGGCCGTCACGGATGGTCAGCAGATACATACACAACCCTGCCATCTGGAGGGGACGAATGTAGGGGAGGCCTTCGGGAGCCGCCAGGGCGACTGATCGCTTCCTGCAAGGATTCCCGGACATTTCAGCGCTGACTCCCTTCATAATTTCCGCAGATTTGAGCGCGAGCTGGGCGGCCTCGCGGCTGCCAGCGCCTCCAGGACCTCGCTGGCGTTGCCGGGCCGGCAAGCCCGTTCTTGCCCGGTGGCACCAGCCCAGGCCCCATCCCCATACCGCCGGATCTTCCTACTGCTCTCGGGCCCCAATGATCGTTGCGTGCTGCAGCCTGTTGAACAGCCCGCCCAGAGGATCGATGCCTGCGGGTGGCTGGTGATCTGCCGCCAACCACGGTGATCCCTGCTCCGGCCCTGGTCCACCAACCCCGGCGCGAACCAAGGGGCTGGCCTTCAGCTGCCTTTCCAGCGTTCCGAGCTGCGGGCTTTGCCGCCCCAGACAGCATCGAGGCGCCGATCACGACCACAGGCGAAGCGGTAATAGCTGTAGCGCAGACCATTGCGCCTGGCGTAGTTCTGGTGGTACTGCTCGGCGGGCCAGAAGCGGGTGAGGGGCTTGATCGACACCTTGATCGACGAGGCCGGCTGGCCCAGCTCCCGCGCCGCGGCCAGCAGGCTGTTGCGGGCCTCCACCGCCTGGGTGGCATTGCTGGTGAAAATCACCGGGCGATAGGAATCACCCTTGTCGCAGAACTGGCCCTTGCCATCGAAGGGATCGATGTTGCGCCAGTAAGCCCGCAGCAACGCGTCGTAGCGGATGCGGGTGTTGTCAAAGCGCACCCGCACCGATTCCTGATGGCCGGTGGTTTCGGACGACACCTGGCGGTAACTGGGATTGGCGAGCTTGCCGCCGCTGTAGCCGCTCTCCACATCCAGCACCCCGGCCAGCCCCTCCAGATCGTGCTCCAGACACCAGAAGCAGCCACCGGCGAGCACAGCCTCGTCGGTGGCGGCCTGGGCAGGGGCCAGCGGCCCCGCCAGCATCAGCAGCAGGCTCAGCAGCAAGGCGATCAGACGCATCAGACGCACGAAGCGGCAGGGAGAGCCACGGTTGCCGCCTGCACCTGATCCAGAATCGCGGCTGCCGCACGTCGGGTGACGCCGGGTTCCCCGAGCCTGAGGCGCAGTCGACCGTAACCCTCCAACATCGTACGAACTGCCGCACCATCGGCGGCCAGCAGGGGCTCGACCGCTGCGACGATCGCGGCGGGGGTGAGCCGGTCCTGGAGCAGTTCCGGCACCAGGCGCTCCTCCAGGATCAGGTTGACCGGCGAGATATGGGCCACGTTGAACCGCAGCAGGCGGCGGGCCACGAAAGCCGTGGGTCGGCTGACCCGGTAGCCGGTGACCTGGGGCACACCCCGCAGGGCCAGCTGCAGATTGGCCGTGCCGGACTTGGTGAGCGCCACATCGGCCGCCGCGCACAGCTGGGGCCACTGGCCATCCGCAGCCGCGTCAGCGATTACCCGGGCCCGCACCCCGGCCCGCCGCAAGCCGGCCTCCAGCAGCGGCTCGAAGCCGGCCTGCCCTGCCGGCACCAGCACCTGCAAGCCCGGATGGCGCCGTTGCAACTGGGCCGCCGCCGCCGCCATCGGTGGCAACAGATAGCGCAATTCCTGGCGCCGGGAGGCGGGCAGCAGCAGCAGCACCGGCTGATCCTGGGCCAGATTCAACTGGGCGCGGGCCTCCTGGCGCGAGGGCATCTCGCCGAGGGTGTCGATCAGGGGATGGCCCACCCAGGTGACGGCGGCACCATGGGATCCGTAGAAGCGGGCCTCCTCCGGAAAGATCGCCAAGATGCGATCGGTGAAGCCGATCAGCCGGGTGGTGCCGCCATCGCCCAGGCGCCAGGCCCACTCCTGGGGAGCGATGTAATAGATGATCGGCAGCTGCGGATAGCGCCGCCGCAAGCGCAGGCCCAGATTCACATTGGCCCCCATGTAGTCGATCAGCACCGCCCCATCTGGGGGATGGCTCTCCAGCCAGCGCCGCAATCTGGCCTGCAGTTTCAGGGTGGGGAGCACCAGGGGCAGGGCCTCGAGCAGGCCGATCGCTCCCATGCTCACGGTGTCGGCCAGCAGCTCGGCGCCGGCCTGACGCATGCGCTCCCCACCCAGGGCCACCACCTCTAGCGCCAGTTGGCGCTCAGCCGCCTCCGCATGCAGGGCACGGATCAGCAGGGCCCCCTGCAGATCCCCGGACACCTCACCGGTGCTCACCAGCAGGCGCACCATCAGCGCTGGGCCGGCAGCGGACCCCGGCGTCCCGGTCCGACGGAAGCCTCGAGGAACCGGCAGAGCTCGTCGGCGGCGGGCAGCAGGGGCATCTGGCGGGCGGAGCGCAGGGCATCGGCCAGCACCAGCTCACTGCGATAGAGGAGGGTCCACACCTCCTGGAGCTGGCGCAACTGGGCACCAGCGTCCTGATCGGCCATGCCGCTGCGGCGCAGACCGATGCGGTTGAGACCGCGAATGCGGCCGGGATGGCCCTCGATCATGGCGAAA
The DNA here is from genome assembly GCA_026389335.1 of Cyanobacteriota bacterium. Classification (GTDB taxonomy): domain Bacteria; phylum Cyanobacteriota; class Cyanobacteriia; order PCC-6307; family Cyanobiaceae; genus Cyanobium. Next base: position 38,707 of record JAPLIB010000099.1, on the reverse strand, counting down.
GGGGGCACGTCGCGATCGATGCGACTCATGCCACCCACCATCGCCAGGGTGCCGATGTGCACGAATTGATGGATGCCCAGCACCCCACCGATCACGGCGCGATCGCCGATCACCACATGGCCGGCCACCGCCACCCCATTGGCGATGACAATGCGATCCCCCAAGTCGCAGTTATGACCGATGTGGCAGTAGGCCATCAGCAGATTGCCGCTGCCCAGCCGTGTCTGTTCGCCCTCATGGGTAGCCCGATTGATGGTGACGCACTCGCGAATCGTGTTGTCGTCGCCGATCACCACCTCGGTGGGAGCGCCGCCGTACTTGAGATCCTGGGGCTCGAGGCCGATGCAGGCCCCAGGGAAGATGCGATTGCCTGTTCCCATCCTCACCCGCCCGTCGATCACCACATGGGGCCCGATGCGGCTGCCAGCACCGATCTCCACGTCGGCGCCGATGACGGCATAGGGGCCGATTTCGACACCACTGCCGATGCGGGAGCGGGGGTCGACCACCGCCGTGGGATGCACCGAGGGGGCCATGGCTGCACTCGTCATCGGTTCAGTCCACCAATGAGAACAACAGCTCGCCGGAACAGACGAGCTCCCCGGCCACGGTGGCCTGGGCGCGCACCTTGCCGAAGCGTTTGCGCTTGAGGCTCAGCAGCTCACAGGTGATGCGCAGCTGGTCGCCGGGCACCACCGGCCGGCGGAAACGCACGCCATCAATGCCGGCGAACACGAACAAACCCTTGGGCAGATCCGGCATCTGGGTGACGATCAGGCCCCCCACCTGGGCCATCGCTTCGACAATCAACACCCCAGGCATCAGGGGGCGTCCGGGGAAATGGCCCTGAAACTGGGGCTCATTGACACTGACGTTCTTGATGGCCACCGCCAGGCGGCCGGGCTCATAGGCCACCACCCGATCCACCAGGGCGAAGGGATAGCGATGGGGCAGCAGATTGAGGATCTGCTCACAGGCCAGCACCACCGGCTCAGCGGCGGGGCCTGCGGCAGCCAGGGAGAACGGATCGATGCTGGCGGCAGTGCCCGGTGCGGCTGGGGCAGCGAGTGCGGGCCCCTCGGCGGCAGGAGCGTCGGCAGCTTCGGAACCGGCGGGAGCGGTGGTGGCGGTGGTGGCGGTCAAGAGGATTTCAGACAGGCTCAGGTAGAACTCGGTCGGGAGTGGAACCCAGGGCCGCAGCCAGGGCGGTGTGCAGGCCGTGGGAGCCGCGATAGGCGAAGACCTGGGCCAGCGGCAGACCCGCCAGGGCCAGATCTCCCAACAAGTCCAAGAGCTTATGGCGGACCGGTTCATCGGCGAAGCGCAGGGGCGGGTTGAGCCAGCGCTCCCCATCACAGACCAGCGCATTGTCGAGGCCGCCGCCCCGGATCAGGCCAGCGGCCCGCAGGGCCTCCACCTGGTCGCGGAAGCCGAAGGTGCGAGCGGGGGCGATCTCGCGCACGAAGCTCTCGGGCGTCAACGCCAGGGAATAGAGCTGACGGCCGATCGCCGCCTGGGGAAACTCGATGGCGGCGCCCAGCAGCAGGGCCTCGGCGGGCAGGGCCGTGATGAAACTCAACCCCTGGCGCAGCACGATCGGTTCGGCCAGCGGCGGTGGTAAATGGCGGGGCCCAAGGCAGCGCAGACCCGCCTCGGCGATCGCCTCCACCCAGGGCAACCCCGAACCATCGAGCAGGGGAATCTCCTCGCCCTGCACCAGGATCTGGGCCTGGCTGACCCCGCAGCCGGCCAGGGCCGCCAGCAGATGTTCGACCGTGGCCAGACGCCGCTGACCAAGCCGCAGGGCTGTGCACAGCTGGGTGTCGCTCACCTGGCCGGGCTCCAGCCGCAGCAGCGGCAGCTGGGGACAATCCAGCCAGCCGACCCAGTAGCCAGGCACCTGGCTGGCCTGAAGCCGCACCTGGGTGTGCTCACCACCATGCAGTCCAACACCTTCGCGCTCGACGGCGCTGGCCAGCGTCCAGGCCTGGCGGTAATCAATTGGCCACGGGTGCATCAGAACTTCCAGCCGACGCCGAGGTTGAAGCGCCAGTTGCCGGTGAGATCCTGACTGGCCACCTCCAGGCGCAGCGGCCCCACCGGGGTGGTGACGATCAGGCCCGTTCCCACCGAGAAGCCCGCGCCGGGTTTACCGAGCAGGCCACCGGGATTGCCGGGCACGTTGGCCTGGCTACCGAAGGTGGTGCCACCATCCAGGAACAGCTCGCCACTGATCATGCTGAAGATCGGGAAGCGGTACTCAATCGTGGCCTCGCCGAAGTTGCGGCCCACGCCCAGATCGCAGTCGTAATAGCCGCGCACGGAGTTGCCGCCCCCCAGACAGAAGGCCTCATACGGGGGCAGATCGCCGACCACACTGCCGGCTGACACCTGAAAGGCCAGGGCCTGCTTGCAATCAGCGGCTTCGCCGGCCTTGGGCTTGCAACCCTTGTAGAGCTTCAGCCAGTTGACCGGGATGTAATGGGTGTAACTGGCACGCAGCCGGTTGAAGGTGGGCGAATCGGGACCCACCGAGATGAACTGTTCGGTGCCAAGGCTGAGGAAGTTGCCTTTGGTGGGATTACGTGGGTCGTTGAGATTGTTCATCGTGGCGGCAATCCGCACGCCAAACAACTGGTTATGGGTGGCACAGTTGTAGGCAAGACAGATTACCGAATCAGTCGGTACCTGACTGCCATCATTATTGAAATCATTGCTGGAGACGCCATAGCGACTTGAGGTGCCAGCGAAATCCATCGGCGTGGCCTCCTGGCCACTCAGGCCCAGCACCAGACTCCAGGGGGCGCGCTTGAACGGATTGCCGCCGTTGAGCGGTCGTACAAACTGAAGGTTGCCGCCAACCCGCTGAATCACTACCGAGTTACCGACGTAATCGAACCAGCTCAGATCATTGTTACTATCAATGGCCTGTTCAATCGAATTAAAGGTCTTACCTAAGGGGTTATTGTCGCTATTGATATTATAAGCCAGCGTCGTGCCAGGCGGTTCGTAGAAGTTGCCGGCCGTCAGGATATTGCCATTGTCCTGACTCTGGAAGATCTGGGGAACATCGCGGCTGATAAATGCCTTGGCGCGGAAGGCCGTGCGATACCGATCCCCCTTAATCCAGGGATCCGTGAACGTGAGATCCACCAAGCCGCCGAATTGGCCGTAGGTGAAGCTGGTGGACAGATCCCAGGCGCGGCCCAACAGGTTGCTGTCCTGAATCTGTACCTGACCAAACACCCCCTGGCTCTGGCTGTAGCCCAGACCGCCGGAGAGGGAGCCGGTGGACTGTTCCACAATGCCCAGCACAATCGTGATCCGCCCCGGATTGTCCGGCACGGGCCGCAAGGTGACCTTGACGTCACTGAACAGACCGGTGCCATAGAGGCGCTTGAGATCTTCCTCCAGGTTGCGGCGGTTGAACACCTGGCCGGCCTTGAGCGAGATCTCCCGGGTGATCACCCAGGGCTTGGTCTTGCCGCGGATCGGCTGGCCCTTGTCATTGGTTGCTGAGGCCTCCTTGTTGATGAACTGCACTTCCACCCCCTCCACGATCCCCTGACGGATCACCAGTTGCACATCGCCATCGGGGCTGATGCGGCTGGGGCCGGTCACCCGGGCCAGGGAATAGCCCTGGTCTCCGTACCACTTCTGCAGTTCCTGCATGCGGGTCTGCAGGGTGTTGAGATTGAGGGTGCGGCCCAGATCGGCGGCGAAGGTGTCCTGCACCACCTGCTTGGGCACCTCAGCATCGGCGGGATCGAGGCTGATCTTGGTGAGCACGGGGTTGGGAACCACCTGCACCTTGAGCCGCACCCCCAGGGGACCGTCGACGGGCTCGATGCGCACATCGGCAAACCAGCCGGTGGCATAGATCGCAGCAAGATCGTTGCGCAGTTCGCTGCGGGTGATCTCGGTGCCAGGGGTGACATTCATCGCCCCGTAGGCCGCCAGCTCCAGCCGCTCCCGTTCGGGATGGCCATCCAGACCCTCGATCACCACCTCACTGACCAACACCCGCGACTCCTGGCTGGCCTGGGGCGAGGGCGCCGGAGCCGCAGGAGCAGGCTCGGCATTGAACGGGCTGGCCGGGGGGCCTCCCAGGCCCGGAGCGCCGAAAGGATCGGCCGCCGGCTCCACTGGCGTGGCCGCGGGCGCCTCTGGAGACGCTGCCGGTGCCGCTGGCGTGGCTGCTGGCGTGGAAACCGGTGTCGGGGCTGGGACAGCCGCGTCGGCCTGGGCCAGCAGCGCACTGGGGGCCACGCCACTGGGGGGCTCAGGGATGGGTGCCGGCCGAGATGAAGCGGCAGCTGGATTCAGCCCCTGGGGGCGAGTCGCCGGCGGCAACGACAGGGCGGCCTGAACGGGCAGTGCGGACAGCACAGCAGCCCCTGGCTGGGAACCCGCCTGCGCTGACAACGCGAGAGTCGATTGGACGCCAACCGCCGATTGGACGTCAACCCCTGTCTGGGCGGGGGGTTGGCTCTGGAGCACCACGTTCTCCGCAGCCTCCTGGGCTGCGCTGGCCCGCTCGGGTGCCAGCAGCACCAGCACCGCCAGGGGCATCGCTCCGGCAAGCAGCGGCAGGGCGACGCCGGGGGAGAGAAGCGACCTGCGGAGGCGAAGGCCTGGCATGGGGATCGGGGGCGGAGCGGCCAGGCCGCAAATTTTGCCGACCTTACCCGTAGACACGCGGTTCGGGACATACCCCTTGGACCCGTTTGAGGACCTCCCCGTAGGCCTCGACCACGCCGCCGAGATCCTGGCGGAAGCGATCCTTGTCCAGAATTCGTCTCTGGCTGTCGCTGATGGCCCTGTCCCAGAGGCGGCAGGTGTCGGGACTGATCTCATCCGCCACCACCAGATCCCCCGTGGTGGTGAAGCCCAATTCAATCTTGAAATCCACCAGCTCGAGCCCCACCTCAGCAAACAGCTCACCCAGCACGGCATTGACCCGCAGGGCCAGCTCCCGGATGGCACGCAGCTCCTCAGGGCTAACGAGGGCCAGTCGCTCCAGGCGCTCCTCGGACAACAGCGGGTCACCCAAGGCGTCGTCCTTGTAATAAAGATCGATCAGGGGCGGCTCAAGGAGGCTGCCGGGGGCGATCGGCATCTGGCGGCAAAGGGAGCCGGCGGCGATGTTGCGCACCACCACCTCCACCGGAATCACCCGCACCGGCCGCACCATCATCCAGAGGGTGTCGCGCACGCCCAGGTAATGGGTGGGTATGCCAAGGCGTTCAAGATGCTCGAACAGCAGGGCCGAGATGCGGCAGTTGAGTGCCCCCTTGCCGCTGAGCTGGGCCTTCTTGAGGGCATTGAAGGCCGTGGCGTCGTCCTTGTATTCCACCGCCACCAGATCTGGCTGATCGGTGGCATAGACCCGTTTGGCCTTGCCCTCGTAAAGAAGGGCTCCGATCGCGGCGGCGGTCATGGTGACGAAAGGGCGGGGGAAGGAACTGGCGCTGGCTCAGGGGAGGGCGAAGCCGCCGGAGCTGAGAAGGGCGCGGGCAGGTCGGCGGCGTGGCCCCCGGGGGCGCGGGGCGAGCGCAGCTGCTGCTTGAGCTCGAGGCTACGGGCGGCGGCGGCCGGATCCTGGCGTCGCAGCCGCCATTCGCCGTAGGCATCGTCGAGCCGGCGCGTCAGACGCAGCTGCCGTTCGATCGCCCGCTGCGAACCGCTCACGGAAGCGGGCAGGGCTGCCTGGGTGGTGAGCAACTCACTCACCACACTCCAGGCACCGGCCGCCGCCGCCTGCTCCAGGGCACGCTCAAGCAAAACATCCAGCTCCTGGGGCGGCAGATCCGCCAGCAGCCGGATCGCCTGCTGCAGCCGCCCAGTGGCGCCGGCATCGCTCTGGCGGCTGAGCAGCAGCAGCTGGCCAGCGGTGCGGCGCTGGCCCAGGGCCTCCAGATGGTCCGCCATCACTTCCAGGGCAGACCGGGTGATCACGCTGCCGTCCTGGCGCCGCTGAATCGGCAGAGCCAGGGACTCCAGCTGGCCATAGCGCTCAGCGGCGAGACGCTCCAGGGCCAGGGCCGCCCGGGCATGGTCGAGGGCGGCATTGGCGGCGCGCCATTGCAGCGTGAGCCACTGAACTTGCTCGGCACCGGGGGCCGGGCCGTAGCGATCGAGCACGGTGAGCGCCCCAGCGGGCGCCTGGCAGCTGAGCAACACATCGGCATTGGCCAGCACCACCGCCAATGGCTGGGGGGCCGGATGCAGGGCCAGCAGGCGCTCTCGCACCAGCCGCAAGCGGGTGCTGGCCTCCGCTTCAACCAGCTGGCGGCAGAGCGGCTCCAGGGTCTCGAGGCTGGCGGTGGCGATCAGCTTGGCGAAAGCCGCCTCGCTGAGCACCGGGGTCGGCGCCGCAGGCGCCAGGCCAACCGGACTGACGATCGCCGCCGCCGGCGGGCTGGACGCCGATCCGACTGGAGCTGGGGGCTGGGCCCGGGGGCTGGGCCCAACTATTTGCCCAGGCGCGGCCATTGGCCCAGGCGCAGCCGTGGGGCCAGGCGCAGCCGTGGGGCTGGGCTGATCGACGGGGCTAACCGCAGCCGGGGATCTGGCCTGAGCCAGCCAGAGATGCGGGGCCAGGCCGGGAGCCAGAGCACGCGAAACGGGGCCAGCCTGGGCAGGGGCCTGAAGGGACAGACCAGCCGCCAGCTTCGAGCCGGACCAGCCATTCCCAGCGGCCAGGGCGTTCGCACTGGATCGCCAGCTCGCGCCCTTCGCAGCAAGCGCACCGGCCATGACAAGGCCACCGGAACGCTGCTGCGCATCGGCCCGCAGCTGGGAACCTGGCGGCGCGGCAGCGGCGGCGGCTAGATGAGCCCTGGCGACCTGCGGGGACTGGGCCAGGGCCGGCAGCAAGAGCACGAGAAGCAGGGCGCTCAGCCCCTCGGCAGGCCGGCGGCGGCGCCGGGCCACAGCGGCGGTGCCGGTCACGGACAATGGCGGAGTCGATGGCACGCCGCTCAACTTACCGGCGGCCCCACCAGCCGGCCCATTCCCCGTGGTGAGTTCCCCTCCATGAGCCCGTTCAGCACCACCACCAACCCCACGGCCAGCAACGCCGCCGCCGATCGCTCAGCCCCCACGCCGGCCCGCATCCTGGTGGTGGGCGGCGGCGGCCGCGAGAACGCCCTGGCCTGGGCCCTGGCCCGCTGCCCGGGGGTGGAAGGGGTCTGGCTGGCACCGGGCAATGGCGGCTCCGCTGGCATCGCCGGCTGCCACCCCTTGGCCGTGGCCGAAAACGACGGGCCCGGATTGCTGGCGGCCTGCCAAGAGCTGGCGATTGAGCTGGCGGTGATCGGGCCGGAGGCCCCCCTGGCGGCAGGACTGGCCGATCGCCTGCGCGAGGCGGGGCTCCCGGTCTTCGGACCAGGAGCCGCCGGGGCCCAGCTGGAGGCCAGCAAGCAGTGGGCCAAGGCGCTGATGGTGGAGGCCGGCGTGCCCACAGCCCGCCACTGGCCCGCCGACAGCCTGGAAACCGCCCTGGAGGCCCTCGAAGCCCATGGCCGGCCGCTGGTGGTCAAGGCCGATGGCCTGGCCGCCGGCAAGGGGGTCACCGTGGCCGCGACCCTGGACGAAGCCCGGGCGGCGATTGAGGACGTGTTTGCAGGTCGCTTCGGCCAGGCCGGCAGCTCCCTGGTGCTGGAGGAAACCCTGCACGGTCCGGAGGTGTCGGTGTTCGCCCTCACCGACGGCCAGCGCATGGTGCTGCTGCCGCCGGCCCAGGATCACAAGCGCATCGGCGAAGGCGACACCGGACCCAACACCGGCGGCATGGGCGCCTATGCCCCGGCTCCCTTGCTGGATGCGGCTGGCCTGGAGCAGACCCGGCGCCTGGTGCTGGAACCCACCCTCCAGGCATTGCGGGCCCGGGGCATCGACTACCGGGGCGTGATCTACGCCGGCCTGATGCTCACCGCCGACGGCCTGCGCGTGATCGAGTTCAACTGCCGCTTCGGCGATCCCGAATGCGAAACGCTGATGCCCCTGTTGGGCCCCGAGCTGGCCCAGGTGCTGCTGGCCTGCGCCGTCGGCCGGCTGGACCAGGCCCCACCGCTATCGATCCTGCCCGGCTGCAGCGCCTGTGTGATCGCGGCGGCCGAGGGCTACCCCACCGCGGCGCGCAGCGGCGATGTGATCAGCAGCGCCCTGGAAGCCAGCGAAGATCGCCAGCTGTTCCATGCCGGCAGCCGCCGCGACGACCAGGGTCGCTGCCTCACCGCCGGCGGCCGGGTGCTGGCGCTGGTGGCCCAGGCCGACGACTTCGACACCGCCTTTGCCCGCGCCTACGAGGGACTGGCCCAGGTGCACTTTGAGGGCATCACCTACCGGCGCGACATCGGCCACCAGGTGCGGCATGGCGCACGGGTCGTCGCAGCCCCCGTCGCGGCCCCCGGCCCCGCCCAGCCATGAGCCCGGCCCCAGCTCTGCCACGCAAGCCAGCACCGGCCAAACCACAGGGGCAGGGCAGCGACTGGCTGCTGAAACTGCAGCGTTGGTGGGCTGAATTCAGCCTGCAGACCAAGCTGCTGGCGGTGGCCACCCTGGTGGTGACCCTGCTGATGACCGGCATCACCTTCTTCGCGCTCAACGGCATTCAGCGCGATGCCCAGATGAGCGACACCCGCTACGCCCGTGATCTCGGCCTGCTGCTCTCGGCCAACGTGACCCCCCTGGTAGCGGAGGGCAATGACCGGGAGCTGGCCTCGGTGGCCGAACGCTTCTGGCGATCGAGTCGCAGCCTGCGTTACATCGTCTTCGCCGATGCCCAAGGGGTGATTTACCTCGGCATCCCGATGGGAAACGGCACGAGCAGCAGCGCCAGCGGCGAAGAACTGCTCAGCCGCAGGCTCGAGTTGCCGGCCGATCTGCAACGCCGCCCCGACAACCCCCTGATCCGCCAGCACCTCACCCCCGATGGTCTGGTCACGGATGTGTTCGTGCCGATCGTGTTCGCCGATCGCTATCTGGGCGTGGTGGCCCTGGGCATCAATCCCAACGAAACCGTGATCGCCAGCGCCGCCCTCACCCGGGAGGTGACCACGGCCGTGTTCATCTCGATCTGGGTGCTGGTGATTCTGGGCTCGGTGTTCAACGCCCTCACGATCATCCGGCCGGTGAAGGAGCTGCTGCGCGGGGTGCGCCAGGTGGCAGGCGGCAACTTCGCCACCCGCATTGCCCTGCCGGTGGGCGGCGAACTGGGGGAGTTGCTGGAGGGCTTCAACACCATGGCCTCCCAGCTGGAGGTCTACAAAGCTGCCAACATTGAAGAACTCACGGCGGCCCAGGTGAAGCAGCAATCGCTGATCGCCACCATGGCCGATGGGGCCGTCCTGTTGGACGCCGATGGCCGCATCGTGCTGGTGAATCCCACCGCCCGGCGCCTGTTCCGCTGGGAAGGCCGCAATCTCGAAGGCAATGAATTGATGGCGGAAATGCCCGACCGCCTGGCGATGGAGCTGCATACGCCGCTGCTGGCCCTGATCGCCAATGAACGGGACACCACCGATGTGCGCTGCAGCTTCGGCGAACCGGCTCGCACCCTGAGGATCGTGCTGCAATCGGTGCGGGATGCCAGCGGCGAAAGCCTCAAAGGCATCGCGATGACGATCCAGGATCTGACCAGAGAGGTGGAACTAAACGCCGCCCAGAGCCGTTTCATCAACAACGTCTCCCATGAGTTGCGCACACCGCTGTTCAACATCAAAAGCTATGTCGAAACGCTCTACGATCTCGGCGACCAGCTGAGCCCGGAGGAAACCAAGGAGTTCCTCGGTATCGCCAACGCCGAAACCGATCGCCTCACCCGCCTGGTCAACGATGTGCTCGACCTCTCGCGACTGGAGGCCGAACGGGTGTGGGAACTGGAGCCGATAGCCATCACTCCGGCCATAGAACAAACCCTGCGCACCTACCGACTCAACGCCGAAGATAAGGGTGTATCACTTCACTTCAAGGCCCAGGATCAGCTGCCGAGGGTGCTGGGCAGCTGGGATCTGCTGTTGCAGGTGTTCGACAATCTGGTGGGTAACGCCCTCAAGTTCACCCCCCCCGGTGGCGCCCTGATGCTGCGGGCCTACCCCTGGCCTGACCAGTGCCCTTTCGATCCCAGCACCGGCCCTGGTGACAATCCCAACTGTGCCCTCACCTCACCGCTGCCGAGACTGCGCATCGAAATCAGCGATACGGGCTACGGCATCTCCCCCGCCGACCAGGAGCGCATTTTCGAGCGTTTCTTCCGGGTGGAAAACGCCGTGCACACCGAGGCGGGCACGGGCCTCGGCCTCTCCATCGTGCGAGGCATCCTGGAGAAGCACGGCACCCGCGTGCGCATGGCCAGTGAGCCAGGGGTTGGCACCACTTTCTGGTTTGATTTACCCCTGGAGTATTCCGACATCGACGAGCTGGCCGTCCAGGCCGAACGGCGCGACTACAACCTCCAGGAGCTGGTCAGCCCCTAGGCAGCGCGACGAAGGCAGCGCGACGAGGCCCAGCTCAGTTCTCACTCTCGACACTGCGCACAATCCGGGCGAGATCGGCCCGTTCATCGGTGGTGATCCGGTGCGGCACGCCACTGATGATGCGCTCGAAGTTGGAGAAGGAATCCTTGATCTCGGGGCCGTTGCCTGTGATCACGAACTCGCGGATGCCCTTGTCGTGCCAGGAACCGCGCATTTTGAACACGTTCAGGGCCCGGGCCATCTCACCGCGAATCTCCACATACTGGAGCAACAGGATGGTATCGGTGATGGTGGAGATATGGGAGTCGGTGATCGAATGGCTACCCATGAACTCCTCGGAGGTGTTCGTGAAGAAGCCGGCAATCTCCTCCTGCTTGGCATAGCCCGTGACACCGATCACGAACTGGCGGAAGGCGTTGTGGCTCACCCCGCGGGCTAGGGCGCTGAGGGAATCAATCGCCATCCGGGACGGCTTGAACTGGCTGATCTCAGTTTTGATGATCTGCAGATGATCTTCAAGGCCCGTGGATTCGGGATAGGCACAGATGATCTTCAGCAGGCCGTCCTGTTCCATCTGCTCGAAGTCCATGCCCCAGCTGGTGGCATTGCGCAGCAGCTGGGAGCGGGATTCCTCGTAGGCAAACAGAATGGCCCGCTCCCGGTTGCGACAGGCATCTTCCACAAACTTGGACACCAGCAGAGTTTTGCCGGTGCCGGTGGCCCCAGTCGCCAGGATGATCGAATCCTTGAAGAAACCACCGCCGCACATCTCATCGAGACGCGGCACACCGGAACTGATCCGCACGTTGGACGAGCGCTGGGTGAGGCGCATCGCCCCCAGCGGAAAGATGCTCACCCCATGGGCACCCATCGTGAAAGGAAATTCCCCCTTCATGTGGGTGGTGCCACGCAGTTTGAGAATCTCCACCGTGCGTCGCCGTCGCTCACCTTCCAGCACATTGCGCAGAATCACCACGTTGTCGGAAACGAACTCCTCAACGCCGTAGCGAGCAATCGGGCCGTACTCATCGATGCGCTCGGTGGTCATCACCGTGGTGACCCCGATCTCCTTAAGCCTGGCAATCAGCCGGAAAATCTCTCGCCGCACCACCGACACGGCATCGTATTGCTGGAAGACGGCCGTGATTGAATCGATCGCCACACGACGGGCCTTGTATTTGCGGATGGCGTAGTTGATGCGTTCGATCAAACCCGAGAGATCAAAACTACCTGCCACATCCTGGCCATCGGGATCCGGCGAAGCATCAAGGATGAAGAGTTTGTCCTGCTCCACCATCTCCTGCAGATTCCAGCCGAAGCTGGCGGCATTGCGGAGGATGTCGAGCGGCGACTCCTCAAAAGTCACGAAGATGCCGGGCTCGTTAAAATCGCGAATTCCATTATAGAGAAAATTCAGCGAGAACACGGTCTTACCGGTTCCCGAAGTGCCGCTGATCAAGGTCGATCGCGCTATCGGCAGCCCCCCATGGAGGATGTCGTCAAACCCCTCCATGCCCGTTGGAAGCTTCTGCACCTGCATCGGTGGTGTGCTGGTGAGAGTGGGATCCTGCATTTAAGGAGTGGCTGAAAAGTAAAAGGAAAAGAGTGGGCTGGGAAAGGCTGGAAGCCGGGGTTTCAGGTAACTTCCGGAGCCGGAGCCCTATCCGCCTCCTGGTCATTGAGCACGTCAGGGGAAGAGATGAAGTCCCCTTCGTCCTGCTCGCCATAACCATCCTCAAACAGCTCCTCATAGAGCAGGTCGAGACCAATCAGCACCCGTTCCCGGTCGGAGAGATCGCCGATGATGCGCCGAACGGGCGGCGGCAGAATCTTGGCCAGGGTTGGGGTGGCAAGAATCTTGTCCTCCTCGGCCAGTTGCGGATTCTTGAGAACGTCGATCACCTTGAGCGCATAGACGCCTCGGAATTCGGTCTCAAGAATGTTACGCAAGGTCTTGAGGGCCCGCATTGAGTTGGGCGTGTTGCCTGCAACGTAAAGCTTGAGAATGTAGGTCTTGCGGGAAGTCATGTCCATGCCGTTCGGTGGTTCGCAGGGGCGTCACCGATCCGTGACGGGGTGGATGGGCGCTGGGGTTCGGAGCTGGCGGAGGTCAAAGCTAAGGGTGCATCATGGGGGATGGAATGTCGATACATTTCACAGAGATGGGCCATCACATCCAGCAGGGCCAACCGGTAATCCTGGAGAAAATCTTGCTTGTGTCCCTCCAGCCTAAGCTGCTTCCAGAAACCTTCGATCAGGTTCATGTGGATCTCGACGGTTTGCGTGATCGGCAGATCAATGAAGAAGGCCGTATTCACGTAACTCTCCAGTGCCTGGTTGGCGGCGGCCGGATCGCGGAAGTAGCTGAGCAGAAGATCACGGTAGGTGCGAGTCAGTGATCGCAGCAGCTCCTCGCGCTCAGCGGCGGGCAAACGGCGTAGAAAGCGGTCCGGATCACGCTTGTAGTACACCCCCAGATAACTCAGCCGGCCTTTGAGCCGATTGGCCAGCTTCCAGCGATCAGCGGTGTCCTGCTCGCCACCAGGCGCGAGGCTGCCGGCACTGAGCAGGCTCCGGCGCACGAAACGCGAAAGCGCCGCATCGAGGCTGTAGCCGAGCTGCTCCAGCTGATCCGGAGGCAGATGCACCTCGGCGTCGTGGTACTCCACCTGGCCGGTCACGGCACCGATCACCACCGCCGGCAACAGCAGCCCCAGGGCATGGAGCGTGCGGGTGGTATCACCCGCCAAGGCACCCCGTTCCAGCAGAACCGCATCGAAATCCTCCCGGCGACGATCCAGGATCACCACCGGATCGGCCACGGGATCAAAGCGTTCCACCTGATAGCGGCTGCCGCTGAGCCACTGACCACAGACCTCCGCCAGGGTGGGATCACGGATCAGGCAGGCAATGGTGAGAGCCGGTTCGGGCATGGATCTGGTCGGGGGCCGCTGCGGGAGTGGGAGCGTGGAAGGCTGAATGTTGACTTAGGCCGGCCCGGGAAGGCAAACTCTTTGTTTGTTTTCTGATCGCTGTGAGTCCAGGCTCAATGGCAACCGGCCGGAGATCTACGGATCATCCTGAGCCGTTCGCCAGCCTGGCCACGCCCCCACGCCCATGAGCGAGTCCCCAGCCACCACCCCAACCGTCACCGATTCCAGCGTCGCCGCAGCCAGCGTCGCCGCAGCCAGTGCCGCCGCAGCCAGCACCACGGGCGCCTACGCCATCGTCGAGGCCTCCGGCCAGCAGTTCTGGCTCCAGAGCGACCGCTACCTCGATCTCGACCGCATCGCCGCCGCTGAGGGCGAGACGGTTGTGCTGGACAACGTTTTGCTGGTGAAAACCGCCTCCGGCACCACGGTGGGCCAGCCCTACATCACCGGTGCCACGGTGGAACTGAAGGTGATGGCGCACCGCCGTGGGCCCAAGATCATCATCTACAAAATGCGCCCCAAGAAGAAAACCCGCCGCAAGAACGGCCATCGCCAGGAGCTCACCCGGGTGATGGTCCAGTCGATCACCGTCGGCGGCAAGCCCATCAGCTGAGCGGGCCCCAGCTCCCTTGGTCTGCCAATCCGCCTCTGGGCGGTCCACCCCACCCCTTCCTTCTCCTCCCCATGGCCCACAAGAAAGGCACAGGCTCCACACGCAACGGCCGCGACTCCAACTCCAAGCGCCTCGGCGTCAAGACCTTCGGTGGTGAGACCGTCACTGCCGGCGCGATCCTGATCCGCCAGCGCGGCACCTCCGTGCTGCCCGGCAACAACGTGGGCAGAGGCTCGGACGACACCCTCTTCGCCCTCACCGCTGGGGTGGTGAACTTCGAGAGCATCAAGCGCGGTCTGCGCAACCGCAAACGCATCCACGTTGCCGCCGCTTGAGACCCATCCCGGCCAGTAGGCGCCGTACATGTGTTCTCCCGTCTCGGCCCGCCAGGCTGATCCAGCCCTGACGGCCCAGGCCACCACCGATGCTGCCGCAGGCCCCCAGGGGCTCTGCGGTTTTTTACTGCTTGACAAACCGGCAGGGCTCACCTCCCACGCCTGTGTCGCCAAGGTGAGGCGCTGTTATGGCCTCAAGCGGGTCGGCCATGGCGGCACCCTCGACCCCGCCGTCACCGGTCTGCTGCCGATCGCCATCGGACCAGCCACCCGCCTGTTGCCCTACCTCAACGACGGCAAGAGCTACCGCGGGGTGGTGCGCCTGGGGCTGACCACCAGCAGCGACGACCTGGAGGGTGAACTGCTGCGCCAGTGCCCGGTACCGCCGCTGGATCTCCCGGCGATCGAGCAGGCCCTGGCCCACTTCCGCGGAGCGATCCTGCAGCGCCCGCCCCAGGTGTCGGCGGTGCATGTGGACGGTGAACGGGCCTACGTGCGTGCCCGCCGCGGCGAAGTGATGGAGCTAGCGCTGCGGCCTGTCAACCTCCACAGGCTGGCGCTCCTGGCCTGGGATCCCGAACGCAGCGAACTGGAGCTGGCCGTGGACTGCTCGGCGGGCACCTACATCCGCTCCCTGGCCCGGGACCTGGGCGCACAGCTCGGCTGCGGCGGCACCCTGGCGCGGCTGCGACGCACCGCCGCCCTGGGCTTTGACCTGGCCGCGGCCGTCCCCCTGGAACGCCTGGAGCTGGCGCCGCCGCCGCCCCTGCTGGATCCGCTCACAGCCCTGCAGCACCTGGGCCGCCACGCCCTCAGCGAGCTCGAACTGGTTCCCTGGCGCTGCGGCCGGGCCCTGGTGGACAGCGAGCTGCGGCCTGCCGATACGGCCGTCGCCGTGGTGGGCGCCGATGGCCAGCTGGCCGGCATCGCCCGCGCCGATGGCAGCGGCCGCCTGCAGCCGAAGCTGGTCTTTGCCGCAGCCGGCTGACGCCGGCGCAGCTCTGTGAAGCTCCGTTGAGGCAGGCTCCGTTGCGGCAGCTGCTGAACCAGCCGGCGGCCTTCCACAATGGCTGAATTCCCCCAGCGCACAGCCGGGTCCACCACCGGGCCAAAGCCCGCTCCCCCGGCCCAGAGTTCCAGGGCCGCCCCGCCTCCCCGTTTCCCCGCCTCTCCCAGACCACGATGGCCGGCCACAGCAAATGGGCCCAGATCAAACGCACCAAGGCCGTGGTGGATGCCCGCCGGGGTGCGGTGTTCACCCGCCTCGGCCGCGAGATCATGGTGGCCGCCAGGGCCGGGGCGGATCCAGCCGGCAACTTCCAGCTGCGCACCGCCATTGAAAAAGCCAAGGCGGCCGGCGTGCCCAACGCCAACATTGAGCGGGCGATCAGCAAGGGTTCGGGCCAGGCCGGCAGCGAAGCGGATCGTTTCGAGGCGGTGCGCTACGAGGGCTATGGCGCCGGCGGCGTGGCAGTGCTGGTGGAAGCCTTCACCGACAACCGCAACCGCACCGCCGCCGAACTGCGCCTGGCCTTTGGCAAGAACGGCGGCAATCTCGGCGAGATTGGCTGCGTCAGCTATCTGTTTGAGCAACGCTCCGTCGTGCGCTTACGGCCCCAGGCGCTGGACGAGGAGCTGCTGCTGGAACGGCTGCTGGCCCTGGAGGAAACCGGGGGGCCTGCCGTGTTGAGCTACAGCCTCGACGCCGACTGCCTTGAGGTGCAGGGCGCCTTCGCCGATCTGGAGGCCCTGCAGGATGGTCTGCGCCAGCAGGGCCTGGATGTCGAGAGCTGGGAGCATCGCTGGGTAGCCGGCAGCAGCTGCTGGATCGACGATCCCGCAAGCCTGCGGGCCTGCCTGCGCCTGCTCGATGTGCTGGAGGAGCTTGAAGACGTGCGCAGCGTCACCGCCAATCTGGAGGCCGAAGAAACACTGCTGGAGGCCGTTCTGGGCCATCCCCAGGGCTGAATCCGGCTCGGGGCGCCGTCACTCAGCCGTGCTCTCCGCGGCCCAGGGCGGCATCGTCGGCCACCACCATGACCCGCGGATGGCGATGCAGCCAGCTGGCCGGCAGCTCCGGCGTGGGAGGCCCCTGCAGGATCCAGCGCAGCATGCCCGCCTTGGCCGCTCCCGTCACCACCAGCAAGATGCTGCGGGCGGCCAGGATCTCCCGCAACCCCAGGGTGATGGCCCGCGCCGGCACCGCTTCCGGATTGCCCCCGAACTCCGCGGCATTGGCGGCCCGCGTCGAAGCCGAGAGGCAGACGCAACGGCAGCGGACATCGGCAGCGCAGGGCGGCTCGTTGAAGCCCACATGACCGTTGAGCCCCAGGCCCAGCAGCTGCAACCCGACGCCACCCGCAGCTTCCAGCTCCTGTCCATAGCGCCTGGCTTCGGCGTCGGGGTCGGCGGCACTGCCCTCAGGCAGGCGCACCCGCTCGCAATCGAGCCCCAGGGGCAGCACCAGCCGGGCCCGCATCGCCGCACGGAAGGAACGGGGGTCGTCGGGGCCAAGGCCCACATAGTCATCGAGATTGAAACTCAGCCAACGCTCCCGCAGGCGCTCGCCTTCGGCAAAGGGCAGCTGGCTGAGCTGCAGCGCCAGAGCCCGGTAGATCGGATCCATGGTGCGGCCGGTGGCCAGGCCCAGGGGAAGCTGCGGACGCCGCCGCCGCTCATTCAGCAACAGGGCCGCCACATGCTCGGCGACGCCACTTGGATCGCTCAACGCGATCAGCTCAAGACCGGGAGATGCGCTGCCGTGGATCGGTTCCTGGTTCAAGGGGTGACGTAGGGCTTCAGGTCCACCCCGCGGTAATAGTGCCGCAGGATCTGGTCATAGGAGCGGCCCTGCAGGGCCATGGCATAGGCACCCCACTGGCTCATGCCGACACCATGGCCGAAACCGCGTCCCTCCACCACCAGCTCCAGGGCCGGCTGGGGAGGCGTTGCCGCGGACGGGGTGGAGCGATCCAGTCCAACTTGGCGGGCGGCCGCTGGGACGGCCTCGGCGGGGACGGCCTCTGCGGGGACCGCGGCATTTGGGACTGCAGCGGTTTCTACGGCAGCAGTTTCAACGGCAGCAGTTTTAGTGGCAGCATTTTTAATGGCACCAGTTTTAATGGCAGCAGTGGCACCCTGCGCGGATGGCGCGGGTGCCAGCAGGCTGAGGATCGCCCCAGTGGCCGAATCCAACAGAACCGCCGGCGACAGCGGCTCCTCCGTCTCCACCCCTGGCCTCGCTGGCGTCGCAACCGGCCCGACATTCGTTGGGACAGCCACCGGTTTTGCGCCTGGGGCCCGCCCTGGCCCCGCCGCTGGTTGCAGCAGCACCAGCGCCTGGGCGATGGCACCGCCTCCAGGGCTGGCAGGGCTGGCCCCGCTGCTGCCGGCCACCGGCACCAGCCGGAACCCCTTCACCAGGGTGCTGCGCAGGCCCAGGCGCTGGCGCAACTCGGCGCCACTGAGCTCCAGGCTGCCGGCCGGCCCACTCACCCGGGCCCGCCGGATGCGCCCGGTGCGACTGACCGCCAGCACATCGATGCGGCTCACCCCAGCGGTCTCCCGGAAGACTCGACGCAGCTGCTCGGGCTCAATGCGTTGCTGCCACTGACGCACCGGTGAACGCTCATCGAAATCAGGCACACTCACCAGATAGGGCAGCTGCCGGCTCCACACCTCACCACTGTTCTCGGTGCTGCCGCCGCTGCTGCTATGGAACACGGCATTGATCAGGGAACGGCCCTGCATCAGCACCTGGGAGCGGGTGCTCACCACCGCATCCCGGGTGGAATCCGTTTCCGAGGCCACACCTCGGTACATCTGGCTGTCCACGGTGGCCTTGAGATCGAACAGGGCGCTCGGTTTCAGCTGACTGAGGGCATAAGTGCGGGCGGCGACCGCCTGAGCCCGCAGCGCCGCCTGGGGCCAGGACGCCGGCATTTCACTACCGACGACGCTGGGCAGATAGCGCTCCAGCGGCAACTGGTTGATCACCAGCAAGCGGCCGTCGTTCCCGGGCCTGACCTGCAGCCGGCCGCGATAGAGCTGACCCTCCACCGTCACCAAGGCTGAGCGTCCCGCAGCCGGTAACGGCACGATCCAGAGCTCGCCGGCAAGGGGCCCCAGGGTCACGGCCCGGCCATCAGCACCTGCCATCACGACTACAAGGCCGGTCTGGTCCTGACGCAGCTCGAAGGGCTGCTCGGCAGCGATCTCCCCCAGCGATCGCCCCTGGCCATCGGCCAGTCGCAACGGCGAAGCCGCCGCCGCCACAGCCAGGCTGGTCTGCTGACGAATCAGCACCCGCACCAGGGGCGGCGCCTCGGCGGCCGGCGTGGCCTGGGCTGAGGCGGCCGGCTCCGGCCTGAGCGTCGAGCCGGACGCCGCCAGCACCCGGGGTGCCAGCCGCGTTAGGGCGGCAGCCGCCACCAGAGCCACCGCCAGCAGGACCAGGCCCACCGAGCCAGGCCCGTTACCAGTCGTCCGCAGGCGATGCAAGACCAGGGGCAGACCCTGGCACCGGGAGCCGAAAAGGGGCATCAGAACCGGCGGGTGCGGCACGGCCCGCCATTGTGACTGCAGCGGCGGGCTCTGACCAGCCTCCAGCGCCGCCCACCGCACAGACCTGGGCCCGCGCCCCGCCGCCCAGCCGACGTGACAACATGCGGCTCAGCAAGCAGCGGGCCGTGCAGGTCACCTTTCTGGGCACGAGCTCGGGCGTTCCCACCCGCGCTCGCAATGTCTCTGCCGTCGCCCTGCGGCTGCCACAACGGGCCGAGCTGTGGCTGTTCGACTGCGGTGAGGGCACCCAGCACCAGTTCCTGCGCAGCGATCTGCGGGTCTCCCAGCTGCGGCGCATCTTCGTCACCCACATGCATGGCGACCATGTCTTCGGCCTGCCCGGCCTCCTGGCCAGCCTGGGGCTGGCGGGGGTGAGCAAGGGGGTGGATCTCTATGGCCCCGACCCCCTGCGCGAGTACCTCGATGGGGCCCTGCGCACCTCCTCCACCCGCATCGGTTACCCCTTGCGCACCCATCGGGTGCGGGAGGCGGCCCACAGCGGCGCCCTGGTGCTCGATGACGACGACCTGACCGTGCGCTGCACACCGCTGAATCACCGGGTGCCGGCCTACGCCTACCGGGTGGATCAGAAGCCCCGGCCGGGGCGCTTCGACATCGCCATGGCCAAGCAGCTGGAGATCCCGCCCGGACCGATCTATGCCGAACTCAAGGCCGGCCGCACGGTCACCCTCGACGACGGCCGGGTGATCCGGGGTGAGGCCCTCTGCGGCCCGCCCAGGCCGGGCTGCAGCATCGTGTATTGCACCGACACCGTGTTCTCTGAAGCGGCCGTGGAGCTGGCCCGCGGCGCCGACCTGCTGATCCACGAATCCACCTTCTGCCACGCCGAAGCGGAGCTGGCGATCGCGCGCCAGCACTCCACCAGCACGATGGCCGCCCAGACGGCCCTGGAAGCCGGAGTCAAGCGCCTGGTGCTCACCCATCTCAGCCCGCGCTACATCAGCGGCAATGCCGTGACCCCCGACGACCTGGTGGCCGAAGCGCGGGCGATCTTTCCCGAGACCCAGGTGGCGAAGGATTTCCTCAGCATCGATGTGGTCGCGGCGGCGGAGCTGGAGCCGGGCTGAGCCTGCAACAGTTCCTGTGATTCCCCAGCGGGGGACCCATCGGCCGTGATACAAGGTCTCAGTCGCGGTCTCACCGCCATTTCACCGGCTTCTTCCATGGCCCCCTTCCTTCGCTCCGCCCTTCGAGCCGCAGCCCGGATCCTGCTGATTCTGCCCCTGGCGTTGCTGGTCTGTTTCGCTGGCCCTGCCAACGCCGCCCAGTGGAGCAGCGAGCAGCTAACCGTGCCATCCACCGTCGATGGCACCCTCGTCACCCTCAGCGAAAAGGACGTCAAAGCCGGTCGCAAACTGTTCAACACCAGCTGCGGCACCTGCCACGCCGGCGGCATCACCAAGACCAACCAGAACGTGGGCCTAGACCCCGAAACCCTGGCCCTGGCCACGCCGCCGCGGGATTCGGTCGATTCCCTGGTCGACTACCTCAAGGACCCCACCTCCTATGACGGTGAGTACAGCATCTCCGACGTGCACCCCAGCCTGCGCAGCAGCGATGTGTTCGTGCAGATGCGCAACCTCGACGACGACGATCTCCGCCTGATCGCCGGCTACATCCTGGTGGCGCCCAAGGTGCAGGGCCTGCAGTGGGGCGGCGGCAAGATCTACTTCTGATCTGAGCATTCCGACTGAGTTCTGAGCGTTCCGATCCAACTGGCACAACCAGGGCTGGGCAATAGGCCATCAGGGCCGCCCCCGGTCCGCAGGACCAATCCCGCTCCGCTCCGGCCCTCCCTTGGGGGGTCGTTTTTTTTGCCTCTACATCCCGGCGGGCGCATGGGCCTCAGCGGTTGCTGCCTGTCGGTGGAGCTGCACGGCCAGGCCCAGGGCAACCTGCGCAGCGCTGGGTCAGCCGGGAGCAACTGGATCGTCAGCCTGCTTTGAAAGGCGGACGGTCTGTGGCGGGGCTGGACGCCTGTTTACTGGAGGGTCGGCAGCTGATTGGAGGGCATCATCGAGGCCGGCTGCTTGCTGTACCACCACTCCTGCAGGGCCGGCGCCAATCGCTGGGGGAACAGGGTGATCACCGTACCGGTAGGCCGGGCTCCCGGTTGGAGCAACTCGACGGCATAGGAAGGGCAACGGCGGGCCGCCAGATCGGCGACGAAACGGCGGCCCACCCGACGCCAGCTGGGCTCCTTGCTGCGCCAGGCCAGGCGACAGCAGGGCCAGGGCAGCTCCTCCCGATCAAACAGGCGACAGCAGGGTCCAAGCACGCGATAGCTGTACTGCCCGCCGGGACTGACATGTTCGCTGCCGGACACCAGCACCAAGTTCACCTGGATGGCCATAAAAAAAGCCACCCCGCAGGGTGGCAGAGAGAACCAATGAAGGCAAGTTGCTGAAGCAACCAAACCCTTGCGGAATACAAGGGTGGCTGGCGACAAAGGATGCCGATTAAGACCACGGCGACGAAAAAGCCGCTGCAGCGGTCCGTCAGCAAGGCTGAGCCGGGTCGAGGCTGCATGCCACTGGGGCAGGAACCATCGGCCCGGGGATCGGCCTGGGGTGGCCGGACTCAGTAGAGCTCTTCTTCGGCGTGGGTCTTGATGGTCACGTCGGAGGTGGGGTAGGCCACGCAGGTGAGCACGAAACCGGCCTCGATCTGGTCGTCGTCGAGGAAGCTCTGATCCGACTGATCAACTGTGCCAGAGGTCAGCTTGCCAGCGCAGGTGCTGCAGGCACCGGCACGGCAGGAGTAGGGCAGATCAATGCCCTGCTCCTCGGCAGCGTCGAGGATGTACTGGTCATCAGGAACCTCGATCGTCTTGTTGAGGCCTTCGCTCTCATTGACGAGGGTGACCTTATAGGAAGCCATGGAAGAGATTGGGGCTCACAGGGACCCGGTGGCCAGGGACCTGTAGGACCCGCCCTTCCTACATCCGACAGGGGGCATTCCCGGCGATCTGGGGCCCGCAGGCCGGGAAGGCCAATCAAACGCAGGGCACTGATCAGCGTGTCTTATGCAACAGCCCCGATCCGCCGGATCGTCATCAGCCCCCAGGGCTGCTGTCGTGCCGTCAACTCGGCGTGCCAGCCAACCGCCGCCAGCGCCTGGATCAGAGCCGGCGCCTGATCCACCAGCAGGCCGCTCAGCAGCCCCAGGCCATCCGCCGCCAGCACCGTCTCGAAAGCCGGTGCCAGCGCCTCGATCACCGGCGCCAGGATGTTGCAAAGCAGCAGATCCGCAGGTCGCTCGGCCAGCAACTCGGCCAGGGCCTCCACCGAGCCCTGGGCCACCGTCAGCCCCAGCCCATTGAGGCGGGCGTTGTCGCCCGTGGCCAGCACCGCCAGCGAATCGAGGTCGGTGGCCGCCACCGAGGCCGCCCCCAGCCGCAGGGCGGCCAGGCCCAGCACGCCGCTGCCGCTGCCCAGATCAGCCACCCGCAGCCCCGCCAGCCCCGAACCGGTGGCGGCCAGGTCCTCGAGGGCCTCCAGGCAGAGGCGGGTGGTGGGATGGCTGCCGGTGCCGAAGGCACTGCCTGGATCCATGCGGATCACCAGCCGCTCGGCGTACTCCGCCGGGAGTTCCAACCAGGCGGGCAGGATCAGCAAACGCTCACCCACCGGATCGGCTTGCCAGTGCTGTTTCCAGCTCAGGCTCCAGTCCTCGTCGCTCTGCTGCTGCCAGAGCAGCGGTGGCAGGGCCAGAGCAAACGGTTCACCGAGGGGGGCCAGGGCCGTCGCCAGGGCCAGCCGCTGGAGATCGGGCCAGTCGATCTCCGGCAGCCAGGCGAGCAACTGCCGTTGCCGGGGCGTCTCGGGGTGATGGCGCAGGGCCACCCGGGAGATGCCGAGGCTCTGGAGCTTCCAGAGCAGCGATTCCTCCAGCTCCGGCGGGCAAGCCATCTCCAGCCGCCACCAGCCCGGGCCCGCAGCCGCGCTTGCGGGCGGCGTGGCTGCGGGTGCTGGAACGGCCCCAGGGCCAGGGGAGGCCCCCATCAGAGCGTGACCGGATGGGCTTCCTGGATGCCGTTGATCTGGTGGATTGTGGCCAGGAGGCTGGGAGGAATCGGATCGTCGAGGCTCAGCACCATCACGGCATCGCCGCGCACGATGCGGCGGCCCACCTGCATCGAGGCGATGTTGACGTTGTGCTCGCCGAGCACTGAACCCAGCTGGCCGATGATGCCGGGCATGTCCCGATGGCGGGTGAACAGCATGTGGCGGCTGGGGGCCACATTCACCGGGAACTCGTCGATGGTGGTGACCCGCAGTTCGCCGTCGGTGAACACTGCCCCGGTGACGCTGTGGCTGCCCTTGCTGCCGCGGCAGCTGAGCTGCAGGGAACCGCCGGCGAAATCGCGACTGGCCTCGTCCTTCACCTCGAGCACGTGGATGCCGCGCTCCTTGGCCTCCAGGCCGGCATTGACGTAGTTGATGCTGTCGCCGAGGGCCGTCGAGAGGATGCCCTTGAGCGAGGCCACCACCAAGGGCTGGGCCGGGAGGGTGGCGAACTCGCCCTGCAGCCGCACCTCCAGTTCGCTGATCTGACCACCCGCCAGCTGGCTGAGCAGCTGACCCAGGGTTTCGGCCAGCTGCAGATGGGGCTTGAGCTGCTCCATCAGCTCGGCGTTAAGGCCGGGGATGTTGACGGCACTGCGGGCCGGGAGGCCCAGCAGCACATCGCGGATCTGCTCGGCCACATCAATCGCCACGTTCTCCTGGGCCTCTTCGGTGGAGGCGCCCAGATGGGGGGTGAGAATTAGGCGTTCCTTAACGGCCCGCAGGGGCGAATCGGCCGCCAACGGTTCCTTGGCAAACACATCAAGGGCGGCGCCGGCGATCACGCCGCTCTCCACCGCTTCGGCCAGGGCCGCCTCATCGACGATGCCGCCGCGGGCGCAGTTCACCAGGCGCGCTGTGGGCTTCATCGTGCGCAACAGCTCGGCGTTCACCAGGTTCTCGGTGTCCGGCGTGCGCGGCAGGTGCAAGGTGATGTAGTCGGCTTCGGCGAACAGCTGGGGCAGGGGCAGCAACCGCACCTGCATCTGCTGGGCCCGCTCCGGCGACACGAACGGGTCGTAGGCGGCCACATCCATGCCCATGGCCCGGGCGACGCGGGCCACATGGGAACCGATCTTGCCGAGCCCCACCACGCCGAGCACCTTTTTGTAGAGCTCGTTGCCCACGTAGGTCTTGCGGTCCCAGCCGCCGGCCATGGTGCTGGCATGGGCGTGGGGTACATGGCGCGAGAGCGCCAGCATCAGCGCCAGGGCTTGCTCGGCCGCCGCGATCGTGTTGCCCTCAGGCGAGTTCACCACGATCACGCCGCGGCGGGTGGCGGCGGGCACATCGACGTTGTCGACCCCGACCCCGGCCCGGCCAATGATGCGCAACTTGGTGGCAGCCTCGATCACAGCGGCTGTCACCTGGGTGCCGGAGCGGATCATCAGGCCGTCGTAGTCGCCGATGATTGCCTTGAGCTCCTCGGGCGGCAGTCCGGTGCGCACATCCACCTGGGCCACCTGGGCGAGGATGTCGATCCCCGTTTGATCAATGGGATCGGAAACCAGAACCTTCGTCATGACCCGGCGTGTGAGGTAGCGCCGCAACGGCGCAGTGAGCAGCACCGCCCCGAAGGGCTGGCCGGAGGTGCAGTGTAGAGAGCGACGTCTTGGCCAATCCGGAGGCAGAAGGTGACGCTGTGTGTGGTGGTGGTGCTGGATGACCACAAACGCCTGGAACAACTGCGCCAGCAGCTCGCGGCCCAGCAACCGGCGCCGACCCAGCTGGTGGCGATCGGCAACGGCGAAACGGCCATGCTCTCGGTGGACCGACTCAATCCGGCCACGGCCCGGCGCCAGCGCCAGCGCCTCATGGCCCGCTGGCTGATGCCCTTCGGCTTCCTGGCGGGGCTGACCTTCACCCAGATCACCGATCTGCACACGTTCGATCTGTTCGGCCCCTGGGGCGAACCGGTGATCGGTGGCCTGCTCGGCATGGGCTCGGGGCTGATGGGCAGCTTTGCGGCGGCGGCGAGCGTGGTGTCTGAGGAAGAGGACCGGCTGCGGATCCTGCGCAACCGACTGGAGGAGGGCAACTGGCTGCTGCTACTGGAGCAGGCCAGCGGCCAGGAGGTGCCCTGGACCCTGGTGCAACAGGCCCGCCCCAAGGCGGTGATTCGCCTCGGGGAGGACTGAAGCCGTGCGGCCCGGAGAGTCACTGCTGCAGGGATCCAGCCGGCGCCAGGAGCTGCTGCCGCTACTGGCGGCCGCCGATGCGGCGCTGCGCACCTGGGAGCCCACCTGGACGCCCCTGCTGGCGGCGGCGCTGCGGGAGGAGGCCGAGCAACGGTTCAGCGCCCTCAGCGATCTGAGCCTGGCCAGCTGCGGCGGCTTTCCGGGGGCGGAGCGCCGCCGGCTGCTGCTGCAGCGAACCGAACTGGCCCAGCCCGTGGAGAGCCTGGATGCGGGCTTATCCGGCCTGGAGATCAGCGGCAATTTCCTGTTTGATCCGGCCGAAGCCGAAGATCTGCGCGCCGGCTTGCGGGCCGCGGGCGCCTACCCGGGCGACCTGGGTGACCTCTGGATCCGCGGCGATCGGGGCGCCCAGGCGATCGTCTCGGCCGAGCTGGCCCAGCGGCTCGATGGCCTGCTCGGCCGGGTGCGCAGCGTGGAGGTGCGCTTCGAAGCGCGACCGATCGCCGAGCTGCAGCTGCCGGCGGCGCGGCTTGAGCGCACGTTGACGACAGTGGAGGCCTCCCTGCGCCTCGATGCCGTGGGTTCGGCCGGCTTCGGCCTCTCCCGCAGTCGCCTGGTGGCACGGATCCGCCGCGGCGAGGTGCGCATCGACTGGCAGCCGGTGACCAGCCCCAGCCGGGAACTGGCCCCGGGCCAGAGGGTGCAGCTCGAAGGCCGGGGTGAACTGCTGGTGGAAGCGGCCGAACCCACCCAGCGCGGCCGCTGGCGGATCACCTTGCGCAAGCGCTGAACGCCCGGATCGCAACCGGGAGCCTCTGGACCCTGCAGCCAGACCGAGGCAAGCCGGGATCCCAGCAGCGATAGCAATCCCAGCCCAATCCCCTGGAGCGAGAGCCCGCGCGCAGAGCTCCAGCCAGTGGCGATCGCAAGAGCCGCTGAACCTGGTGCGTCGCCATCCAGCCTGGCGCGGCCAAGTCCGAGGGAACGGTGCCCTGGGGTCCTGGAAGCCGACTGCTAAGTTGTGGCCTCGAAAGCCCAGATTCAATCCAACGGCTCCAGTCCGTGGGAATGGTCGTGCTTTTGCCCGAGGGACCAGTCCCCTGGGGCGATTAGCTCAGAGGTAGAGCACTACCTTGACACGGTAGGAGTCACTGGTTCGATTCCAGTATCGCCCACTTGTTTTATCAGCCGCCAGCCCTTGAGCGATCCGACGCCCCTCCAGGCCGCTTCGCCCACCTCTACTGACCACGCCGAACCGCCCCCGTCGGCGCAGGGTCCCTCGGTGATCCTCGGGTTGGGCCGTTCCGGCATCGGCGCTGCACGGCTACTGCACCATCAGCGGCGGCCGGTGCTGCTGCTGGAAAGCCGCAACACCGCCGAGCTGCAGGCCCAGGCCGAGCAGCTTCGGGCCGAGGGCATCGCCGTCCAGCTGGGCACGCCCCTGGCCCTGGCCAGCTTCGAGGCCCTGGCGCTACCGCCGGCAGCCGTGGTGGTGAGCCCCGGCATCCGCTGGGATCACCCGGTGCTGCAGCAGCTGCGGGGCCAGGGCATCCCTGTGCAGGGGGAAATGCTGATCGCCTGGCAGGCCAGCCGCGCTGTGCCCTGGATCGGCATCACCGGCACCAACGGCAAGACCACCGTCACCTATCTGGTGCACCATCTGCTCAGCCAGGGCGGCCTGGATGCACCCCTGTGCGGCAATGTCGGATTCTCGGCGGCAGAACTGGCCCTGGAACGGCTACAGCCCGGCCAGCAGTGCCCCGACTGGCTGGTGGTGGAGCTGAGCAGTTATCAGATCGAGGCCACCCCGGAGCTGGCCCCGGCCATCGGCCTCTGGACCACCCTCACCCCGGACCATCTCGAGCGCCACGGCACCCTGGAGGCCTACCGGGCGATCAAGCGCCAGCTGCTGGAAAACTCCGCCCTGCGCCTGCTCAACGCCGACGACCCCGACCTGCGGGCCCACGCCGCCAGCTGGGACACGGCCCAGTGGATCACCGCCGGCCCGCGTCAGAACCTGCCGCCAACGATCAAGCCGCTGCTCTGGATCGAGAACGGTCTGGTGATGCATGCCCGGGGGCCCCTGTTCGCGGCGGACTGCCTGGCGATGCCGGGCGAGCACAATCGCCAGAACCTGCTGCTGGCCACCGCCGTCGCCCTGGAGGCGGGCCTGGAGCCGGCCGTGATCGCGGCCGCCTGTCGCTGCTTCCCGGGGGTGCCCCACCGGCTTGAACGCCTGCGTGAACGGGCCGGCAGCCGCTGGTTCAACGACAGCAAGGCCACCAACTACGACGCCGCCGAGGTGGCCCTCAAGGCCCTGGACGGACCCCTGGTGCTGCTGGCCGGCGGCGAAGCCAAGCAGGGGGATGCCAGGGGCTGGCTGCACCAGGTGCAGCGCCAGGCGGCAGCGGTGGTGCTCTATGGCGCTGCCCGCCAGGAGTTCACCGCCCTGCTGGCGGGCAGCGGTTACGCAGGCATAGTGGTGGCGGTAGAAGGGCTGGCCGAGGCGGTGCCCCTCGCCGCCGAGCTGGCGCCTGCCCTTGGTTGCCGCAGCGTGCTGCTCTCGCCGGCCTGCGCCAGCTTCGATCAATACCGCGATTTCGAGGCCCGCGGCGACCATTTCCGCCAGCTGGTGGAGGCCCTGCCGGAGCTGCAGGCCTGAACAGCCTGCCTACACTCGCCCCAGGCGGATCTGGGGAACGGAAGCCATGGCCTGGTGGTTAATGAAAAGCGAGCCGGAGGTCTACGGCATCCAGCATCTGGAAGCGGAAGGCACCACCCTGTGGGATGGCATCCGCAACTATCAGGCGCGCAACTTCATGCGCACGATGGCCCCCGGCGATCAGGTTTTCTTCTACCACTCCAACACCAAGCCCCCCGGCATCGTCGGGCTGATGGAGGTGATCGAAACCGGCATCGTCGATCCGAGCCAATTCGATCCCGAGAACAAGTACTTCGACCCGGCATCCAAGCCCGAATCACCGCGCTGGGATTGCGCCCGGCTGCGCTACGGCCGCAGCTTTTCCACCCTGCTGAGCCTCGATCAGCTGCGCGAACAGTTCAGCGTCGAGGAGCTCGCCGTGGTGCGCCGCGGCAACCGGCTGTCGATCCTGCCGGTGAGTGAGGCGAGCGCCAGGCGCCTCCTGGAGCTGCTGGGAGAACCAGCCTGAGGAACCCATCGAGACGCACCAGCGGGGGTTGCCGGTGCCGGTGCCGGTGGGAATCGATCCGAAGCATCCGCTGACCGGATACCCCAGGGCCGGGGAACGGGCCGGAGCGGCAGCAACCGGAAAACGGACGCGCCAACTTGAAGGCACCGAATAGTCCGCCGCGGCAGAGCCGTCGACAGCCGAACCGGGGGACTGCGGCCAGGTAGGCACTGACTTCGTGACCTCAGCCTGCGGGACCTCAGCCGATCCCGGCCTGATCGGGCTGATCGGCCTGATCGGCCTGATAAAATGATGAGAATTATCTGCCTGTTCTGTCTGTTCGGTCTGATCAAAATGACCGGAATGATGGTGCGCCGGCTCGAAACCGGACCGGGCCGCGGCAGCTCGCCCTGTTGCCGTGTTGGTGCGGCTGGCCGGAGTCCTGTACCTCAACCTCACTCCGCCAGCCCCAGGCGCGCCTCGATCCCCTCGAGAGCGGCAACAAAAGACCCACTGGCGGCGGCGCTCCAGGCCCCCTCAAAAGCCCGGCCACCGGGGCCAGGACTGAGCACGAAGCGCAGGGTCCAGTCCTGGCGATCCCCCTCCAGGGCCATCCAGAGGCTGCCCGGCTCGCCAGCAGCCAGCAGCGGCAGCTCCAGCTCCAGCTCGAGACTCTCCTCCAGCATCAGCTGGGCCACCAGCTCGGCATGCTGATGACGCAGACGGGCGACCGCCCGTCCCAACACCAGCAACTCATCGCGAGTCAGTTCCGCAGCCCAGCCCTGGCCACCGATCAAAACAGCGAAGGGATGACGGGCCGGGTCGATCACCAGCCGCCATCCCTCCCCTTCACAGACTTTCACCGCCCTGAAGTGCTCAGCCGGGCAGGAGGTCGGGCTGATCCTGCTCGTCGCTGAGCTCGACAATCGCCCGCTGCACCGGCTTGATCATGCCGTCTTCGAGCAGACCATCAAAATCATCGAAGCGGCGCTGCTTGGCCCGGTAAGCAATCCGCACCGTGGTGAGGTAGCGATTGCTGGAATGGCGAATCAGGCTCTCGGCACGCTGGGCGAGTTCCTTGGGACTGAGATCGGCGCTGCTCTGCATGCTGCTCGGAAGATTCCACGGACCTCGATTCATCACCCTAAGCCAGGGGCCTCCCTAGAAAGGGCCAGACCGTCAGAGCCCCATGCCCGGCACCCTCGCCATCGACCTGGGCAGCAGCACCACCGTGGTGGCCTGGCAGAGCGGCAGTGAAGCGGCCCAATTGCTGGATCTGCCCCCCTACAGCGTCGCCGAGCCCTGCGTCGTGCCCAGCCTGCTGTGGCTCAGCTCCCCGGGTGATCGCTGGCCCCTGATCGGCCGCCAGGTGCTCGAGGCCGGCCTGGCCGATCAGCAGGGGCCAGCGCTCTGCCGCGATTTCAAACGCCTGATCGGCGCCGGCCCGCCGAACGGAGCGCCGGCGACTCCTGCGGAGGCCGCAGCGGCTCAGGCACCGGGCGGGGCCGCTGGCTGGCTCGGCCCAGAGGCGGCGGGAGCCCTGCTGCTGCAACGCCTCTGGCAAGCGCTGCCCACGGCCCTGCAGCCCGAGCGTCTGGTGCTCACCGCCCCGATCGAGACCTACCGGGGCTACCGGGCCTGGCTGCAGCAGGTGAGCCGCGATCTGCCGGTGGCCGACGTGGCCCTGGTGGATGAACCCACCGCCGCCGCCATCGGCGCCGGCCTGCCGGCGGGCAGTCGCGTGCTGGTGGTGGACCTGGGCGGCGGCACCATCGACCTCTCCCTGGTGGCGCTGGAAGGGGGCGAAGGCCGGGCCGCCCCGATCGCCCAGCTGCTGCGCTTCGCCGGCCGCGACCTCGAACGCAGCGGCCAGGCCCTGCGCACCGCCCGCGTGATCGCCAAGGCCGGCCTGGCCCTCGGCGGCCGCGACATCGATCGCTGGATCGCCGCCCACCTGGTGCCGGACCAGCCCCCCAGCGGCGCTTTGTTACAGGCGGCCGAACGGTTGAAATGGGACCTGAGCGCCACCGGTGACGAGCGCGACGAAGCCCTCCAGCTCTGGACAGACCGCGAGCAACACACCCGGGAGCTGCGGCTCAACCGCCGTCAGCTGGAGGCCCTGCTGCGCAGCCATGGCCTGGTGGAGCAGCTCGAGGCCCTGCTGGAGAGCGTGCTGGCCGGCGCCCGCCGCGAGGGGCTGGCCCTGGAGGCGATCGACGCCGTGTTGCCGGTGGGGGGCAGCAGCCGCATGCCCTTGATCCGCCACTGGCTGCAGGAGCGCTGCACCGGCGTGCCGCTGCGGGGTGAACGCCCGGTGGAGGCCGTTGCCCTGGGGGCCCTGGCCCTGACCCCCGGCGTCCGCGTCCGAGACGTGCTGGCCCGGGGGGTATCCCTGCGCTGCTGGGATCGGCGCAGCGACTGCCATCACTGGCATCCCCTGTTCGTGGCGGGCCAGAGCTGGCCCACCGAGGCGCCCCTGGAGCTGGTGCTGGCCTGCAGCCGCGACGACCAACCGGACCTGGAGCTGCGGCTGGGCGAACCGCTGCCGGAGGAGCGGGGCGAAGTGATCTTCGAGGCAGGCCTGCCGCTGCTGCGGCGCCGACCCGCCGGTGCCGCCCGGGTGGAGCCCTGGCCGCTGGCACCGCCAGCCCTTCCCCTGGCCACCCCGGGCTCCAGGGGTGTCGATCGACTGCGCCTGCGCTTCAGCATCAATGGCGAGGGAATCCTGATGATGGAGAGCGAGGATCTGCTCAACGGACAGCGCCTTGGGCCCCTACCCCTGGGACCGGTGCGCTGAGCGTCCGCCGCCAGGGGCGCTGAGGCCCTTGGCTGCATACAACGGGTGTAGCGCTCTCCCCGGCTCCCCACCTTGGCCCTCCGCCAGCACAGGCTTCCCCGTTTCTGGCTGGCCATCACCCTGGGTTCGGTCGTCGTCGCCGTCGGTGGCGTCTACTGGTGGGAACGGCAGTTGCCGAGCCGGATCGAACGGGCGGCGGCAACGGGCCAGCTGGATGATTGCCTGCGTTTCGGTGAACAGCTGGCGGCCCTGAGCTGGCGGCCGGGGGGATCAACCCAGGAACAGGCCCGCTGCCAGCGCCTGCGGGCTGAGCAGCTCTGGCGGGCGCAGCACTGGGACCAGGCCCTGACCCTGCAGCGCCGACTGGTCCATTCCAGCGCCGGCGTTGAGGGCGATCGCCGCCGCTTGAGCCTCTGGCAGGACTCCCTGCGCCGAAAGGCCATGGCGCAGTTCCAGGCCGGCGATCTCAACGCGGCCCTGGCGGCCCTGAAGCCGATCGGCGAGGAGCCCCGCGGCGATGGCAACACCCTCGGGGATGAACTCACTGAGAACTGGAACCGCAACCGGGTGCAACTGCAGCGAGCGGAGCAGCTCACCGCCCAGGCCCGCTGGTGGGAGGCCCTCGATGCCCTCAACCGCATCGATCACCCCTGGTGGCAACGCCGCAGCAGCGCCGTGCGGCAGCGGCTCGAACAGGGCATGAGCTCCCTCAAGGGGGCGGAGCGGGAACACGAGAGCCATGGGGAACTTCCCCATGGTGTTGATCCCCAGAAGCTCGACCGGATCGTGCAACAACACGTCGCCGCCGGCATGGACGAGTGGAAAGCCTTCGAGGCCGGCTGCAAGCAGCTAGGGGGTCGGGTGGTGGAGTCGGGGCCGGAAACCACCTGCCAGCCTTGAGAGGCCAGCGCGCCCTGCCGAGCGACAGCCCCCGGGGTGCCGAGCCCATGACAGGATTGCGACCAAAGTCAGACCCGGTGCCCATGCAGCCAGGCGATCAGGTGAAGGTGTGCCAGAGCGTGGTGGTCTACAACCACCCCGAACATCGCGGTGAGGCCTTCGATCTCGAGGGCCAGCAGGGCCTGGTGCACCAACTGCTCGACGACTGGAAGGGCCGGCCGATCAGCCCGACCCTGCCGGTGGTGGTGGCCTTCGGCAAATACCGCGCTCACTTTCGCTCCGAGGAGCTCAGCGCCGTTTGAGCGGGGCCCACGACCGGGAGGCGATGCGGAGCGGCTCGGCTGATTCAGCCAATGCCTGCAGTGAGGCAAGCGACTACCTGCCTGCACCCAGGCCCTGGAGCTTCGCCCCGAATCACGGATCTCTGCCGTGGGGGCTGAGCAACTGAAGACCCGAGGTGTGCAGCGCCAAGAGATTGCTGAAAACCCCTGTACAGCATCGAACCAGCGTTCGGCCGGTCGCGTCAACAGCCGCTGCTTACTCACCCCGTTGCCGAAAAAGTGGGCAACCTTGGTCCAGAGCGGTTGTTCAGCACTCTCCGGCCCAACCTGTCCAGCCAAAATCAGCCCACCGCACAGCGCGGCCCTGGCGGACTGGATCGCCTGGGGCTCAGGCCCGGCGCAGATAGATCCCCTCCTCGCCATCGATGGCCTGGAGGCACAGTTCAATCGACTCCTGACGGGCGGTGGGCACCACCCGACCGCAGAAATCAGGCTGGATCGGGAGCTCCCGATGGCCGCGATCGACCATCACCAGCAGCAGCACCCGGCGCGGCCGGCCCCAGGCCTGCAGAGCTTCCAGGGCCGCCCGCACCGTACGGCCGGTGAAGATCACGTCATCCACCAGCACCACCTGACGCCCATCGAGGCTGCCTGGCAACTGGGTGGCCTCCACCAGGCGGGTGCCGATCCGCTCGAGATCGTCGCGATGAAAGGTGGGATCGAGGCTGCCGTGGGCGATCGGATGGCCGCAGATCGCTGCCAACCGGGCCGCCAGCACCCGGGCCAGGTCCACCCCCCGGGTGGGGATGCCAAGCAGCACCAGCTGCTGACTGTCCGCCACCCGCTCCAGCACCTGGGAGGCCAGGCGATCGCAGGTGCGACCCAGATCCTCGGCGCTGAGCAGCTCCAGCCGCGCCACCGCCGCGTCGCCAGCTGCCGCTGCTGCCCCAGAGCCGCCAGGCCCAGTCCGACCTGAATCCGCGTCCGCCGGGGGAACGTCGGCCGGCAAAGCGTCGCTGGGGCTGGCCATGGCGCGGGTGGAACGGGCTTGATCCTGATGCCCCCAAACCTAGAGAGGCTTCCAGGCCCTCACCCGGCAGGGCCTCGCCAAGACAGCCCGCGCCTCCCGACTGTCGTCCCGGCGTGTGCTGCCCCTAGCCGGTTCTGATCGCAATGCACGCCCAGGCTGCAGACAGCCACCGCCGCCCCCTGTGGTCTGCGACTGATCTCACCTGGACCGCAGCTCAGGGTTGTCTGGCGTTCGAGATCGATGGCTGGGCAGCGGACCTGCTGGAGCCGGCATGTTGAGATTCATTCACGGCCGTCTCGGCCCGATGCCAGATGGAATCGCCTCGGCAGCGCCGACGGCGCCGCTGTCTGTTCGGGAATCGAAGGGCAAGCAACTCCCAGAAGAGCAGCCGATCCCGCACAACTGAAGACACCGTATGCAGAGAGTCTCCAGCGCCATGGCCCAGGTTCCCTCAGGCTGGCAACCCTGAAGACCGCCCCCGGTGGTGGCCCTCGGACGTGCCCTGGCCTGCCAGGCACCGGCTGAGGCGAGCGGATCGCCCCTTATCGCTTGGCCAGGCAACTTGGCCGCTCTGGGATATTGAGACGGCTCAGATCGTCCGGCAGAGTCAGCCTGAAACAGTGTCGCCAAAGCCTGACGCCACCCCAGCCTCTGGGGGGTCAGAGACACAAAGCGCTGTAAGTTGAGTCATAAAGACGTCGTTCTTACGACATCCGGCCAATCGGGTGACTGCCATTTCCTCCTCCCAGCACGTCTCCACGGGCCCCGGCAGCGCCAAGGCGAAAGGGGATCTCGGTACCAGCAGCCCAGCGTCCCCCTTTGAGGCATTGGGCCCGGTCGCTCCAGTCGTACTGGCGATCCTCGATGGCTGGGGTTACCGCCACGACGCCGATCACAATGCCATTCGCTCGGCCGACACCCCGGTGATGGATGCCCTCTGGCATGCCTATCCCCACACCCTGATCGAGGCAAGCGGCGCTGCCGTGGGCCTGCCCGATAACCAGATGGGCAACTCGGAGGTGGGCCACCTCACGATTGGTTCGGGCCGCAT
The DNA here is from genome assembly GCA_026389335.1 of Cyanobacteriota bacterium. Lineage (GTDB taxonomy): Bacteria > Cyanobacteriota > Cyanobacteriia > PCC-6307 > Cyanobiaceae > Cyanobium. The sequence goes on along the minus strand of JAPLIB010000099.1, from coordinate 4,348 downwards.
CATTCGCCAGGAGCTGGTGCGCATCGGCCAGGCCGTGCGCGATGGCAGCCTGGCCGAAAATGGCGCCCTCAATGGACTGGCCGACACCCTGGTGGCCGCTGGCGGCACCCTGCACCTGATCGGCCTCTGCTCGGACGGTGGCGTTCACAGCCATGTGGACCACCTCGCCGGCTTGTTGCGCTGGGCCGCAGGCCGCGGGCTGAGTGATGTGGCCATCCACGTGATCACCGACGGCCGCGACACCGCCCCCAACTGCGCCCAGGTGTTTCTGGAGCGCATCGAACAGGCGATGGCCGAAGCCGGCGTCGGCCGCATCGCCACCCTCTGCGGCCGCTACTGGGCCATGGACCGGGACAACCGCTGGGAACGGACCGAAAAGGCCTACCGCCTGCTCACCGAGGATGCGATCACCAGCAGCGCCACTCCGGCCGAAGTGCTGGTTGCGTCCTATGCGGAGGGCATCACCGACGAGTTCCTGGAACCGGTGCGACTGACCCCAGGACAGCTGCAGGCTGGCGATGGGCTGATTTGCTTCAACTTCCGCCCCGATCGGGTGCGGCAACTGATCCGAGCTCTGGTCCTGCCCCAGTTCGAGAACTTCGAGCGCACCCTGATCGCCCCCCTGCATGTGGTGACCTTCACCCAGTACGAGCAGGGCCTACCGGTGCAGGTGGCCTTCCCGCCCGAATCGCTCGATGGCCTGCTGGGCCAGGTGGTGTCCCAACACGGGCTGCGCCAGTTCCGCACGGCCGAAACCGAAAAATATCCCCATGTCACCTATTTCATGAATGGTGGCATCGAGCAGGCCTTCCCTGGCGAAGATCGCCATCTTGTGCCATCTCCCCGGGTTGCCACCTATGACCAAGCCCCGGAGATGTCAGCCGCTCAGCTCACCGAAAGCTGTATCGCCGCCATCAACAAAGGCGTCTATTCCCTGGTGGTGATCAACTACGCCAATCCCGACATGGTGGGGCACACCGGCCAGATGGGCCCCACCACTGCAGCCATCACCATGGTGGATCGTTGTGTGGGCCGCCTGATGGAAGCCACCAATCGCATGGGCGGCACGCTGTTGATCACGGCCGATCATGGCAACGCCGAACTGATGCAAGGCCCCGACGGCCGCCCCTGGACAGCCCACACCACCAACCCGGTGCCGGTGATTCTGGTAGAGGGTGAAAAGCGCAAACTGCCGGGCCACGGCACCAATGTGCTGTTGCGTGAAGGCGGTGGCCTGGCCGACGTCGCCCCCACCCTGCTCGAACTGCTTGATCTGCCCAAGCCCGCCCGCATGCGCGGCATCTCCCTGGTGGCGCCAGTGAGCAGCGAAGCCGTCCACAGCACTCAGCTGGCAGAGCTGGCAGGAGCCGTGGCCGTCCCCTAACAAGCAGCCATTCCCCCTGGCGCCTTGGACTACGGGGCCTTCATCCCTGCCAGCAGGTATGAGTGCTGCCGAGCCGGCCATTGCCGTGGCCGCGCCACCAGCTGGATCGCTCCCAGGGATTCGGCGGGCCGCTTAAGGTTCTTCCAGCTCGTTGTCACGGCCACCATGCTTCGCACTGCAGCCACCTGGTTCTGGATGCTCAGCGGCATCCTGATGATCATCAGTGTGCTGCTGCACAGCCCCAAAGGCGATGGCATGGGCGGCCTGGCCGCCAGCGGCGGTTCCATGTTCACCAGTGCCCGCAGCGCCGAGAACACGCTCAACCGGGTCAGCTGGACCTTGCTGGCCATTTTCATGGGTCTGGCCGTGGTGCTCAGCGCCGGCTGGCTGAACTGAAAGCGCGATGTCGCTCCATTCCAGACGCGCCGTGATCGGCCAGTTGCTTCAACGTCTCAGCGCGCCCGTGCTGAGTCTGATTCCGTTTCTCACGGCCGAGCGGGCAGCGGCCGCCGCCAAGGCCTCAGACCCGGCCTGGGATCTCAGTGAAGCCGCATGGAAGAAGCGTCTCAGCCCTGCCGCCTTCTCCGTGTTGCGCCGTGAAGGCACCGAACGCCCCTTCTCCAGTCCCCTCAACCAGGAACATCGCCCAGGCACGTTCGTCTGCGCCGGCTGCCGGCTGCCCCTGTTCAGCTCCAAGGCCAAATTCGACAGCGGCACTGGTTGGCCCAGCTTCTGGCAACCCCTGGCTAAGGCCGTGGTGAGCCAGAAAGATTTCAAATTGATCCTGCCGCGCACCGAATACCATTGCCGCCGCTGCGGCGGCCACCAGGGACACGTGTTCGACGACGGGCCCCGACCCACCGGTAAGCGCTACTGCAACAACGGCGTGGCCCTGGCCTTTATCCCCGAGCCTTGATTGGGCGCAGGTGAACTTCAGCCCGTGAATTCGGTGTTGTAGGCCTCTTCGCCGTGGGCATTGATGTCCAGACCCTGCTGTTCCTGAATGTCATTGACGCGCAATGGCATCACCAGTCGGATCAACTGAAGGATGACTGTTGTGCCGACGGCCACAAACAGAATCGTGAAACCAGCTGCTTTGAGCTGAATCCAGAGCTGGCCAGGTTGACCGGCCAGCAGGCCGTCGGCACCAGCAGGGTTGAGACTTTTCAGGGCAAACACGCCTGTGAGCAGCGTCCCCAGCAGCCCCGCCACGCCGTGGACCGGCAGCACATCAAGGCTGTCATCCAGACGCCAGTGGTTCTTGAGCTGGAGGGCAGAGCTGCAGACAATGGCGGCCGCAAAGCCGATCAGCACAGCCGCCAGGGGGCTCACGTAGCCGGCAGCCGGAGTGATCGCCACGAGTCCGGCCACGGCACCAGTGGCGACACCCACCGCCGTGGGATTGCCCCTCTGCCAGGTTTCCAACAGCATCCAGCCCAGGGCCGCCGACGCACCAGCGGTGTTGGTGGTGAGGCAAGCCAGGGAGGCGAGATTACCCGCCACCAGACCACTACCACCATTGAAGCCAAACCAGCCAAACCAGAGCAGACCGGCCCCCAACAAAATGAACGACACATTGTGGGGAGGAGCGGCCTGGCCCGTCTTCAGGCTGCGGCGCCGGCCCACCCAGAAGGGCCGCCACGGCTGCCCCCACCCCAGAGGCCAGCTCGACCACCAGACCGCCGGCAAAATCCATGGCGCCCAGACCATCAGCGCCGAGGAAACCACCCGGCCCCCAGACCATGTGCACCAGGGGGATATAAATGAAGGTGCTCCAAAGCAACAGGAACAGCATCCAGGCGCGGAAGTGCATCCGTTCCACCACAGCTCCGGAGATCAGGGCTGGCGTGATGATGGCGAAACTCGTCTGGAACAGCGCATTGGCCCCGTGGCTGAGGCTGCCATTGCCGTAGGGAGCCGACCAATTGCTCAGACCGGCCCACTGCAGCCCCCCGATGAACGGAGCCAGGGAGCCGTGACCCGGGGAAAACGCCAGGCTGTAGCCGAACAGCACCCACAGCACACTGACCAGAGCCATGGCAGAGAAGCTCATCACCATGGTGTTGAGCACATTGCGACTGCGCACAAAGCCCGCATAAAACAGGGCCAGGGCCGGCGTCATCATCAACACCAGGGCGGCACTGATTAACACAAACCCGTTATTTGCACTGCGCAGGGCAGGTTCGACCACCAGAACGATCGGCATCCGGGCCTCGAAAAGCACCGGCACCCTGCTGGGCCAGTGGAGGCAGTCCCAGTAGCAACAGATACCAAGTCGAGCATTTCCGTCTCAACTGATACAAAGTGGCCGCAGGCTGCACGCGCAACGAAAGCCGGGAATCGCTGCCGATGGCACGGGCCAGCTCGCGCCCATCGGCGCCGAGGATCCGCTTGGTGCCGGGGCCCCGCTCGACCTCGGGTCGCAGCGGCAGGGTGAACAAGATGGGCAGTGGATCCAGATCTGGCTGGAAGCCAAGGTCTTCAAAGCTGAGCCAGGCCCACCATCCCGCAGCTGCAGCAGCTGCGGCGGCACCATTGCCAGATCGTACCCGTTCAGGGGTTGAGACGATCAACCAAGCCATTGCTCCGCGGAGTACTCCTCCTCGTGAGGGAGATCTGATCAGTGGTTTGTGCTAGCGAGCTCAGGGAACCGGCAGCAAGGAGGGCATCACCCCACGCCGGTGATGGGCGATCCAGGCCTGCTCCAGGAACTGCCAGATATCCCGCTCCTGTTGCCGCAAGGTGGTGGTGACCGTGAGCAGGCGGCTACGGCAGATAGCACCGCTGGCGGACTGGACGCCATGGCTGTTGCTCGGCATATCCCTGATTTTGCGCTGAATCACCGACTGGCGCAGGGCTCGCTCGGCAGCGTTGTTGGTCGGTTCGATGCCGTGGACCTCCAGGAAGGTCCACAGGGCTTCTTTGCGCAGTAGGAGTTGCTGGCAGGTGCGCACGGTCTGGGCC
>JAPLIB010000062.1 GCA_026389335.1 Cyanobacteriota bacterium | reverse complement strand
TCGCTGAATGGCGAGGAGCTGGAAGGACTGCTGCCCTCTCATCTGGTGAGCCGCAGCCAACTCAACGAATGGGAGCAACAAAACATCGAGGCCGCCCTGCTCTGGCTGTCCCGCCAGCGCCGGCCCCGGCCGCTGGAGGAGAGCTGGCTGCGGCGTCTGCATCGTGAAATGTTCGGCCAGAGCTGGCGCTGGGCCGGTCAGTACCGCAGCAGCGACAAGAGCATCGGTGCCGACTGGCGCCAGATCCGCATGCAGGTGCCGGCATTGCTGGCCGACATCGCCTTTCAGGTGGAGCACCAGGTGGATCCGGTGGACCTAATCGTCATCCGTTTCCATCACCGACTGGTTTCCATCCACCCCTTCCCCAATGGCAACGGCCGCCATGCGCGCCTGATCGCTGATGTCTTGATCGAGCAGCTGGGGGCACCTCGCTTCTCCTGGGGAGGCAGCAGCTCCCTCGTCAATACCTCAGCCCTGCGGCAGCAATACATCGCCGCTCTCCAGCAGGCCGACCGAGGCGACGTCAGCTCCCTACTCGCCTTTGCGCGAGCGAACTGAGCAAACACCGCAAGGCTCCGTTCGAATTCCCTGAACGCACCTCTCCGTGCGACGACGGCCGTCCTTCAGCGTGCCACGGCTGCGCCGTGGCCTGCATCGGTCAGCCGCCGCCGCCCTCCGCTCTGGGGCCGGTGATTTAGGGGTGGAAGGCAGGGCCACTTTCCCGCGGCTGCGGTGGCCGGGCATTCGCCCGCGTTGATGGGGAAGGGGAAGGTTCCAAGCCTCCTCGCGCGGCTGCGCGGCCGGTTGGGTATTAAGAGCTGAATCTGGTGGGGCTACTTATCAATTGCAGATCCCTCCGAGCATGGCCAGGTTTTGCATAGATCCATTGCCCTGCAGCGGCTCCGCTCGTCCATGAGTGCACTTGTACTGATAGAATAAGGGCTGCACCAAAGGCCCCAAGCTCATCGCCTGCGGTAATCCAATTCCCTGATCTCGCCAGCATTGCCGCTCTTTTATTTGCGGTGTGTTGCCCCGATCAGTTGTCACCTCTGGCAGCTGATTCATGGATCTTTATCTCTCGTCTAGCCCTGCAATAGCCCCATCCCACTCACTTGTGATCGTGGCCGGTGGTGGCCGCGATCTGCTCTGGTTACCCGCGCAGATCGGCGCTGTCCTGCTGGCCCGCACCAGCGGTCAGCTCGTGCATGGGCTGCTCCATGGCGGGGCCCGCGGCGCTGATCGCACCATCGGTCGCGCCGCTTTTCAGCTGGGCTGGCCGGTCGAGGTGCTCCCCGCCGATTGGCGCCGCCATGGCCGCGCTGCCGGGCCAATCCGTAATCGGGAGCTGCTCGAGCTGGCGATCAGCCGGGCCGAGGCCCTCAGCTCCGCTGCTGCCCCGGTCTCGGTGCTGGTGGTAGCGCTCCCCGGTGGCGCTGGCACCGCCTCGCTGGTGAGAGAAGCCCGCCGCTTAGCAGCCTGTGCGCCAGTGCCGCTCTCTGTGGCGCAGATCAGCCAAGCCCCCACCCTCCCTTGATTCCTGGGCATTGCCCCCTCTTTCCCTGTTCCCATTTCTCCTCATTCGTGCCATGGCTGTTCTCACTCCCATCCCCGCCGCTGCGATCACACCGCTAGCGGCTCCTACAGCTGCAGGTCCTGCCTGCTCCCTCCAGCGCTCCGGTTCCCTTTGGCAGCTGGGCAGCGAGGCCCAGGAGCTCACCACCGCAATCGGCCAGCTCGCTGAGCAGCTGGAAGCTGATGATCCCGAGCAGCGCGCCTCAGCCCTCGCCGAGCTGGAGGCCGCTCTTCTGGCAGAAGAGGGCAATAAGCAGGCCCTCGCCGCTAAGGCCGATGCCACTTGCTGGGTGATCGAGCATCTACGCGGTCAGGCCGCCTACCGGCACCAGCAGGCCAAGCGGCTTGCCGATCTTGCCCGCTCTGATGGCGGCCGGGCTGATGCCTTGGAGGAATCGCTGATCTTTGTCCTCACCCAGCTCCAGCCAGCGGCTACGCGCTTCTCCTTCCCCGATCACGAGCTCACAAGCCGCAAATCCTCCGCCGTGGTGATCAACGACGAAGAGGCCCTCGATCCCGAGTGGCTCACCTTCTCCACCACCAGCAAGCCCGACAAGAACGCCATCAAGGAGGCACTCAAGACCGGCCGCCAGATCACCGGCGCTCAGCTGCTCAACCGCCGCTCCTGGCGCATCCACTGAGGGGCCAGAGCCCCCTTTCACGTGGGTCCGTTTCAGGGGCGGGCCCATACCCCTTCCACCCAAATCACCTCTCACATCGCAGTATTCCCATGACCATCGCTGTCTTCTCCACCCAGCAGATCGCTGCCCTTTCCGCTCCACTCGATCGCGCCAAGGTCCAAACCCGCAGCCAGGCCGGCCGCTCCCTGGCCTACCTGGAGGGGTGGCAAGCGATTGCCGAGGCAAACCGCATCTTTGGCTTTGACGGCTGGCAACGCGAAACCATTGCCGTGCAGTGCGTCTCTGAGCGGGAGCGCACCCTCGGCAGCAGCAACCGTGCCGGCTGGGGGGTTACTTACACCGCCCGAGTGCGCATCAGCGTTGGAGATGTCATACGAGAAGGCAGCGGCGCCGGCCACGGCATCGACGCCGACCTTGGCCAGGCCCATGAGTCCGCCATCAAGGAGGCCGAGACCGATGCGATGAAAAGAGCGCTGATGACCTTTGGCAATCCTTTTGGTCTGGCGCTCTATGACAAGCAGCAGAGGGAGGTCACCAGTTCAGCCACTGCGGCCCCCAACGCAAACCCAAGAAGCAGGCCAGTAGAAGCGGCTCCCCGGCAGCAGCCCCAATCACCTGCACAGCAGGAACCTGATCCAAGCCTTGACCCGCTCGATCCAGGCACAATCCAGCAGATCCTCGCCACCGTTCGGGGATTGCCCCGCCCTGCTCTGGAGGGGTTTACCAAGGCCTTCCGCAAGCGGTTCCAGGTGCCGCCAGATGCACTCTCAATTGCTGATCGCATCTGCCAGCGCCGCCATCACGAATGGATTGAGGCCTTCCTGGTGCAACACCAGCAGCTGGTGGCCTGAGCATCAGCGCTGCAGCAACCAGCGCAGCAGCGACAGGCCGATGATCAGGCCGATACCGGTGTTCCAGAGCCAGGACGGACGCTCGGCCAACCGCTGTAACCAGGCCGGCAGCTGCTCACGCCACTGCTCCATCGCCAGCACCGCCAGCAGCAGCAGGACCAAAGGGATGCCGATGGCTAGAACAAGCTCGCGCAACATCGGCCCTTATCCGCTGTGCGCACCGTATCGAGGGCGCAAGGGGAAGACAGCAAAGCCAGTTAACCGTGCTAGTACATGCGTACGCAATGGCAATGAGTCATGGGTGCCCCTCTCCCCCGACCTGCAGCACTGAATGCCCGGCTCGAAACCCCGATCGAGGAGTGGCCCTATCTCGATGAGGGCACCATGCAGAAGAGCCGCAGTCGCAAGGTCTGCATGACCTGCCACTGGTTCAGACACCACGCCGGAGTGAACTGCATCCCGGTGCTCACCTGCCAGCTGCACCAGGGTCTGATCGTCCATGGAGAACACCTCACCAGCCGCTGCCAGGGCTGGACTGACGACCTGGTGCGTCAGAAGGGCTGGGCGCCGGAGGTGGCCTGAGCAGCTCTCGATGAACGTCGGAGACAAGAATCGCCCGCCCCTCTCCCCTCGGGAGGGCTGGCTCAGCGATGGCCGCCAGGTGCTCCATTTCCAGCCATGCCGCTACGACCGCTGGAGCCAGGCGCTGGAGGTGACTTTTGGAGAGGTAATGCCCGGCGGGGAGCCACCGCTGCTCAAGCACCGCAGGGAACTGATGCGAGATGAGGCGATCAAGCTCTGGGCCCAGAAGCGCCAGCAGGGCTGGCAGGTCTGCGAGCCGCAGTGGAGCCCGCCAACGCCTCTGTCGCCGGGTTGATCAGAATCGGGGCCATGGAGCTTTATGCCGACCTCGGCCAGCGCGCGGTGCTCGACACCAACGCCCTGGCATGGATGCCCTCCCCGATGGCGGGGGTGGAGCGGCGGATGCTCGATCGCCGTGGCGAGGAAGTGGCCAGAGCCACGTCGATCGTGCGCTACGCCCCGGAGAGTCGCTTTGAGCGCCACGTCCATGGCGGCGGCGAGGAAATCCTGGTGCTGGAAGGCACCTTCTCCGATGAGCACGGCGATTACCCAGCCGGCACCTACCTGCGAAATCCGGCCGGCAGCAAGCATGCTCCCTTCAGCGACCAGGGCTGCACGCTCCTGGTGAAGCTCCACCAGATGCACCCGGCCGATCAGCGGCGGCTAGTGATCGACACCACTAACGCAGCCTGGGTGCCAGGTCTGGTGCGCGGCCTGGAGGTGATGCCCCTGCACGCCTTTGGCTCGGAGCACGTCGCCCTTGTGCGCTGGGCCCCATGCACGGTGTTTCAGCCCCACGGCCATCCCGGCGGCGAAGAGATCTTCGTGATCGCTGGCGTGTTTCAGGACGAACACTGCAGCTATCCCGCCGGCAGCTGGCTGCGCAATCCGCCCGGCAGTGTGCACCACCCCTGGAGTGAAGCGGGCTGCACGATCTGGGTCAAAACCGGCCACCTGCCCGCTACCCAGGGCCCCGACGGCTCAGAAGCGTGAGCCCGGCGCCTGCAGGAAGGCCAGCTCCGCCGCACTCGACACCCTTCCGAGTGAGGCATTGCGATGCGGAAACCGCTGGAAGCGGGAGATCACATCGCGATGCAGGCGGGCGACATCAACAGTGCGGGAATCGGTGAACTGGTCAAACAGCGGCAGCGCCGCCTCCTGCACCGCTAGCTCTTCCGAGTGCATCAGCGGCATCAGCCAGAACTGCAGCCGCGCCTGCTCAGTTTTGGCCGCAACCCAGCCCAAGGAGCTGTGTTCTGAGGTTATTCGCCCTGGGCGCTCAGCTGACACCTGCCCCACATTCCAGTGTGGGCTGTCACTCCAGCAGATCAGGATCACTATGGAGGATGTCCTCCCAGAACGACTGAAACCCCAGCCACCCATCCTGGGGCCTGCCGACATGGCTCCGGGTGTAGGTGGCCCAGTCTTCCCGGATCAACTGGGGGCTTCCGGCCGCTTCGGCCAGTAGCTGGCTCTGGCAGCAGCGCTCCATGGAGATGAACCAGAAGGCGGCTGCATCCACGCTTTCTCCCACGCTGAACAGGCCGTGGTTCTGGTGGATGGCGGCCTTCCCCTGCATGAATTGCGCAGCGAAGGACTGGCCGGCGGATTCCTCCAGCACCACCTTGCCGCCATCCTCTTGAATCAGCTCGTGGTCGTTGAAAAAGATGCAGCAGTCCTGGGTGACTGGATCGAGCCGTTTGCCAAGGCTCGAAAAGGCCTTGCCATAGGGCGAGTGGGCGTGAGCTGCGGCGATCACCTCCGGACGCAGCTCGTGGATGGCCGCATGCAGTACGAACGCCGCCCGGTTCACCGGGCGATCGCCAATCACCACCTCGCCCGCGTGGTTCACCAGCAGCAGGTCGCTGACGCGCACGCGGTTGAACGACAGCGCGAACGGGTTAACCCAGAAGTGATCCGGGAATTCCGGATCGCGGGCGGTGATGTGGCCGGCCACGCCTTCCCCGAACCCCAGCCGGCCGAAAATGCGCAGCGCTCCGGCCAGGCGTTCCTGGCGATGGCGCCGCTCGGCTGCCACGCAGCTGAATTGGGGCGGCGAGAGATCACGCAGGGACTTGGCCGTGAGTTGGACCCCCGCGATCTCGCCCGGACTGATCGGATGAGCCATGCCTCAAGCACCGCAGACTCCATCCTCTCAGCAACAGGCCGCTGACCTGCTCGACGACACCCTAAATCTGATCCATCAAGGTGTACTGGAGGTGGCTTTGGTTGTTGAGGTTGCAGGCAATATTGCGGGACCAGGGGATGGAGCCGCTGTTGAATCAGCCCGCCAGGTGCACCCTGAGAGAATCCATTTGTGGAGTCATTCAATAGCCGGTTTAGGGATGAATTTCTCAATATCGAGCTATTTGCCACGCAGCAAGAAGCCAGGCTGTTGGCAAAGCAGCACCGGATCGAGTACAACCTCTACAGACCGCATTCCGCTCCCCAGGGGCGCACGCCCCTGGAAGTCCTCCAGCAATGGAAAGCGGCCTGACCAACCCACTAGCTCTCATAGGAACTGGAGCACCAAAGGGGGTCACGTCAGGGGGCTCACCAAAACCGGCAAGTTATCCACAAGACACCCGGGTGAACACCCCCCCCCCGCGACTGTCACAAGACGCATGGCCTGTGGAAACACTAAAAGCAGTCGCACGACACTTCATGTCTCCACTCACCACTTTTGCCATTGCCCAGGAGATCCAACGGGATGCCCTGCTCACCATGGAGCAGCTGACCACCAGCATCACGGTTCTGGCGCTTCATGCCTCCCACCGCCCAGAGGACACCCCAAGAGTCCGCTTGGTCTTTGAGCAAATGCTGGAGGTGATCCACCAGGCAGAGACGGATATAGCGGTTTTTGATCTGCCTTGATCTGGCGAAAGATTGCGAGAAAACCGCCACGCTCTTTAGGGTGGCCTTTGCAAACTATATGCCAAACACCCTTTCAAAACCACCTTTCTGGATATTCGTAGATATCTACCTATTGCGCGTTCCGTAGGTTTTCAGACGGATTTGTAATTTCTCCATCGACCATCTGGACCCAAGTGTCCGTCTAGTACGTTCATCATTTCATCGTCTGTCTTTCCCAAGCAGTCCTCCATCCATTGTTCGACCACCTCCTCTGGTCTTTGCAGGGATGGGTTTCTTGCCAGAACTCCCCATACTTCCCAATAGATCTCCTCTACCTGCACGGGCAATCCCTCATATCCCTGCATTGTTTCTGAGTCCTCTATGGACTCGTGGATTGCCAGGAGGGACCTAAGCATTAACGATGTCCTGCCTTTGAAGGGTCCAGCTGGATAGGGGTTTTTCCTTTCATTTTCACTTAGTTTTGGGGCTTGGACTTTCACCTGGGGAATTCTCCTGAGCAGATCAATAAACGGCATTCGGTCCTCGCAAGTTATTTTGATTTTACTACGACAATTGAAATTATTTATTCTTGCAATTCAAGCTGACGTACCCTCTTGCGACCGATGCCTGCTGCTGACTCAGTTGCCGCTGAGGAGTGGGGCTACCTGGATATCAATGTCCTGCGTCCTGCCCGCTCTTCAAAGGTCTGTATGACTTGCCAGTACTTTCGTTATGAGATGGGCAAGCACTGCGTCACCCTGCTCACATGCCCGATTCATCAGGGTCTCATTCCTCAAGGAGAGCACCTGACTCGGAGGTTTTCTCGGTGGGTACCCAGGCGGGCAGAGCGGCGGAAACGGAAACCCATGGCGATCACCGACTCTTGACGCAGTACCCACCAGATGAATACCAGCCCAGCGGGCAGGACTTGCCGGTCTTCTGAATCGCCTCCCGCTCGTTACTAGGGCTGCTGAGGCAGTAGTTGCCAGAGGAATAAAAACCCAGGGGACAGCCAGCACCACTTTTCTCAATGGCGCCGCGGGTGTTGCCCCCGGGACTGGGCACGCAGTAGCCACCCGAGCTGTAGTAGCCAAGCGGGCAGCCTCCCACTTTGGGCAGCGGTTGCACCGGCTGCTGGGCCAGCGCCGCGCTGGCACTCAGCAGCATCCCGGCTGCAATCAACAGTTGCTTACGCATCGCTGGTGGGCTTTGCCAGTTCATCGAGCAGGCGGCTCACCAGGTCACCACGGCTGTGCAGACCCCACTCCTTACGCAAGTCATCCAGCCACACCAGGGTGGATTGGCGCAGCTCAACGCTTATCCGCACATAGGGATCGTCACTGGAATCGCCTGGGGACATTTGCCGGTGGCTTGAAGTTCCAACGATCGGTCTGATGCTGCCCTTGTGCAAGAGCCATGGGGGCAGACTTGAGCAATCAATAGCCGAGGGGCGAGCGCGCGATGCCCACCAACACCCAGATGGAGCGCTGCATATCCAGCGAGCGTGGTGCGCTGGTCTTCTGGTCACCGGAGGTGCAGCAGCGCAAGCCGGGAAGCAAAGTTCAGATCATTGATGTTTTCTCCCTGCAGGTCGTCACTGGGTACACCCGTGACCCCCAAGGGCGGCTGTTGCTGGAGTCCCAGCCATCCGTGGCTGCTGGCCGCAGCTGGAGCCTGGCCAAGGCTGCGCAGTTGATCCGCAACGATGCCCGCCCGCACCGCTGGGTGGCCTTGCATCTCGATAAACGGGCCTGGGGCCTGTTCTGGGCAGGTGGTGGGCTCCAGCACTGCCGTGAGTTGCTATCCCAGCAGGTTCCTGCATCGGACATCTCCAGCGCACTGGTCGCGGCAACCCCAGATGCCTTGCTGCGACTGGTTCTAGATCTTGGTATTGATCTGCCCAGCCCTACTCACAGTCCTGCTGCAAAGCCTGCCAACGATCAGCACAAAGGGCTGTGGCGGATCATCGCTTGGACATCACTGGCCTGGCTGACTGTCCTTGGCGTGACCGTTGCAGGTTTCCTTACCGCGCTGGAGCGTCAAGACCGCAAGTTGGAGCTGCTGCTCGAGCGCACAGCCCCAAGTTCCGGGATGCGTTGAACGATTCAGCTTTGCGGCTCTGCTCTGCTATCGGCGTATTGGGCCTGGGTTGGCTGGGCGTGCAAGCAGGCCTGGCTCAGCCGCAAGGCTTGAGCGCCACCGTGCTCTCGATCGGCGACGGCGACACAATCCGCGTGCGCCAGTCCGGCCGTGCGGTGACGGTACGGCTGGCCTGCATCGATGCCCCGGAGACTGCCCAGAGCCCCCACGGGCAGCAGGCTCGCAGCTATCTACAGCAGAGGCTCCCTGTCGGGCGCGAGGTCAGGCTCGAGGTCAAGACCACCGATCGCTATGGCCGTTCGGTTGCCGAGGTGATCTCTGACATCAACATCAATCTGGTGCTGGTGGAAGACGGTCAGGCATTCGCGTATCGGCAGTACCTGAGCGGCTGCGATGCCAAGGAGTATCTGGACGCGGAATACCGTGCCAGCCGGCGCCGCTACGGGGTGTGGCAGGTGGAGGGCGGCATTACCCGGCCCTGGGACTTCCGCAAGGGCCGTAGCTCCGCGGTGATCCCTGATGGCACAACACCGGGCGGCCGCCGTTACCGCTGCAGCGAGATCAGCTCCTATGCCAAAGCCCAGGAGCTACTGCGCCAGGGGCACAGCTATCTAGATGGCAATGGCGATGGTGAGGCCTGCGCATCTCTGCGGTAAGCAGCGATAAAAAGTGCCAATCCAAGAGGCAGCATCTGCATATAAAACGTTGTACCTATGCGGTGTTGGCATTGAATCAGCAGTTATCAGCAGTTTGCGACACCTGAGGGTCTAGATGGATGTCAACCAGCTGCTGACCATGCATTCCTCCATCTATCGACTTGCGGCCGGCACTGCTGCAGCAGCAATCGGAATCTCCGCTACGCCTGGTGTGGCTGCGGTGTATCAGGCCCTCTGTACCGGTGGTTCGGAATGCACCGTCACCCTGGCTAATGGTCAGATCGGTACCCCTGGACTAGTCATCAAGAAAGATCAGGTGCTCTCTTGGTCACAGGGTGGCTCAGGAAGCAAGACTGATGTCGGCATGGGCGTTGCTGGTGTTGTGCTCTTTGGCATACCAGGCCTTATTGGCTTTGCCGCCAAAAAGCACGACTACACCTTCTCGATCAACTACGTCGATGAAGCCGGCAATATTCAAGCAACGGCAGTTGGCTTTAAGAACAACGTCCCAGCCAATCAGTTCATGATGGAAATGATGGGTATGACGGGGTTGAGCCTCGGGGAGGTCAACAAAGATCTCCAGGGGCGTATTGATCAGATCAAGGCAGAGTCAGCCGAGAAGGCACGCATTGCGTCACTGGACTGCGCCCGTGCGCTCAAAACATATAGCTGCAGCTGGGATGCCTATGTAGCAGCCAATCCAGCCGTCCAGATCTGGGCCAATTAATACCCCTCAATGGTTCCAGCAGAGAAGGCGCGGCTAGGAGCTATCGATTGATCCCGTGGAGCTGCCAGTGCACCTCAAATAAATAAGGCCTGGACAGTGGTGCTCTGGCTGGTATCTTCCTAGAGGGGATATTGCTAATCACTTATGTTTACCGGTCCTGAACTGCTTGCCAAGGTCAAAGATCTGGGCGACGTCTCCAAGTCCGAGCTCGTGCGTGAGTGCGGCTATGTGAGCACCAAAAAAGACGGCAGTGAGCGCCTCAACTTCACTGCGTTCTATGAAGCCCTGCTGGGCGCTAAGGGGGTAAGCCTGGGTGCCGATAGCGCCGGCCGGGGCAAGGCTGGCCGCAGCCTTAGCTATGTCGCAACTGTTCAGGGCAACGGCAACCTGCTGGTGGGCAAGGCCTACACCGCCGTGCTCGACCTCAAGCCAGGGGATGAGTTCGAGATCAAGCTGGGCAAGAAGCAGATCCGCCTAGTGCCCGTGGGCGGTAGCGACGACGAGGAGTGAGCGGCTGCTGGGCATAGCCTGAGGCAAAACCCAACAGCAATTTCGCTTGAACAAGATCACCGGACCACTGCGCAGAGCGTTGATCTATGGCGCGGTCAGCTATGGCGGGCTGGTGTTGATCAACAACGCAGAGCTTGACCTGCCAAACATGTGGATCGTCTACCTGCCGATGTTTATCGGGGTCTATGTGCTCACCCAGTGGTTGGATCGCAAGTTCGGTAGCTGACAGGGCCCGACTTTTCGGCTTTGAGCAAGAGGCATTCGCCTTCCGCCTGCCTATGAACTCCGCAGCCGGTTACCAAAACTGTGCCCCAGCCCTGGCGTGACCAATGGGCCATGCGTGTTCTGTCCCCCATTTGCCCCAATCGCCTCCCGGCAACGGTCCACCAGCTCCTGCCTGAGCGCATCGGGGGTTTCAATGCAGATGCCGCCGCCAAAAGCAAACAGCCAGCTGCGCAGGTCAATGTCGGCTGCCACGGTCCAGGGGGGCAGATCCAGCTCCACCGGATAGGGGTGGCTGGAGTCCGCCGGGCCGGGCTCCAGCAGGTGCGGCGCCTTGGGGTGGTGCCACCAGCTATCGCCAGGAAGCGGCTTGGAGAAACGCGTGTGCTCGATCGGGTAGCGCTGCAGGCCCTCGCGGATGAATGCAAACGCCCAGGGGGCGCAGCAAAAGCGCAGGGTGGTGAGCGCCTGACTGCGCCGCTGAGCCGAGGGGCTGGCAATCGCCAGCTGCTGCTCCAGATCACTCCCGAAATAAATCCCACCGCTGTGGTGCAGCAAGCGCTCCAGCCGTGCCAGGGCGGCGGCTTGCTCCTCTGGGCTGCGGCGCAGGCCGCCATCGCTGCTGCGCAGGGCGAGCCGGTCTAGCCGCTCACTGCGGATCAGCCCCTGCTCATGGCCGACCTGGTCTTCCTCGTAGAGGAGATACCAGCCGACGTTGTGGAATATCAGCTGCAGCGGCCACACGCGCAGCTCACCAGCGGGGCTATCAGCAAAGCTGCCAACCCCCGGGTAGCGCTCAAGCAGCACACGCCTGTGCTCAACGATTGCGGCCTCAATGGCGTCTGCCCGCCTGGGAGCCGCCAGCGAATCGCGCCGCACCAGCTTGGTGTCGACCACCGCATGGCGCGCATAGCTGCGTACTGGTGCCACGCCATCGGCGCTGATGCCTGCCCAGCCCAGTCGCTCATCTAGTTCAACAAGCAGGTTTTGAGCAGAAGGATCGGCCAGGCGGCCGGCGCTTTGGCGCAGCACGTTGTGCAGCTCCTGCAATCGCGCCGCAGGCAGCACAGCGCTGCCAAGGCAGTAGCCGTGACGCACGTTGTCGTTGCGGTTGCGGAAGCCGTAAGGGGTAAGAATTTTTTCGAGGTCCTTACGCAAGGTGGCTGTTTCACCGCTCAGGTAGGAACCGGGGATTGCCTCGGTGGCTGCAATCAGGTGCTGGTGCAGGTTGGCGCCGCGCTCTGCCGGCCGATCAAAGGGCTGCTGCAGGAAATGCCTAAGCAGGGTCATTACCCGCAGAAACACCGGCCCATCGCCCATGGGCGGCAGCCCGCCATGGCTTGCACCCCGTGGTGCGGGTGCCAGCTGGATTGGCGCCGATACCGGCACGGCGCTGCAGAAGCCATTGGCCTCCAGCCAGGCCAGATCGGCGCGTATCGCAGTGGCATCGGCAAAACACTCCCCGTGTAGGCGCCCAAGAAAGGCAGCAGCACGAGCAGCCAGATCACCCTGGGGCAGTGGCGAGAGGATCGCCTCCAGCTCTTCTGCGCTGGCCGGATCAGTGGCGGCCAGGTCGGGCCAGCTGCTCAGCAGGCGGATCAGATACAGCAGCCGTTCGAGATCGAGCAGCCGGGAGTAGCCGTGGCGCTGCAGCTTGCGCTCACGGTTGGTGGCAGAGCGGATGCGCTTATCAAGCCCGGCCAGTTCGGCCTGCAGCACCGGCGTCAGCTCGCTGTGATGGGTAGGCACCACAGCGCAGATCGCCGCAAACCCTTCCGCCCGGCACGGCCCGAAATGGGGATCAGCAAGGGCAGCGGCCATCTCCTGGATCACCGGCACCGGCACGGCTCGTTGGCGCCGGCTGTTCCACTCCAGCGAGGTAGGCAGATCGGTGTAGGGCCACCAGCCGATCCACTCCACTGGGGCCGGTAGGGGGAGAGCCTGGGTGATAGCCAGGCGCCAGGCGCGGCGGGCATGGGTGGCATCCACGATCACTGGAGTGCCAGCGGCTACGGCCTCCTGAATGCGCTCATGCAGCCGCTGCTGGATATCCACCCAGGGTCCCTGCACTGCTGCATCACCAAACACCTCAGCGCGGATCACGTCGGTTGAAAGCACCAGCGCAGGGGCGTCCCCGGGGCCAGTGAGCAGGGGCGCCAATGCTTTTGCCAGCGTGGTTTTGCCGCTGGCGGGCTGGCCGATCAGCAGGTGGCAGCGCAGGGTCGCCATCGCGGCAGAGGCAACAGGGGCTTCCACTATTTCGCACGAAAAAGAGCATTGCCAGCCCCCACAGCGTTGACGCTGCATTCAGCAACACCTTCCTGCCTCCCTTGGCCCACTCCTGCAGCAGCAGTGCCCGCTCCACGCCACGGCGGGATGAGAACTCCTACGCGCCGCCAACGCCCTTAGAAGACCTGCACATTCTGGATTTCCTCGAGCTGGCTGGCTCGCAGGCCAAGGCAGGTGCGGCACTAGCTATGCACCAATCGACGGTGTGCCGCAGCCTGCAGTTGATGCAGCACCACAACACCTGCCTGCACCACCTGCGGCTGGCATACCGGGAGCACCGGCTGATGGCTGGCCTGATTCGGCTCGGTACAGACCTGCTGCACCAAAGCCTCTTGCATGGCATGACAGGCGTGCAGCTGGTGCCGCCCCGCTTCCGCAGCGCTGAGCATTGGGCTGAGCTGGTGAGTCACGGCCTGCTTGATGGCGCAATCGTCAGCTCCTTCTGCCTGGAGCAGCAGCTGCAGTCAGGTCAATCGCTCAAATGGGACGGACTAACCGCCATGTCCCTGGGTCAGCTGGCCTTGCAGCTGGTGGCCACAACTACAGAGGCAAAGCAGGTGTTGCTGCCGCGCCGGGGTGCGCTGCCGCTGCTGCATCAAGCACTGGAGTGGCAGAGCCTTGGGGTGGAGCAGCAGCCAGAGGCCTGCCAGGAACCAGCAGCCTGGCTCAAGCGGGCAAGGGACCGCAAGCTGGCGATGCCGATCTGCGCTGACTTGCTCGGGCCTGGCTGGCTAGAAGCCAATGGACTGGTACCGCTGGCAGCGCAGCCACCGTTGATCGAGCAGCTTTGGCTGTTGCTGCCGAAAGGGGCGGTGAACAGCCGAGCGGCGAGAAGCAGCCTGCGGTTGCTACGGCAGAAGGTTGCCAAGACAAAAACTATGCAGGAATTGCATGGAGCCCAGCCCTGAAAAGCGTTGCCGTGGCGACGGTTTAGCTACGCATTGCTGCAAGAGGGCGCAGACTGAGAAGCTATTGCCCATCATCATGTTCCAATCGCTGGAGATGGCCGCAGCACCTATCAATGCTTGTCGGCCTAGCACTCGACCATCGATAAGCATCCACTGGATTTACCGACAGAAATTAGACATCACTGAATCTGTATTGAAAACATCCAAATATTGACATGAGCAGCGCTAAAGATCTCAATCAACACCTCGTCCCAACGCTTGAGGGTTTTCGCAATAAGTTGCTCGATCTGACGACGCGCAACAATCTTCTGAATCTCTCCCTCAGCAGCAAACGAACGGCCAGGCTGCTGCGCTTCATCGACTGCGATCCCCAAGCTGTACTTGCGGCACTTTGCGATGGCACGACAATCCAGTTCATTGCCTTACCCGATCCTCCCAGTGATGACGGGAAAGAAGAAGCAGGTGAAGAATTTGAAAATGCGCTTGTAGTAGCCAGGCAGCGGGATCCCCTTTACCAGCAGGTTCTAACTGATAGCGCAAATGATCAGGGCATGAGCCCAGCACTGGCACAAGCAGAGGATCGTCTCAGGTCGATGCTTCGAGAGGAATTTGGGCAAAAGCCAAAGAGCGGTAAAAGCTCAAAGAGCCTGGCTCAATGGGCTGAGGCTCAAGGAATTCCCTCCACCTACGAGCTGACCATTGGAGAAGGCGACGGAAGGAATGTCAAAAATGGGATCCGTGTTCTTCAGTTAGAGGCGAGTCTCGAACGCCTGGCAGAGGGAATTCGCAAGCAGGCGCGAAGCTCTATCGAAGAAACGGGCAATAACATTCTCTATTTGGCTTTTGGCTGCCTGGAATGGAGCGAGAAGGATCGCAAGTATTGTGCTCCGTTAATCCTGCTTCCCGTTGAGCTCTCTAAAGCAGCAACCCGAGGAGGTGCAAGTACATTTTACCTACGCGCTGCAGACGATGCACCGATTGGCAACGTCACTCTGAAAGAGCGTTTGCGTCGCGACTTTCTTGTCAATTTGCCATTGCCAGAACTCGAAGTAGATGGTTTTAGCTTGCAGGCCTACTTCTCTCAGATTGCCGATGCTGTATCCGATAGAGAGGACTGGGAGGTCAGCAACTTTCTAAACCTTGCTCTGTTCAACTTTAGCGGCCTAGGTCTCTATGAAGATCTTGACCCAGAAATCGTTAAACAGTCTGTGCTGGTTAGACAGCTCCTGGCTGCTGAAATTTCAGAAGAAGAGCTGCCTGCTGAAGCAAATGTGGTGGCTGAGGATCAGCATGTTGATCATCCAGCCATTGCTGAGCGAGTCCCTGTTCTGATCACTCAGGCTGATGCCAGTCAATTTTCTGGAATTGCCGATGTGATGAGCGGCCGCTCCATGGTGATTGAAGGTCCGCCAGGAACTGGTAAAAGTCAGACGATTACAAATATCATTGCCAATGCACTATGCGCTGGCCAGCGTGTTCTTTTTGTTGCTGAAAAGAAGGTTGCTTTGGACGTGGTGTTTACACGCCTGGCGGATGCAGGCCTAAGACCCTATTGCTTGCGAATCGCTTCTGACAAGACCAATAAGCGCGAGGTCTATGACGAGCTTGCTCAGCGTCTTCTCTTGCCAAAACCCCAGGCACCGCGCCGTGATGCCGTGGTGGAAGATTTTCAGCAGCTGCGTAGCCAACTGAACTCCTTTAGTGAGTTACTGAATACGGGACATGGTCCAGAAGATGAGAGTCCCCAAGAACTTTTCTGGCGGGAGCTTCTGCTACGACAGCAGCTGCAAGGTACGAACGTGCCGTTGGGAGATCTGCGCTGCGTCCTGAACGAGGCAACCCAATACACCAGGCAACAGGTTGATCAGATCACCCAGTCCGTCGAGCAGTTGGGCAGGCTCTGTAGCCGTGCCGATTTGCAACTCTTCCTCTCGACCTTTGTGCCCCTAGGTGCCAAGCCGTCTGATGCATTAAGTCGGGACCAGTTAATGGATCAGGCGCAGCATTGGCACAGTGCACTGGTGGCCATGAGCCAACACCCGAGCATTGGCGAGGCGGTTGGAGCACTGACGCTGCAGGAGCTGAGGCAACGGGCTCTTGATGTTTCTTCCAGCGCAGCCCTGCTACCAGAGCCACTTTCCAGTGATCAAGAAGGCCTGTTGCCCGTGTTGGCTTCTCAGGAGGGAGCTGGGATTGCACAGGGGTTGCTCACTGCCTTGAAAGCAGAGCAGGGGAGCACCGCCAAGCTCTGTGAGATTTTCAGCCGCATTCCAGATCCCCTGCCAGATGGGCATGCATTCACAGTCTTTTCAGGGCAGTGGAACCAATGGTCTTTAGGCGAGGTGAGGATGCCTGCTTCCGCAGCGCAGCGAGACCAGCTCAACGACAGGTTTGGTGACTTATCGGAGCGGCTGGAGCGAATCCAGGTCATTGCATCTACCGGATCAGGTGACCTTGATTTTCTGGGCCTAAACCGTGCAGAACTTGTGGCCCTTGATGCTCTGCTTGGCCACCTGAGCGCTCTGCCGGCGTGGGTTCTTGAGCAGCGCCAGCTGCCGTTGTGGCAGGGCACTCGCGGCGTGCGCATCAGGACATTGATCCAAAACCATCTCCAGCTGAAAGCTGAACGCCAGCACCTGGGCATGGATCACGGCCAGGAACCGCAAGCCAACGGATCAGCAGAGCTGCAAGAAGCAGTTGAGCTGCTGCGTCATTGCTGCGAAGGCGGGATGCAGTCGCTGCTCGGCCAACTCGATGCCACGAAGGAGTGGGCGACCAAGCTCGAGGGAGCGGAGGCACTGCTGCTGCGCGTGGAGGGTGCTCTGTCCTCCCCGTCCCTGCCGATGGAGTTCCAGGGACTGAGGCTCGAGCAACTTCAAGGACTGCCCGATGTGCTTCGGCGATTGATGGCACTCAGTCCGGATGCTTTGCGGTTGCGGGTAACGGATCTCTGGACAACTCCCCCAGATGTGATTAACGCAGCACTGGAGCAGGAACAGCAACTGCAGCAAAAGCAACAGGCCCTTGCTCGTGATGGCTTACGTGTCAGCGAAAACCTCGAGGCCGAGGAGCTGCGTGCCGCAGCTACAAAGTTGGAGACGATGTCCCCCCTACGGAAATTAGTAAGTCGCTCTTACGCGAGAGCCAGCAAGCTGGCCACTGAACTGGGTGCAGTAGAGCCCGCGAGCAAGCCGGAGGCGCTCCGCCGTGTGGCTGAGGTGCTGGAAATGGAGGCGAGCTTTCCGGCTGCTCTTGTAACTAACTGGTGCCGTAGTGGCGTGAATCTGGCCCATACCACTGCAGTGGTCAAGGAGCTTGCCGAGCTGAAGGGGTTTGTCGGCAGCAGCTCCACCACAGCGGGATTCATGGAGCAAGCCAGATCACTAACAGTGGAAGAGCTAACAAGTCAGATCGGACTTTTTGAAGGTGGCCTGTCAGCAGATCTCGATGAGTTGGTTTGCTTGCCGCTTTGGTCAGGTCTGGCGATTGCCAGCAGAACCGCCAGCGACCTCCGTCGCGAGTTGACAGTGAACCAGGCCAACTTGCAGCAACTGGAGCGGGTCAACTCCTACGCCGTATGGGCCAGGGATGCTGGGGTGGAGCAGCCAGAGGGGATGTCTGAATGGCTTCAAAAGGTCATCGGTTATCGGCAACGAGAAGCCCAATTCCCCACTGAAGAATTTGAGGCTGCGCTTGGGTTGCTGTGCAGTGAGCCCCTAAAGGCGCTGGTGGTTTTGGAAGCAGCAGCGCGCAATGAAGAGCTCACCAATGCCGGGGGCCTAGAAGCCCACAGTGCTTGCCTCGCGAGCCTTCTCAAAGGGGAGCTGGAGCAGCGGCACGTTCTCCTCAGCCAGCAGCTTCTGCCTGCCATGGAGAGTGTTTTTAGCGAGAGTGACCTTGTCCCAACCGGTAGTGAGCAGTTACCTCTGCGATCGCTGCTGGAGACACTGGCCGGTGGGATTGAGCAGTTCAGGCAACTACTCGCCCAGTTCTCAGCCTTTGGCCTGCAATGTGATTTGGGCACCGCCCAGCTGCAGGAAGCACCCATCGAACTGGAGCTTTATCGCCGCCGTCAGGAGGAGATGCTGCGGACCTTGTCCGAATTCCGGCAGCAAGCAGGACCAGACCTTGCTGACGCATCGCCAGAAGCGCTTCGCGGCGTTCTGGCTTGGATCACAAGCCTCAAGGAGCTGCTGTTGCCCATGGCGATGGAAGAGCAGTGCCTCACTGCTGGCTCAACCGCCTACATCACTCAGCAACGAGCCATTGGTGAGCAGTTGACCAGGCTGCTCAGCGCCGAAGAGGGAGCGGCAGATCGTTTCTTGGGGTCAGCACAGTTCAACCCAGAACTGCATCCAGCCACCCCAGCATCAGCTGTAGAGGCCCTTGGCCATTTGCAGCTAAGTGGTTGGCTGCAGCAGCTGCTTGTCATGCGGGAGTCGTTTCCTGACTGGGTTCGGATCCATCAGCTCAAGGAAGGGCTGCCATCACTGGCCGAGCAGCAGCTGGTCGATCAGTTGATGGGCAGTAACTTAGTTGTTGACCTCTGGGTAGCGGTTTACCGCTGGAACCTGGTGCGCAGCCAGTTGAGCCGTATTTCAGAAGACGTGCCGGAGATCCAGGGGCTACGGGCCTCAGAACAGGTGGCCCGACGGGAGCGGTTCCACCGAGTGGAGGATCACGTCAGAGAACTAGACAGGGCCGAGGTGATTGCCCGCATCCATCGCACTCCTGAAGAACTTCCTGACGGCATCAACCGCGGGCCACGCAGCGAATTCACAGAGATGGGGCTTATCTGCAATGAGGCCGTCAAGCAGAAGCGTCATCGGCCCCTCAGGCACCTTTTTCAAGACGCGGGTAATGCCCTGCGGGGCCTAAAGCCCTGCTGGATGATGTCGCCATCGACAGTGGCATCGCTGGTCCCAAGGGAGGCCATCGAGCAGTTCGACCTTGTGATCGTGGATGAGGCGTCGCAGATGGCTCCGGAACGCGCCTTTGGAGTAATCAGCCGCGCCAAACAGTGTGTTGTTGTCGGCGACCCAAAACAGCTACCACCTACGGCCTTCTTCCAGAGAACCACTTCTACTGAAGACACTGAGCAGAACGAAGAAGTTGATACAGAAGCGCTTGATGAGGAGTCAATCCTGGATCTTTGTACCAAGAGCTTCCATCCGGTGAGACGGCTGAAGTGGCACTACCGCTCAAGGCACGGCAGTTTAATCGCCTTTTCAAACAAGCATTTCTA
>JAPLIB010000026.1 GCA_026389335.1 Cyanobacteriota bacterium | reverse complement strand
TGCCATCCCGCTTGATCACAATGCTGTCGTGGCGGTACTGCACCTGGTTGAGCATGTCGCCCAGGTTCTGGCGAAAGCTGACGGCACTGGCTTCGCTGATCATGGCCACACGATCCATAGGACCCACAAGATCAGCATGACCGATAGGGTCATTCGGGGCAAGCGGCGACCCCGCATTCGAGCCGGGCGGCGGCCCACCAGCACCAAATGACCCTGGTCTTATGGGCCTAGTCACAGAAGACTCAGGTGCCAGGCTCCTCGCCCAGATCCCTGCCGGGCCCCTCCCAACCGCGGCGGGTGTCCAAATCCCAGTTCAAGGCCCATGCCCTGGAGCTATTCCGCCAGATCGAGGCCAGCGGGGAGACCCTGGTGGTCACCGATCACGGCAGGCCCGCACTGGAGGTGCGCCCCTATCGACCTATCGAGTCCCGCACCGCCGATCCCCTGGAGCTGCTGCGCGGTTCGGTGCTCCACTACGGCAAACCCTTGGATCCGATCGCTGAAGGCGACTGGGAGGCGCTGGCGTGATCCTGCTGGACACCCCTGTGCTGGTCTGGTGGGCCAGTGGTGACGTGCAGCGGCTCTCACCCCAGGCCCTGGCCGCCATCGAGGCGGAAATCGAGCGGGCCGCGCAGCCAGGGCAGTCTCCCGGCCTCCTGGTGTCAGCCATCAGTTGCTGGGAGGTGGCGATGCTCGTCCAGCGGGGCCGGCTGGCCCTGAGCCTGGAGGTGGAGCGCTGGCTTGCCCTGGTGGCCTCGATCCCGGCCGTGCGCCTGCTGCCCCTGGAGCCCGCCGTGGCGGTGGCGGCCACCCGGTTGCCGGAGCCCTTTCACGCCGATCCCGCCGATCGCTTTCTGGTGGCCCAGGCCCGGGAGCTGGCGGTGCCCCTGCTCAGCGCGGATCGCAAGATCCGGGACTATCCCCATGGGCAGAGCCTGTGGTGAGGGTTGGGGCCTGCAACAGCCACGGCGCCGGCTGGATTGTGGGCTCCTCCAGGGGATCCAAAGAGCAGGGACAAGCTCCCCCCTGAGCCGCCCGATCCTCCCGCCACAACAACGCCGGAGGCCAGCTGCGGCCTGCAGCACTGGGCCGCACCGGCACCCGCACGGGCTGCAGCCCGGCCCGGGTTGATCGGCTCGCTAGCTGACCCCATCCACTCCGCCAGCTGTCGCTCGGGTCAGTGCGATCGCGCGGGAGCGCTGCAAGGTCGGCGAGGGGGATCTCCCCGGCCTGGGCTGCGGAGGCTGAGGGGAAACCCCGTGGGCCCATGGAGCGTCCAGGTTCCCCATCCGCTGGCCTGAGCCCTCCCCTTGCCGGCCTTCTGCCCTGGGTTCACCCCCCCACCAGGCGCCCCAATCCCAGCTGCAACGCCTTGGCCACCACCTGCGCCCGGTTGCCGGCGCCCCGCTTGCGGCGCAGCGCCTTGCCGCGGCTGCGGGCGGCTTCATAGCTGATGCCCAGCTGCTGGGCGATCTCCCGATCCCCCAGGCCATTGATGATCAGCGCCGCCAGCTCATGCTCCCGCTCGCTCAGCTCCGGTGGCCCGTCACGCCAGCACTGCCGCACCGCCGAAGCCGCCTCCATCGCCGCCAGCACGGAACTGGAGCGGTAGCGCTGGCCCAGGGCCAGGCTGCGGCTCAGGGCGATCACGGGCTTGTCTTCGGTGAAGCAATCCGCCTCGTTCAGCACCGCATCGGCACTGCTTTGACCAGCTGCCACCAGATCGTCCTGCTGAGCATCGACGATCAGGATCGTGCGGATGTCCTCCACCAGCGCGCGGGCTTGCTCCACCAGCGCCAGCCCACTGCCCTGCTCCAGCTGGTTGCTGAGAATTAATTATCCTGGTCTGACACGGGCCAAACCCTCAAGGGCATCCTGCTCGGTGGTGACCATGAAGGCCAGCCGTTGGCGATTGATGGCCGTGTTGCAGAGCCCCAGCAACATCAGCCGCCGGGCCGAGGCGAAACCGGCGACCAGGCGGATCTCACTGCTGAGCACCCAGCTCGCCGCAGCCGGGAACCCCCTGCGAGTGGCACTGAAGATCGGCAGCAGGTCCACAAACCTCCAAGGGCAAGGTCGCTTAATACCGGGAGCGGGTCTGCTGGTTCGGATGGCACGGCGCTCACTTCTGGGCCACGGCACAGCCGCCAGCCCCACTCAGGGGGTGGCGGCCGCCGGAGCCGCTGCCGGCACCACCACAGCGGTCCCACCGGCCGGGATCCCGCCAAAGCGATAACGCCAGCCCAGGCGCAGGCCCCAGCTGGAGAGGGCACTGCGCTCCAGCGAACCGCTGCTGCGCCCCGGCGCCCCCTGATACACCACCTCACTGAACAGGTCACTGCGGGGGGAAGCCCGGTAGGCGAGGCCGGCTTTGGCCTGGTAGCCCAACGTGCCGTTACTGCCCCCGCCGAAGGTCTGGCTCAGACCCCGCACGCTGATCGTGGTGGCCGTGGAGTTGACAGCCGTGTAGCCGATGCCGCCACCCACGTAAGGCACCAGGCGCCCGTTCACGGGCAGATCGGCGTAAAGGCTGGCGAAGACGCTGTTGCTGCTCACCAGCGGATCAGCGACAGTCGCCGCCAGCGGGAACGGGCCCACCGACCACTTCGACGCCGTGACCGTGGCCTGCCGATGCACATAGGAGAGTTCTGTGCGCCAGCGGCCGAAGTCGTAGCCCAGGCCCAGATCGGCGGCGAAGCCCGGATCAGCCAGCAGCGTGCCTTTGATCGGCAACAGCGCTCCGAGCTGGTTGTCGTCGTAGTGGATCGGCTGCGGCCAGCTGGCACCGGCGCCGAGGCTGGCGTAAAAACCATGGGGATCGGCCGGCCCAGGCAGAGGCGGCAGCGGCTCCGCACCTGCAGCCTGGAGCCCAGGCAGCAGCCCCAACAGCAAGCCGGCCAGCACCAGAGCCCCAGCGGCGGGGCTGAGCCCAGCGGTGGCTGCCGGCGACCGGACGAGAGCAGGGGGCAGCCCGGAGCCAGCAGCAACAAAGAAGGGCAACACGAGCCTGCACAGACCGATCAATCTGCATCACTATGCAGCACTATGTGTTGCTCAAGAAATCGCCTTTGGCGCTCACCTTTGGCCCACACAAGTGAACTATGGCCAAGAGTCTCGGGCAGTTCAACCAGAAAGATTCAGAATTTTTCGAGGTGCCCTTCAGGAATCTGCCAGCCAACACCACCATGACTCCGGTGCATGCAGCGCCTTACCGAAAAGTTCGCGTCTCAATGCATGACTTGGGCGATTTTTGAGGCGACTTCTGAAAAAACCATGAGCGAACCCGACGGGCGTTCGGCCGGCCCTTGCAGAAAGCCAAGGAACACTGGGTGCCAGCTAGGAGTTTGTTGCCTGTAGCCCCCAGCCCCGCGAGCCACCAAATCTTGGGAGCAGCCTGAGCCAGCGGCTGGATCACCCTGGCCGATGTCTACGGAGTGGGACTTGCCTCTGCACCGCTTGCTGAGGTCTTGGCCTCA
>JAPLIB010000055.1 GCA_026389335.1 Cyanobacteriota bacterium | reverse complement strand
TCAGCATGGAGACGGGTCGGGGAAACCACTGGGGTTTGGTTTGGTGTGAGAACCCCAAACTCCCATGGCTCCCTGCCCACCCAATGACCTGAGACCCATGCTCTCGCATGGGTTCTTGGACTTGTGTCGGTCAGTCAGGGGGGGCAGACCCCACGGGAGGCGGCTTGTACTGCAAACGCAACAGCAATCAGCATCGACGGCTGCAGGTTTTCGAGACGGGCAGCGAGGATTTCATGACCGGCGGCTGGATGCGGGTGCTCGCCAGCGCCGAGCAGGTGCGCAAGGAGCGCGCCGGGAATGGAGCAGGCCGCGAGGGAGGGTCTGGTGACCACCCACGGTGCCCACCGAGGCGTGCTGCTGGTGGAGTTCCTCGGCGTTCCCTGGGGCTGAGCAGACGCCGCAAGGCTCCGGTGTCCTTCAGCGTGCCACGGCTGTGCCGTGGCGTGCATCGGCCAGCCGCCGCCGCCCTCCGCACCCTGGCCCGGGGGTATGGGTTGGTTGGTTGGCCCGGTTTGGGGCCCGCGGCTGCGGTGGCGGGGTGCCTCTCAGTCGGTAGGTGGTCGGGGGGTCGCCCGGTCTGGCCTCGCGCGGCTGCGCGGGCGGTTACACATTTTGGCCCTTATTTGTCGGGGGTTGCGATTGCTTCTGGCCCAGGGCATGAGCAGGTCAGCGCCATATGCAAATAGAATAAAGACTGCGCCAAAGGCCTCGAGCCCATCGCCTGCGGCAACGGAATCGTCAGACAACTTGCCCCGTTCGTTTGCTCTGTTGTCCATGAGTCTTTCTTCTGCTGCTATCGCGGCTCAGGCCGCTGCTTTGTCGTTGCCTGCGCTGGGGTCTCCTGGCGGGGTCAGCCGTTCGCTGGTCGTCGTTGCCGGTGGGGGTCGCGATCTGGCCTGGTCGCCGGCCCGCATCGCCTCTCAGCTGCTGGCCCGCACCGGCGGGCGGGCGGTTCATCTGCTCCTCCATGGCGGTGCCCGTGGCGCTGATCAGGTCATCGCCCGGGCCGCCGATCAGCTCGGCTGGTATGCGCTCTCCTTGCCGGCCGAGTGGCACCTCTATGGCCGGGGTGCCGGGCCGATCCGCAATCGCCAGCTATTGCAGCGGGCCTTGGCCGTGGCCCAGGCCCGCTGCACAGCCACATCAGCCGTGTCGGTGCTGGTGGTGGCTTTCCCCGGTGGCTCCGGCACGGCCTCCTTGGTCAAGCAGGCGCGGCGGCTCGGTTCCCGTTCGCCTGTGCCCCTCGCCGTGATGGAGGTTTCGCCGGCTTTTGGCGCTCCGTCGCTTCTGGGCTGATGGCAGTGCCCCCGCTCAATCTCTCTCCCATCTCTCCCCGTTTGCACCTCTGCTCCTTTCACCCATGACCGTCCTCACAGCCATCAAGCCCGCCGCCCCTGCCACCTCAGAGGCCCCCTCGCCGGGGCTCTGGCAGCTGGGCATCGAGAACCAGGAACTCACCTCCCGTGTCGCCCGCCTCGCTGAGCAGCTCGACAGCGACGATCCAGACCTCCGCTCCCAGGCCATCACTGAGCTGGAAGCAGCCCTGCTGCAGGAGGAGGGGCATCGGCAGGCCCTCGACTCCAAGGCCGATTCCTACTGCTGGGTGATCGAGCACCTGCGCGGTCAAGCCGCCTACCGCCAGCAGCAGGCCAAGCGACTGGTGGAACTGGCCCGTGGGGAAGAAGCCCGGGCCGATGCCCTCGAGGAATCCCTGGTGCTGGTCCTCACCAAGCTCCAGCCGGCAGCCACGCGCTTTTCGTTCCCCCATCACGAACTGACCAGCCGCAAGTCCCAGGCCGTCGAGATCGACGACGAGGACGCCCTGCCCGCTGAATGGCTCGCCCTCAAGACCATCAGCCAGCCCGACAAGGCCGCCATCAAAGAAGCCCTCAAAGCCGGCCACCCCATCCCCGGCGCCCAACTCATCTCCCGCCGCTCCTGGCGCATCCGCTAGGGGCCAGAGGCCCCTCCCATGTGGGGTTCCGGTGGTGAAGCCGGGGCCCCTCTCTTTCCCATCCGTTTCACACCGCTGTACATCGCCATGACCGTCGCCGCTCCTGCTTCCAACGGGGCCAGCACCACCAGCCGCCCCGCAGCTCCTCGTCCCGCCCAGCGGCCTACCTCGGCCCTGGAGCTGATCCGCTCCACTGATCGGACCGAGGCAGAGACCACTGCAGCCCCGGAATCAGCCCCGGCTCCGCAAGCCCTTCAGGCCCAGCCCAGCGGATTCTCTCCCGAGCAGCTCGCTGCCCTCTCCGCTCCCCTCGATCGCGCCAATGTCCGCCAGCGGGAGCAGGGCCGCGGAAAGGTGGCTTACGTGGAAGGTTGGGTCGCCATCGCTGAGGCCAACCGCATCTTTGGCTTTGATGGCTGGCAGCGGCAGACCATCGCCATGCGCTGCGTCGCCCAGGCCGAGCGAACCATCGGTGCCAGAGGCACAGGCCGGGACCAGAAGTCCGGCTGGGGTGTCACCTACACCGCCCGCGTTCGCGTCACCGTCAACGCCGGTGGACTGCCGCCCCTGATCCGAGAAGGGAGCGGCGCCGGCCATGGCATCGATGTGGACCTCGGCCAGGCCCATGAATCCGCCCTCAAGGAAGCCGAGACCGATGCCATGAAGCGGGCGCTGATGACCTTCGGAAACCCTTTTGGCCTCGCCCTCTACGACAAGGCGCAGCGGCAGGTCAGCAGCGCCGGGGGCCAGGGTGATGGGCCCCAGCGGCCTGGTGGGCAGCGGTCTTCCCTGAGTCGGCCGGAGGCTGGTTCTCCCACCGCCGCCGCTGCCTCCCCGGCTCAGGGCCGCACCCAGACCACGGCCCCGACGACTCCGCCATCGGCCCCGGCCGACTCCGGCCAGGTGGCCCTCGATGCCGAGACGATCCAGCACCTTCACGGCACCCTGCGAGCTCTCCCCCGGCCCTTGCTGGAGAGCCTCACACGGGCGTTCCGCAAACGGTTTCAGGTGCCCGATGCCGCCGTCACCATCGCCGATCGGATCAGCCAGAAGTGTCACCACGACTGGATTGAGGCCTTTCTGGTGTCGCACCGCGAGGTGCGCTCAGCAGAACAGCACCGCGAGGTGCGCTCAGCCGAGCAGCACCAGAGGCCTGGCGACCGTTGAAAGCACCACCAAGGCGCCGAAACGGTATAGATTCAGCTCAGAATGGACTTTGAGTTCGATCCCGCCAAAAGCGACGCCAACCTGCTCAAGCACGGCATCGACTTCCTGGCCGCCCAGGCCCTCTGGCGGGACCAGGCTCTGCTTGAAATCCCGGCACGAACCAGCGGCGAATCCCGCTTTCTGGTCATTGCCCGCCTGCAGGGCCGTCACTGGTCCGCCGTGATCACCTACCGCCAGCAGGCCATCCGCCTGATCTCCGTCCGCCGCTCCCGCCCCGAGGAGGTGCAGCTTTATGAACAGCTCTGATTTCGATCGTCGCTTCGACGAGGGGGATTCCGTGATCGATGCGCTGGACCTGTCCGCCGCTCGCCGTCCCCGGCTGGATCAGAGGCGCGTCAACGTCGACTTCCCGCTCTGGATGGTCGAGCAGCTCGACTTGGAGGCGTCCCGGCTGGGGGTGACGCGCCAGTCGATCATCAAGGTCTGGCTGGCGGAACGCCTCGAGCGCCGCAGGGATCCTGCAGGGATCACTGCCGCTGAATCCTTGTCGACCTGAGGTGCCCGACACCGCAGTCACCATCGCCGATCGGATCAGCCAGAAGTGCCACCACGACTGGATCGAGGCGTTTCTGGTGTCGCACCGCGAGGTGCGCTCAGAAAACCAGCACCGGCAGGTGCGCTCAGCCGAACAAAATCAGGGCGTCAGTACCTGAAGACCTTTGACGCAGCTGCTCCTTGGGGCGGGATGCCTAAGCTGAGGGAGTCTTGCGCCCGGCCCGGCCATGCCAGTACAAGCCGATCTCGGTTGGGCGGGCTGTGCTGCCGTGGACCGGGACCCCCTGCGGGTGAGTGGCGCCTGGGTGTTTCGCGGCACCCGCACCCCGGTGGCGGCTCTGTTCGAGAACCTTGAAGACGGTGTCTCCCTGGCGGAGTTCGTCGACCTGTTCCCCGGCGTGACCCAGGAGCAGGCACGGTTGGTTCTGGAACACGCCGCCCAAAGCAAGGCTGCAGTCGCGGCTTGAATGCGGATCCTGTTTGACTAGGGGACTCCTGTACCCCTGCGGCGATCCCTGACTGGCCCAGGATTCGCCAGGTCACTGAACGCATCGTGGCCGCGATTGCCATGATCAACAGGGGCAGCTACGAGGAACTGTTGAACCCCTGAACCATCAGCGTCGCAGCAGCCAGCGCAATAGCGACAGGCCGATGATCAGCCCGAATCCGATGTTCCAGAACACGGAAGACCGCCGGGAGAGGCGCTGCAACCAGGGCGGAAGCTGATCAGCCCAGCGCTCCAGTGCCAGCACCGTCAGCAGCAGCAGGAGCAGCGGGATGCCGATGGCGAGCACGAGTTCCTGCAGCATCCATCGGCCTCCTTCACAAAGACCAGCCTATTGAGCACCGGGCAGGAGATGGCCAGCCAGCCCGTTCTTTGCTAGTACAGGTGTACGCCCGCAGGAGTCGCCATGGCCCCGGTCCCTCTTTCCCGTCTGCGGCCCTCCCGAGTGGAGGCGATCGAGGCGTGGCCCTATCTCGATGAAGCCGTCCTGCTCAAGACCCGCAGCCGCAAGGTCTGCATGACCTGCCATTGGTTCCGCCACCACGCCGGCGTCAACTGCATCCCCTTGCTCACCTGCCAGCTGCACCAGGGCCTAATTGCCCATGGCGAGCACCTCACCAGCCGCTGCCAGAGTTGGACGGACGACATGGTGAGGCAACGGGGCTGGGCGCCAGAGGTGGCCTGAGCCGCCGATGCACTTCAACAACAGCAAGCGGCCGCCGCTCTCACCCCAGGAGGGCTGGATCAGTGATGGCCGCCATGTCCTCCATTTCCGGCCGACCCGCTGGGACCGGTGGTGTCAACAGCTGGAGGTCACCGTGGGGGAGCTGCTGCCAGATCAACCGGTGCCGCTGCTCAAGAAGCGGTTGGAGCTCAGCCGCGAGCAGGCCCTCAAGCTCTGGAGCGAGAAGCGCAAGGAGGGTTGGCAGACGACAGCGCCTCAGTGGCGGCCTCCCCAGGCACGAGCCCAGGAATGAGCTAAAGCGGTGTCATGGACCTTCACGCCGATCTCGAGCAGCGCGTCACGCTGAACACCGCCGCCCTGCCTTGGATGCCTTCCCCGATGGCCGGAGTGGAGCGGCGGATGCTGGATCGCCGCGGCGGTGAGGTGGCCCGGGCCACGTCGATCGTGCGTTATGCCCCGGGGAGTCGCTTTGAGCGTCACAGCCATGGCGGCGGCGAGGAGATCCTCGTTCTCGAGGGCACCTTCTCCGACGCGTTGGGGCACTACCCGGCTGGCAGCTATCTGCGTAATCCCGCCGGCACGGCCCATGCCCCCTTCAGCACAAGCGGCTGCACGTTGCTGGTCAAGCTGCAGCAGATGCACCCGGCCGATCAGCAGCGACTGGTGATCGACAGCCGGCAAGGCTGCTGGCAATCAGCCCCCGTGACGGGATTGGCGTTGCTGCCTTTGCACCACTGGGGCAGCGAGAACGTGGACCTCAGACGTTTGGCACCCGGCACGGTGGTGCCGCACCACAGCCACCCCGGCGGCGAGGAAATCCTGGTGCTGCAGGGGGTGTTTCAGGACGATCACGGCAGCTATCCGGCCGGCAGCTGGCTGCGTCAGCCCCCTGGTAGTGCCCACCAACCCGGCAGCGAGCAGGGCTGCACCATTTGGGTGAAAAGCGGCCACCTGCCACTCACGCTGGGCAGCGACGGCTCAGAAGCGTGAGCCCTGCGTCTGCAGGAAGGCCAACTCCTCGGCGCTCGACACCCGTCCCAGGGCGGCATTGCGGTGGGGAAAGCGGCCAAAGCGGGCGATCACGTCCCGGTGCCTGCGGGCGAAATCGGCGGTGCGGGGATCGGTGAGCCGCTCAAACAGCGGCAGAGCCGCCTCCTGCACCGCCAGGTCCTCGCTGTGCATCAGCGGCATCAGCCAGAACTGCCGCCGCGGCTGCTCGGGCTCGGCCTCCACCCAGCCCAGCTCCACCGCCCGCAGGCTCAGCGCCAGAGCCTGACGATCACCGGCGAAGGCCATGACGGTGTGGCGCCAGATCTGCCGCGGGAACTGATCGAGCAGCAGCACCAGCGCCAGGGCGCCGGTCGGCTCAGCGCTCCAGGCGTCGAGCTCCCCGGCGATCGCCTGCCGGGTCAAGCCGAGGAAGCGTTCGCCCACCAGGGCATCAAAGGCGAGGTCCTTGCCGAACCACTGGTGCGGCAGGGTTTCGCTGAACCAGAAGGCCAGAACCTGGCTGGCTTGTTCTCTGTGGCCCTTCATCAGAGCAGCGCCTGCACACTGACCATCTTGGATTTCAGCGTCTGCTCCTTGTCGGTGCGGGTCTTGACCTTCACGGTCACCCCGCCGGATTGCTCCCATCGTGGGGGAGTTGCCCAGGCGCTGCTGTGTCCGTCTTTCCGCTGCTGGTGATCGTCCATGCCCTGGCCGCCACGGTGTGGACCGGCGGGCATCTGGTGCTGGATCTGGGAGTGCTGCCCAGGGCATTGCGAGAGCGCAGTGCCTCCCA
Organism: Cyanobacteriota bacterium; assembly: GCA_026389335.1. Taxonomy (GTDB): domain Bacteria; phylum Cyanobacteriota; class Cyanobacteriia; order PCC-6307; family Cyanobiaceae; genus Cyanobium. The sequence continues at coordinate 491 of JAPLIB010000055.1, read as the reverse complement.
GATCCGTGCCTTTGAGGAGACGTTCGAGCCGCTGGGCCTGACGGCCCTGGCGATCCAGGTGCTCACCGGGCTGTGGATGGGCGGGATCTACTTGCCGGGCTTGCAGGGGCTGTTCAGCCCGGCCAACCCCATCGGGATGCTGGTGGGCGTCAAGCTGCTGCTGCTCGCCGGCACCGCCGCCCTCGCCGTTCATGCCCGGCTTCGGCTCATTCCAAACCTCACAGACGACAACCTGAGCGGCCTGGCCTGGCACATCCGCGGCATCACCGCCCTGGCGATCGCCTTCGTGGTGGTGGGTGCCCTGATCCGGCTGGGCGGCCTGGGCTGAGCGGAGCACCGAGCGCAACAATGCCCGGAGCATGGGCCCCGGGCATTTGCCTGCTCAGCCGCTGCGCCTGCCTGGATGGAGGTGCCAAAGCTGTGCCTGATGTGGTCTTAGCAGCCGTGATCGTCGGATCACGGCTACCTTGGGTTGAGGGTCGGAGCTGCTG
>JAPLIB010000050.1 GCA_026389335.1 Cyanobacteriota bacterium | reverse complement strand
CCAGTGGCCTGATACCTGATCGCGGGCGATCAGCAATGGCACCGCCTGTCGGTTGGAGAAGCGATGCTGGCTGTAGGCGAACACGAAATATTCGGCGCCAGGCTCCAGCGACCAGCCCAGCTGTGCGGTCAGGGGCAGCGGTGTGGTGCTCCAGATGCCGCTGCTGGTGCCGACATCAGCGGCGGGGAAGACCCAGCCCTGTTGGTTGTCAGCGCCGACGAACGGTTCAAGGTTGCTGATGCCTGGTCGGATTTCGACGGTGCTGCCGGTGAGGAACACCTCAAGGAGCAGCACCGCCGGTGAGCCGCCGGGGGTGAGTTGCGACAGGGTCGCCTCCAGGCGCCAGCCGCAGGGATCGCTGGCAGTCGCATTCCGGTTGGGGGCGGTGGCGATGCGCAGCTGGTGCTGGTTCACCTGGGTGTTGGTGGCGTTGATCCAGCTCTGCAGGTAGCCGTTCACTTCAACGGCAACGGAGGGCCAGGTGACGTCGGTGCCGAGGCGGCTGATGTCGAGCAGGGTGCGGCTCATGGCGCCAGCACCACCGCCGAGACGGTGACGGCAATGGCTGCTTGGGCGGTGCCGGTGTTACGAACCAGGGCCCGCAGCAGCGGTGTGGCCGCAGTGGCGTCTGTTGAGAAATAGGTGCCGCCGGGCGGTGCGGTGATCGTGAGCATGCTGCTGCTGGTGGCCAGATCGAGCAGCACGCCACTGCTCGGTGCCGGATCCTGGGTGATGGGGCGACTTCCATCGGATTCCCGTGCAGCCGCTGAGCTGTAGAAGCTCACCCAGCCCGGGGCATCGGTGCTGATCGCGAGGAAATGGCCCAGCCGCCCTAGGCCGGATAGGTCCAGCAAGGCACTGGCCCCCGGCAACAGCGGCGTGGTGGTAGCACTCACGCTCACCGATTGACCGGGGACCTGGGTGCGCGGCAGCCAGCTGACCATCAGCCCATCTCCATTCCGATCAGCACCTCCCGGATTCCACCGTCATGGCAGCACCTGGATGCGGCGGATCGCGCGCACCTGGGTGGCCGTCGCCAGCGTCTTGCTTTCGGCGAACTGGGTGCCCATGTACGTGGTGCGCTGATAGGCGGTGCCACTGGCGGCCTGGGTGGAGGTCCAGTGGAAAAAGGGATCGTCGCCGACGTTCTCATCGAAATGCCTGAGTGTTTCCGCCCCGCTGGCACGGAAGGCCAGCACGCCCGTCAGGGCCGGGTTGCTATCGGTGTAGTTGCCGCCCTGGGGCACCGCATAGGGGTTGGCGCCGTAGGTGGCACCTGCATAGGTGCCGTTGGCTGTCGCCTCCGGCTTGAAGGCCCGATAAAGAACATCCCATTCCTGGGCGGCCGCCAGATACCAGTCGTCGTAGCCGCCGATGTTGAGCGAGCGGCAGAACTGGGCTGCAGGGTGGCTGGCATTGTTCATCGCCTCGCTGTTGGCCCAGCCATCGAACACACTCGACGTCCCTGTACTGGCGGTGTTGGCGCTCTTCCAGGCCACATTCAGCAGCGAACCCACCGCCTTGGGCGCAATGATCAGCGCATGGGTGGGCACCCCATTGGCGGTATGGCTGATCAGGCCGGCGTAGTAGCCGCCCTGGAAGGCGCTGCCGATGGCGGGTAGATCGGCGACGCGGATCGGGCCGAGTACGTAGACGGTGCCGCTGACCAGATCGAGGTAGAGATCGCCATCCACCGCACCGGGGATCGTGGCAGGCGGTGCACCACTACCGGTGAACCAGCCCGTGCCGCGGGGACCGATCAGCCCATCAGCACCGGCCGATCCCTGGATGCCCTGAGGGCCCTGGGGGCCGGCCGTCCCCTGGGGCCCTGACGCACCGCTCGGCCCCGCCACACCGGCTGGACCCTGGGGGCCCTGGATCGAGCCGCCATTCACCCAGCTGCTGGTTGCGGAATCCCACACCCGCAGGGAGTCGTCGGCCTGCACCAGGTAGGCATCACCCTGGGCGGCGCCCGTCGGCAGGGCCGCCAACGTGGCCACCTGCCCCTTGAAGTTGATGCCGATCCCCGCTGGACCCTGGATGCCCTGCGGACCGGTCGGACCCGCCGTACCGGTCGGGCCGCTCGGACCGGCCGGACCCTGCAAGCCCGATGGCCCCTGGGGTCCCTGAGGTCCTGCTGGACCCTGGGGGCCCTGAACACCGGGAGAGCCCTGGGGTCCGCTGGGCCCCTCCGGACCGCGGATCGTACCGGAGGTTTTCCAGGAACCCATGGCAAAAGCAGTGCAGGCCTGGCTTTACAGCCGGGCAGGTCACGATCTATTGCCAGGGCATGGAGTCAGCCACCGCTCGGCGGCAGTCCAGCGGTGGGGGCTCAGATCACCAGCTGCCGCAGGTTCACCGCCGAGCTGTTGAGCAACATGTGGATGTAAACGATCTCGGTGTTGCCATCTCTGTAGGTGACATCAAAGGCCGTATCACCCACCACGGCTGCGCCCTGGGGATAGAGCATGGTGGTCCAACCATCCATGGCGGATTGGGCGAAGTCGTAGCGAAACCAGCGACTGCTGCTGTCTTTCTGCAGATAGAGAAAATCGCCGTTGTAGGCGAGCTTGGTTCCTGCCCCAAATGTTTCCGTTGCCGGGGCGTACGCAAGAGAGTTCTCCCAGATGTTGGCGGCGATGTCGTAGCGATCCAGCAGGGCACCAGCGCCACCACGAAAGGAGTAGAGGTAGCGGCCATTGCGGATGGTGTTTTCGCTGGTCCAGTCACTGGCACTCACCGAGTGAACCCAGTGGCCGGAGAGGCCCGCCCCTGGGGCAGCGGCGCGGGCGGTGGTGGGCGAAAGGGTGGACCAGCTATTGGCGCTGATGCTGTAGCGGTACAGCGTCACAGCGTTGTTGCCGATGAAATACAGGACATCGTCGTTGCCCTCCAGGCTGTATTGCGTGGTGGCATCGGGAGCAGTACTCCAGGCGCTGCTCAGCGTGAAGGTGGTGGCGGTGTTGCTGGCCACGGTGCGGATCTGACCGGCGCCAGTGCCGGCGGTGAGGCGGAGCTGGCTGTTGGTCCACTGATTGCTGGCCCAGCTCTTGGCGGCATTGGTGAGGGTGGTAGCACCGCCTGCGGTGGCGGTACCTGTGGCGAACGTTTTGAAACCGCTGCCGATCCAGGCGGGAGTGGCGATCAGGCGGCCATCGGTGCCGTTCGTGGCCGGCAACCCGGCGTGGGCGACGGTGATCCAGCTGTTGGTGGCGAAGTCGTAGCGCTTGAAGGAGCCACTGGCGAGCGTGCCGGCTCCCAGCACATAAAAGCTGGGGGTGAGCAGGCGGTATTGGGTGCTGGCATCAAAGGCCGTCGCCTCCGCCTCCGTGAACTGGAGCACGGCGTTGGCGCCGAGCGTGTTGGCGGCGATGGTCTTGAGTCGGCCGGCATTGGTGCCGCCGACGATCAAGACGCTGTAGCCCCGGAGGTCCCGCTGCAGGTTCTGGTTCGTGTTGAGGCTGCTGCTGGTGCCGGCGCTGGCGGTGAGGCTCGCTGCCGCGGCGGTCGCTCCGGTGGAAAAGGAAGCGGCCGTGCCGCAGGCACCAGCACCAAACGTCCCCGCCAACGCAGGGGAAGGAACCTGCACCCAGCCATCTTCCGCCGGGTTGTAGAGGTAGGCGGCGGTGTTGGATTGAACGAGTAGCTGCTGCTGGCGGTAGTGGCGACTGGAGACGATGAAGTGGCCGGCGGCGGTGGCGGCGGGTGCGGGGGTGCAGAACTCCCAGCGTTTGAGATCGAGGATCTTGCGATTGCCATTGCTGGTTGGCATCTCAGCTCACCGTGATGTTGCGCCGCAACCCATCAGCCGAGAGGTGCATCAGGGCGGGGATCTGATCGTTGGCGCCATAGCCGCCCACCTGGCTCTGGTTCGTGAGGGTGGAGCAGGTCGTCAGGGTGCTGAGGGTGGTCACGGTGCCCAGGTTCCAGGTGCCGGATTGGCTGGCCGGCACAACCGCAGGCGCCGACTCCAACGTCACCCGCATGCGGCCGGCCGCATCGGGCATCATCAAGCCGATGGTGCGGGTCAGAGCAGCAACCGCAAGCCGCAGGGCCTGCAGCGTGCTCTCCAGGGCGAGTTCCTCAAAAGCATTGCGCAGGGCCATCAGCTCACCCCGTCCTCGATGTAAAGAGTGAGAGCCTCGCCACTGGTGTCCCACCACTGGTAGCGCTGGGCGCCAGCCAGCTGTTCGGCGCTGGGTGGACTGGCCTGAATGAACAGGGGATCAGCAGTGCTGTCCGTCGACCATTCGCTGTCGTAGTCCGCAGAGCTGCGCTTACGGAGGGCCTGACCCGCACTGCCTCCGGTCGGCATACCTGCGCCCTGGGGTCCCGGCGGGCCAACCTGGCCTTGGGGGCCGAGCTGGCCGGGCGGGCCCAGCAGGGAGGCCAGTTGCGTCCAGAACAGGGCCACGGTGGCGAAGAGAAGCGGCGATCACTGACTCTTGCCAAGGCCAGCGCCAGGACCATCGCCAGGGGCGCCATCGGCCAGCAGCTCCCCGAGGCGGCGGGCGATCAACAGCAGATCCTCCTGACGCCGCCACTGTTCCCTTTCGCGCTCGCCTGGATGGCCGGGTGGCAGCAGCAGAGTCGGGCGCTCGTCGTAGAGGCTGAGCAGCAGGGCGCGATGGCCGGGGCTGGTGTCGCAGCCCACCGGACACAACAGCGCTGCCGTTGCCTTGGTGCTGGTGGAAGCACCGGGGTCGGGATGGAGGGGCAGGGCCTCCGGCTGCTCGCTGGCGCAGAGCCCCAGGGCGAGGTGGCCCAGGGCGCCGGCCATTTCCACCCCCAGCAGCAACTCCTGATCGGCAGAGAGCCCCTGCTGGCTAAGCCGGCCGGCAGCCGCCAGCACGGTCGCGCTGCTGCCGCCGTCCCACTGCAGCAGCGCCAGGGTGTGGAGGCCATCGCCACCGCTCTCGGTCGCGCTGCGCAGCAGGGAGTGCACCTGGCTCTGGTGGGCTGACACCTGCTCCTGCAGGGTCTGGAGGTGGGTGGTGCTCATCCGCCTGGCCAGATCAGGCTGCAGGGTGATCAGCAGCCAGGCGGTGTAGAGCACCAGGCCCAGCAGCACGATGCGCGAGAGGCGGTAGAGCAACTGCCAGGGATTGCGGGCATCGAGCACGTCCCCGATGGCTTTCTGCAACGCGTCGCTGGTGGCACGGGTGAACACCTCCACCCGCTCTGCCAGACCCTTGTTGATGTCGGCCATGGGATTCAGGCGGAGAGTTCGTAGACCTGGCCGGTGAGCCGGTCGAGGTAGAAATCGCCCACCGCTGGGGGCGGCTGCAACGGGGCCGCTGCCCCGGTCGGTGGGGCGCCCTCGCCGGAGTACCAGCGAGTGGCGCGGCTGCCGACGCCCGATTCCTGCACCACGGCCAGGGCTGGTTCGCCGCTGCTCGGATCTGGCAGGAAACCGAGGCCACCGTTGGGATGAAGCCGCAGGCGCCAGACCACCGCATGGCGTCCGTCGTAGGGCTCGCCGGTGATGCCACCGCTGGGGATCAGGGGTTGGATGGTGCCGCTGCTGCTGGCACCACCGCCATCGCGGTTGTCCAGCAGTTGCTGGGGCGGCACGGGGCAGCCCACCAGGGCGACGGGCAAGGTGGCGATCAGCATCCCCAGCTGCACCTGGACCGTGACATCAGCCCGCTGGCTGTAGACGTGCCGCAGCCGCGGCGCCTGGCGGGAGGTGGCTGGCCAGGGGAGCAGGTCGCTACTGCCATCCCCCCAGATCACGGAGATCGGGGCGGTGATGCTCTGGCGCGGATTGATCAGCAGCTCGATGGCGGCTGAGGCGATCGGTTCGTTCCAGCGACGATCGGCCGGCAGCCAGAACAGCTCCAGGTCGTTCGCCGGCACTGGTCCCTTGCGGTAGCCGAGTTCTTCCCAGCGGCCAAACTCCATCGGCAGCACCCACTGCTCGCTGCCGGGGCAGCCGACAGGCGGGAGCAGCCGCACCCGTGCCCCACCCACCGCGGTCGGTTGCTCGGGGAGGGGGTAGGGCATGGCCAACAGCGGGTGGGGATCAGTTCAACGGGTCGTCAAAAAGGTCATCGGGCAGGGCGCTGAGGGCTACCGCCCCTTCTGCAGTGGAGTCGTCAACTGGCTCAGCGGCTGTCTCCGCTGCCGGGTCAATCGCGGCGTAGGGCTCGGAGTCGGCGTCGGCCAGCTGCTCGGTATCGGCGCCGGTCGGTGCCGGATTGACCTCAACCGCAGCGGGGGGCTGCGCTTCCTCCTCCCTGCGGCGGCGCCCACGCTTTCCGCGACCGCTGGCGGGTTCGTGCTCCTTCTCCATAGCCGTGGGTTCCGGTTCCGAGTCGCGAGGGACAGCTGGTGCTGGCACGGCTTGAGGCAGGGGCTCAGTCGCCGTGGAGCTGGGGCCGGCGACCTGCCAGCCGAGTGCCAGCCAGCCCGGCAGGTGAACAGGCCAGACGTAGCGCTCCAGGTTGCCTTGGTGAATGCGCAGCATCCCGGCGGGAAGTGGGCCCTGGGCCACGAGTCCTGCCATCGGTGCTTCTGCCATGAATGACTGGGACATGGTCAGGCCGGCAAGGTGGCGGTGAGGCCCACCACCATTCCCTCGGGTGTGGAGGGGGTGACGACGGCCTTGGCAAAGCAGAGGGCCGGAAGGTCGGCGTTAGCGACATCGGCGGCATCCAGGTGGATGTCGTGGCCGCTGATGTAGGCCTCCACCCTGCCGCCCTCGGCCGGCACGGCAACCGTGGCCACCGGCACGAAGCTGCCGCGGGTGCCATCGCGCAGCTGTGGGGCCAGGTGCAGCACCACCGTCACCGCCGCGCTGTGGCCGGGATGGGAGACGAGCAGGGAGAAGCGGGCAGCGGCATCGAGCTTGGTGTTCAGCCGCACCACCTCACCGCTGCTGAACACTTTTTCGCTGTCGCGGGTGGCTGAGCGATTGGTCCAGCCCACCAGCAGGGTGGCGGCATCCAGCAGGTGATTGGCCTTGAGGTGAGTCATCGGTTGGTCTCCAAAACGGAAAAAGCAGAAGGAGCAGTCGTTGGTCAGTTCTGAGCAGCGCTACCCAGCGCAGCCCCAGCCCCATCACGAAGGGGGCTTTGCCCCCCCTCAGGTGATGGGGGCGATGGAGTGGAGGCGGCCGGCGGAACGGGGGTGCATGACACCAAAGCCGACGTACCAGTCGATGCGGGTGCGGAAGACGGGGGCGTCGGGGACTTCGCCGAGGTCGCGCACCGAAATCCCGTACCGGCCCTGAAAGGGCCCTTGCAGGCCGGTGACGGCCTGGTCACCAAAGGTGCAGCAGTAGATCGAGCTGCTGCCGCCGGCTTCTCCGTAGCCGAGCACTTCGAGGCCTTGGGCATCGCGATCGACCGTGAGGATCTGGCACTCCTGGTAGTGATGCACCATCACGCCCAGGTTGTTGGTGGAGACGTTGTAGACGCCCTGGCCGACGGTGGCCCTGGCGAGGGCATTGAGCTGGCGGCGCATCGCCTTGCTCATCACCAGGTACTTCATGCCGCCGTAGGAGTTGACCGAGTCGATCAGCTCATCGAGCTTGTCGAAATCGAGCGGCCCGGCGCCGTTGTTCAAGGCCATCTCCGTTCCGGGAGTGAGCCGTTTGGCCAGGCCATCAAAACCTCGGCCCTGGTTGGCGGTGGCATCGCCATTGATCAAGGCGGCCTCCAAGGTCAATCGCATCGAGCGGACTTTCATCTCGACCTGAGAAGCCCGGGCCTCTGGCCCCTGCAGATCGACGATCGAGCGGTCGACGTCGACGTCACCGCCAAAGAGGTGCACGGCTTCTGACTGGGGATCAACGACGCCGTAGCTCTGCTTGTAGCCCTCGTTCACCGCCCGAAAGCCGACCGAGGGGAGTTCTTTCTCGACGGAATAGAACAGGCCGCCGCCGGCGATGTTCATGAACGGCAGCCGCGAGAGCAGTTCCCCCTCGCTGAAGGTTTTGATCACCGCCAGGTGCTCCAGGCGGCTCTCGTATTTGGCTGCCTCGATCAGGGTGAGACCCATCAGTGCTGCACTCCCGGGGATCGGCCCCAGCAACGTCACTGCCTATTGCCAGCGCCGCCGAGAGGTCAGGCCTGTGGGCTCACGGGCTGATCGGGTTTCAGTCGCAGCACCTCGATCGGCGCCTGGGCGAGCTGGAAGGCGCGGTCATTGGTGAGCAGCGCATCACAGCCCCAGTGCACCGCGGCAGCCAGATGGATGGCATCGGCTGTCTGCAGGCGGGTGGTAGCGCGCAGTTCCGCAGCCCGCTCCATCACCTCCGGATGCAGGGGCACCACGCTGCAATCCGAGAAAAAGCTGCGGAAGGCAAGCAGTCGGATTTGATCGGCAGTGCGCAGCGGACCGACCAGGCATTCCATGCGCACCAGATCGCTGATCACCCAGTCCGCTTGGGCGTAGTGCTCCAGTTGCTGGAGGGTTCGTTGCTGAAGGTGCAGGGCGCCATCAAGGGCGTAGATCAGGACGCAGGAATCGAGATACAGGCGCATGCCTCACCGCCAGGAAGCCCGCTCGTTCTCCAGGGCAGCATCGATCTGCTCCTTGCTGAGGCCCTCTCGAGTCGGGATGGCGGCCTGAAGGTCCAGCAGCTTGGCCAGGAGCCGGCGGCCTGTCGGAGCGGCCTCATCGGCCGGCGTGATCGCGACGGTCACACGACCCATGGGGGTTCCGGCCGGCAGCTGCAGGGTCCGGTCCTCCTTGATGTCCGTGGTGAAGGAGAAAGATCCCATCGCTGCTGATTGGATCCATCCACGTTAGGAGCAGAAGCAATGTCCGGTCGGCTCTCCCCATGGGGGCCAGCAGCACGGCGGCGATGCAGCCACCAACTCCTGAACGGGCTCCGCTCCGGCCCTCTTCATGGTCGGGGGGCGCCTCAAGGGTTGAAACATGCCCGCCAGTGCTGACGTTGGCTGCGCTGCGCTTCGCATTCCAGTCGTGGACGGGCCCTTGACCCGCCCCCCGCCGGCTGAAGGGTCCTATGCGGAGCCCTCCCATGGCCCCTCTGTCCCGCAAAGCCCGCCTACAGCAGTATTCCTGGCAGGTGCTGGATGATCTGGCGTTCTGCACTCAGCGCTATCCGCGCCTGGCGGAGTTGGCGGCTCAGGTGCTCGTTGAGCAGCAGTGCGTCCTGCCCGGGGTGCCGGTTGATCCGGGGCTTGAGGCGTTGGTGCCCTATTGAGGGGCTCAGCTTCCAGCCAGCGGGGCTCCCCTGGGGCCTCGCTTTCTTGCTGGTCGCGGCGGCCGATTTGGACCTCAATCGATTGTGGTCGTCTCTGTTGACGGGAAGTCAGCACTGAGAAGCTGCACGCCCTCATGGCCAGAAAAGCGTTGATCAAAGGTGAGCACCGGCAGGGCTCCAGCTCTGGAGGCCCGGGCCAGGATGAGCTGGTCCGCCAGATCGCCTCCCTGCCGGAAGTGCTCCAGCGCATCGATCACCGCGTCAATGTCATCCACCACCACACCCCGGGTGCGGAGCAAGCGCTCCAGCAGATCGTGACGGGTGAGCCGATCCATGTCATAGCCGCGCAGCACCCAGGCCACCTCGGCCAGCACCACATCCGGGAGATAGACACCTCCAGAAGCCACGGCAGCAAGGAAAGCCCGTTCTGCGATCGGCGTCTGCTGGGGGTCATCGCCGACCAGCAGACGCACGATCACATTGGTATCAAGGGTCTGCACGATTGACGGCAGCGGCGATCGCTTGCTCCATGTCCTCCAGGCTCATCGTGCGCTGCACGACGGGACGGTGCCGGAAAAGGTCCTCCGGCTCGTACTTCGAGGGCACCAGAACCAGACGCCCCTGGTGATCAATGCTCGCCTGCAACCTGGCACCTGCCGCCAGGCCGAGGGCATCCCGGAGCTGCCTGGGGATGGTCAGCTGCCCCTTGGAGGTGAGCGTTCGGCGAGGGCCAGAACACCGCTGCCCCGGCCGTCTCGTCCCTGCGGGCCGCTACAGCCGAGGCCTGACGCGGGTGTCCCTCGCCTCTCTCGTGTTGGCCTCCTCTTCCCCCAGCTGCGAAATCCGCCAGTTGCTGGTGCATGTCTATCCCAGTGGCAGCAAGGCCTCCGGTGCTGAGCGCCTCACGGTCTTCTATGGCCGTCGTGGTCGCCCGGTCAAAAAGCCCCGCTTCATGCCGGCTGAGCTGGCCCATCAGTGGGCTCGCAAGCTGCAGGCCCGGCGCCTCGGCACCGTCTCGGTGCTCTGAGCCTTTGGGCTCCGCTTCAGCCCTGGTGGGTCAGCAGCTCGCCGGGGCTTTTCGCTGCTGTCAGCACAGCGACTCACTCCGTTGCCAGTTCCGCTCCAGCACGGCTCGAAAGCGCTCCATCCCCCAGGGGCTGCTGCGCACCTGACGATTGATCAAGCGGGACACCTTCCAGGTCTTGAGCCCAACGGCGATGGCGAACACCAGCCAGGGCAGCAGGAGTCCGATCGGGTGGGCCATCAGAGCGGCAGCGGCGTCCTAGTTCTTCTACAGCGTTTGCTCTGTTGGTGCTGGCGGAGGGTCCACTGGTTTCCCTTAATCGCCAGGCCGCAGTGCTCGCAGATCGTCACGGGGCGACTCCTGCACCATTGCGCCGGCCGCTCGCCCACCAGCTCCCGGCGGCTGGGGTCGATGCCACGGCCCTGCTGGTAGCGGGTGAGGGCTGGAGCCGTGGTGACAAAACCAGTGTCCAGACAGCGAAACAGTAGGGACTGCCCCCGCAGGTTCTGCAGGTTGAAGCTGGTGACCGCCATCAGCACTGGATCCCCTTCCTCCACCCATGGTGGCACTGAAGCTGCCAGGACGCCACAGGTAGAGCACGACACCGGCACCCCGCTGCTGGTGGCCGATCAGGACAGCAGGGGCTGAGATGAGGGATTTGCCGGAATTGAGAAATTTTCCGAGCGGCATTGCCACCGTTTTAGGAAACAGGGGAATACCCCTCGGTTTCGATTCTTCTGCGTGCTTCTACAAGGACTCGTGAGGACTTACAGGGAGTTGATTTTGAAAGTCAAATTACGAGGAGAATTTTCGATTTTTTGCGCGTTGTTTTCTCCCTTTTTGACGCTTGGTTGTTGCCGTGCTGTTGATTTCGGTTCCCGGGCGCCGTGAGCAGTCGCTGGCTGTATTCGTATCGGCGTGCATGGTGTTTGTCGCGGTGGTGGGCGCCTCAACCTTGACGTTCAGCCGCATCCATCCGACGAGCGATCGACCGGGCCCAGCGCAGTCCGGGGTCACCACCCCAGCCATCCCAGGCCTGGCGGCCTTTGCCGTAGGCGCTCCAGCTGGAGCCGCGCTTGTCGATGGTGTGACGGGCGAAGTAGCTCACCATGCGATCGATGGTGTTAGGCGAGAGCTCCTGGCGATTAGAAAGCTGGCGGGCCCGAGCCAGGCCCACCGGCGTCATGCCTCGATGAGAGGGCGACTGCTGGGCCCGCCGCTCAAGGGCGCGACGGGCAGCAGCGGCGACAGGAGCTGGCGGCTGAAAGGAAATACCGCGGTAGAAGTCCTTGCCCCGTCGCGGCATAGCGATCAGGCCGCCGCCGGCTGATCGTTGGCGAGGTTGTCGCCGGAGTTGACACTGCTGGAGTTGTCGTCTGCAGTGGCATCCAGCGCGCCATCGGTCGCTACGACGACTTCAGCCACTGGCTTGGTGGTCTCGGCCTCGACAACCGCAACTGATGTCGACTCTCCCGTTGTGAGAGCCGGCACGAACTGATCAAGGTAGGTGCCAATGGCGCTGAGCTGGCTGCTGGCATCTTCAGCGCTGGCCTTCAGTTGGGTCATCAGCGCCTCGGCTGTGGCCGCCCGTTCCATTGCGGCCAGGGCGTCCTTGCGGGCAGCGGCGATAGCGGCCTCGTCGGCGGCGTCATCGGCGAGGGCATCCGCGAGTTGTCGGCGCAGATCAGCCTCGCGGGACTGGAAGCGGGAGAAGACACCGACAAGGCGATCGAGCAAAGCGGTCATGGTTTTCAGGGGTGAGAAGAGGAAACGAAGCAGTCGGAGGGCCATCGGACACCTCGGGTTGGAGCGTTGGAGCCGCGCCACTCAGGGCAGGCAAGAAGGCGACGGCTGCAGCAGCCCGCCTCTCTCTCCATTGCCAACCCCTTTGGCCATCGCCCGGAACCCCATACGAAAGGGGCCCCTGGCCCCCCCGTCAGCGGCGGGAGGGGGTGCGGCCGTTGATGGCGAAGGAGGCGCGGTAGAGCTCGGAGGCGGTCATGGCTTGGGGGTTGATTGGTTCGCCGTTGCTGCCGATGCCTGAGACGGTGAGGCCACCGGCGGCCTGCATGCCGGCGGGGCCGCGCTGCTGGAAGAGAAAGCCGTAGACGGGATGGACGCGCATCTGATCGAGGAACTCGGTCGTCGTCATCGGCCGGCCGTCGTCACCCAACAGCGGTTTGCCCTGGGAATCGAGCGGTTCGAGCCCGTCTTTGCCGTCGCTGCCGCTGCTGAGGCGAAAGCAGCTGCCCAGCTGTCCTTTGAAGATGTCAAAGAAGGTGCCGCGAGCGTCTCCGCCGGAGCGGCCCTCGGCCTGGGAGAAGACCCGCTCCAGCAGGCGGTCCTTGCGCAACTGGAGGATCTGCTGTCTGGCCTCATCGCGCTCGGACGCGACGGCGGCGACCTTCTGGGCGGAGGCCTCCTCCATCTGGCGTTCGCGCAGCTCCATCTGCTGCTCGAGCACCTGCTTCTGGCGTTCGGCCTGCTGCAGGCGGGCGTACTCCTCCGGGTTGATCTCGGAGAAGCGGTTGAGCTGCTGGCGGAGGGTGCGG
>JAPLIB010000032.1 GCA_026389335.1 Cyanobacteriota bacterium | reverse complement strand
TGGTGATGCCCCAGGCCCTCCAGACATGGAAGAGGCCGGAGGTGATCTGAATGCCGTGGAAGCCGGCACCCACATCGCAATTGAGAATCTCCTGACCGAAGATCGGCCAGACCACCTGGGCACTGGGCTTGACGTGCAGGGGATCGGCAAGCCAGCCGGTGAAGTTGGAGAAACGTGCCCCGTGATAGAAGGCGCCGCTCAACCAGATGAAGATGACGGCCAAATGGCCGAAATGAGCGCTGAAGATCTTGCGAGAGACCTCTTCAAGATCGCTCGTGTGGCTATCGAAATCGTGAGCGTTGGCGTGGAGGTTCCAAACCCAGGTGGTGGTTTTGGGACCTTTGGCCAGGGTGCGGTCGAAGTGGCCGGGCTTTGCAAAAAGCTCGAACGTGGCCGGAACGGGGTTCCGGTCGACCAGATCCTTGGCCTTGTTCCCACGCTCTGGTGGGCTGATGGTCATCGAGAGGTTCCTCGAGGGACGGAATCGAGGTGGAGGTCCACCCCTTCGACGGTGCCGAAGCTCGCCGCCCGCCGAAGCAGACTGCGAAGTCGGTGCCGCCATGGGCCCCATGGCCAGGCCAGTCGGGAGGACCGACCCGGGACCACGGGCTCCAGCGAGACTTGGGCGAAAACCCTTGCAACGACTGGGGCATTGGGCCCCGAAAGGGGACCGCTGGCCGAACTATAGGGGTCGAAAACAAGCGAATCAGGTCGCCAGTTACAAAGGTTCAATCCCGGCGCACCCCAGACTGTGACTCAGGTCTGGCCCAGGCTTGCGATCATCGCGGCTGACGCAGATATGGGCAGTTACTTACCCTTTCAGTTGCGAATTTCAAGGGGTTGCCAACAGTCACCGTCCTGTCACCCTGCCTGCGCAGAATGGCTCCACCCATGGGACTGGAGCGGCGTGATCGGCAGCAGGGAGCGCCAAGCCCGAGCGGCAGCACTATTGGGTCCCTGGCTTGGACGCCTGTTGGGCCTGCTCCTGGCGCTGGGCCTGGTGCTGCTGCCGGGCAGCTCCGGCAGCAGCGAAGCCCTGGGCCTGCCGGGTCGCAATCCGGGCCAGACCATGGGCCCAGCCAACGCCCTGGCTAACTCCGTCCCTTCCAGCCTGCAGGAGGTGGCTCCACCGTTGGCTGTGCAGCAACTGCAGGAGGCCCTGGCGGCGCGGCAGCCCCGCGTCGAGATTCTGGCGCCGGCCGATGAGACGATCCTGCCCCCCGGTCCCTGGACCCTGAAGCTGCTGGTGCACGACTGGCCACTAGTGGATGGAGGCCCACTGGGCCTCGGTCCCCATCTGGTGGTTCAACTCGACAACGACGAACCCCGGCCCCTGACAAGCACCGAGCTCACGCTGCCGGCCCTGACCCCTGGCAGCCATCGGCTCACCGTGTATGCCGCCCGCCCCTGGGGGGAGGCGGCCAAAAATCCGGGCGCCTGGCGCCAGATCCGCCTGCATCGGACAGCCGCCAATCCCCTGGTGCTGCCGGAACCAGGCCAGGCCCAGCTGATCGCCGTCAGTCCCGCAGCCCCAGCAGCGGCCGAACCGGTGCTGGTCGACTGGTTGCTGCTCGATGCGCCCCTGCAGAACCTGCGCAGCGACGATGCCCACTGGCGGCTCCGGATCACCATCAATGGCGCTGCCTTCGTGGTCGATCGCCAGACCCCGCTGTGGCTGAACGGCTGGCAGCCCGGCCGCAATGCGATCAAGTTCGAACTGCTGGATGGCCGGGGCGAACCGCTCACCCCCCCATACAACAGTCTGGTTAGCGAGGTGGAGCTGAACAGCGCCGCCCCAGCTCCCCGCTGGCAGCAGGGCCGCCTCAGCGCCGCTGAGCTGGCGATCCTGCTCGGCGAAGCCGCCCCGGCCAGCACCGCCTCCGCAGCGGAACTTCAGATCAACCCGGTGCCGGCTGTAGCCAGCGAACTCAGGAGCCCAGACCCTGCCGGCGGGCCCACACCGAAGACAGGAGTGCTGGCAGGAGCTGCAGCCACAACGGCCTCGGATCCAACGCTGACGGCACCGACGCCGGAGACCGGCTCCAGCCCAGCCCCAGAGCCGGCGACAGCCAGCGAAGCAGCCCAAGCGCAGCCGGCGGAATCGACCGGGATCCCCGCCGCCCCATCGGGCCTAGCCAACCCACCAACCGTTGCCGCCGCCGGGACAAAGGCTCCAGACCAAAACATGCCAGAGGCTCCAAACCAAAACGGGGCCAGGACGGGGCCAATCACCGCGGCGGACCCGGCCTCCGAGGCCACCTCCCTGCCGGCGTCGCGGCCTGACCCAGAAACGTTGACAACGCCTTCCGTCACCGAGTTGCCCGTTGCACCAGAACCAGCAACTCAGCCTGTCGTCTTACCCGAGCCCCTTCGCCCCGGCAGCAGCATCGGCAGCGCGGCCCGGGATCCGGTGAACGGCGACGGCACGATGATCAAGCCCCCACGCCGTGGTCCACTGGCCGGATTGCGGGAGCGACTGCTGCCATGACTTCCATCGAACGCCGGATCGTGGCCGTCGGCTTCAGCCCGGCAGCCCTGCCGGTGCTGCACCAACTGGAGCAAGCCGGGCTCCTGGCCGCCGTGCGCTGGCCCGGCAGCAGCGCCATCGTCGCAGTCTCTGGCGAGCAGAGCAGCGCTGACAACAAGGATGGGAGCGCTGCTGCGAGCGGCGATGCCGCCGACGCGAACGGCAGGGAAGACAGCCTCGACGGCTCAGGAACCGCCGCCTGGCTGGCAAAGCATTGGGACAGCGCCTCAGCCGTGGTGGCGGTGGGGGCCTGTGGCCTGGTCACCCGGCTGATCGCGCCGCTGCTGGGCGCTAAAGAGCAGGATCCGGCCGTGGTGGTGGTGGATCCCCAGGGGCACTTCGCGGTGCCCCTGCTGGGGGGGCACCTGGCCGGGGCTGAGCAGCTGAGCCGAGAGATCGCCGCCCTGCTCGGTGGACAGGCCGTGCTCAGCGGCAGCAGCAGCGCCCTGGGCCGACTCGCCCTGGACGCCTTCGGCCAGCAGTGGGGCTGGCGGCGCGGCGAAGGCGACTGGAAGGCGCTGATGGTGGCCGCCGCCGCTGGCCTGCAGCCGCAGCTGCAGCAACTAGGCGGCCTGAAGCTCTGGCAAGGGCTGGACGCTTTTACCGCACGGGACAGCCCAGACAGCGGCAGCCAGGCCCAGCCCGGTGGTACCAGCGGCGACAGCCGCCCTCCGCAGGAAGGGGACCAGGACGCCCACCAAGCCAGAGCAAGCGGCGCGGAAGCCGACGGTTCCACAGATATCGAGCCGACCAACTGCATCCGAGACAATCCCAGTCCTGCAGGCCCACCCTCGCCAGCGGCACTGGTGATCGGCCCCTGGCTGGGGGACGGCTGCCGCTGGCATCCGCCCTGCCTGTGGCTGGGGATGGGCTGTGAACGCAACACCAGCCTGGCCCTGCTGGAGAGGCTGGTGCAGCGGGTTCTCAGCCAATCAGGCCTGGCCGAAGCGGCGGTGGCGGGTCTGGCCAGCATCGATCGCAAGGGCGATGAGCCAGCGCTGCTCGCCCTGGCCGCGGCGCGGGGCTGGCCGCTGAAACTGTTCACGGCCGCCCAATTGGCCGCGGTCGCGGTGGCCAACCCCTCCGAGGCCGTGGCCAGGGAGATGGGCACGGCCAGCGTGGCCGAGGCGGCGGCCTGGCTGGCGGCCACCGCCGCGGCCCCATCCGCTGGCCCCCAACCTGAACGGCTCGTCCCCAAAACCATTGAGCAGGCCGAAGCCGGCGAACAGGGGGCAGCCACCCTGGCGGTGGTCCTGGCTACTCAGCAATGGGCGCCGCAGCGGGGCGAACTGCATCTGGTGGGCAGCGGTCCGGGCCGGCTCGATCTGCTCAGCGGCGATGCCCGTCGCACCCTCGCCGCCGCCACGGTGTGGGTGGGCTACGGCCCCTATCTGGACCTGCTCGAACCACTGCGCCGGCCGGACCAGCTGCGCCGTGACGGCCAGCTCACCGCGGAGCGGGCTCGCTGCAGTGAGGCCCTCGATCTCGCCAGCCAGGGCCTGAAGGTGGCCCTGATCTCCTCAGGGGACAGCGGCATCTACGGCATGGCCGGGCTGGCACTGGAGCTCTGGTTGCAACGCCCCTCCCTGGAGCGACCTGGCTTTGAGGTCCATCCCGGCCTCTCGGCCCTGCAGCTGGCGGCCGCCCGCGCAGGCGCCCCGCTGATGCACGACTTCTGCACGATCAGCCTCAGCGATCGCCTCACCCCCTGGGAGGTGATCGAACGGCGCCTGCGCTCAGCCGCAGACGGTGACTTCGTCGTCGCCCTCTACAACCCCCGCTCCCTAGGACGGAACTGGCAGCTGGGACGAGCCCAGGAGCTGCTGCTGGCGGGAAGGCCAGCCAGCACCCCGGTGGTACTGGCGCGCCAGCTCGGCCGCCACGATGAACATGTGAGCCTGCACACCCTGGCGGAACTACCCATCGAACAGGTGGACATGCTCACCCTGGTGCTGATCGGCAACAGCAGCAGTCGGGTTGAGGATGGTCGGATGGTGACCCCACGGGGTTACCCGGGAGCGGCCCTGGCCTGAGACAAGTGATAGCCCAGAGCGGCCATCAAAAAAATCGGGATGACAGGATTCGAACCTGCGGCCCCTTCGTCCCGAACGAAGTGCGCTACCAAGCTGCGCCACATCCCGATGGCTGGACTTTAAGGGATGGCCCCGCTCGCGCAGGGCCACACCCCATGACCGCCTCGCCGGCGGCAGCGGCCACACCTCCGGAGGCGGCTCCATCTCCGGCAGCGGTCTGAACGACGGGAGGCGCCCGCTGCTCCTGCCTAGAGTCCAGGCCCACGACCAGCCGCGGCGGCCCATGACCCATCCAGGGACGATCAGCGATGTCCAGCCGTCGATCGCTGCGGGCCAAAGCCCTGGGCCCCTCAAGCCACCCTGGCTGCGGGTGAAAGCCCCCCAGCGCGAGCGCATCGGCGCTGTGGCCGACCTGCTGGTCGATCTGAAGCTGAACACCGTCTGCCAGGAGGCCAGCTGCCCCAATATCGGCGAGTGCTTTGCCGGCGGCACTGCCACCTTCCTGATCATGGGACCGGGCTGCACCCGGGCCTGCCCCTACTGCGACATTGACTTCGACAAGAGCGTGCGGGACCTCGATCCCAGCGAGCCTGAGCGGCTGGGGGAAGCGGTGGCCCGGCTGGCACTCAGCCATGTGGTGATCACCTCCGTCAATCGCGACGACCTCGCCGATGGCGGCGCCAGCCAGTTCGTAGCCTGCATCGAGCAGGTGCGCCGGCGCTCAGCGCTCACCACAATCGAGCTGTTGATTCCCGATTTCTGTGGCAACTGGGACGCCTTAGCCGCGGTGATGTCAGGCGCCCCGGAGGTGCTCAACCACAACATCGAAACCGTGCCACGCCTCTACAAAAAAGCTAGACCGCAAGGAATCTACAACCGTTCCCTGGAGCTGTTGCAGCGGGTGCGCCAGGGCTGGCCCCGCACTTACACCAAATCAGGCCTGATGACCGGCCTGGGTGAAAGCGACACGGAGGTACTGGAGGTGCTGAGTGATCTGCGAGCCCAGTCGGTCGACATCGTCACCATCGGCCAATACCTCTCACCGGGCCCCAAGCACCTGCCGGTGGATCGCTTCGTGACGCCCGAGCAATTTGAAACCTTCCGCCAGCATGGCGAACAGGAGCTCGGCTTCCTGCAGGTGGTGAGCAGCCCACTGACCCGCAGCAGCTACCACGCCGGCGAGGTGCAACGCCTGATGCACGAACACCCACGCTGATCGAAATATACTTCTGAGCCTATATTTGACCTGACAACACAATAAAATAACATGCGGCAAGCCTTTTCTGCAATCCTCGCTGCTGCTGCCTTCGCACCGTTCTGGAATCAGCCAGTCCTGGCAATCCCGCACGTCTATGCCGGCCTGGTGCTTGACATCAACAGCATGGAAGGCTGCCTCAGCCAAGCCGAAAAGATCGCCAGGAAACATGGCTTCACCGAGAGCATTGAAGTTGCAGGCAGCGAAAAAATGCGGGATTTCCATGCCGATCACAAGGACAACCCGTTGTCCATCACCGTGAACTTCAGCACCAAGCTCGGCGGGGCCGCGATCGCCGTCGCCGGCATGAACAACGACGACACCTTCGCAATGATGCAGAAAGTTTACGACGATATTTAAGGAAAATCTGAGCGGTCCCAAGAGTTCAATCGGGCCGGATCAAATGGCCCACTCTTATCCAGAGGCTGGTGATCCGTTGGCGTAACGCCGTTGATCAGGTTTGATCTTCTTCAGGAGGCCTCGAAAATCCCGAATCTCAAGAGTCACGCCACGGGAGATCGATCGCAACACCATGCCTGCTGCCCTGACCAAAGATGAGCGCAATCGGCACTTTTTCGAGGTGAGCTTCAATCCATCGAGTTTGTTGTGATGACCCAGGTCACTCCATTGGTCAATTGCAGGCAGGCAGGCAGGCAGGCAGGCAGGCAGGCAGGCAGGCAGGCAGGCAGGCGCCCTGATCGCAGGCTGTGCTGAACAAGCTCCACGGCGCGCCAGTCGAGGTCGCGGAGCTTGATAGTAATCACGTGGACTTTTGCCCCTCCTCTCCATTCAGGATGGGGCTGGAGCCATCGTTCAAGCGACGACGGCCTGCCGCTCCACCAGCCCCACCAGGGCCTTCTCACTCGGGGGCACCACCACCTTGAAGCGCCCCTTCCAGCTGGGCCAGTCCGCCAGGATCTGGGCGGCCCTGGCACTGCCAGTGTGCTCAAGATGGGCTTCCAGCAGGGGCAGCAGCAGGGATTCCTGCTCGACCGTCTGGAGTTCGACCAGGGCCACGGTTTCGCCGTTGAGCCGCTTAGCGACAGCACCCTCGCCATCAAGGTCGAGCAGGAAGGCCACACCGCCGGTCATGCCGGCCGCCACATTGCGGCCAGTGCTGCCAAGCACCACCACCACGCCACCGGTCATGTATTCACAGCAGTGGTCACCGGCGCCCTCCACCACGGTGCGGGCGCCGCTGTTGCGCACGGCGAAGCGCTCACCAGCCCGGCCGAGGGCGAACAGTTCGCCGCCGGTGGCGCCATAGAGACAGGTGTTACCGAGGATCACCTGGCTGCCGGGATCCTGGCTGCCGGCCGGCGGCACCACGCTGAGGCGGCCGCCGTTGAGGCCCTTGCCGACGTAGTCGTTGGCCTCCCCCACCAGGCGCACATTCAGGCCCTGCAACCCGAAGGCGCCGAAGCTCTGCCCGGCTGCCCCCTCGAAACACAGATCAAGCTGGCCACGGAAGCCCAGATTTCCGTGCCGGGCAGCAATCTCGCCGGCCAAACGGGTGCCGACACTGCGATCGGTGTTGGCGATCGTGAGC
Organism: Cyanobacteriota bacterium; assembly: GCA_026389335.1. GTDB lineage: Bacteria > Cyanobacteriota > Cyanobacteriia > PCC-6307 > Cyanobiaceae > Cyanobium. Next base: position 26,158 of record JAPLIB010000032.1, on the reverse strand, counting down.
GTGCGGGCCAACTGACCATGGCCCTCAATGGCCGCCATCACGGCGACATCGGCGAGCAGTTGATCCTCCAGGATCGGACCATTGCCATGGGCCTCGGCGTCATGGCGCAACCAGTGGCGATCGGCACCCTCGGCAGGGGTAGCCAGCAGGCAGGAGAGATCGACTGAACGGGTCTTGGCCAGGGTGACCTGGCGAGGGGCGAGCAGTTCACTGCGGCCGATCAGATCCTCGAGGCGCGCCACCCCCAGCACACTCAGCAGCTGGCGCACCTCTTCGGCCACGAACAGGAAGAAGTTCACCACGTGCTCCGGCAGGCCGGTGAAGCGCTGGCGCAGAGCCTCCTTCTGGGTGGCCACCCCCACCGGGCAGTTGTTGGTGTGGCAAACGCGAGCCATGATGCAGCCCTCGGCGATCATCGCCACCGAGCCGAAGCCGTATTCCTCGGCGCCGAGCAGGGCGGCGATCAGCACGTCCCAGCCGGTCTTGAGGCCGCCATCAGCCCGCAGCAGCACGCGATCGCGCAGGCCGTTCTCCAGCAGACTGCGATGCACCTCGGTGAGGCCCAGCTCCCAGGGGCTGCCGGCGTGCTTGATCGAGCTCAGGGGCGAAGCGCCGGTGCCACCGTCGTGGCCGGAGATCTGGATCACATCGGCATTGGCCTTGGCCACCCCGGCGGCGATCGTGCCGATGCCGATTTCAGCCACCAGCTTCACCGACACCTTGGCGGCAGGATTGACCTGATGGAGATCGTGGATCAGCTGGGCTAGATCTTCAATCGAATAGATGTCATGGTGCGGCGGCGGTGAGATCAGCGCCACACCGGGCTTGCTGTTGCGCAGCCCAGCGATGTAAGGATCCACCTTGGGGCCGGGCAGCTGGCCGCCCTCGCCCGGCTTGGCCCCCTGGGCCACCTTGATCTCCAACTGGCGGCCGCTGCGCAGGTATTCCGGCGTGACCCCGAAGCGCCCCGAGGCGATCTGCTTGATCGCCGAGCAGGCGGTGTCGCCGTTACGCAGGCCGCGGATCGTGGGCAGGGTGGGGGAATGGCCCTCGCCATCCACATCGTTGAGCACGTTGAAACGGGCCGGATCCTCGCCGCCCTCACCGCTGTTGCTCTTGCCGCCGATGCGGTTCATCGCCACCGCCAGCACCTCATGGGCCTCGCGGGACAGGGCCCCCAGACTCATACCACCGGTGCAGAAGCGCGCGCAGATGCTCTCGATGCTCTCCACCTGATCGAGCGGCAGGGGGGTCAGCGCCGGTCGCAGCTGCAGCAGGTCGCGCAGGGCCGTCACCGGACGGTTTTCGAGCAGGGTCTGGTAAGTGCGGAAGTGGTCGTAGCCGGGACCGGCCTTGACGGCGGCATGCAGGGCCTTGGCCATCTCCGGGCTGTTCATGTGGTACTCGCCACCGGTGCGGTACTGCACGAAGCCCATGAACTCCAGCTTGGTGCGATCGAGTTCGGGGAAGGCCTTGCTGTGGAAGCTGAGGGTCTCACTGGCCAGCTCCGCCAGGCTCAGGCCCGCCACCCGACTGGTGGTGCCGCTGAAGGCCAGCTCGATCAGATCAGCACCGATACCGATCGCCTCAAAGATCTGGGCCCCGTGGTAGCTGGCCAGCAGGGAAATGCCGATCTTGGAAAGAATCTTGCGCAGGCCATCTTCGAGGGCCTTGCGCACATTGGCCTGGGCCTGATCGAGGCTGATCGCGGGCAATTTGCCACGCTCAATCAAGGAGATGGTCCTGGGATGGGCCAGCCAATGGCGGGTGGTTTCCCAGGTGAGCCAGGGGCAGACCGCACTGGCGCCGTAGCCGATCAAGCAGGCGAGGTGGTGGGTGCTCCAGCACTGAGCCGTATCGACCACGATCGAACATTGCAACCTCAGACCCAGCCGCAGCAAACGGTGATGCACCGAGCCCACCGCCAGCAGCGGCGGGATGTAGGTGCTGCCGGCACTGAGGCCCGTGCGCTGGCTGTCAACACCGATGCGATCGGAAAGCACCAGGATCTGGCAACCGCTGCGCACGGCAGCCTCCGCTTCGAAGCTGAGACGCTGAACGGCCTGCTCCAGGCCCGCAGGGCCGGCGGCCACCGGCAGCAGGGTGGACAGGCTGACCAGAGGCAAGCCATAGCCCCCCAGGGAAGCCAGCTCGGCTTCGTTGAGCACCGGCGTATCCAGATGCAGCACCGCAGCCCCGGCCGGATCGGGCCGCAGAGCAGAGCCACGGCGGCCCAGATGCATCTCCAGGCTCATCACCAGCTTTTCGCGCAGCGGATCAATCGGCGGATTGGTGACTTGGGCGAAGCGCTGCTTGAAGTAGTCGTACAGGAGGTGGGGCTTACTGGACAACACCGCCAGGGGGATGTCGTCCCCCATGCAATAGGTGGGTTCCTTGGCGGCGCCCGCCATGTCCTCGATCACCAGATCCAGATCTTCGGCGGTGAACCCGAAGGCGGTCTGCTGCTGCAGCAGATCGAGATCGCTGAGGTGCCGTTCCTGGCTCCAGGCTCCAGGCTCCAGGCTGCGGCGATGGTCGGCGAGCCAGTCGCCATAGGGGAAACGGGCGGCGGTCTCCGCCTTCACCTCCCAGTTGCGCAGCAGGCGTCCCTGCTCGAGATCCACCGCCAGCATCTGGCCGGGACCGAGCCGACCCTTCTCGATGATGCGGCTCTCCTCCAGCTCCACCACGCCCGTTTCCGAACCCATCACCACGTAGCCATCGCTGGTGAGGCAGTAGCGGGCCGGCCGCAGCCCATTGCGATCGAGCGTGGCACCCACCATGCGCCCGTCGCCGAACACCAGCAGGGCGGGGCCATCCCAGGGCTCCTGCAGGCAGGCGTTGTATTCGTAAAAAGCCTGAATGGCCGGACGCTGCTCCAGCTCAGGCTGGTCGCGGAAGGCCTCGGGCACCAGGGTGAGCAGGCTGTCGGTGATCGGCCTGCCGCTGCGCACCATCAGCTCCAGAGTGGCGTCCAGGTTGGCGGAATCGCTGAAGGCGGCATTGACAAGGGGCCGAAGGTCGGCCGCAGCCTCCCCCCAGACCGCTTCGAGATTGGTTTCGGCCGCACTGGCCCAATTGATGTTGCCCAGCAACGTGTTGATCTCGCCGTTATGGCCAAGCAGCCGCATCGGCTGGGCCAGCGGCCAACGGGGCAGGGTGTTGGTGCTGAAGCGGCGGTGGTAGACGGCGAAGTTGACCGCGAAGCGCTGATCGCGCAGGTCGGCGTAGTAGCGATCCAGCACCTCGGAGCGCACCATGCCCTTGTAAACGACGGTGCGGGCACTGATCGAGGCGAAATAGAGATCGGTGGTGCCGCCCCCCCAGATCTCGCGCACCCGATCAACGGCACGCCGGCGCAGGCGGAACAGCGTGGCCTCGATCGCATCGACCTCCGCCGGCACCGTGGCCGAAGCGTCGGGCGCCCGCAGCAACCACTGCTCGATCACCGGGGCGGTCTGCTGGGCCAAGGTACCGAGCACGGCCGCATCCACCGGCACCGTCCGCCAGCCGAGACTGTGCAGCCCGAGCCGGGACGCCTCCTGTTCACAGATGGTGCGGGCCTGTTGGCGGCGCTCCGCATCCACCGGCATAAACAGCATGCCGAGACCGCGCACCTGGCCGCTGCTGGCTGCCGCCTCAGGCCAGACCGCCTCGAGAAAGCCCCAGGGAATGGCGCTGAGAATGCCGGCACCATCGCCGGAGTCACCGTCGCCGCCGCAGCCGCCGCGGTGCTCCATGCAGCGCAGACCGCGCAGGGCCTGGGCCAGCACCCAATGGTTCGCCTCGCCGCCGAGATGGGCCAGGAAACCCACTCCACAGGCATCCTTCTCGCCGACCACCGGTGCCGGCGCCGGGCTGTCGCGGTGGGGCCAGACGGGAGGGATGGGGTTGGGCATGGACCGGGACACAAGAGCGGCGAAGGAAGGGGGGCCGTTGGGGGCGACCTGAAACAGCAGCCAGAGGGAGCGGGAGTCTGGAAGTCACCTCCCGGACAGCCCGGGCTGAAGTGCCGACCTTGAACCAACCCATGGGACCGGCACGGCGAGGTTGGCGCGCGGCCATCCTGCTGACGGACGGCCGATACTAGGCAGCCGCATTCCTGACAAGGTTCACAGGGGCTACCTTTCGGAACCCGGCTGCATCCCCCATGGCCCTGGCCACCTGGAAGGTTCTGGCCACGACCCTTGTCGCCGCAGCGCCACTGCTCACAGCGCCACTGCTCACGGTGCCACTGATCACGGTGCCACTACTTGCGGCAGCACTGCTTGCGCCAGCACTGGTGGCGGCACCAGCACGGGCAACCCCACTGCAGGCGCCGCCACCAGTGCTGGCGGGCCCGGGCAGCGGCGCCCAGATCCGGCCTGCAGCGTTCCAGCCGGCCCTGCCCAGCGGCCGTGGCGTCCAGCAGGGCAGCCGACTGCGCATCAATGGCCGCGACCAGCGAGCCGCCTGGCTGCTCCAAGCCCCGGGGCCTGACCGCCCCGAGCAGCTCTGGCTACCCCTGGAGGTGTTGCAGGCCCAGCTGGGCTTCAACAGCAGCAACCGGGCCGATGGCAGCCTGAACCTGGGTTGGTACGGCCAGGAGTTGATCGTGCCGCCGACCGGCCAACGCAGCCTGGGCGATGAGGTGGCGGTGGAGGTGGCGGCCCTGCTGGACGCGGTGGGGGTGAGCCGCAGCAGCGGCGGCGACATGCTGGAACTGCAGCTCCCGCCGGCACGCCTGCTGCAGGTGCGGACCGCCCGTCAGCCCGGTCAGCGGCGGATCGTGCTGGACCTCGACGCTCCCGCCGTGGTGCGCACCAGTGAAGAGGGCCTGGAACTGGGCCTCTCGAGCAGCGCGGCCCAACAGGCCGAACTGGGCCAACGGGGCCTGGGGGTGCGTCAGGGCCCCCAATGGCTGATGCTGTCCACCGCCTCCGGATCCCGGGCCAGCCAGATACTCACCCTGGCCAACCCCAACCGGGTGGTGATTGACCTGCCCGGTGAAGGTCCCGCGACCAGCAGCAGCAGCCCGACCCCGCCCCGCTTCGATCCGAGGCTGCTGGCACTGCTCGGCAAAGACCTGCGCTGGGACCGCCAGGTGCTGCGCCTCGGCCCTTTCAACTTCAAGTTGAATCGGGTGAGCTTCGATCCGCGCTCCGGGCCACTGGAACTTCAACCCCTGAGCCGCGGCGGCAGTATGGAGGGGCTGAGCGCTCTCTCCGACCTGGCCCAGCGCGCCGATGCCCTGGTGGCCATCAACGGTGGCTTCTTCAACCGGGTGCGACGCCTGCCCCTGGGAGCCTTGAAGCAACAGGGACGCTGGCTCTCCGGGCCGATCCTGAACCGGGGGGCTGTGGGCTGGGAGAGTCGCAATGTGCCCCAATTCGGCCGGTTGCAACTGCAGGAATGGCTGCTGGACCGCAACGGCCAGCGCTGGCCGGTTCAGGTCGTCAACAGTGGCTACGTGCAGCGCGGCATCAGCCGCTACACCAGCGACTGGGGCCCCTGGTATCGGGCCCTGAGCAACGGCGAAAGTGGTCTGCTGCTGCGCAACGGGGTGGTGTTTCAGCGCTTCGAGGCGGCCCGCCTGACGGCCGGCATCCCGCTTGCCCCCGGGGACATGGTGCTGGTGGGGCGGGCGGGCACGGAGCTGCCCTGGAGGGAAGGCGAGCCTCTGACCCTGGAGTCGCGCCCCAGTGATCCCCTCGGCCTGGCCGCCAACGTGGTGGGGGGCGGACCCTTGCTGTTGCGCCAAGGGCGGGTGGTTCTGAACGGAACCGCAGAGGGATTCGGTGACGCCTTCCTCAGCCAGGGCGCTCCCCGCACCGTGATCGCCAGTGATGGCACCAGGATCGAGCTGATCACCCTCGAGGGGGTCGAGCAAGCGGGTCCGACCCTGGCCGAAACGGCGGCTCTGCTGCAGGGCCTGGGCCTGCGCGACGCCCTCAACCTTGATGGCGGCAGTTCCACCGGCCTGGTGATGGGCGGCGCCCACACCGTCAAGGGCCGAGGCGTGGCCGGCGCCGTCCACAACGGCCTCGGCCTGGTGCCCAGCAGCGGCCAGGCCTACGGAGGAGGAGGTACCGCCACCAGACCCAGCAGCCTGGCCGGCAACTGACAGACTGGGGCCTTGCCGGAGCATCGACCGTGCCCAGGGGCCACAGCCTGCGCATCACCGCCGCCGCCGCCGCCGAACTGTGCCGCCAGGCCGCGGTGGCCGGCACCCCAGGCCTGATGCACATCGACCTACTGGAGGGCAGCTGTGAACGCTGGGCCATCCGCCTGCGCCCGGGCCATCTGGCCGGCAGCCCCGTGGCCCGCGCCGATGGCATAACCCTCTATGCCCCGCCGCCCCAACTGCCGCTGCTCACCGGTCTGCAACTCGATTACAAGGGCGATCTCAGCGGCGGCGGCTTCCTGGTGCGACCGGGCGACGACGTGCGCAGCTGCGCCTGTGGCGCCGCCTTCAGCCGGGAGCCAGGACGGGGGCCGACGGGGCAGTAGGGTGACGGATTGTCGAAATCGGTCGGTTACTCGACCTATTCGCACCGACCAGCCCTGACGGCCCTCGATGCCCACCATCCAGCAGCTGATCCGCACCGAGCGGCAGCGCCTCACCCGCAAGACGAAATCGCCGGCCCTGCGCTCCTGCCCCGAGCGTCGTGGTGTCTGCACCCGCGTCTACACCTCCACTCCGAAGAAGCCCAACTCGGCCCTGCGCAAGGTTGCCCGGGTTCGGCTCACCTCGGGATTCGAGGTCACCGCCTACATCCCCGGCATCGGCCACAACCTCCAGGAGCACTCCGTGGTGCTGATCCGGGGCGGCCGGGTCAAGGATCTGCCGGGTGTCCGCTACCACATCATCCGCGGCACCCTCGACACCGCCGGTGTCAAGGATCGGCGCCAGTCCCGTTCCAAGTACGGCGCCAAGACACCCAAGGCCTGATGGGCTGGATCCCGACCCCGGGATCCGCCGCTGTTTAGTCCAGACTCCCCCGCCTTTTCCCTTCCCGTTCCATGTCCCGCCGCAACGCCGCCGAGAAGCGCCCGGTCCTGCCGGATCCCCAGTTCAACAGCCGTCTGGCCTCGATGATCGTGGCCCGGCTGATGAAGCATGGCAAAAAGTCCACGGCCCAGCGGATCCTCTCGGACGCCTTCAGCCTGATCAACGACCGCACCGGCGGCGATCCCCTTGAGCTGTTCGAGACCGCCGTCCGCAACGCCACCCCCCTGGTGGAAGTGCGCGCCCGCCGCGTCGGCGGCGCCACCTATCAGGTGCCGATGGAAGTCCGTCAGGACCGTGGCACTGCCATGGCCCTGCGCTGGCTGGTCAACTTCTCACGCGCCCGCAACGGTCGCTCCATGGCCCAGAAACTGGCCGGGGAACTGATGGATGCTGCCAACGAGGCCGGCAGCGCCGTTCGCAAGCGGGAAGAAACCCACAAGATGGCCGAGGCGAACAAGGCCTTCGCCCACTACCGCTATTGAGCCAGGCGGGAACCGGCAGCACGAGCGGCGCCGATTCCCACCTCAGGCCGCAGGCCAGGCTGGTCTGTAAAGTAATATTCGTTTTTTGTTGACCCCACCCGGAGAACTCGTCAGTGGCCCGCGCCTACCCCCTCGACCGCGTCAGAAACATCGGGATCGCCGCCCATATTGACGCGGGCAAAACCACCACGACCGAACGGATTCTTTTTTATTCGGGCGTGGTTCACAAGATGGGTGAGGTGCACGACGGAGCCGCCGTCACCGACTGGATGGAGCAGGAACGCGAACGGGGTATCACGATCACGGCGGCTGCCATTTCCACCAGCTGGAAAGACAACCGCATCAACATCATCGACACCCCTGGCCACGTCGACTTCACCATTGAGGTGGAGCGCTCGATGCGGGTTCTTGATGGTGTGGTGGCAGTGTTCTGCGCCGTGGGCGGGGTCCAGCCCCAGTCGGAAACGGTCTGGCGCCAGGCCGACCGCTACAACGTGCCCCGCATCGTGTTCGTCAACAAGATGGACCGCACGGGCGCCAACTTCCTGAAGGTTTACGACCAAATCAAGGATCGCCTCAAGGCCAACGCCGCACCGATCCAGCTGCCGATCGGCGCTGAGGGCGAACTGAAAGGAATCATCGACCTGGTTCGCAACAAGGCCATCGTCTACACTAATGATCTCGGCACTGACATCATTGAGGAAGAGGTGCCTGATGCGATGAGAGATGAGGTTGACCTCTGGCGCGACAAGCTCATGGAAACCGTCGCTGAAAACGACGAAGAGCTGCTGGATGCCTACCTCGAGAACGGCGAACTCACCGAAGCCCAACTGATTCGCGGCATCCGCGAAGGCGTCGTCAAGCACCGCCTTGTGCCGATTCTTTGCGGTTCTGCCTTCAAAAACAAAGGGGTTCAGCTGGTGCTGGACGCCGTGGTCGACTATCTTCCCGCACCGGTTGATGTGCCGCCGATCACTGGCCTGTTGCCTGACGGCACCGAAGCCACCCGCGCCTGCGACGACAGCGCCCCCTTCAGCGCCCTGGCGTTCAAAGTGATGGCCGATCCCTACGGCAAACTCACCTTCATTCGCATGTATAGCGGCGTGCTGCAGAAGGGCAGCTACGTGATGAACTCCACCAAGGACAAAAAAGAGCGTATTTCTCGCCTGATTCTGCTCAAGGCCGACGACCGTGAGGAAGTGGACGAGCTGCGGGCCGGCGATCTCGGCGCCGTGCTGGGCCTGAAGGACACCACCACCGGCGACACCCTCTGCGTTGACAGTGATCCGATCATCCTCGAATCGCTGTTCATCCCCGAACCAGTGATTTCGGTGGCGGTAGAACCGAAGACCAAGGGCGACATGGAGAAACTCTCCAAAGCGCTGCAATCACTGTCGGAAGAAGATCCCACCTTCCGGGTTTCCACCGATCCCGAAACCAGCCAGACCGTGATCGCCGGCATGGGCGAACTGCACCTGGAAATCCTGGTGGATCGCATGCTGCGGGAGTTCAAGGTGGAGGCCAACATCGGCGCTCCGCAGGTTTCCTACCGGGAAACCATCCGGGGCAGCGCCAAGGGTGAGGGCAAGTTCGCCCGCCAGACCGGTGGCAAAGGCCAGTACGGCCACGTGGTGATCGAAATGCAACCCGGCGAGCCTGGTTCGGGGTTCGAATTCGTGAACAAAATTGTTGGCGGCATCGTTCCCAAGGAATACATCGGACCGGCGGAAGCCGGCATGAAGGAAACCTGTCAGTCCGGCGTGATTGCAGGTTTCCCGATGATCGATATCCGGGTCACCATGGTCGACGGTTCGTACCACGACGTCGACTCTTCGGAAATGGCCTTCAAGATTGCCGGGTCACTGGCCTTCAAGGACGGCGTCAAGAAGTGCAATCCTGTACTTCTTGAGCCGATGATGAAGGTGGAGGTGGAGGTGCCTGAGGATTACCTCGGCTCCGTTATCGGAGATCTCTCCTCCCGCCGTGGCCAGGTTGAAGGCCAGTCCGTCGACAACGGACAGTCCAAGGTCCAGTCCTCTGGCCGAGATGTTCGGCTACGCCACCCAGCTCCGATCCATGACCCAGGGTCGGGGTATTTTCTCAATGGAGTTCAGCCACTACGAGGAGGTTCCTCGCAACGTCGCTGAAGCCATCATCTCCAAGAATCAGGGCAATTCCTGATCTTCCCAACCACCCAACCCACACCCCCGATTCTTTCCTTCCATGGCACGCGAGAAGTTCGAGAGGAACAAGCCCCACGTCAACATCGGCACCATCGGCCACGTTGACCATGGCAAAACCACCCTCACTGCCGCCATCACCAATGTGCTGGCGTCCCAGGGCATGGCCAAGGCCCAGGCCTACGACGAAATCGACGGCGCTCCTGAGGAAAAGGAACGGGGCATCACGATCAACACCGCCCACGTCGAGTACGAAACCACCAAGCGCCATTACGCCCACGTTGACTGCCCCGGCCACGCCGACTACGTCAAGAACATGATCACCGGGGCCGCCCAGATGGACGGCGCCATCCTGGTGGTGGCTGCTACCGACGGCCCGATGGCCCAGACCAAGGAGCACATCCTGCTGGCCAAGCAGGTGGGCGTGCCCGCCTTGGTGGTGTTCCTCAACAAGAAGGACATGGTGGACGACGAGGAAATCCTCGAGCTGGTCGAACTGGAGATGCGCGAGCTGCTCGACAAATATGAGTTCCCCGGCGACGACATCCCCGTGGTGGCCGGCTCTGCCCTCAAGGCCCTGGAGTACATCCAGGGTGGCAACAAAGCCGTCCGTGGCGAAAACGAGTGGGTCGACAAGATCCTCGACTTGATGGATGCCGTGGATGAGTCGATTCCTGAGCCTGAGCGTGAAATCGACAAGCCTTTCCTGATGGCTGTCGAAGACGTGTTCTCGATCACCGGCCGTGGCACCGTGGCCACCGGCCGGATCGAGCGCGGCAAGGTCAAAGTGGGCGAGACCGTGCAGATAGTGGGTATCAAGGACACCCGCGAAACCACGGTGACCGGCGTGGAAATGTTCCGCAAGCAGCTGGAAGAGGGCATGGCCGGCGATAACGCAGGTCTGCTGCTGCGCGGCATCCAAAAAGAGGACATCGAGCGCGGCATGGTGCTGGTGAAGCCCAACTCCATCAAGCCCCACACCAAGTTCGAAGGAGAGATCTATGTGCTGAAAAAGGAAGAAGGAGGCCGCCACACTCCCTTCTTCGCTGGTTACCGTCCGCAATTTTATATCCGCACCACGGATGTGACCGGCCAGATCACGGCCTTCACCTCCTCCGACGGCGCGGACGTGGAAATGGTGATGCCCGGTGACAACATCAAGATGACCGGTGAGCTGATCTGCCCAGTGGCCATCGAACAGGGCATGCGCTTCGCCATCCGCGAAGGCGGCCGCACCATCGGTGCCGGCGTGGTCTCCAAGATCCTCCAGTGATCCGGTTTCGCTCAACCCGCTGACCTAAGTTCACGGGGTGGGAGCCGCTCGGATTCCCACCCCGTTCCCAGGGTCTCAGCAGGCCTTGAGCACCTCGACAACCGGGCATCCCGGCCCGATCTCCACCTTTGAGAAGCCCGGTCGCGTGCTTCCGGCTTCTTCACCCTGCGCGGTGACCCCTGCGCCCCTTTCGCATTTCGCCATGTCCACCGCCATTGCTCAGCAGAAGATCCGCATCCGCCTGAAGGCGTTTGATCGCCGCATGCTGGACCTCTCCTGCGACAAGATCATCGAAACCGCCGATCACACGGCCGCCACGGCGATCGGCCCGATTCCCCTGCCCACCAAGCGCAAGATCTACTGCGTTCTGCGTTCGCCCCACGTGGACAAGGATTCCCGCGAACACTTCGAAACCCGTACCCATCGGCGGATCATCGACATCTACAGCCCCAGCGCCAAGACCATCGACGCCCTGATGAAGCTGGACCTGCCCAGTGGCGTTGATATTGAAGTCAAGCTCTGAAACCAGGACTACCCCACGGGTCCGGACCTCAGCGGCTAATAGCCCATCGGGTTCGCTGAGGCCCTACCTACCCCTCCCACCCCTGTTCCGCACCTGCCGGAGCAGGGGTGTTCTTTCTAGGATTCGCGCCAACCATGACGCCCACGCGTTGCGTTCCCTGATCCGCTCTCCCCATCCCTTCGGCCCTCCAGCTCTGTACACCCGTGCCGCCGACGGCACCCTGCTGGCGTGAGCGACCTTGCTGTGCGGGAACTGCCCCTGTTCCCCCTGCCCGATGTGGTGCTTTTCCCCCAGGAGGTGCTGCCCCTGCACATCTTTGAGCCCCGCTATCGCATGATGTTGCGCACCGTGATGGCCGAAGATCGGCGCTTCGGTGTGGTGCGCTGGGATCCCCAGGACCAGCAGATGGCTGATGTGGGCTGCTGCGCCGAAATCCTGCACTGCCAGAACCAGGAGGACGACCGCAGCAACATCGTGACGATGGGCCAGCAGCGGTTCCGGGTGCTCGACATCGTGCGCGACGCCCCGTTCAGGGTCGGCTTGGTCAGCTGGATTGAAGACGAAGTGAGCGACAGCCATGACGAGCTGGAAACGCTCACCGCCGACGTTTCCCGGGCGCTGCGGGATGTGGTGGAACTGACCGGCAAGCTGATCGGCAAACCCGCCTCCCTGCCGTCCGATCTGCCCGACCTCCCCCGGGAGCTGTCCTTCTGGATCGGCGCCCATCTGGGTGGACCGGTGGCCGACCATCAACAGGCCCTGCTTGAGATCACCGACACGGGCGAGAGGCTACGTCAGGAGTACGAGCTGCTCGACCAGACCCGACGCCAATTGGCGGCCCGCACCGTGCTCAAAGACACCTTTCCCAGTCTGGATGGAGACAACCTGGGGGGGAGGGAGTGAGCCTCGGTGCCAATCCCCAGGGCTGGCTGCTGCTGGCCCTGCTGCTATCAGGGCTGGCCCTGGTGCTGTGGAACCTCTGGCTGCGCCGCAACCGCCGATTCGTCGGCACCAGCACCGTGGCGGAGGCCTACGACCGCTGGACTGAAGACCAACTGCTGGAGCGTCTCTGGGGTGACCATGTGCACCTGGGCCACTACGGCGATCCCCCCGGCCGCCGCGACTTTCGCGCCGCCAAGGTGGCCTTTGTCCATGAACTGATCCGCTGGAGTGGGCTCGATCAGTTGCCGCCGGGCTCCAGGGTGCTGGATGTGGGCTGCGGCATCGGTGGCAGCGCCCGCATCCTCGCCCGCGACTATGGCTTTGAGGTGTTGGCCATCAGCATCAGCCCTGGCCAGATCCAGCGGGCCCAGGACCTCACCCCGGCCGACCTGGACCATTGCCGCTTCGCTGTGATGGATGCCCTGGCCCTGGCTCTGCCGGATGGCAGCGACAGCGAGGGCTTTGATGGCGTCTGGAGTGTGGAGGCCGGCCCCCACATGCCGGACAAACAGCGCTACGCCGATGAACTGCTGCGGGTGCTCAGGCCCGGCGGCCTGCTGGCGCTGGCCGACTGGAACCGGCGCGATCCGGCCGATGGCGCCATGAACCGCCAGGAGCGCTGGGTGATGCGCCAGCTCCTCGATCAATGGGCCCACCCCGAGTTCGCCAGCATTCGCTCCCTGAAGCAGAACCTGGAGCAGAGCCCCTGGAGCGGCGGCATGCGGGTGGAAACCGGCGACTGGACCAGCGCCACCCTGCCCTCCTGGATTGACTCCATTATCGAAGGTGTGCGCCGCCCTGCCGCCGTGCTGGGTCTGGGCCCGTCTGCAGTGCTGCAGGGCCTGAGGGAAACGCCCACCCTGCTGCTGATGGACTGGGCCTTTCGCCGCGGCCTGATGCAGTTCGGAGTGTTCCGCGGCCGCAAACCAGGGCCTTGAATCCCCTGGAAGCCGCTCAGCTCAGGCCGCCGGCGCCTCAAGCGCCAGGTTGGTGAGCGGATAAGCCCCGAACAGGGCCAGATGCTCGCAGTGGGGCCTGAGCTCAGCGAGCGCCTTATCCAGCGGCTCAGGACCCTGGGGAAGCTCAAGATCCACAAAAAAGAGGTATTCCCCCATCTCGCGCTTCGACGGCCGCGATTCGATGCGGCTCATGTTCAGCCCCTCCCGGGCAAAGCAGCCCAGTGCCTGCAACAGGGCGCCGGGCTGGTTCGAGTGCAGCGAGAAGGCCAGGCTCGCCAACGGTCCCACCTGGGAGCGGGGCCCGCGGCGCAGCAACAGAAAACGGGTGCAATTGCCTGCCGCATCGTTGATCGGATAATCGAGCACCTTCAGGCCATGCTCCGCCGCTGCCTCCCGCGAGGCGATAGCGGCGCGGAAGCGGCTGCCACGCACCATCCTGGCGGCCTCGGCGGTGGAACTGGTGGGCAGCTGCAGGGCACTGGGCAGGTGCTCCGCCAACCACTGACTGCACTGGGCCAGGGCCTGGGGATGGGAGAGCACCTCGCTGACCCCCTCCAGCGGACCGCTACCCACCAGGGCATGGCGGATCGGCAGCACCAGGGCATGGACCACGGCCAGATCGCCATGTTCCCAGAGGGCATCCAGGCAGGCGGTGACGCCCCCCTCCACCGAGTTCTCCACCGGCACCACGGCCGCCTCGCACTGACCTGAGGCCAGGGCCTGAATCACGGCGCGGATGCCCTGTTGTGGCACATAGAGCACGTCGGTGAAGTGCTCCAACTCCGCCAGCTTCCGGGCCGCCTGCTCGCCATAGGTGCCGACAGGACCGAGGAAGGCAAGACGCATGGCGAGGGCGAAGGGAAAGTGGGCCGATAGGATCATGCCTTGCCGGCCAGCTGGCCATGCCCCTGGCGTTCAGCGCAAGTCAGCAGCTGACCCTGCCGATCGCCGATTCGGACGATCGTCTGGCCACCTACCTCAGCCAGGAAGACCGGGTGGTGACCGCCCTGCTGGATCCGCAGCAACTGGTGACCCTGGGCCCGGGCCACTACCGCTACAGCGTCACCCGGGTGCAGGTGTTTCAACTGCAGATCCAGCCGATCGTGGAGCTGCGGGCCTGCCATCAGGACGATCGCCTGGAGCTGGAAGCCCTCGACTGCCAACTGGAGGGACTGGGCCTGGTGGACGACTTCCAGCTGCGCCTCCATTCCTGGTTGCAGCCCTGCTCGATCGGATTGGAAGGGGAAGCCAGCCTGTCGGTGAGCGTCAGCCAGCCCTCCCTGCTGAAGCTGATTCCCGCCAAGGTGCTCGAAGCCACGGGCCGCTCCGTGCTGGCGGGCATCCTGCTCGGCATTCGCAACCGGGTGGGCCAACAACTGCTGGCCGACTTTGAGAGCTGGAGCAGCGATTCCTAAGCCACTGCCAAAAAACTGTCTCGACCATCGGTGACCGCTGCTGCGCCAGCCGGCATCCCCGAGTTCAGCGGCTGTGGACACAACCAACAGCAGGCAAGGCTTGTGCGGGAGTTTTCCGCCGTACCTCAGCGCCCAGCCAGCGGCAGGATCGCGCCCAGGAAGCTGCGGCGATGCAGGGGCGAGGGGCCGAGCTGCAGCAGCGCCTGGCGATGCAGGGCCGTGCCATAGCCGGCGTGGCGTTCCAGCCCATAGCCGGGAAGGCGCAAGGCCAGCCTCCGCATCAGGGCGTCACGCTCCTCCTTGGCCAGCACGCTGGCGGCGGCAATGGCGCCGCAGAGACTGTCGCCACCGATGAGGGTGAGCTGCTCTCCGGACCAGCCGCGCAGCGGCAGCACGCCATCGACGATCAACAGCGCCGGCGGGGCCGGGAGCCGCTGCAGCGCCCGCAGCATCGCCCACTCGGTGGCCTGGCGGATGCCCCAGCGATCAATCTCGGCCGCACTGGCCTGGCCGAGGCCCCAGGCCGTCGCCTGCTGGCGGATCAGGGGCACCAGGGCCCCACGGCGCCGGGCGGAGAGCTTCTTGCTGTCGGTGAGACCGGCGGCGGCCAAGCAAGCGGCAGCCTCTGCCGTGAGCACCACCGCCGCCGCAAAGACGGGGCCGAACAGGCAACCCCGCCCCACCTCATCCACCCCGGCACAGTGGTGCGGAGGCCGACCGGCCCAGGGATCGAAGGCGGCTGCCGCCGGCTGGAGCGCCAACTTGCGCACCACGGTCTTCAGTCGCTGGCGGATGAACGGCGGCGGCGACGGCGAGGCTCGCCGGCATCATCCACCTCCTGGGCGACGGCCGCCGGGGCCGCATCCTCAGCCGCCAGCGGCGGCGCCTCGGCAGCGGCCGTGGATGCCGCCACCGGGCGACTGGAACCGCGACGTCGGCGTGCCGGCACCTCGACCGTGACCAACTCCTGCGCCATCACGCTGTTGGGAATCTCGATCGGCAATGGCGTGATCTCGACCACCGGCAGGCTGTCGCGGCCATCGGCCAAACCGCTCTCGCCCCAACCATTGGCGACGGAGGCCGCACTGCTGCTAATAGAGCTACTGCCACTAAAGCTACCGCTGCTGTCTCCGATCCTGTCCCCACCGGTGTCGCCACGCCCTTCGCTGCCACCGCGACCGCGGCGGCGGCGGCGGGAGCCGGCGGCGGCCAGCTGCTGCCGGGCCTCCTCCAGCACCGTCTCCGCATCAGTGCCAGGCCGAACCACCCGCACCAGCAGGTTGTCGCCACTGGGCACCGGATCGAGCAGCAGGGCCGGATTGAGGCCGAGCCAGCCGTAGACCAGCTCCTGCTGGGAGTCCATCGGCACAGCCACCAGCTCATGATCGGTGCGCCGCAGGGAGCTGTCGGCTCCGCGCTCGCCCCGCTCCAGCCGCTCGCCCCGCTCCGCTGAGGCGGTCTCAAGGCCTGGGGCCACGATGGCTTCGCCATAGCCAGCGGCATCGGAACCGTCGGCGCCCCGACCGCCGCGGCCACCGCGACGGCGGCGGCCAGAGCCCTCGGCAGCGGCCGCGGCGGCTGCCGTCGTGGGGGTCGCCGTGGCCGGAACAAAGACGTCGGGCCGGGCCGAAGTAGTCGAGCGCACAAGGCCCGAAACCGTGGCCAAGGGCTGGAGCGTGTCCCGGCCCGGCAGCACCGCCACATGGCCGAGGCCACCGCAGCTGGGGCAGGCCCGGCCGAACAGTTCGTAGATGTTCTGTCCCTGGCGCTTGCGGGTGAGTTCAACCAAGCCCAATTCGGTGAGCTGGGCAATCTGCGGCCGCGCTGAATCGTGGCGCACGGCCTGGGTGAAATGTTCCAGCAGCTGCAGCTGATCCCGGCGCGCCTCCATGTCGATGAAATCGATCACCACGACGCCGCCGATGTTGCGCAGCTTCAGCTGACGGGCAATCTCGACCGCCGCCTCGCAATTGGTCCAGAGCACGGTTTCCCGGGCATTGGCGGAGCGGGTGAAGGAGCCCGAGTTGACGTCGATGACGGTGAGCGCCTCGGTGGGCTCGATGATCACGTAACCGCCAGAGGGCAGCTCCACCCGCGGCTTGAGAGCGTCGCGGATGGCGGCGTTGACCTTGTAGTGCTCAAGGATCTCGGTGGGCTCGTTGTGGGCCTCCACCTGCACATTGACCTGATCGGCCGCCAGATAGGCCTTGACCCGGGCGACCGCATCAGGGGCATCGACCACCACCCGCACCAGCTCGGGGCCGTAGAAATCGCGCAGAACGCGATGGATGAAGTCTTCGTCGCGGTTGAGCAGCACCGGCGGGCTGGCGGTTTCAGCCGCCTGCTGGATGGCCTCCCACTGACGCAGCAACGACTCAAGATCATCGATCAGCAGGTCTTCACTCACACCCTCCGCCTCGGTGCGGATCAGCAGCCCGGCACCGGGAGGCTTGATCAGCACGCCCAGGGCCCGCAGCCGGTTGCGTTCGTTTTCGCCGTTGATGCGGCGTGAGATGTTGACCCCCTGGCCATGGGGCTGGAGCACCAGGAAGCGACCGGGCAGGGCCAGGTTGCCGGTGAGCCGCGGCCCCTTGGAGCCGGTGGGCTCCTTCATCACCTGGACGAGCACCTTCTGACGGGGCTCGAGCAACTCGGTGATACCAGCGCCACCTTTTTTCAGGCGCAGGGGACCGAGGTCGGTGATGTGAATAAAACCATTTTTCTCACTTTCGCCAATGTTGACGAAGGCGGCGTCGATGCCGGGGAGCACATTTTCGACGGTGCCGAGGTAGACGTCGCCGATCTGGTAGCGGCCCTGGGCCACCACCAGCTCATCGACACGCTCGTCGGTGAGCACTGCGGCAATGCGCAACTGCTCGGCGATGACGATCTGCTGGGGCATGGAGAAAGCTTGTTCGGCTCGGTGAGCCCTGCCTGGGAGGCAGGAAGGATTGCCGCGGGCAGCTTCGCTGCAACCGGCCCGATTGGCGGGGTAGCCCGCTTCGTGGGTAGCCCGATGGACGGGAAAACCGATGAATGGGGCGCCCGATGGACGGGGAAGACAGCAGCTGCACACCCTGCTCGGACAGGGGAAGACGGATGCGGAGACCGGCCGACCGTCGATCCCCTCGGGGGATCGGGGCCATCAGGATCCGACGCGTGCGATCAGCGATTGGGCGGAGCGGGAATCACCCGGACCCGGGTCAATGCAGGGAGGACCGAACGGAGAGTCGGTGGGAAGAAAAGCGCTTCCGGCGAGGAGCTCTTGAAAAGCAACCTGTTGAGGAAAGCGTCTGGCCGGTGACTGATCAGGGGAGAGCCCCTCGTTCAAGTCGACCGTCTTGAATGGAATTTAGCACGGGCGCAGCACCAAGGATCGCCGCTCAACGCGCCCCAGCTGCAGGGGGCTGGCCAGGCGCTCGGCCAGCCAATGCTGCAGCTGCTCGGGCCTGAGGCTGCGGCCCTGCAGATCAATGGCGGCCTCGAGATCGAGGCGGATGCACTGTTCGCCTGGAGCCGCCGCCAGCCCGTCCTCTCCGGCCGCTGGCACCAGCCCCAGCAGATAGGGACGACAGTCGCGCTGACGCGGCCGCCCCTTCTTGTCGGTGTCGCTCCAGATCAGGGTCTCGGCCGCCAGCAGATCGGCCAGAGCCGAGTCCCAAGCCAGCGCCGGCGGCGTGGGGCCAACCCCGGCTTCCGGCGCACCAGCCTTCTGGGGCCAGAGATCGAAGCGCCAGTGGGCCTTCAGCAACTCCTGGGACAGGCTGGGACCGAACACCGGCACCGCCACCACCGACAGCAGGGGGAACTCCGCCGGCAACTGGGCCTGCAGCTGGCGGCGCACCACCTCCAGATCCAGTCGCTCCAACGAGACAGTGAACTCCAGATCGAACCATTCGCCCAGTCCCTCCACCCCGAGGGGCAACGACAGGGCCAGCTGCAGCCGCGGCAGCGGGTGGAAACCACCGGTGAAGCTCACCGGCAGGCCGCTGCGACGCAGGGCCCGCTCCAACAGGCGCACCGTGTCGAGATGGCTGATCAGGGCGAGGGAGCCAGTCTTGGCGAAGCCGAAACGCAACCGGCTCACCCGCTCACTGGCCGGCGAGCGCGGCGGAATCGGCGGTGGTGGCGGCGGCGCTGGAATCACCACGTTGTGGCCCAGCTCGGGACCGCAGACGCCGCAGCTGCTGCAGCCGGCAAAGGAGCAGTCCTCCACCACCGTCGCCGCCAGGGCCCGCTGCAGATCCTCCGCCAGCCAGGTTTTGTCGACACCGGAATCGATGTGATCCCAGGGCAGGGGCTGGCGGCAGAAGGCGGCCAGATCATCACCGCTGAGGGCCTCGGCATGACCCCAGCCCCCCATCTCCAGCTGGCGGTAGCGGCCGCCCAGCCCCGCCGCCTCAATGGCGCCGGTCCAGGCGGTGTAGGTGCGCTCGGCGGATTCAAACCAGGCATCGAGACCGGCTCCGGCCCGCCAGGCCGCCTCCAGCACCGGCGCCAGGCGCCGATCGCTGCGACCGACGAAGTCCTCCACCGCCGACATGCGCACATCGGTGAAGTTGACCTTGAGGCCCCGCAGCTGGCGCAGGGCCCGGCGCAGCAGCTCCTGGCGCCGCTGGAACTCGGCCGTGCTGACGCTGTGCCACTGAAACGGCGTGTGAGGCTTGGGCGTGAAGTTGCTGATCGTGAGATTCAGCTCCAACCGGCCCAGATCCCGGCAGCGCTCCTGCAGCGAGCGGCAGGTGTCGGCGATACCAAGCACATCGGCATCGCCCTCGCCGGGCAGGCCGATCATGAAATAGAGCTTGATCTTGCGATAGCCGGTTTGCATCGCCGTGCGGATGCCGCGCAGCAATTCCTCGTCGCTGAGCCCCTTGTTGACGATGTCCCGCAGCCGCTGGGTGCCGGCTTCGGGGGCGAAGGTGAGCCCCGCCTTGCGGGTGCCGCCGAGGATATGGGCGATGTTGGCGTCGAAGCGATCGACCCGCTGGCTGGGCAGGGTGAGGGAGACGTTCTGGTCAGCGAGCCGGTTGCGCAGCTCCACCCCCACCGCCGGCAGCGACAGATAGTCGCTGCAACTCAGCGACAACAACGAGAAATCGGAGTAGCCGGTGCGGCGCATGCCCTCCTCCACCGCCTCAATCACGGCCTCGGGCTCCACATCGCGGGCGGGGCGGGTGAGCATCCCCGGCTGGCAGAAGCGACAACCGCGGGTGCAGCCGCGGCGGATCTCGACGGTGAGGCGGTCGTGAACGGTTTCGATGTGGGGCACCAGCCCCATGGCGTAGTGGGGCATCGGCGTGGCGGTGCGCCGCTGGATGCGCATGGGCAACCCCGGCTCCAATGGCTCCACCGTCACCCCATCGACGCCCGGGCCGTAGAGCGAGGGCACGTAGACCCCAGGCACCAGAGCCAGATCGCGCAGGGTGTGCGAGCGGCTGAGGCCGGCGGCGCGGGCCTCAGCCACCACCAGGCCGATCTCGGGCAGCAGCTCCTCGCCATCGCCGAGGGCGATGAAATCGAAGAAGGCGGCGAAGGGTTCGGGATTGCTGGTGGCGGTGGGCCCGCCGGCAAAGATCAACGGCGGGGCGGCCGGATCGGCCAGGGGCAGGTCGCCGCGAGCGGCGGCGCGGATGGGGATGCCAGCCAGATCCAGCATCTCGAGGATGTTGCTGGCCCCCAGCTCGTAGCTGAGGCTGAAGCCGAGGATGTCGAAGGCGGCCAGGGGCCGACGGCTCTCGACCGCAAACAGGGGCACACCCCGCTGGCGCAACCGAGCCGAGAGATCGGCCGCCGGCAGATAGGAGCGATCGCAGATCTGTCCGGGAACAGCGTTGAGGATTGAATAGAGAATGATGTGGCCGAGATTGCTGGCCCCCACCTCGTAGACCTCGGGGTAGGTGAGGGCCCAGCGCACGGCGGCGGCCTCCCAGGCCTGGCCCCACTCCCGCACCTCCACGCCCCGTTCATTGCCCAGGTAACGGGCTGGTTTGAGGATGTCGGGGCCGATCAGGGCCTCGAATTCGATCGGATCGCGGGACTGGGTGGGTGCGAGGAGCACAGGGGCCGCGGCAGGGCAAGACTCCGATCGTATGCAGGGCGGTGGGTCGCCATAGGACAATCCCGCCAGCACTTCCCGGCGGACGTCCCGCCCGTCTCTTCCATGGTTCAGGTCAACGGCAACTACCTCAAGCTGAAGGCGGGCTACCTGTTCCCCGAAATCGCCCGGCGCGTCAAGGCCTTCAGCGAAGCCAACCCCGAGGCCCCGATCATCCGCCTCGGCATCGGCGATGTCACCGAGCCCCTGCCGCAGGCCTGCCGCACCGCCATGAAGGCGGCCATCGATGAGATGGGCACCCACGCCGGCTTCCATGGCTATGGCCCTGAACAGGGCTATCCCTGGTTGCGCGAGGCGATCGCCCAGCACGATTTCCAGGCCCGCGGCTGCCAGGTGAGCGCCGAGGAGATTTTCATCTCCGATGGCTCGAAGTGCGACAGCAGCAACATCCTCGACATCCTCGGCCCCGACAACCGCATCGCCGTGACCGATCCGGTGTATCCGGTGTACGTGGACAGCAACGTGATGGCGGGCCGCACCGGCGAGGCCGATGACGCCGGCCGCTATGGCGGTCTCACCTACCTGCCGATCACCGCCGCGAACGGCTTCAGCGCCGAGATCCCGGAGCAGCCGGTGGATCTGATCTATCTCTGCTTCCCCAACAACCCCACCGGCGCCGTCGCCAGCCGCGAGCAACTGCAGGCCTGGGTGGACTACGCCCGCCGCCACGACGCCCTGATCCTGTTCGATGCGGCCTACGAGGCCTTCATCCAGGATCCGGAGCTGCCCCACTCGATCTATGAGATTGAGGGCGCCCGCGAGTGTGCGATCGAGTTCCGCTCCTTTTCCAAGAACGCCGGCTTCACCGGCACCCGCTGCGCCCTCACCGTGGTGCCGCGGGGGCTGCTGGGCACAGCCGCCAATGGCGAAAAAGTGGAACTCTGGAGCCTCTGGAACCGGCGCCAGTGCACCAAGTTCAACGGCGTCAGCTACATCGTGCAGCGCGGCGCCGAGGCGGTGTACTCGGCCGAAGGCAAGAGCCAGGTGCAGGGGTTGATCCGCTTCTACATGGATAACGCCGCGATCATCCGCCGCGAACTCAGCGCCGCCGGCCTGCAGGTGCATGGCGGCGAGCAGGCCCCCTATGTGTGGCTGAAAACCCCCGAAGGGCTCGATTCCTGGGGCTTCTTCGACAAGCTGCTGAACCAGGCCCACGTGGTGGGCACCCCCGGCAGCGGCTTCGGCGCCGCCGGCGAGGGTTACTTCCGGCTCTCGGCCTTCAACAGCCGGGCCCGTGTGGAGGAGGCGATGGAGCGGGTGCGTGCTCTCTAAAGTTGACCACCGTCATGTCACGGGAACGGCCATGATCCACTTGCCGCTCACCACCAGCACCACGATCGCCCCCCCACTCCGGCCCCCCAGCCCTGCCCCTTCGGCCTGGCGGGCATCGGCCACGCCGGACCGTCCCGGCGGCACCACGGTGCTCGACAAGGAACAGCAGCGGGTACGCAAGCCCTCACCTCGCTACAAGGTGCTGCTGCACAACGACCCGGTCAACGCCATGGAGTTCGTGGTGTCCACCCTGCGCCAGGTGGTGCCCTCCCTGAGTGAGCAGGACGCCATCGCCGTGATGCTGGAGGCCCACAACACCGGTGTGGGCCTGGTGATCGTCTGCGACATCGAGCCGGCGGAGTTCTACAGCGAAACCCTTAAGGCCAAGGGCCTCACCAGCACGATCGAGCCGGAGGGCTGATGGCAATCGCCACCGGCCGCTCAGGCCAGCCGCGCCTCCACTGGTGGGGCACGCTGCTGTACGTGCCGCTGCTTTACGGGCTGGGCTGGCTGGCGGCCCGACCCTTGGGCCTGCTGTTCCCCAGCTGGCGCCCGGACCAGCTGGATCTGGCCGGCGCGGTGATCGCCCTGGGCCTGTTGCTGGTCACCCTGCCCTGGCGCCTGCGCCAGGCCTGGGGTTGCCAAACCCCATGGCAGACGCTCGGCGTCGCCCTGCCACCCGCCGCCGGTTTCAAGGCCTTCGTTCGCGGCCTGCTCAAGGGCCTGGCCCTGCTGGTGTTGGTGGTGGTGGTGCTGCTGGTGTCCGGCCAGGCTCGCTGGCTGGGGCGCCTGGACATGGGCGCATTGGCCAATGCCCTGGCGCTGCTGCTGGGGGTGGGCTTTGCCGAGGAGCTGCTATTCCGCGGCTGGCTGTGGGGGGAACTGGAGCGTATTGGCGGCAGCCAGCGCGCCATCGGCCTCCAGGCGGCTTTCTTTGCCTTGGTGCACCCCTGGTATCGACTGCCGGGGGCGGAAGCGATCGCGCTGCTGATCGGCCTGGTGCTGCTGGGGCTGGCCCTGGCGCTGCAGCGCCGCGCCGATGGCGGTGCCCTCTGGGGCGCCGTAGGCCTGCACGGCGGCCTGGTGGGCGGCTGGTTCGTCCTGCAGGCCGGCCTGCTGCAGATTTCGCCGGCAACACCGGCCTGGCTGATCGGCTCCGGCAGCCCCACGCCCAACCCGATCGGCGGCCTGCTGGCCTGGATTGGGCTGGGGGTCCTGTTGTGGGTGCGGCGGCGCTGGTGGGTGGCGGCAGCGCTGGATCCCACGACGCCCTGACGGGTCTCCCACCAGCGCGCGGCCTTCGCGGCCTGAGCCGACTCAGCGCCCTGTCCCAGGCGCTGAGACCAAAGCAGAGCCAACAGCTGAGACAGAAGCCTGATCAGGTGGCACTGGAGCACTGCACCCTGCCCAGTGCTCCATGCTCCGCGATGCCCTGCTCACCCTGCTCTGGACCAGCACCGGCAGGCAACAACACTGGCTGCTCCCCCAACGGGGCGAACTGAGCAGCCTGCTTGAGTTGCTCGCCCAGGTCGTGGTGGCCGAAGAGCTCGTGACCATCGCCATCAGCACTGGCCAGCCGCTGGCCTCCTTGAACGCTCCCACGGCAGGCCTGCGGGTGCTGATCACCCTGGGCCCTGCCGCTGACCGGATCCTGAGCTCCGGCTGGTGGCGTCCGGAGGCCCCGGGGCCCTGGCTCCGCCTCTGGTTCCCCCAGCCGCTGGGGACGCTTCAGCGCACCGCCGTCGCCAGCGCTTTCCTGCCCTCCACCGGCGCATGCAGCGCCTCCTCCAGCGGGGCGCAGCCGTAATCGCGCTCCAACAGAGCCATCACGGTGCGGCCGAAATCGCTGGGGTTCTGCTCGAATGCCTCCAGGCAGATGCGGCCGAAGGTGCTGCCCATCGGCTCCGGATTCCAGAGCAGCTGCCGGGCCGTCCAGGGCATCATGCTCATCGGGTTGTAGCCAGGCCGCAGCGAACCCTGCTCGAAGGCGTACTGCTCCAGATGGGTGTGGGGCTGCAGGCCGATGAAGAAGATCGCCGGCTCCACTTTGTCGGCACCGAAAATCCGCTCCAGCTCACGGTGATAGGCGACGGTCTGGCGGATCGTCTCCGGCCGCTCGTCGATCACGTTGAACGAGTAGTTCACCGACACGTGCTCGCAGAAGCCAGCCCGCGCCAGCAGCCGGCAGCTCTCGAGCACGGTGCGCAGGTTGTAGCCCATGCGCATCTTGCGCACCAGCTCCTGGGAGCCGGAGGTGATGCCGATCTCGAAGTAGCTCATGCCGGTGGCCACCATCAGCTCGGCCAGTTCGGCATCGAGGTTGTCGGCGCGGATGTAGGCGGCCCAGCGGATGTCGGTCATGCCGTCCGCCGCGATCGCCCGCAGCAGCTCCTTGGCATCCTCGATCTGGCGGCGGGCCGGGATGAACTGGGCGTCGGTGAACCAGAAACCACGCACGCCGCGGTCGTAGAGCTGGCGCATCTCAGCCACCACCTCCTCGACGGGGTTGAGGCGCACCGCCTTGCCCTCGATCACGGTGTAGACGCAGTAACAGCAGTTGTGGGGGCAACCGCGTTTGGTCTGCACGCCCACGTAGAAGTCGCCGCCATCGAGATACCAGTCCAGCTGGGGCCAGATCGCGGCGATGTAGTCGTAGTTGCAGGCGGTTTTCTCAATCGGGGCGGGCTGTTCGTGGATCAGGCCGGGCCGCGGTGCCTCTCCGGCCAGGTAGCAGCGCTCAGCCGCGATCGACTCACCGCGGATCAGCTTCTCCAGCAGCACCTCGCCCTCCCCAACCGACACCACCGTGCCGGCCGGCAAACGGGCACCGAGCTGCTCGTAAAACACACTGACGGCGCCGCCGCCGATCAGGGCCCGCGCCTCGGGAGCAAAACGGCGCGCCCGCCGCAGTCCGCGCCGCACCAGGGCGAGATTGCGCCAGAGCTCGCCGTAGTAAGCGGCCATCAGCTTCAGGCCGCCGAGGGCACCGCGCAGCCGGCGCAGGGGATTACGGGCGTAGAACACCTCAAAGGAGTTCTGCAGGGGATTGCCACCGCGGCCATCCACCGGCGCATAGATCTGGATGTCTCGCCAGGAGAACACCAGCAGGGTGGGTCGGAAAGCCGCCACGGTGGTCAACAGCACCCGCTCCACATCGAGCAGAGGCAGGGCAGCCAGATCAAGGATCCGCTGGGCCATGGCCGGGAACTGCTTATGCAGATGATCGGCCAGATAGATCGGGCCGATCGGGAAGATCGGGTTGCAGGGCAGCCGCACCAGCAGCACCCGGTGGTCGCTCACGGCGGGCCGGATCGGAGTGCCGGGACGCTAACAACGCCAGCCCAGTCCCCGAACGTCAGTCGTCAGTCCCCCAGTCGCCGGGCCCATGGCCTGGGGGCGGGATCAACGCGGAGCGGCGTGGGCGCAACCAGCACACCGATCGACCAGCCCCGCACCCACCCGGTCAGATCCCCGCAGGAGCCACTGCCCCGCCGTTCCGCACCGAACCACTGGCCGGCCGATAGCCCCACCAGCCCAGGGCCGCGCCACCCCACAGCTTTTCTTCACAAAGCCCCTTTACAGGCGGCGCAATCTTCCGTTACATTTGGCTTGGCGGGATTCCGCCCATCCATCCCGTCCCTGACCCAGGCCACTCGACCTGGTGTTGCGGACATCACCTCTCGACCTCATGACCGCCACAATCCAACAGCGCTCCGGCGCCTCGGCGTGGAATCAGTTTTGCGAGTGGGTCACCTCCACCAACAACCGCCTCTATGTGGGCTGGTTCGGTGTGCTGATGATCCCCACGCTGCTGGCCGCGACCATCTGCTTCATCGTTGCTTTCATCGCTGCTCCCCCCGTCGACATCGACGGCATCCGTGAGCCCGTTGCCGGCAGCCTGATGTATGGCAACAACATCATTTCCGGCGCCGTTGTTCCCTCCAGCAACGCCATCGGCCTGCACTTCTACCCGATCTGGGAAGCCGCCAGCCTCGACGAGTGG
>JAPLIB010000144.1 GCA_026389335.1 Cyanobacteriota bacterium | reverse complement strand
TCGATGAGGTCGACGGCTACACCACCAGCACCGCGGCCAGTGGTTGGGCCGCTGATGGTTCAGGCGACGGCGAGGAGTTGTTCTGATGCCGCTCGATCGTCACGACATCAACCCCGGGGCCTGGAGCAGCAGGGCCCCTCATCTGCCCGGTCCCCAGCTGCCTGCCTTCTGCCGCAGCCGTCGGCCCACCGTCATGGTCACGGCCTTCAGCCTTGTCGGGCTGCGCGGCCTGGTGCTGCTGGGGCTGCACCCAGGGTCGGGTGCCACTGCAGTGGCACCTGGAGAACGTGGAGGCCACGATCACCGGCTGGAGCCCGAGGCATCTGCTTCGCTGACAACGGCCAATCAGACGTAGAGTTTTGTATATACGGCTGGCCATTGATGGCCGAGGCGGTCCTTGACACAGTCCAAGCCCCAGCATCGTTCAGCTGACGAGGGCCGACACTTCCAGCAGACGATCCGCCGCTGGGGCAACAGCCTAGCGGTGAGGCTCCCGGCCGATTGCCTACGTCAGGCCGGCCTGCAGGAAGGCGATCAGATCGAGATCGTCGTTGGCCCCGACGGCCGGCTGAGTCTGGAGCCCCTGCGGCAGCTGGATCGCTCTGCTTTGGCCGCTGATCTGCGCCAGCTGCAGGCCACCATGCCCCTCACCCCAGCGGTGATCGAGGAATGCCGCGCCAGTGAGCGCTGGTGACGCTGGTACATCCATAATCTATGTCGATACCGGCGTGGTGGTGGCGTTGCTGACTCCAGAAGAACGCAGCCCGCTGGCGCTGGACTGGTTTGAACACTGCCGCGAACCCTTGATCAGCAGCGACTGGCTGATGACCGAGACCCATAGCGCTCTCGGCATCAAGCAGAGCCACCATGGCCTCAGCCCGCAGGCCCGCCAGGCTGCGGCAGAACAGTTCGAGCGACTATTGCAGAGCGGCATTGAACTGCGTTCCCTGGACCGTGGTCGTTTCCATCAGGCTGCCGAGCTGCTGCAGGATCCAGCCCTCGGCCTGCGGGCCGGTGATGCCCTGCATCTGGCGGTGGCGCTCCACAGCCGCTGCACCCAGCGGCAAGCTTCGATGGGCGGATGCAGCAAGCCGCCACCGCCCTTGGCCTGAAGCCGGCACTGGCATAGAACACCAATCCATGGCCGGAGCTTGACTTCACCGTCGAACCCCAAGGTGCCCAGGCTCAGCAGCTGGGCATGGGCTACTGAGGTGAAATCAGGGCATACCCCATCGGCCGATATCCACGCAGTCGCCGCTCCCACATCCGCTGCAGCACCGGATGGTCGAGATCAAGCCAATCGATGATCCGCGCGCTGGTCTTACCGGTCTGCTGACGGTGCAGGCGGCCATGCAGCAGGAACAGGTTCGACACCTGCCCAGCCAGAGTGGCAGCGATCGCCGTGATGTGGTCGGTGCGCTCACTCAGCAGCAGCAACTTGCGGCCTTCTTGCCAGGCCTTCAGCGCCTCGGCCACGATCCGATCCGTGCGCTGTTGATCAGCCGCCAGCCTGCGCATCAGGTCCTGAATCGGCAGATCGGCAGGCAGCCCTTCGAGAAGGTGAGTGGGGAATGGCACTTGATGGCCATAACCCACAACCTCCGCAGGCTGGAGAGGGCCGCACTGGCGGGAGCCTGAGGGAGGGGCCGGTGGCAGGCAGCCCTCATTGACCCATAACAAAACGTTCAAGTCTCCAGTTTGGAGCCGTGGGGAGCCGGCGCCGGGGTTGAGGGTATGGGAGACAAACTCCGAGGTACCGCGCACACGCAGCACGTTTGTGGATGTCCTGGCCGATCAAAGGAACATGTTGTTGGAGTGGTGGTCGCCACCCAGCCAGCGCCTGAGCTCGCTGTGTGCGTCGGCACGCCGGATCTTGTTGATTTTCTCCATGTCGGCATGGTCTCGCGTGAACTCGCAGATCATGCCGTTCGGATCCTCGAGGTAGATGGAACGGCAGTAGCCGTGTTCCAGAACATAGAATTTCGTCTCTGACAGGCCAGCAGCCTTCGCACGCTTCTCGATGCCCGCCTGGGTTTCCGCATCGACGTTTAGCGCGATGTGATGGAAGGGCGAAGGCGGTATCTTCGGGGCGAACAGGTTCTGATCTTCCTTTTCCGCAAACTGGAAGAAGGCGAGCGCGCCGCCGTCGGCAAGGCCAAAGAAGCAGTGGCAGTAGGTGCGCTCCTTGCCGAACAGTTCGACCTTCTCGCACCAGGTGGCCACCAGCGGCAGGCCGATGATGTCTTCGTAGAAGTGACGCGTGGCCTCGAGGTCGCTCGAGGTGTAGGCGTTGTGGTGCAGCCGCGAAGGGAGTTTTGCTGAGATTGACATTGCATTTCTCTTATCAGAGCCTGTATTCATACTCCAGACCGTAACGCCGCAGCCGTCATTGGCCACATGGGCGTTGAGGGCCAGGGAGTTGGGTCTGAGGTAGTAGGTGCCCACCAGAGACCCGGCCACATCCACGGCGATCATCACCGCCTGGTTCTGCCCCACCCAGGACACCTGGGCTTCTGAGACGCTGATCGCTGGGTCGTGGGGAAAGGTTTCACCGGCGCGTAACACCGGCTCCAGCAGCGCCCACACCGCTGGCCAGTCGGCCGGCTCGTAGGGGCGGATCTGCAGGGAGGATGCCACTTGGGGCCAGCTGGACGGAGGTTCCGCCCCATCCTGGCGTCAGCTGTGAAGCCCCCTTCATGAACTCCCATTGCCTCCGGTGAAGACCGGTATCGATCGCCCAGTTGCCCTTGCCGGCGCTTGGCGCCAGATCCATCGTGACTGCGCTCCTAGGCCGCAACGGCCTCCACAGCTCGCAGCCCAAACTGCTCCTGCAGCAACTGGGCCACCCCAGGCGAGAGGAAGGCGGGCAAGGTCGGGCCGAGCTGGATGTTCTGCACACCCAGGTGCAACAGGGCCAGCAGCACGATCACGGCCTTCTGTTCGTACCAGGCGATGGTGTAGTCAATCGGCAGGTCGTTGATGTTCTCAAGTCCCAGGGCATCCTTGAGCAACAGCGCCGTGCGCACCAGGCTATAGGAATCGTTGCATTGGCCGGCATCGAGCACCCTTGGAATGGCTACCCCACCTGGAGCCGTGATCACACCAAGGTCGAGTTTGTTGTAGCGGTACTTGGCACAGCCGGCCGTAAGGATCACGGTATCGCTCGGCAGCTCCTTGGCGTAGCGGGTGTAGTCGCTGCGCTGGGGCTGGCGGCCATCACAGCCCGCCATCACCACAAACCGCTTCAGCGCCCCACTATGGATTGCCTCAAGAATCGGCGCGGCCAGGGCCTCCACCTGATGGTGGGCAAAGCCGGCGGGAATCGTGCCCTTCTCCAGCGGCTCGGGCGGCGCGCAGCCCTGGGCCAGGGCGATCAGTTCGGCGAAATCCTTGCGGCCATCAGAGCCGCGCTCGATGTGGCGGTAGCCGGGGAAGCCGGCCGCACCGGTGGTGAACACCATGGCGGCGTAGGCCGCATCCTTGGGCGGCGGCACGATGCAGTTGGTGGTGAACAGGATCGGTCCATGGAAGCTGGTGAACTCGCGGTGCTGCTGCCACCAGGCGTTGCCGTAGTTGCCGTAGAGGTGTGGATAGGTCTTGAACGCTGGGTAGCTGTGGGCCGGCAACATCTCGCTGTGGGTGTAGATGTCGATGCCGCTCTCGCGGCTCTGCTCCAGCAGCTCCTCCAGGTCGGCCAGATCGTGGCCCGACACCAGGATTCCGGGCCGCTGTCCCACGCCGATGCGCACCTGGGTGATCTCCGGATGGCCATAGCGGCCGGTGTTGGCGCCATCCAACAGAGCCATCGCCGCCACCGCCTGGCCGCCGGTTTCCAGCAC
Source organism: Cyanobacteriota bacterium (assembly GCA_026389335.1). Lineage (GTDB taxonomy): Bacteria > Cyanobacteriota > Cyanobacteriia > PCC-6307 > Cyanobiaceae > Cyanobium. The sequence continues at coordinate 12,857 of JAPLIB010000144.1, read as the reverse complement.
CAGGGCCGTGAGTGCCGCCCCATCCAGATCCGGATTGGCTGTGGCCGCCAGCGCCCGGGCCAGGAAGGTGTTGAGGGCGTTGTCCTCGCTGCCCAGCTCGGCGGCGTGGTGCAGGTAGGCGGCCAGGCCCTTGAGCCCATAGGTGAGCAGCTCCCGCAGGGAGCGCACGTTGCTGTCGCTGCCGCGCAGCACGCCGATCTCAGCCTCGGCCGCCAGTAACTGCTCGCGGCTGGTGGGGCACCAGCTGGCCGCATGGCTACTTGCCAGCGGCACCAGCAAGGACCCGGCCGCACAGTGCTGCTGCAGCTCCAGACGCCAGGCCAGACCCCGGCGGATCTGGGCCTCGATCACCGCATCGTCGAAGTTGGCGTTGGTGATCGTGGTGAACAGGGCCAACCGCAGCCAGGCGTGGGCCTCGGCGGGCGCCACTGCCACTTTTTCTGCCACTGCCAGGGCTGTGGCATATATGGCCACACCGCGGGCTACCTGGATCAGGCCGTCCTGTAGGGAGGCGGTCGTGGCTGTCTTGCCGCACACCCCCACCACCGTGCAACCCTCACCGCGGGCCGCTTCCTGGCACTGGAAACAGAACATCGACATCGTTAATTCTCCTACGGGGAACCAAGGCATTCGGCGCACCGCAGCGCCGCTGAGCTCACGATGGGAGAAGCCCGCTCAGAAATCCTTGACGTTGATCAAGTCGACCGAGGTGCTGGAGCGCCTGCGCGATCTGGGCCAGCCCCGCTCCATCCCCCGCGGCAGCAGCCTGGCGCTGGAGGGGGAGCCGGCGTCGGGGTTCTGGTGGGTGCTGAATGGCCAGGTGACCATCCACCAGATCAGTGCGGACGGCCGTCAGATCGAGTTGGGCCGCTTCTGCGGCGGCGAGATCGTGGCTGCGGCGCTGGCCTTTGCTGATGCGCCCTTTCCGCACCACATCGAGGCGCTGTGCGACAGCGAGCTGCTCTGGTTTCCGCGCCGGCAGGCCTGGCAACGGATCACCAGCAGCCCAGAGCTGGCTTCCTATTTCCTGCGCATGCTCGCCGGCAAGTGCCGTCTGCTGCAGCAGCGGCTGCGCAGTCTCCAGAGCCAGACCCTGCGGCAGCGACTGCTGCAGTACTTGCGTGCGCTGGCCAAGGAGCAGATCTGCCACCCAGACGGCTCATCCGCCCAGCCTGCTCGTACATCCGGGGCCGTGACCCTCACCATTGCCTCCAAAAAAGACCTGGCCAGTCAGCTCGGTGCCAGTCCCGAAACCCTCTCCCGCGCCTTGCGTCAGCTCCATGACAGCGGTGAGCTGCTGGTGGAGGGTCGTCAGGTCACTCTGCTGGACGAGCACTGAGCCACCAGGGATCCGTACGGATGCTGTCCGCTGTTTCAGGCCGTTCCCCCAGGATGAAGCCACTGCGGCGGCAATGACTTGTGAAGGTGATCGTGGATCTGTGCGTCGTGCCGATCGGTATGGGCGTGCACCTGGCGCCCTACATCGCCGCCTGCGAGACGGTGCAGTTCGCCGTTGTTCGAGCGCTTCAGCGATCCCCGGACCGCCGATTTCGTCAACAGGCAGCAGGGATATGAGCACCCACTTTGGCTGCTTCCCAATCGCAATGCCTCCCTGGTACGGGTGTCGAGCGCCGAAGACCTGGCCCTTCTATAGATGCCAGGCTCACGCCTGTGAGCCGTCGGGCCCCTGGACGGCGGGCAAGTGGCCGGTCTTGACCCAGATAGTGCAGCCCAATTCACTCCAGGGCCGATGCACGCTGCCGGGCGGATTTCGCAGCCAGGTTCCGGCCGGATAGGTACCGTGCTCGTCCTGGAAGACCCCATCCAGCACGAGGATCTCCTCGCCGCCGCCATGGGCGTGGGGCTGGAACCGTGTACCCGGCGTCCAGCGCACCAGAGCCACGTGCTCGGATCCGAAGCCATGCAGCGGCATCACCTCCAGTCCGTTCACCAGGCCGGGCAGCCAGGCTGTGTTGTGGGTGTCGATCCCCAGACGCTGTTGATCGGCCGGGTGCATTTGCTGCAGCTTCACCAGGAGCGTGCAGCCGCCTGTACTGAAGGGGGCATGGCTGGAGCCCACCGGATTGCGCAGGTAGGTGCCGTCCGGATAGTCGCCTTGCTCGTCGGAGAAGCTGCCCGCCAGTACCAGGATCTCCTCGCCGCCGCCATGGTGGTGACGCTCAAAGCGACTCCCGGGGGCGTACCGCACGATCGAAGTGGCGCGGGCCACTTCACCGCCGCGGCGATCCAGCATCCGCCGTTCCACTCCTGCCATCGGGGAAGGCGTCCACGGCAGGGTGGTGGTGTCCAGCGCGACGCGCTGGTTGAGATCGGCGTGGAGGTCCATGGCTGTTATTGTGCTCGGTCCTGAGCTGCTACCTGGGGCGGTCGCCACTGCGGGGTGGTGAACTGCCAGCCCAGTTTGCGCTTCTCGTTCCTGGGCTTGAGGGCCTCCTCGCGGCTGAGCTCCAGCCGACGCTTGAGCAGCGGCAGCGGTCGATCCGGCAGCAGCTCCCCCACGGTGACCTCCAGTCGCTTGGACCAGCGATCCCAACGGCTGCGGGCGTCGTAGGCATGGGTATCGCCGTTGTTGATGTGCGCCATGGGATGGTGCCAATCCGCCCCCCGCATGTACTACCACCACACGTAAGATCCCCACGTGGCAGGGCTGACTGGAGCAGAGATTGGTGGGCAATCGCCAGCCCAGGCGAGATTACCGGTACCGCTGAATCCAGTCTGTCCGGCAGCAGCGCACCGTGCAGAACATACAACGATTCCCGGGCGGCTAACCGGCTGAGAACCCAGCTCTGATCAAGAGTTGGCCGCCTGCCGGCCGTTGCGCTGCCGGCGTTGTTGCGCGATCAGGAAGGGAGTCGAGACGATCACCGTGACCAGCACGTAACTGAGAATCGCCAGCTTCACCGCCGGAATTCCCGGGGCGTGGCTGGAGGCAAACAGCAGGGCCAGGCCCGGATTCCGCATCGACGTGACCAACGCCGTGGTGGTGCTCTCCGCCGGGTCAGGACCCGCCAGCAACCAACCAAGCGCCAGGCACCACGCCACCATCACGGCCATCAGCGGCAGGGCGATGAGGTTGTCGGCCAGAAACGAGCCCAGAGCCGGCAGCGTGAAGCCCAGGATCACCAGCACCAACAGCAGCAGCAGGCCATTGGCCAGCTTCTCCAGTGGTCCGACCAATCGGGCCGCCAGGGCGGGGAACCAGCGCCGCAGGCCCAGGCCCAGCAGCAGGGGCAACACCTGGGCCACCAGCACCTGCAACGCCACATCGGCATGGGCCAGATCCCAGCCGCTGACGGTGAACACCTGGCGGAACAGATCCGCCATCAGCGGAATCGTGATGATCGCGGCGATCGCTGCCAGCACCTGCAGCAGGGCCGCCATCGCACGATCACCTCCCTTCCTGCCGGCCTTGTGGAGGGTCAGCGGCGCACTGGGCGACAGGGCCATCAGAACGATGGCGAAGCGCACCGGCGGCGCCACAGGCAACGCCAGGCTGAACTTGATCAGCACCAAGGCTCCCAGAGGCACCAGCAGACAGGTGCCGATCAGGATCCGCACGAACAGGGCGGGACGTTGTCGCCATTGCTGCAGCGCCGTGCCCTGCAGGCCCAGGCCCAGGGCGAACATCAAAGCGAACAGGGTGACCTTGATCAGATGCTGAACCATGACAACAGCAGCGACTGGGGCTGAAACGCAATCGGGACAGGGAGATGCCGGGGGGCGGCTCAGGCGGCCAAGGCCCCGGCCAGCAGCAACACCAGGGCGAGGATGCCGATCAGGGCGATGCAAACGGCGGTGGCCAGAGCGATCGATGGCTCCTCGCGGTAGACGAAGTCTTCGCGTCGCAGCCGCCGCAGCATCTGGCGGTGCTGCACCGTGGCCGCCAGCATCGCCAGGATGCCGGTCAACACAAAGCCCATCGCCACCAGCCGCACACTCCATTCGGCACGGCCGTGATTGTTGAGGCGACCGGCATTGATGGCGGCGATGATCTTGTCGAGGCCGAAACCGAAGCTGATCAGCGACAGACAGGTGCGGATCCAGGCCATCAGCGTCCGTTCCGCCGCCGCCCGGTTGCGTTCCTTGGCCAGTTCATCAGTGAGGTTCATCGTTCGCCAGCATCGGCAGTGAAGGCAGCGCCATGACCGGACGTCGCTTGCCGCTCCAGGGCCTGTTCGGCACTGATTTCGCGGGCCAGAAACCAATTGAGCAAGGTGCGAATCACGGCCACCACCCCCAGCTGGATCAGATGTTGTCCCGAGGGGTTGATGGTGGTGGAGACAATGTCGGCGCCGAGCTGAAACTCCAGGGCCAGAGCCAGCCAGCTGCCGAAGCTGAGGCGGGCACGGTTGGAGGGCCGCCGCGGCAGACGGCCGCTGAAGCTGGCCAGGGCCCCACTGGCGGTGGCCAGCAGGCCCGCCAGCACGGTAAGCACCGACAGGCACTCCAGGAGCAGCCGCGTGGCCGTGGCCAGGGGCACCAGCAGCAGCTCGACGATCTCGGCAGGGCTCATGACAAACGATCAGAAGGGAAGCGGGGCGTTGGACAGCGACTGGGGATGAACCGGCTGGCCAGCCAGCCCGGCACCACCACACAGGCCACGAGAATCGTCAGCGAGGTGCTGAGGCGGCTGGAGAAGGTGCGGGCCTGATCCAGTCCGGAATGCACGAACACCAAGGTCACCAGCACCGCGAAGACCCCGGTGGTCAGGCCACTGATCGAGCGCAACACGTCCCGGGGATGGCGCCGATCGGCTCGAGCCGCATCGATGCCGAGCACCAAACCGCCGATCACACCCGCCAGAGCCAGCATGGCGACCACCGTGGCCCGCTGGCCGAGATCACCCTGGGGAGCGGTGTCGATGGCCTTGTGCGACAACACCACGGCCGTGCCGACGACGGCCCCACCCACACCTCCCAGGGCCGCCACCAGCACCTCGGCCCGTTGCTGCAGGCGACCGCTGCAGGAGGCGCCGCCAGCCACGGCCAGGGAACTGATCAGGGTGGAGGCGATCAACGGCAAGTGGCTGGTGAGGCCATAGGCCAGGAAGCAGGCCAGGGTTCCGGCCAGCAGCAGAGCGATTCGGCGCCCCTGGGACTGTGAGGTGGGGTGGCCTGGCTGGCTCATCGGTCGCCCCCGTCGCGAGCGGCGAGCGGCCCTGCCAGCAGCAGCCTCGGCGAACCCGCAGGATTGCGGCTGATCGGGCGTTCATGGCGGGGTACGTTCGCGAGCTCCACGACATCGGCCGACTGGACAGCTATTCGATGCACCACCCACCGGAGGTAAGCGAACACGAACGCCACGCCTGGGCCGAGGGCTACCTGACGGCGGCCGGCGTCAGCGGCAGCGACCGGGGCAAAAGCGTGGGCTTGCGTCGCGGCTAAGCCAGGGACCTGCAGGTCAGAAAAAGAACTTGAGGCCAATCTCTACACCATTCTGATCGAAGCTGATGCCCCGCTGGTTGCGACCGCTCTGGCCGTTGTTCCAGTCCATCCCCTGATAGCGCCAGGAGATGTTGAGGTCGGTGTTGTGGCCCAGGGCGTAACCCAGGCCCAGCTGGGCATTGCCCGAGAGCTTCTCGCTCTTGCCACTGCCGTAGCCGCCGACATCGGCCCGGCCGAACAGCCGCAGTCGCGGCGCCAGAAACACCGTGGCCTGGGTGCCCAGCAGGGCCTGCACCCAGGTGTGGCTCAGGTCGCGGCTGAACTGGCGCTCGAACCGGAGCACATTGACAGTGGCGGTCACGCCGAAGTTGGTGTCAATGACGCGAACGCCGGCATAGGGAATGATGCTGAAATCCCCCGCCTTACCCCGGGCTGATTCGCGGCTACCGAAGCGATAGCGCAGAGCCAGATCGGCCACCGTGGCATTGAACGAGGTCTGCGTCTTCAATCCCACCAGACCCCTGGGGCCCGTGCGGGAGTTGATCGCGCCGAGCCGGTCGTAGCGCACATCTCCCAGCAGCCCGAGCCGCCCGTATTCCACCGAGCCCCGGGCCGAGCTGGCCCACTTGAGCTTGCTGAGCAGGGTGCCCAACCCCACATCGAAGCTGGTCGAGCGCTGGCCGATCTCCAGCCCCGTCTCGGTGCGCAGGGGTAGGAAGCCGTAGAGCTCCAGGGTGGATGCCCAGGGGCCAATGGGCTTGGGCTGGGCCGCCGCCAGGACGCCTGGGGCTGGGTCTGGAAGTGATGGACCTGGGGCCGCGGTGGTTGCCGCCGAAGCCGGGGCATCAGCCAATTTCGAGGCATGAGCCAAACCCGTGGCGACAGGCAGCTCGGGTGCAGCTGGATCGGCTTGAGCCGGGCTCACCCCCGCCAGCACCAGCAGGCCCAGACAGGAAACCAGGGACCAGGAGCCCAGGGACTTGTCGCCCAGGGGCCAGTACGCCAAGGAGAAGGAGCGTTCAGAAGACAACACGATCGAGATTCGGGCAGGGATGAGGCGAGGTTGCGGATCGTCGGCGGTGTGGACGTTGGCAGTGTGGACGTTGGCATTGGGGACGTCCGCAATGGGTAAGTCGGCAGTGGTTCTGTCGACCGTGGGGGTGGCTGCGATGGCAGTCGGAGCGGAGAAGATGGAGAGTTGCAGCTCTGGGAGAGGTGTTCGGTAGGGGGTTGGTGGCTGCTGTGACAGTGGCTGCTGATGGAGTGGGAGTTGAGGCGGGCCTGATTGGATGGAGCTCAGGGCTGCGGGGGAATCCGCTACCAGCGGAGCGTCCGCCATTCGGGGCCATGCCGTGATTCCCTGTTCCCAGGAAGCAAACCACGTTCCGCCCGCGGCGCCAAGGCCATGGCGCGCAATGTCGCTGCCCGGAGCTGCCCACCCGTGCAACGTTGGCCGCAGTGGCTGCCCCAGCCGCTGGCTCAGCCGCTGGCTCAGGGATGGAGCGGACACTCCGCCAGCGACAGATTGACCATCGGCGAGGTGACGGCAGAATTTCGGGAGATCACCATCACCATCACCATCATCAGCACTCTCAGGACTGCGCTGCTTCCACCAGCCGCGGCAACCTGGCGCTGCATCTGGTGCTGGTGGGTGGCATGGGTTCGATCGGCGATAACCACGACCGCCTGCATCAGCCCACCGCCGCCCTGGCGGCCCTGCCTGGTGTGAGGTGTTTGAGGTGCATCCGCAGACCCACCACCACCAGCAGATACCAGGAGGGGATGCACAACCCACGCCGGATGCGGGGCTCCGGGATCGCCCATAGAAAACTGATCAGGTCGAGGTTGGTGCCGGTTGAAACGGCGGTCTCAGGTACGAAGGAGGAGGCCATGCAACCGACCTCAACTCATGCTCGCAGGCCTGGCCAGGAGACTTGCTACACAATATGGATCTGTCCTGCATGCGAACTGCTATTTGCCACTACCTCGAACTGCGTGGCGCTGACTGCCTGATCGCAGTTGCTCATATTTACTATAGACATTTCCAGGCCCTCAACGACCCCCTAACCCCACCAGATAGACGCCGCCCCCGAAACCCGACAGCTCAAAGCTGGACATGGCTGGATTATCACCTTGGAGTTGCGTCGGATGTCACCTCCCGACTGCGTGGTCGAGAACTGGCCTGGCAGTACAACGATGATCGCGGCCTGCCACAAGGGCATCCACGATGGCAATCCACCTACAAACTGATCATCAATGATCAAACCTCACTGCCATGGCTGGCTGGGCCATCACCTTGACATTTTCCAGTGTATGGTTACATCACTCTTCTGGATCGCTAGAAAGATTGTGCAGTTCAAAGACGGCCTCGGCCACAGGGACATGCTGCTCTCCGTCTGTGTCACATTGCTCGTAATAGTGGTTCAGCTTCCAGATCTCTCCGGCGCCACCGGGGCCGATTGGAAGCGTGGTGATCACCGACTCGATGTTCGATGGCTGTTGGACGGCCTCATAAGGCTGCCCTGTGAAAAGATTGATCTGATGGGAACGACGGCTCACATCATCTTCGGTCATGAAATAAATTGGCTTGGCCACTTCGGCCTCTGATGCCTGAGCGGTGAGAAGAGCACTGAGGTCACGGCCGGGCTGAGGTTGAACTTCGTTGTGGGTTACCTGAATGACAGAGCCGGCTTCATTCACATCGATATCGGCCAGACCCGACTGCCTGGTGTGGATAAGCACCCAGCCCAGCCCCTACGGCATAGCCCCGTCCTCTCAACCCAGCTGGTCCTTCCTTCGGACACGATCACGGCGCTGGACGAACGGACCCGCATCGGCCGACAATGTCGGCCCTAGGATCCGCCAGTGCTGCTGAACTGGCCTGGGTATGCGGTCAGTTCTCTTCACCATTTCGAAAGACCATGCCCACGGCAGCATGGATGGCGGATTGACTCCTCTGCACGAATGATCACTCCCAGTTTCAACCCCGGTCCCCGACCCCAGCGGGGCAAGCGTTGGGCTCAGATCCAACGGGAGCAACGGCAGAGCCATTTCTATCGGCTCCTGGATCGTTCTTTCGTTTTCCGGTTGCTTCTGGCTGCCGGTTCAGCATTGCTGTTGTTGATGGTCACCAATCGCTGGGATCACTGTCGCGATCATGGATTTGGCGCGGGCTGCCTACAACGCGATGCCGGCGGCATCATCAGCGTGGGCAACCTGGAAGCGCTGAGCATCGCCACCGCCGCATTCTTGTATCTGCTAGAGGGTCGCCAACGCCGCCAACAACAGAATGTGGATGCTTTGAAGTTGATCCTGACCTTCCAACAAGCAGGCGCCAAATTAAGCTATGCACGTAATGATGCTTTGGAGCAACTGAGTGAGGCTGGTCTCTGGCTCGATGGACTTGACTTGAGTTGCGCCAATCTTGATGAATTGAGTGCCCGTGGTGGACGATGGCGACAAGTGAATCTAAGCCAGGCCAGCCTAAGAAACGCCCACTTCGAGGATGCCGATCTGGCAGGTTGCGACCTCAGGGAGGCCGACCTCAGCCATGGGCATTTCCGTCACGCTGACCTGCGGGGCGCCGACCTGACCGGCGCTAATTTGAGTCATACCGACCTTCGTGGTGCCGACCTCAGCGAGGCCCTCACCGACGGGGCAATAACCGATGGCACAAACCTGGAGGGCGCTTCTTTTGCTGGTACCAGCCTGGCTGCTGTCGAGGTGCATGGCTGATGCGCAAGTCGCCGCCCCCGATGCTGAATCCATATTGACATTCCGGCCTTGACTTCATTGCCTGAGCCGCTTATGGCAAGCTCTTCGTCAACTTCTGGATGCTGTCAAACTTCTTCAGGCAAAAAATGCCCCAATTAGCAAGCACCAGCTCGGCAACAATATAGACAACAAGCACAGGACTCGGCCAGTTATTGAGCAGTAAGTCCAGGAGTCTTACGGCTGCCAATCCAGACATAAAACAATCTCGCTGATCAGCGCTGTGCGCATCAAGGGGCCACCCCGAATGGCGCCAAGCAACCAAAGAATGATCGTCGCAAAGTAGAGCCCCATGATTGCTCTAAGGACTTGAACCGTGTCACCCCCAGCGGAATCAAATTGAAAGAGCATAGGCAGGATTCGATTAGGATCAATTCCATAGCTCAATGCAATCGGCAGCAGGCCAGCTGCAGAAAAGAATGAGATAAAAGCGACTGGATTTCATGGCTTCCTGGGAAGAGCTTTCAGGTTAAAGGTAAGCTTGGTAAGAGTATATCATCATGTTATCTACCAGTTCTGCAGGCTCTCGGTGTGGGGACTCGGAAGATCAGCCGGGAAGGAGCACCTCTCCTGTACTCCACAGTGATCGGCGAGCCGAAGCATGCAAGTGCACACCAGCTCGATGATAATGCAATATTTATCGTGAACTTGTGGGAAGTTACGCTGACACGGCTGTTCTGGTGCGAGTCCTGCGCTGGGTAGAAATGTCAGCAGCATCCCTCACAACTGGACCATCAGCACAACCGCCGTAGTTCTAGCCGTTGCTCTCGCTCTTGCGGTTCTTTGCGTTCTCGCTGGTACTGCTCTCGCCAGAGTTCTTGCCCTTAGGCTTGGCTTCCATCGTGATGCCCAGGCTGTGGCTTGTGCCGATCAGATCGACACCCGCTGCCAAGCCCAGGGCTTTGTGCAGCGTGTCGAGCTGACCCACGGACTGCAGGTCGATCGTGCTGGCGACCTGCTCGCAGGCCTGCTTGTTCAAGGCCTGGGTATCGGGGCGGCCATAACCGCCCAGCAGCGCCAGAGAGAAGCTGGCGCCAACAGAAGCAACCCTGGTCATCGTCAGCCGTACGAACCCTCGACCCAGGTGAGAACTGAAGCCAGCTGCTGACCAAATCGATCGCGGGTGTCAGGCGACGGCTTGGTACTGCAGCAGAAAGGCACGGGTCGGGTTGTGGTGAAACTGCTGGCTAAGGCGATCGGCGCAGTGCAAGACCGCAGCGGCTGCCTGGAGATGTCGCCGTAGGCCCTGCTCGCGACTGGCCCTGGCCGATCAGGGCGTCCACATCGGTTCAGAGCGCAGCTTCTATCGGGTGCCGCATGCCCACGGCCAGGCTCACCACCGCGGGCGTGGCCCGTTCACCGCAGGACCCCGCGCAGTGCCACGGCGCGAGGCCAGGGGGCAGAATCAGGTATGGAGCTGGGACATCACCGCCAAAAGCAGGCCCAGGCCTGGGTCTCAAAGGTTCAGCTGTCTACGCGATCACGATCAACCCACCGTCACACTCCGCAGCTGGCTGTCGCGTGAATCTCAAAGCTGAGATGTATCGCTCAGCTAGCTTCCGCAACCCTTGTGATGCTTTACCACCAGGGCGCCAAGGCACCACGGCATCTAGAAGAACCCAAGCGAACCTGTGAAGCTGTATAATGGAAGCTGAACTACTAATTTGTCGTTGGCTGCCTACAATGGTCGGCTCACGAGACGTGGTCCTGACGGTCTTACTCCCTGCTGCTTATATTCCATTGAGTAGGGTATGAGCAGCAAAATCTAAGCAGCATTTGCAGTCCGTCTCGGCCTTGGCCCAACCATTCAGTGAATTGAGAACGGCCTGGGTGAGCAGTGGACGATTCAAGCCATCAACCTTCGCAGTTTGGGCCAGACAGAAACAAGACCACTGCCAAGACAGTGTCCATCCGACAGCTGAACGCGCGGGGCTTACATGCCGTGATTGCACAGACTGGTGTAGTCAGGCCCCAGCGACAGGCGGGATTGCGCCCGGTTGTCGGGCCAGCGGTGCAGGCTGAAGTGGCTTGGCCAATCGCGGCTAGCGGCGTACTCCCTAGCCGGCAGAGTCTCTGGCGTTACGCTGTCAGCAGATGTTGGCATTCAGGGCTTGACCCGGCACACCATGGTTACGGGATTTCTGGACCAGTACGTGGGTGAAGGCCCGGCAAGACGGCGGCACCAACTCTATGTTCCCTGCAACTACGACGCCAATCAGAGCTGGCCGCTGCTGGTTTTTCTCCATGGTGCTGGCGAAGGCGGGCGGAATGCCCTCTTGCCAACCGAGTATCAACTGGGAAGTGCTATCCGGCGTGATCCTGGACGCTTTCCTGCTCTTGCTCTGTTTCCTCAGGTCTCCCAGACCGTGGGTTGGACGCCACGTGAAATTGTTTCAGCACGCGCAGCCCTCGATCAAATAATTGCCGATTATGCGATTGATGATCATCGCATCTATCTTTCAGGCGTTTCTTGCGGGGGAATTGCAGCCTGGCGTTGGCTCACTCGCGATCCCAATCGCTTTGCCGCAGCCCTGGTGGTTTGTGGCCGGTTGGGAGGGTATGACACAGCAGGCGATTTGATTGCCGGCGCTGATGCGATTGGTGCAGCAGCTGGGGCTGATCCCTTCGAACAACTTGCCCGCAGGATTGCCCATGTGCCGGTGTGGTTTTTTCACGGCGATGATGATCCCCTCTATCCGGTAGAAGATGCTCGGGCTATCGCGGCGGCTCTCAAGCGCTACGATGCCAGGTTTCGCTACAGCGAACTAGCGGGATTTGGTCATGATGTCTGGGATATAGCTTACTACGCTGAGGCCGTCTGGGACTGGTTGTTCAGCCAACAGCGAGACAGTTGAAGTACAGACCATGCTCAATGATGCGATGCTGCAGATTCAGGAAGGATAATGAATGGCCAATGATTCTTGCAATGGCTGCGCATGCTGCCTATTTGGCTCAATTTTGAAGCATGGATATGATCGTCGGCAGGCATCCTCACCACGAACAATCCCAGCCAAGTGACCTATTAGTAGATGGACCGATCACTGTTTGTTGTCATCGGTCAATCTCCTTAGCCAGTTTTGATTGAACATGGAACATCTGCTTCCCCGAGAAGAAGTTATTTGCATTAGTATCGACTGCCATCAATGTCAAGCCTCAATCAAGCCGCGAATTCTACGAAAACAAAAGATTTTACTTACCTCCAGTGTAAGCCGCTTCGCCGACAGTAATATAATGCATGCCGAGCAACTTGGATTTCAAGCAGCCGACCACACTGAATGCAGCTTCACCAACCTGAGTCTGAAACCAAGCTTGAGTAAACTTGCCGCCACCAGCAATACTTTCAGCCTCAGCTGGGCTGAGCTCATCGGCGTGAAAAGCCAGCAGCTGATCAAAATCGCTGGTGAAAACTTCGTTGCCAACACGCTCGGGGATAGCTTGATTAGAATTGTCCATGTGTTTTGCTCTGGCAAATCTATTACTAGTATAGCGTGCCGAGAGCTCAGAGCGCAAGCCATGGTTCCAGCGGAGGCCTGGCCTGGGACTAGGAGCCTGTTGCGCATAGATCAGCCACCAGCCTCTCCACAGACGCCTGCCGATCTGCCCAAATCGCTGTGACACCAATCGATTTGGGTGAGAAAATGGGCCATGGCCAAGCCCAAATCCTTCCGCCCCTGGGTTCCT
>JAPLIB010000169.1 GCA_026389335.1 Cyanobacteriota bacterium | reverse complement strand
GGGTGTTGATCCAGCGGAATTGCGGCAGGTCGTTGGGGTGCTTGCCGCCGGTGACGACAGCCTTGTGGTGACAGTTGGCCGTGGTCACGGCGCGGAAGCAGGCCAGGCCATCGGAGAGAACATGGCTGCCGGGCGCGAGGTGGCGTTTGGCCCAGTCAGAGATCGCTTCTGAGCTGAAGCCGCTCACGGCTGTGATCCTGGCGTGAATCGGATGGCCAGCCTCGTTCAAGGAGACGGCGGCGACGATCGGAATCTTGTTCTCTGATCCCCGACCCGCCTTGCCGCCCGGGAGTTCTCCGCCAAGGTAGGCATCATCCATCTGGATCTTTCCCCGCAGCAGGTAAGTCTCCTCCCGCTCAGTCATTGCGCGGAGGATCTTGTTGTGCAGCAGCCAGGCGGTGTCGTAGTTGACGCCCAGGTGGCGGCTGAGCTCCAACGAGGAGATCCCGGTTTTGGCCTGGCCAATGAGATAGAAGGCCAGGAACCAGGTTGTCAGCGGCAGCTTGGTGGCCTGCATGATCGTCCCGGCCGTGAGAGTGCCCTGATGGCCGCAGGTACGGCACTGATAGCGCTTGAGCCTCCGGCCATAGACCAGCCCATGCTCGCGGCATTGGCAACGCGGACACTGGTACCCGTCGGGCCAGCGGGCTTTCTCCAGAGCAGCCTCACACTGCTCCTCGGTGCCGTACAACCCCTGGAACTCAGGCAGGGAGAGGCCTTTCTGAAACTGGATGGCACTGCGCGACATGGCTTGACTGGTATATGCGTACCAGTATATGCACCTAGGTCGCCCTACGCGGAGTGAGCTGGGCAATCAAGTCGTGGCAAGTTCAAGTCGAGCACCCGCACGAACCGCCGCGAAGCAGATTACAGCGATTTGGTCCCAAATCGTTTAGTCGAGTGCTCCAACCTCGTCTTTATCTACAGGGTGGCAACATATCCACTTGCTTGTGTTTAAGCAAGCAGCAGGCCTGGAATAAAGGCACCGTTGCAAGTGCACAGCCATCTTTGCTCGCCTTCATGCTTCGCTCGGCTCCGACTTACATATAAATGTATCCCAATCACTGGCGATCCCACGAGGCTAGCATTACCGTTATCAGCTGCCCCTGGCAGGCTGAATAGGTCATCACCTCGTTGTAGAGCTCACGCAAGAGCACCTGCTCAACATTGGCCATCTCCTCAGGATTGGTGATACCCAGCAGGTTGCGAAGCACCAATCCGCTTGAGCCCGGTTCACATTCAGCTTCTATACCAACAACGCGGTGTCGACTCATGGCGTTCCAACCAGCAACCCCATCCGACCACCGCCATAGCCACCCTGCTCCCGCACAAGGCTCCACCACTTCTGATGTCAAAGGTTCCAGCGCACTGTGGCCGCCAGCTCCTGCTCGCAGCTGTCGCGCGGCTGCCAGCCCAGCTCCGTGCAGATGCGCGTGGGGTCTGATCGCGTGACAGCGGTCGAGGCCGCCTTGCTCGCTGAATTGGGGCTACGTGGGTCGTAGGGGCTGGTTTCCGAGAAGTGTCCCGTGGCGCCCAGGGAGCCGAACACCTCGTCGGCACTGATTTGATGAGAACGAAAACCCGCCTGGCGCTCGGCGCTCAGACCTTCCCAGTGGGCCCGCACCGCCTGCAGCAGCTGAATGGTGCCGGTCACGTTGCTGGCGATGGTGACGCAGTCCGGCGAACTTGTCCAGCCGTACGCCCCCGTGCCCTCGATCGAGCGGTCCACATGGCTCTCGGCCGCCAGGTGCAGCACCAAATCAGGATCGGCCTGCCGCACCGCCGCCGCGGTGGCCTCGGCGTTGGTGAGATCCACCCGCAGCAGGATGTGGCGCTCGGCTGCTTCAGGCATGACCTCAATGCAGGTGAGGTCGCTGGCATAGCCGCACTTGTCGAGGTTGAACACCAGCGCGTCGCTCTCACCCAGCAGCCGGCGCACCATCGCCCCGCCGATGTTCACGCAGTCGGCCGGAGGCCGTAGCCGGCGGCGCCGGCCACCAGCACGCGGCGGCGGCCAGCGAGCAGGGCTTGCACGCTTGGCGGGCTGGCTTCAGACATGGGCAGAAGCGTACACATGTACCAAGATGGTGGATGTCGGAATTGGGGTGGGCTGTTTAGGGTGGTTGAGGTTTTTCGGGATCTGGATGCCTCGCCGCCCTGGTGGCGCCTGGGGTTTGACGGCAAAGCCCTGGTGGAGGCCGTCGGCGGCAGTGTTGTTGGCCTGATCGCGCTTTTTTCTTCCTATGACCACATCTCCCTCCCCCACCGCCAGCTCCCTCTCCAGCAGCAATGGGGCGTCTGGCTCATCGCTCTCTCCCTTCCGCTCCTTTTTGCGGATGCTCAACTGGCGGCGCGATCCCGTCGTCGAGATGCAGATCGAGCAGCTGAAGATCGAAAAAGAGCAGCTGAAGAACGAAAGAAAGCAGATCGAGAAAGAAATCGCGTTGCTCGACTGGATGCACTCAGAAATCGACTTGATCGAGGCCGACTTGCCTTCCAGCTCGACCCCTCCGCCAATAACCGCCGCAAACTCCAGCGACTTCTGAGCCTGCTCAACAGCCCTGAACTGGCTGAGCTTGACCGCGGTTGAGGTCATACCACGGCCTCCAGCAACTGGCGCAGGGCTTGGCGCCAAGGGGTTGGAGCCAGGCCGAGGGCACTCGGGGCGGTAGAGGCTGCCCTGCTGACCGTTGAACACAAAGTCGGTGCTCACCTGCAGCAACCGGCCGCCCGTGTCTGCCAGGGCCTCTGCAAAGGCCCGCGGCGCGCCGCCGTTCACGCCCAGGGCTTGCTCGGGCTCGCTTTCGGCTTTGTCCACAGCGGTGTAGGCGCCGCCATTGAGCACCCAGTCGGACCGGTGCTCAAGCACCGCGGCCCGGCAGGCGGCGGCATCGGCGAGATCGAGGGGCAGCAGGTCAGTGGCGGGATCACCGCTGCGGCTGGTGGCGATCAGCTCCACTCCCGCCGGCACCTGTTGGCGCAGGGCATGGCCCAGTTGGCCGGCGGCGCCGGTGAGCAGGATTGTCATGCCGGCGTGAGCTCCATCGGGGTCAGCTCTGAGAGATCGAGTCGCTGACGGGCTTGCCAGAGATCGTGGCTGTCCTGCATGGCAAGCCAGCTTTCAGCACTGCGCCCCAGTACCCGCGACAAGCGCAGCGCCATATCCGGCGACACACGGCTTTTGCCTGCCACCAGTCTCTGAAAGGTGGATGCCGAGACCCCCAATCGCTCGGCGACCTGCCGGATGGAGAGCTCACAGGGCTCGAGATACACCCCTTCGATGAATTCCCCAGGGTGGGGCGGATTGTGCATCTGCATCAGTGGTAGTCCTCGAAGTCGAGATCGAACACGTGGCCATCGCGGAACGCAAACGTGAGCCGCCAGTTGCCGTTCACCCAGATCGACCACCGCCCCTTGTCCGCCCCCTTGAGCGGATGCAGGCGATAGCCCGGCAAATCGAGATCCTCGATTTGGGCAGCGGAGTGCAAGGCCGCCAGCTGCAGCCGGAGCTTGCGAGCAAGGGCTGGCAGAATCCCCGCCGTGCTGCCTGTCTCGAAGAACAATCGCAGCCCCTTGTGGCGGAAGCCATGAATCACCCAGCCGATCCGCAGCCATCACAGCGTAGCGCGATGCGCAACGGGTGACGCCTTCGTCTGAATCGAATCGGGTTAGCCGGTTCACCCGAACACCTCTCCGGCCGCCACCGCCTCGGCCAGCGTGGGTGCGGCGGCGTCCTTTTCGGCCAGCAGCGGCTCACTGATGCCCAGCGCCTCCAGCGGCCAGGCGATGGCGAGATCCGGATCGTTCCAGCGCAGGGAGCGCTCGCAAGACTTGCACCAGAAGCCGCTGGCCTTGTAGAGCACCTCAGCGCTCTCGCTGAGGGTGAGGAAGCCGTGGGCAAAACCCACCGGCACCCATAGCTGCTGCTGATTGTCAGCGCTGAGCTCCGCTCCCACCCACTCCCCAAAAGTGGCGGAACTGCGGCGCAGGTCGACCGCTACATCAAAAATCACACCCACCGGGCAGCGCACATGCTCAGCGGCTCAACCTGCATTGGAGACCTCAAGCAATTGCAGTCTTAAGGCGGGATGGCATGCAACAAGCACTCCCCTCCCTCCTTCACCTCCAGAACGCGATTGATCAGATCACCGTTGCAAGCTTGTTCGGCAAACGCCAGGGCTGTTTTCAGGCGATCCCATTGCAGCGCTGCGCTGAGTTCAGCCTCCCTCAGCGCAATCACTCCGGGATGCAGATCCACCCCCGCGGCCAGGGTGATGAAGTCACCCACATTGACCGTCACCACCACCTGGTCTTGAGAGAAGGCAGTCGCAAACACGGCCGCATCCGTTGCGCCAGAAAGCCCCACGTGGACCACAGTTTCAGCCGGTACGCCAGATTCACAGGCCCAACGCGCCAGGCGTGGGCTCAGGTTTTCATCGATCAACAGTTTCAAGGAGCTGGTGCTCAGCCGCGCTGGAGGAGCAGTGCCCTGCGCGGGCGGCCAGGTGGCTTGGGTATGCGGGCCTGAATTTCCGCGTAGTCCAGCGCGGTGTGGCTGAGCTGGGGAAAGTCGTCTTCGAGCTCTGTCCGGGAAACGCCAGCACGCAACTGCTCCACCACCACAGCCACGGGAATCCGCGTGCCGCTGAACACGGGCTGCCCCGAGCAGATCGCGGGGTTGCGCTCGACCACACCTTGGGGTCGCTGGAGCAACCGGTACCGGTAACGCAGTTCCCGGCTCACCGTGGAGAGATCCATGCTCAACGGCACGGCGCCGCACATCACCAGCTGGCCTTCCCGGCGCAACCAGCTGCCCTGCTGTGGCCTGCAGCTGCGGCCAAACACCGAGAAAATCTCACGCTTTTGTTCGGGTGTCAGCCGTACGCCCTGTTCAACCAGGCAGCCCACCACCCGGAAATACAAAAGCTCGCGAAACCCTATCGCCTCTTCCCCGCGCAAGGGCTTCAGGGCTACTGCTGCCAGCACCCGCCGGAACTCCTGGTGCAGCTCCTTGGCATCGGCGCCGATCAACGCCGCTCCAGCCGCAGTGGTGAGGCGGGCAGCCACGAGCGCATCTCCAAAATCAACTTCACACTGAACCCTAGTTCTTGTTCGGCGTGCGTGCGGCCTCGGATCGGTTCAGGTTGTTGCTGCCAGCACCCCCTGCCGGTCCCCGCTGTAGCAGCCCTGCTCGCGCACCTGGCGGCACCAATCCAAATTGGCGAGTTACCACTCGACCGTGGCCGCCAGGCCCTCCTCAACGTTGTGGCGCGGCTGCCAGCCCAACTCCGTGCTGATGCGGGTGGGATCAATCGCATAGCGCCGGTCGTGGCCAGGGCGATCCGTCACCGGCGTAACCAGGCGGCTGTGGGAGGCACCAGCGGGCAGCAGGTCATCGAGCTCGCTGCAGATCGCCTCCACCACCTCTTTGTTCGTGCGCTCCCCATGGCCTCCCACGCAGTAGCTGCGGCCCAGCTGCCCCTGGGTTGCCGCCAGCAGCAGCGCATCCACGTGATCTTCCACATAGAGCCAGTCGCGCACGTTCTGGCCATCGCCGTAGAGCGGGATCGCCTTCTCGGGGAATTGCCAGGGGCCGTAGTTGTTGTTGCAGCTGGTGATCGCTGGCCGCCTTGCTCGCTGAATGGGGGCGGGATGGTGTGCAGATCTGTCGCCTGGGTCCAAACGCCCCAGACTGCTGTCATCTCCCTGGCGGGCGAGTCGTGCGCTCCCTCTGCACCAGTCTCCCGCCCGCAGCCGCGGGGCCTGCCGGCGCCGGCAGGCAGAGGCCCTGCAGCGCCAGTGGCTCAGCCGGCTCGCCTGGGGGCCCCAGCCCGAACAGGCCGCCGAGATCCAGCTCTGGCTCGGTCTCTTTCCGGTGAGCTGGCAGCAGCTGCCCGATGTTGTGCTGCTCGAGCAGCAGATCGCCACCATGCGTCAGCACCTCGGCGGCAGCTTCACCAGCCTGCTCACCGCGATGGTGCTCGATCCGGCGCTGCAGCTCTCGCTCAACGGCCCGGCCAATCACCGCCGCAACCCCAACGAAAACCTGGCCCGTGAGCTGCTTGAGCTCTTTTCCCTTGGCGAGGGCCACTACAGCGAACGAGATGTGCGGGAAGCTGCCCGCGCCCTCAGCGGCTATCGCCTCACGGCCGAGCACCAGCTCGTGCTCGATCCGCGCCGCCATGATCCAGGCCCCAAAACTATCCTCGGCCGCACCGCCGCCTTCGATGGAGCCAGCCTGGCCGCCTGGCTGGCCGAGCAGCCCGCCACCGCACGCCACATCACAAACCGCCTCTGGCTACAGCGGGTGGGCACACCGCCCCCGCCCCAGCGGCTGGCGGCCCTCGCCAATGGCTGGCGCCAGCAGCAGCTCTCCATCCCCTGGCTCATGCAGGCGATCGAGGCCAGCCCGGAGGCGATCGCCTGCCGCCAGCAGGGTCTGCGGCTCGCCGATCCCCTGGAGGTGGTGGCCCGCAGCCTGCGCCTGCTCGGCAGTCGCCACCCCAATGCCCTGGCCATCAGCCTGCGCGGCCTGAGCGCCATGGGTCAGGTGCCGTTTGAGCCGCCGTCGGTGCAGGGCTGGCCCCACATCTCCCAATGGCTCAACCTGCGCTGGCTCCAGGCCCGCCGCCGCACCCTGCAAGCCCTGCTCGCCGATGAGGAGGTGTGGGCCAGTGCCCAGCTGCCCGCCGAGCTGCCGGCCAACCTCACCCCGATTCCACCCCTGGGCCTTGCCCTACCGGCGGCGCCCAGCCGCGCCACCCTCTCGGCCCTGTTTGCCGACCCTGTGTGGCAACTGGCATGACCATCAGATGAAGCGCCGCTCCCTGCTCTCGCTGCTGCTCGCCGGCTCCGCCGGTTCCGCCCTGGCTGCAGGCCGCGTCAATGCTGGCGGTTCGCCATTTCAGCTGCCAGCGCCGCTGCTGCCGCCTCCACCAGCACCGCGCCGCTCCGTACTGGTGCTGCTGGAGCTGCGCGGCGGCAACGACGGCCTCAACACCGTCGCACCGCTGCGCGATCCCCTCTACCGGCAGGCCAGGCCCCGCCTGGCGCTGCCGGAGGCCGAGGCGTTGCCTCTGGCCGCTGGCCTGGCGCTCCATCCCGCTCTGGCGCCGCTGCTGCCTCTCTGGCAGAGCCGCCGCCTGGCCGTGGCGCTGGTTGGTGGCCGCCCTCGATCGCCAGCACCATCCCGGCCCGCTGCTGGCCCTCGGCCCCGCCGGCTGCCCGGCCATGGAGGGCGGCGCTGCCCTGGCCCTGCAGCTCTCCCCCGCGGAGCTGAACGGTCGTGCGCTTGCCGGTGTTGATCCCGCCCAGGCCGGCAGCCATGCTCTGCTGCGGCGGATGCTGGCCCTGGAGCAGGCCGGCGCCCAGCAGCTGCAGCTCCTGCGCCAGCAGCTTGTCCCCTTGCCCCCTGGCCTGGAGATCCCGCCCAAAGGCCTGGGTCAGCAGGTGGCCCTTGCCCTGCGGTTGATCGGCAGCGGCGCCTGCCCGCCCGTGCTCCAACTTGCCCAGGGCGGCTACGACACCCACGCCGATCAGGCCGCTGGCCACGGCCGCGTGCTTAGCGAACTCTCCGCCGCCCTCGCCGCCTTGGCTGCAGGCCTGGAGCGCCTGCCCAACCGCCCGGCCGTCACCCTCCTGGCGGTGAGTGAACTCGGCCGCCGCCTCCGCGAAAACGGCTCCGGTGGCACCGACCACGGCAGCGCCTCGGTGGCCCTGCTGGTGGGCGATCACTTGCCCGATCGCCTGATCGGCCGCTACCCCAGCCTCAGCGAGCTGGACGATCGCGGTGACCTGATCGCCAGCCTCTCGCCCCCGGAGCTATACCTGCAGGCGCTGGAGGGGGCGGGGGGTTGAGGGTGCGCTGGCTGGCTGGTGTGTCAGCTCAACCAATGCCAGAATGACAAGACTGGAGTTGATCCATGGCAGCAGCTGATCGAGAGCTTGTGAGCATCCGTGTTCGGGCACGCCGGCAGCCACTAGAGCAGCGCATCATTCGTGCTGTCGCAAGCTCCACGGCCATCGAAACCCGTGAGCCGGTCAGTGAAATCGAGGCAAGGCTGAGGTCTTCTCAACGGCTTCTGGTCAATCGCCGGCCGGTAACGCTTGCCTGAAGACCTCCTTAATTGGGGCCAGATCAAGACGAGCACCTGCACGAATCGCTGCGAAGTAATCCTCAGGGCTCTGATCCCAAGTCGAATAATCGAGAGGGCCAACCTCGGCCTGAACAGCCATCACATCGCACAGCAGCCGAGCGATGCGTCCATTGCCTTCGCGAAAGGGATGGATCAAGATGAGTTCGACATGGACGGTGCTCAAAGCATTGAGTAGCTCTTCGACACTTCTGGGCCTGCAGGGTGTCATCACATTCAGTTGTTGGGATTGGAAATCCTTCAGTAGATCTATAATGAAGGCTGCCGTTGCAAATGCGAAGCCGTCTTTGCTCACATTCACAGCTCGATGGGCTCCGGCCCAGCTGTAAACATTCCCAAGCCAGCGGCGATGCCATGAAACCAGCATGGCCGTTGTCAGTCGACCCTGGCAGGTTGAATCGCTGAGCACTTCGTTGTAGAGCTCCCGCAAAAGTACCTGCTCAACATTTGCCATCTCCCCTGGATCGGTGATGCCCAGCAGGTTGCGCAGCACCAATCCGTTTGAGCCCGGTTCACACTCAGCTTCTGCGCCAACAACGCGGTAGCGGCTCATCGCGCACCCGCCAGCACACCCAGCCGACCGCCGCTGTAGCCGCCCTGCTCCCGTACCCGCCGGCACCACTCCTGCTGCCCCAGATACCAGCGCACCGTTGCTGCCAGACCCTGCTCAAAGCTGTGGCGCGGCTGCCAGCCCAGCTCGCTGCTGATCCGGGTTGGATCAATCGCGTAACGCCGGTCGTGGCCAGGGCGATCCGTCACCGGCGTAATCAGACGGCTGTGGGGGGCGCCAGCGGGCAGCAGGTCATCGAGCGCACTGCAGATCACTTCCACCACCTCTTTGTTGGTGCGCTCCCCATGGCCCCCAACGCAGTAAGCCCGTCCGGGGATGCCTTGGGTTGCCGCCAGCAGCAGCGCATCCACGTGATCTTCAACATAGAGCCAGTCGCGCACGTTGGCCCCATCGCCATAGAGCGGGATCGGCTCGCCGGCAGCGGCCTTGAGGATCACCACCGGAATCAGCTTCTCGGGGAACTGCCAGGGGCCGTAGTTGTTGCTGCAGTTGGTGAGCACCACCGGCAGGCCATAGGTGTGGTGCCAGGCGCTCACCAGGTGATCACTCGCCGCCTTGCTGGCCGAATAAGGGCTGCGTGGGTCGTAAGGGGTGGTCTCCGAGGAGCGCCCCTGGCTGACCGACACAAGTCCGAGACCCCTTGCAACAGAACGGGTCTCAGTCCATTGGGTGGGCAGGGAGCCGTGAGAGCTTGGGGTTCCTACACCAAACCAATCCCTCGTGGATTCCCACGCCCGGCTGCATGCTG
>JAPLIB010000068.1 GCA_026389335.1 Cyanobacteriota bacterium | reverse complement strand
GTGCAGCACCACCTCCGGTTGGGCCCTGAGCACCAAAGCCTTGAGGGCCTCGAGATCGGCCAAATCGCCGATCTGATGCTGCCAGCCCTCGCCGGCGGGCCGGGCCTGGGCCAGCTGGCGAAATAAATTCGGCTCCGGTTCAGGCTCTAGGGCGTAGGTCCAAACCTGGACCCCCAGCTCCTGCAGCCACAACAGCAGCCAACTTCCCTTGAAACCCGTGTGACCGGTGAGCAGCACCCGCCGACCTGCCCAAAAAGAAGCATCGAGCATCACCACACTTTCCAAGGGGCCTGCCCCTGGGTCCAAAGCTCTTCCAGGTGTACGCGATCGCGCAAGGTATCCATCGGCTGCCAAAAGCCTTTGTGGTGATAGGCCGTGAGCTGCCCGTCAGCCGCCAGGCTGCGCAGGGGTTCCTGCTCCCAGGTGGTGGCATCGCCCTCGATACGATCGATCACCTCGGGCTCCAGCACGAAGAACCCCCCATTGATCCAGCTGCCATCCCCCTGGGGCTTTTCCTGGAATCCTGAAACCGCCGCATTCTCGCCAAACTGCAGCGCGCCAAAGCGACCGGGGGGCTGCACGGCTGTGAGTAATCGCGGACGCGCAGCAGACGGCCCCCTGTCATGGTTGCATCCCCCGTATCGACCAAAGTAATCTCCCAGGGCTCGGCTTTCTTATGGTGAACTTCCATGGAGTTGAGCTTCATGTGAAAAGTCACATCGCTCATGTGTAAGAAATAGTTGGCAAAGTATTCCTTAATTACATACCCTTTGTAGCCACAGCAGATCACAAACTCGTTAATGCCATGGGCACTGAAGATCTTAAGAATGTGCCAGAGGATTGGCCTGCCACCGATTTCCACCATCGGCTTAGGCTTGAGGCTGGTTTCTTCGCTGATACGGGTGCCGAGGCCCCCCGCCAGAATTACGGCTTTCATGAATAGGCAACCTCGCAGGCAATCAAAACATGATCATTATGGAGCGACATGGCTTGCTGGGTTTAAAGCAAAGTGAGGGCTGATGGTAAACCACATACGGGCAAAATCATGATGCAAGGAATCGCCTCAGAAACTCTCCGGAACAGCTCCCCTGGCATTAAACACAAGCCGCATCGTTTTAAACAGGATCAAGACATCGAGCCAGAAGGAAAAATTTCTGAGGTAATAGAGGTCATAGCTGAGCTTGTTGGCCGAATCTTCAATCGACGCCCCATAGGGATAGTTCACCTGGGCCCAGCCGCTCAGCCCTGGGCGGATCGCATGCCTGATCCGGTAGTGGGGGATTTGGTCCTCGAGCATGTGCTCAAATTCAGGCCTCTCCGGCCGGGGCCCAATCAGGCTCATCTCCCCCATCACCACACTCCACAGCTGGGGCAGCTCATCAATGCGAGTCAGCCGCAAAAACTGGCCAATCGTAGTGATGCGGGAATCCCTAGCCCTAACCCATTGGGCTCCTGCCCGCTCCGCATCAACACCCATAGTTCTCAGTTTCCAAACCCGAAAGGGCTGCCCGTTAAGCCCGCTGCGTTGCTGGGAGTAGAAGATCGGCCCCCCATCCTCAAGCCGGATCAACAGAGCAGCTACTAGCAATAACGGACTGCTCAAAACCAAAAGGATCAAGCTGACACCCACATCCCCCAAACGCTTAAGCCGAAGCTGGAAGGAATACTTCGAAATCGAAAACTCACCACGCAGCAGATCGGAAAACGTCAACAGCTCGGGTGGGAACCGCTGCAAGGTCTTTTCAGACCATCCAAAGACACTAAGAATTTCAAAGCCATTGCTTTGGAGCTGGATCAACTGGGGCTGCACTGGAGCAGGCAAATTCTCCATGCTAGGCACCACGAAACTGCATCCACCTTGGCAATCAGCCAGTTTGGCAAAATCTCCTATTGGGCAATGTTCGAGGGTTGCATGCAAACGAGACCACTTCAAAAGACTTGAGAGGCGAGCAGCCTGTTCAGCTGTACCGAGAACCAACCACTTTTGAGACTCCGACAAGTGATTGCGCAAGACCTCATTCAAGGCGAACTGGCTGAGCAAGCTCAGCAGACCAAAACTGAGCAGGAAAGGCAATAAAAAGCTGCGATAGACAGCGGCATCCTGTGCAGTTGCGCTCAGCCAGTGGTAGGAAAGATACCCAGCAGCGCTAAGCAACGTTGTCCATAGGGTACCCAAGCATTGCCTAAAGAAAAAGGCTTTACTGGCATCCTTCGCGTCGTAATACCTCCCCAGCACATAGCTGGCAACTAGCCAGACCTCCAACAACCAAGTAAGAGGGAGATAGAACTCGGGCCAAACGCCAAAACGCGCCTGGAATACCACCCCGTAGCTCAGCCCAAACAACAGGCAATCGATCAAGATCGCGATAAAAAGCCTACGCCTTGAGATCAGCCAGGGAAGACGAAGTTGCACAGTAACAGCAAATACAACAAAGATTGCCGATGGAGATTTGCTACTCAGCAGCCAAGGAAAGGCAAAGACAGCTATTCATAGCTCTTCGAGTCGTCAAAAACCGCTGCACAAGAGCACGGGCACAACTAGCCGGAAATCTTGGCCGCCGGACAGGAGCTGGGCTCGACCATCTCGATCAGACCCCAACAGAATCGCATAATGGCAGGAGGCTGGGCATACAGCTATGCGCATCCGGGGGACAAGGTGCGGCACTTTGCAGTTTCTGCATGACGACTGGACGCTTCCATCGCACCGCAAAAGCCTTCCGCCCTGGCAAAATTGAATATCTGTAGAAAAAGTGCGTGCCCACTTCCTCCAAATCCGAGGGACTTCTCCAGGAGACTGCCAAGCCAGGGAGGCGCAGGCGTGCGTCTATCGGTCGACAGCTGGCCTGCCCAAAGCACCCAGAACAGCCCCTGTTGGGCAACGGCCGTAAGTACTTCCTGCACCTTCTCACCCCTGAGGAGCTCGTGGCCCGGGGCATGCCCGCCAGCAAGGCCAAGTTGGTGATCAACGCCTTCCAGGTGTTGGTGCTCTCCAACGAGTGGCTAGAGGAGCTCTACTGCGCCAGTTGCGGCCAAAAGCGCTGGTATCACCTCACCAAAGCTCCTGATAGCGCCATCAGCCTGCGCCTTGCGTCCCGCGATCTCTGGAGCCAGGTGGCCCACGTGGATCCCACGATGCCCAACCCTACCGTGGGCGAATTCACCCGCCGGGAAGCCCGCCGCCTCCGCGATCAAAAGCGTATGTTTGAGTGAGGGTTGGCTGGGAGACCACGCCGGTAGCAGGGTCAGCTCTCAAGCCCGATGCATGGACACGTCGTAGATATGCCAGCGGGCATCAAACGTGACAGCCAGGAGCCCCTCCTCCCGGGCCTGGGCCATCAACTTACTGTCAAATGGATCACCATGGACCGCAGGCAGCTGGCCCTTCGACGACAACGTGAGCAACCCATCCTTGGCTGACGCTCTGCGGATGTCTTACGCGTGTAAGCCAGTCCTGCTGATCCCATCGCCATTGATCTCACCACAGGGTTTGGCAGGGGAAGGGGGCCAATGCGGGATCAAGGGTGATCAAGATGAGTTGCTCGAGCTCGGCTTGAGCAGCGAGCAAGCGGTCGAAGGGATCGCGGTGCGGCATGGGGTAGCTGCCGGCACGCAAGCCATGAATCCAGCTCACCGGCAACGACTGAAAACCCTGGCTCTCCATCAGCGGCCAACCCTCTTGCAACAGCACTTCAGCCGTGGGCAAGCGACCAAGGCGATGCTTGGTTGCAATTTCCCAAGCCGAGGCAGCACTGATGAACACGGGCTGGGCCGGATCAGCCAGCGTCGCGTGCACGACTGAAGAAAGGCGCTCCGGCTCGGCCAACCACCAGAGCAGGGCGTGGGTGTCGAGCAGAAAGGCCATCAGAACAGAGCAGACCCCTGCTCGATAGCGTCGAGCTCCTCAAGCGGCAGGGGGGCCATCAGATCTTCTGGCTCGGGGAGCATCAACTTGCCCTTGAGGAGGCCTGACTGGCGACTGGGCTTGCATTGCTCGAGGGGAACGAGCCGGGCCCAGGGCTTGCCGTCCTTGGCCACCACAATGGTTTCACCGGCGTGGGCCGCATCAATTAACCGGGAAAACTGGGTCTTGGCCTGGTGGACATTGACGGATCGCACGGCCTGGGATCGCGAGATCACTCCATGTTAGTCCGCATATGGACTAACACCAATTGATAGAGACTTTGCGCCATCCTGATCAAGCACCAGGCCGATCCAACTGCTCCAGGAAGGCGATCACGGCCTCAGCCGTTGTGATCGCCTGGGTGGCATCGGCTCAATCGAACAACTCCGAGGCCGGCGTGGCATCGATCGGGTAGCGGCTGCTGATCGTCATGCGGGTGAGGGCCTTCAGGGGGAAGGCCGCGATCACGGCCACCTCCACACCCTGGTCCGCCAGTTCCCCAACCAAGTCGTTGAGCACATGGGTGTGGGGAGGCTCCTGGCCGAGCTCCAGCAGGGTGCCTATGAAGGGCTTTTCGACAGCAGGCGGGCTTGCTGATGAATGCTCCGCCAATGGGGTGACTCACTAGTGGCCATGCCCCCCTTACATGGTTTAGGCCAATCACATCCGCCCCGCAGCTCGCATCGAGCAAGGAATCAGCCAACCCCTCGGCGACCTCCTGGGAATCGGCCACCACCAGCAAATCGCTATCGGAGCGGCCGTTCCAGTCGCCACGGGCCCTGGAGCCAAACAGCCACACCTCATAGCCACTCCCACCCAATGCATCACCACCCGATGCACCGGCGGCAATGGCGCCCTGCACCCGCGCAACCAGGTCGGCCTCAACGCGATGTTGCACCCCCTGCTGGGGCCTCTGGAGGGTGGAAAGGCTCGAGCTGGGACTAGCCATCGGCACAGGCCGGGGGCTAGCTGGCTCGGGCCGGGGTGTCCGTACCAGGCGGGCATCCAGTAGCTGAACTGCCAAGCCGCACCCAGGAGCTGCCCCACGAAAATATAAAATTTGCTTAGTTTTTTTGGCAAGTTTGCGGCCTGTTGCTCCCCTTCTTGCCGTCTCTGGGCTCTGCCTGGGCGTGCTCCCCAGCGCCCCCCTATTGGCAGTCGCTGCCGCACCGGCGCCCCAGGCCATCCCCATCGGTCAAGGCAAACCAGCCGCTCAAGCGCCCAGCACCGCTAGCCCCCAACGGGCCCGCGTCATCTACGACAGCTACATCCTCGGCCCCGGCGATTCGCTCCAGATCGAGCTCCTCGACATCCCCGAGCTCTCGGGCACCTTTTCGATCGGCCCCGACGGCACCCTGTATCTGCCGCGCCTCAGGGCCCTCTATGTGGAAGGGCTCACGGTGGAGGAGCTGCGCTCCTTTCTCACCCAGCAGTTCCGGGCCTATGTGAAGAGCCCCGAGCTCTACATACGCCCGGTAGATTACCGGCCCGTGCGCATTTACGTGGGCGGCGAGGTGAAGCGACCGGGCTATTACACGCTGTCTGGAATTCAAGGCCCAGTCATTTCTTCAACCACCGCCGATACAGGCGATGACTTCCAGGAAACCACCAAGGATAATGGCACGAAGAGCTATCGCTACAAACCTCGCTCGAGCAACACGAGTGGTGGCGGAGCCAGCTCCACCTTTTTCCCCACCCTCTTCGATGCCATCCGCACCGCAGAAGGCATCACCCCCACCTCCAACCTCTCGGCAGTTGAAGTCACCCGCAGGCAACCAATCGGCACGGGTGGCGGCAAGATTCGCACCCAACTAAATTTCCTCAGCCTGATCACCCAAGGCGATGAATCCCAGAACATCCGCCTCTTTGATGGCGACGTGGTCTTCATACCCAAAAGCAACCTGGTGGTGCGCGAGCAGATCCTCAAGGCCGCCCAAACCAACCTCAACCCCCAATTCCTCACCGTCTTTGTGAGCGGGCAGATCAAATCCCCCGGGCCCATCACCGTGCCCCAAGGAGCCAGCCTCAACCAAGCGGTAGTTGCCGCCGGTGGGAAAAAACTGTTGTCCGGCAAGGTGGAGTTCGTGCGCTTTACGGGTACCGGCGAACTGGATCGACGGGTGTTTAGTTACAGCCCCGGTGCACCAGCTGAATCGCCAAAAAATCCAATCCTCGTGGCAGGCGACATCATCAACGTGCAGGAATCAGCCCTCTCTGCAGGCCTCACGGTCTTCAACGAACTCTCTGCCCCTTTTGTTGGCATCTACGGGCTATACAGCATTTTCAAATAATGACTACCCCCCCCATCACAGCGGCGCGCCCCAATTCACTCGAAAACAGCGACGAAATCAATCTGGCCCAGCTTGGTGCTGCCCTCAAGCGCCACTCCAGGCTGATTGCCAAGGTGACCGGCGGCACCCTGCTGCTCACCCTGGTCGCCACCCTGCTGCAAAAACCGGTTTGGGAAGGTGAGTTTCAAATTGTGCTCGCCAGCAACGGGGGCGGTGGCGGCAGGCTGGCCCAACTGACAGCGGCCAATCCCGGGCTGGCGGGTGTTGGTGGCGGCGGCGGCAAAGGCAGCCTCGAAACCGAGGTGCAAATCCTGCAGAGCCCGTCTGTGCTCAAGCCGGTGTTTGATTTCGTGCGCAACAGCAAGCGCCAAGCTGGCGAAAACATCGACAAGATCCGCTACGAGGATTGGCTCAAATCCAACCTCGAAATCCAGCTCGAAAAAGGCACATCCGTGCTCAACATCAGTTACCGCGATAGCGACAAACCCCTGATCCTGCCGGTGATCGATCGGATCTCCAAGACCTATCAGGCGTATTCCGGCCGCGACCGGCGCCGCGATATCGCCAATGCCGTGGCCTATCTCAAGGGCCGCATCAACGACCTGGAACCCAAGGCCGATGCCTCCATGCGCCGGGCCCAGGGGTTTGCCCTTACCAATGGCCTCGGCATCCAAGACGGCATCCCCATGGCCGCAGGGGATGCTGGATCTGGCGGCGGTTCTGGGGGATCAGTGGAAGGGGCCCGCCAAGCCGCCCAAAGAGAAGTGATCAACCTGCGCCAACAGCTTGCCAACGCCCGGGGTGCCAGCAGCAACGTGCTTTATCAAGCTCCCCAACTCACGGCCAACGAAGACCTCTTCAAGTCGTACCAAACCCTAGAAGCCGAGATCGCCGAAAAGCGCAGCCGCCTGCGGGACAACGACGAAATCATCCGCGCCCTCAAACGCCAGCGGACCAGCCTGATCCTCACCCTGAATCGCCAAACCATTGGCCTCCTCGAGGGCCAGCTCGCCACCGCCCAAGCCAGCCTGCAGGCCACGACGCGCCCCAAGGACGTGGTTCTGGCCCACCGCCAGCTGGTGCGCCAGGCCCTGCGGGATGAAAAAACCCTCACCGATCTGGAAAACCAGCTGCAGCTCGCCTCCCTTGAGCAGGCTAAACAAACCGATCCCTGGGAGCTGATCTCCACCCCCACCATGCTGGATCGCCCCGTTTCCCCCCGCAAGGGTCGAAATCTTGCCCTCGGTCTTCTCGCGGGCCTGGTGCTCGGCAGCGGCGCCGCCCTGGTGGTGGATCGCAAGAGCGGCCAGGTGTTTGCCATCGACGAACTCAAGGCCAGCCTTCCCTATCCCCTGCTGGCCCAATTGCAAGAGGGAGTGAGCCAACGCAACCATCAGACCCTGCAGCTGCTCGCCCAAGGCGCCCTGGAAGCACCCCACAGCGTGGCCCTGATTCCTATCTGCATGGGCACCGCAGCAGCCCGATCCATCGCCACCAGCCTGCAATCCGCCCTGCAGGAAGACAACCACAACGCCGAGGTGCTTTGCAGCAGCGATCTGCTCGCCACCCGCCACTGCAGCATCCAGATCTTGCTGACCGCTCCTGGCGCCGCCACCCGAGCTGAGCTCGCCGCCCTGGTGCAGCAGCTGCAATTGCAAGGCACCCCCGTGGCCGGTTGGCTGTTGCTGCAGCCCACCACCAAGCCTGCCAGCGATGCCTAGCAAGCCCTGGCTGGGAGCAGCCGTTCTACTTGCTGCAGTTTGCTCAGGCGCCGCCTACGCCCAGCCCAATTGGCAGGTGCTGCCCCAAGGCCAAACCAAAGCGGGCAACCCAGCCCAGCCCAGCTGGCAACCGCTTTCCCCTGGTAGCTCTGACGCAGCCAAGCCCAGCCAGCCCCAATGGACCCCCCTGCTACCACCGGCGCACGGCTCAGGGGCGGCCCCAGTGCTCTGGCAACCCGTGGCTCCCGGCGAAAAACAATCCTTACCACCACCCAGCGGCCAGACACCGAAGCGTCAGCCGCCCACCAGCCAGGCCGAGGCCGAGGCCCTGATCAACGGCCTCGGGCCCCCAGCAGGGAGCTACACCACCTTGATCCGCCTAGGCCAGCTGCCCACCGCCAACGGGCTCGAAACCGGCAACGACCAAATCATCTTCCAGCAGGTGAGCCCCTTTGGTGGCGGCTCAGCGGGCGGCTCGGGCAATCAGAACTACCTGCTCCGCGGCGACTTTTCCCTCAACGAAACCCTTCAGATTTCGGCCTACTACACCTACGCCGACGACCCCCTCTACAACGCCCCTGCCAGCAAACCCAACAATCCCGGCAACCTCTGGACCATCTACGGCGGTGCCCTCAAGGGCCGCCTCGCCGGCGGCAAAGCCTGGCAATGGGCTGCAGAAGGGGCCCTCGAACTCTTCAGCGTGGGCAGTGGCTGCGGCGGCCAAGGGAAAAGCTGCACCGGTGGCGAGCTCGGCAACGCCAATATCTTCAATGACTCAGGCCAAAAGGTATGGACCCGCAACATCGTGGGCTCCCTGGCCTTGCCCCTCTCCTGGCAAGCCACCAAGCAGCTGCAGCTCTCTTTTGTACCGGCGGTGAGCTGGTTGCCATCCAGCCAAGGCTCCAATCAAGGCGGGGCGGGGGAGTTTTTCGGCACCAACATCAGCCTGGGCGTGGGCGCCAACTACCGGCCCAATGCTCAGGTGCAGCTGTTTGGCTCGGCCATGGTGCCCCTGGGGCCAGGCAACAACAGCTTCGACAGCAATTTGGTGTACTCGCGTACGCCAATCCTCAGCTTGGGCACCAATCTGGCTGTGAACCCCCGCATTGGATTAGAGGCCAGCATCACCAACGGCTTTGGCCTCAGCCCCAGCACCGCAATCCTGGCCTTGCCCAGCTCACCGTGGCAGCCGATGCTCAGTGGCCGCTTCACCTGGACCCCTGGGGCTCCCGATTCCAAAAGCCCCAACTACACCGCCCGCCAGGCCAGCCTCGCCCTAGGCGGGCTGAGTGTGAATACGGCCCTCACTCCCGCCAACGGCAGCAAGCAATTCGGCCTGAATGTCGATTCCCGCGGCAACGTGTTTGGGTTTGGCGGCGTATCGGTCAGCAACGACTTCCAATTCCAAGTAGCGGCTGGTCAGTTCAACGGCATCTCACCCCAAAACAACTTCATCAGCACCTATGAAGGCAGCGGCAACCGCAACCTCCGCTTCGGCGGCAAGGCGATGGTGATGCGTCCAACCAAAGGCCTACCGATTTGGACGGGCGGCCGCATCAGCGTGGGTCGCAACTACCAAGCCAGCAGCTACCAGGGCTATCTGTTTTTTGAAAGCATGAACACCTGGGAGGCCACCCCCTGGCTGGCCTTCACCCTCAACCCCAAGCTCGCCTACAGCGGCCTTGGCACCCCCTGGGGCGTGGGTATCAGCGCCAACATCCAGCTGGGCAAAAGCTTCCAGCTCATCCCCGAAATCAATGCGGTGGCCACCGAGCTGGGCGGCACCAATGGCACCAACGGCAGCCTGGATTTGCGCTGGCTAGCCAACCAGAAAACCACCGTGGACCTCTACGTGAGCAACGCGGCCGGCCTGCTCGACATGGGCCAGCTGCTGGGCAACAGCCAAGTGCGCATCGGCACCAAGGTCACCGTAACTTTTTGAGCTGATCAGGGCCGACCCTTCAGCCGCACCCGCACCCCATTGCGGGAGCGCAGGGTGAGCCGCGCCACCAGATCCGGTTGATGCCCAGGCTCGGGCAGCAGCTCATAGCGGCGCACCAATTCAGCCAGCAAAAGCAAGGCCTCCTGAAAAGCAAATGCTGAGCCGGGGCATTTACGCGGGCCGAGCCCAAAGGGCAGAAACGCATCCTTGGCCCACTGCTTCTCCTGCGGGCAGGCGGTGTCGGCAAGGAAACGCTCGGGCCGAAAGCCATTGGGATCGCTCCAGTGGTGTTCGTGGCGCTGGATCACCCACGGGGAGATGGTGACCAGGGAACGCATCGGGCAGCGACTCTCCGCCAACGCCGTGGTGCCCTGGGCCTCACGAATGAAAAAACTCAAGGGCGGATAGAGCCGCAACGTCTCGCTAAACAGCGCCAAGCCATAGGGCAGCTGGCGTAGATCATCGATCGACAGGGGTGCAGCCGGATCTTGACCACGGGCACTCCTCCCTTGCTGGATGGCCTCCACCTCCAGGTGGAGCCGTTGCTGGGCAAGCGGAAAACGGCTCAACAGGTAGGTGGCCATCGCCAAGGCACTGGCGGAGGTTTCATGGCCCGCCAGAAACAACACACACACCTGATCCACCAGGGCATCGCGATCAAAGCGCGCTCCGGTTTGGGGGTCGCGGGCAGCGATCAACGCCGCCAAAAGATCGTTGTGCTGGCCTGGGAACGGTTGCTGGAGCCGTTCGTCCACCGCATCAGCAATCCAGGCCCGTATCGGTGCGGCATGGGCTGCTAAAGAGCGCTGCAGGGCTCCCTGCGGCAGGCGGAGAAAGCGCAGCATCAAGGCCCGCCCAGCCCGCTTCTGGTAGCGACCAAACGCCACAAAAATCTCGGCTGCCTCACCAGGCTCCAGCGCCTTGGAGAGAATCGTGCGCACAATCACATCGGCCGTGTAGAGGGTCATCTCCTCACCCATCTCCACTGCCACCTCCTGGCCCATCGGCCCGACAGCCCCGCCAAGGCGCTCCATGGAAGCCCCGCAGGCTGCCTGCATCTGGGGAAACACCCGCCGCAACTGGGCCACCTGCAAGGCCTGATCCACCAAGACCCGTTGCTTGGCCCATTCCTGGCCATTCACCGAGAAGACACCCCTGCCAATCAACGGCTCCAACATCCACAGGGTGTAGGGGTGCTTGGGGAAGGCCTCCACCTCATCCACCATCAAACGGCGTACAAGTGCCGGCTCATTGACGAGAAAAAAATTGAGGCCCAAAAACTGCACGGAGCCCAGGGGAATGCGAAAATCCCATACGCTCAGCAGATTCAACCAAGAGCCCAGGCCCCGCAGCAATCGGCGCAAAAAATTGGGTGTATAGGGCGCCAGTTCAGGGCTAGCCGGCTGATCACCAGAGCTCAAGTTTGGGCCTCGCCGCGATCGCGATCCAGCAAGTGTTCATACAAATCAAAGCCCCCCGATTGGCCAGGCTTAGCCGTGCGCAGGTATTCGAAATGCAGATCAAATTGATGGCTTGCCAATGCCCACCAAGTGGTGAGATGTTGGCGCTGGGCCAGGGGGATGAGTCGCAACTTGGGGAAGGCACTCCCAGGACAAGCCACACCACAACTTGCATAGGGATCCACCCCTGCAAAACAGAGGTAGTCGTCGTGGGAGGTGATGTCGAGCCAAGGCACGCGCGGCTCCTCGGCCAGCAAGGCCAGATCGGCGTGAAAGCCCGTGGCCTGGTGATGCACCGCCAAATTGGCCAGGTTTTGGCCCAGGCTCAGCAGCCGCAAGCGCCCACCCAACGCTGGCCATGCACCACGCCGCCGCAGCTCCGCCGCCAGCATCGCCATCACAAAAGAGCCACTGCTGTGGCCAACCAACCAAACCTCTTCGGCGTGGTCCTGCTCCTCCAGCTCCAACAACCTCTCTGCCAGCTCCTCCACCCGCTGCCGCAGGGTGGTTTCGCGGGCCCGCGCCAGCCCATGGGTAAACCAAATCGAACGAAACAGCCACACCACCCCGATCCGATCGGCCAACCGCCAGGCGGCCCCTAGCCATACGGCCAGCACCAGCCCAGCCCAAGCCCAGCCACCAGTCCCCAAGCCGAAACCGGCCAAAGCCACGCCGTGCACCAGTGCCGAGGCCAGCACCACGCCGCCGCCGAGAGCCAGCAAGGCAAACAGCCCCGGATAGAAACCACAAAGAGCCACCCGCCACGACAACCGACCAATGCGCGCGATGCCGCCACCAAGCAGGTACCAGGCATAGAAAATCAGGCCATCCCTAACCAGCACCAGCGGTTGGCGGGGCCAATGCTCACGGGCGATGTCATCCCAGCGCAGAAAACACACATCCAGCTGGGGCTGGCCGGCTTCGAGCACCTGCCAGCGGCTCAGGAGACGATCGGCCAGGCGGCGCCGTTCCAGCTCAAAGATTCGATCACCCCGCTGTTGATAGCGCCGCAATTGCTCGGCAAACAGGCGGTAGTAAAAGGAGGCCCCCCGTGGATCAAAGCCACTCAGGAAAACCATCCGGCGAGGGATCTGCCGCTGGGGTTCGTAACCTTCTTGCTGCTTTACCGAAGCCAATTGCTGCACTCTGCCCTGATCCAGCCGGTAGCTGCAACGGCATTAATTTTAGCTGCATGGATGTCGGCGCCATTTCTACCCGTCCAGGCTGCGCCGCTAACGAGCCCACCTCAAAAAAGCGCAACGACCAGCAAACCAAGCCTGCAAGGAAGCCAGGGAAATTACACAGCCTCTGTGTTTGTGGCGGCCTCTCCCCAAAGGGCCTGGCAGGTACTCACCAACTACGGCGCCATGCCAGGCGTGATGCCCGACATCCAAGAAGCCCAGGTCTTGAGTCGCAATGGCACAAGCCTGGTGCTCCGCCAGACCTACCAAGCGCCCTACACCTTTGGATTGCGCGTCACCGCCACCCTGGCCATGCAGGAAAGCGCGCCGCGCCAGCTCAGCTACAGCCTGATCAACAGTGAGCAGATCCGCCAACTCAAAGGCAGCTGGACCATCACTCCCGTGGCTGGCGGAGTGCTGTTGCGCCACAAGATCCAGGTGGATCCGATGGCGCCCAATTTTGTCCGCCCCCTCTATTTCGAGCTGAGCGAAGCCAACCTGCTGCAATCGATGGCGATCCTCAAGCGACTCATCGAGAAGGGCCGCTGACCATGGCTACCCCGCCGTGCCGCAACCGATAGATCACACCCCGCCACTCAACGCGCCAGGCCAAAGCCGCCCGCACCGTGGCCATGCCGTACACCAGCTGGGCGAGCGGCAACCAGCGCAGCAGGCGCCAGACGTCTTCAAAGCCCTTAGCCACCCGACGAGCCAATCCCTTGGGGCTTTCGTTGGAACCAAACCCTCCCCCGAGGGGCTCCAGGCCCGAGGCGGCCACCCGCCCGATCCACAGCAGCAAAGCCACACAGCCCAATTCGTAAAGCACCAGGGAAGCCCCAAGCACGCCTGCCGCAAGCGGCTGCCCCTGCAGCACCAGGGTTGCTACCACCACCAAGCAGGCCAGCAGTAGCGCCAAGCTGCCCAGGCCATGCAAAGCCACCAGGGGCCAGGCCCGATGGTGCAACCGGGCCGTTACCAACTGGCGGGCAATCCAGCGAACGAGGGGCCTCAGGCGAATGGAATCATCCCGATCGAGGGCGATCAACTCGGGCCGGAATTGGTAGGAATAGCCCACCTTTGCTAGGGGCTTCGGCAGGGCGGTGTCCTCGCAAAGGCTGGTGGCCAGCACCTGGCGCCAACCACTGGGCTCAATCAGCTCGCGCCGTACCGCCAACGAACCACCCCAGGGAATACCCAACAGGGTCATCAGCACCAGGGCACCCCCATTCCAAATCACCCGCACCATGCCCGGGCCACTGCCTTGAAAACCGCCCTGGGCTGGTTCATACCAGCGGTTGCCCGAAACAGCCCCCACCCCGACCTGGCCGCAACCCGCCGCCAACGCCGCCAGCCACCCCGGAGCCACCACCGCATCGGCATCCACCAGGGCCACCAGCTCGGTGCTGGGATGCAACACCCCAAAGGCCTGGCGCAGGGAGGCACTTTTGAGCGATCCCGATTCGGGCCTGGCCGCCAGCGGAATCAGCCGAACCCCCTGCCAACTCGCTTGGCCTGAGGCCTCCAACTGGCTCAAGACCTGCTCGGCCACGGGCCAGCTGGGGTCCTCGAGCGAGTCCACCACCACCAGCAGGCGCCAGGGGCCTGGATACCACTGGCCTCCCAGGGCTGCTAAGGCCGCCGGCAAGCTCGAATCAACGCCCCGCAAACACAGCACCACCTCGGCCGCCGGAGCCGGGGTGGCCAGCACTGGCCGCTGCTGAAGCCGGCGGCGAACCACGGCGGCAAAGCGCTGGGTGAGCCCCAGCTGCACCAAAAAGGTGGCCAGCAATGCGCCGCCTAGCCCTTGGGAAATCCCAAGCCCAATCACGGAGCAACACCGGTGAGCAGGCTGCGGCCATAGGGGCCGATCAAGGCCTCGAAACCGGGGCAGCGCACCCCAAGGGCGGCCAAGGCCTCGGCGGTGACCGTACAACTCGGCCGGGCCCGTATCCCCGCCTGGTTGAGCTCGGGGTAAGTGAGTTGCTCCTCGCCCCAGCGCCTCACAAAGAAGGCCCTGATCCCAAAAAGGGGGTTGGCGGGATCGGCGCCGATTGCCTCCAGCCAGCGCTCCATGGAGACCAGTTCCAGCGGGGCCCCGTGGGCGATCAATTGGTTGAGCAGGTCGGCTAGCAGCATCGGCTGGGGATGCTGCAGGTGGTAGTTCATCCCCACCGCCTGGGGAGTCCAGGCCAAGGCCGTCACCGCATCAGCCACGTAGTCGACGGGCACCATATCCAGCTCCCAGGGCACATCAGGTGCCATGCCAAGGGCCAGGCAACCCCGCAACAGCCGGTGCAGCAGATCATCCTGATGCCACGCACCGGTGCAGGAGTGGCCGCCAATCAGGGGGGGACGATACACCGTGACTGGAAGACCGGCCGCTCCCGCCGCCAACACCAACCGTTCCCCCACCCATTTGGTTTGGGAATAGCCCACATGGATGCCGCGCCATTCGGCCACATCGTCGCTCTCCAGCACCGGCTGGTTGCGGTAGGCCGCCGCTTCGAAGACCGCGACGCTGGAGATCAACTGAATCGGCACCGGCCCAGGGGCTTGGCCATGGACCGCCAGCTCCAGCACCGTGTGGGTGCCACCCACATTGGCCGCCTCCAACTGGCTGTAAGAGGCCATCTGGCTGAGCTGGGCGCCGTTGTGGAGGATGCCCCCCAGGCCGCGGGCCAAGTCTGCAAACGCCCCGTCCGAAAGGCCAAACCGGGGCTGGGCCAAATCCCCCGGCACCGCCAGCAGCCGGCTGGCCCAAGCCTCCTGCCACAACCCGTAGCGGCCAAGGTTGGCCTGGATCCGCTCCATCCCCGTTGGGGCGTCCTGGGCCCGCACCAGGCAACGCACCTGCAACTCAGGCCAGCGCTCCAATTGGCCGGCCAGCAGGTAGGCCCCAAGAAAACCTGAGGCCCCGGTCAGCAACATCGCTTCGCCAGGGGGAGCACTCCGCGGCGAGATGGCTACGGGATCGGGAGCCAAAGCAGCGGCCACCGGCAAGCTCCAGGAGCTGCGCAGCTGGGCTTCCTGGCCGAGGTTGAGGGTGCGATCGACGCCGCCTTGGGGATCCACCAGCCCCTCAAGCACCACCGCCGCCAGCACCTCCAGGGTGGGATCGCCCGCCAAGGATTCGAGCTCGAGCTTCACGCCGAGATCGCGCTGGATTCCCGCAGCCAATTCCACGGCCATCAGCGAATCAAGGCCAATTTGAAACAGGGAATCGCCCGGATCGAGGCTGCCGGCATCGACCAACCCCATCACCGCCGCCAACCGCCGCTGCAACGCGCCCACCACCACAGCCATGGCCTGCTCCCCATCCAGATCGGCAAGCTGAAGACGCAGGGCCTGGCCCTCTGCCCCATCGCGCTGAGCCCCCCCAGCCGCCACCAGCAGGGGTTGCAGCACGCTCGCCTGGCGGTGGCCCAGCTGGCCCGCCAGCCGCGGCCAATCGTTGTTGAGCACGGCCACACAACCGCCGCGGCCCCTTTCCAGCACCAGAGCCAGGGCTTCGAAGGCCCGATCCGGCGCCAACAGCCCCACCCCCAAGGCGCTAAAGCGGCGTTCCAGCCCTTCGGCCATCCCCGCCCCCGCCCAAGGGCCCCACTGCAGGGAAACCATCGGCCAAGCCTGGTCGTGTTGATGGTGTTGCGCCGCAACACCATCGAGGGCCCCATTGGCCGCCCCATAGCTGGTTTGGCCTGGCGAGCCCAGCAAGGCCGCCATGGAGGAAAAGACCACCCCAAAATCTGGACGACAGCCCGCCGCCTCACAGGCCTGCTCCAGGAGCCGCTGCCCGCCCCACTTGACCCCCAGCACCGCGGCCTGGCGAGCTGGGGTTTGGGCCTCAAGCAGACCGTCATCCAGCACGCCAGCGGCGTGGAACACCCCGGCCAAAGGCTTGCCGCGCAGGGCGGCCACCAACGGCTCCGGTGAGCCTCCATCAAGATCGATCACAACCGCCTCACAGGCCACACCCGCTGCCGTGAGCCGATTAAGCAAGGCCTGGTCGCTGCGGCGGCCCACCAACACCAACGAGCGGGCGCCTTGGCTGGCCAACCACTGGCAGAGCTGGCGGCCGATCCCGCCGAACGCCCCGCTCACCAGATAGGTGGCCTGGGGCTGAATACCCCACGGCACCTGGCGTTCGGGCTGGGTGATCACCACCTTGCCCACATGGCGGGCCTGGGCCATCAACCGGAAGGCCTCAAGACTGCGCTCGATCGGGAAGGTCTGGAGAGGGATGGGCCCATAGCGGCCGGCAGCCAGGTCGTCGAGCAGCTCGAGCAGCAGGGCCCGCACCAAGCCAGGCTCGGCCGCTGCCACCTCCAATAAATCGAAGGGTAGGTAGCGGGCATCGGGGCGCCGCTGGGCCGCCTCTGCCCGGCTCCAAATCTCGATCTTGCCCAGTTCCACAAAGCGGCCGCCCTCCGCCAACGCCGCAAAGCTGGCCTCCACCCAGTCGCCTTTGAGACTGTTGAGCACCACATCCACACCCCGGCCACCGGTGGCGCTGAGCAGCTGCTCGGAGAAATCGAGGCTGCGGGAATCAAACACGGCCTCCACCCCCTGGTCCAACAGGCCCGCCTGCTTCGCCGCACTGGCGGTAGCAAACACCCGGGCACCGCAGCGCCGGGCCACCTGCAGGGCGGCCTGGCCCACCCCACCGGCAGCGGCATGGATCAAGACCGTTTCACCGGCCCGCAGGCCAGCCAGGGTTTGCAGGCCGTAAATCGCCGTCAGGAATGCCGTGCTGAGGCTGGCCCCCAGGGCTGGATCCAGCGATTCCGGCAATGGCACGCACAGCTCCGCCCGGCAGACCACATGGCTGGCCAAGCTGCCCACCGCCAGGGCCGCCAACTGGCGTGAGCCCACCAAAGCGGGATCGATGCCTTCTCCCACCGCCACCACCCGCCCCACGCATTCGCCCCCGTAGGGCATCTGCGCCCCGGCAGCCAGGCCCAGCTCCACGCTGTAGGCAGCCAGAAGCCCCAGGCCATTGAGCACATCGCGGAAGTTGAGTCCGGTGGCTTC
Source organism: Cyanobacteriota bacterium (assembly GCA_026389335.1). Lineage (GTDB taxonomy): Bacteria > Cyanobacteriota > Cyanobacteriia > PCC-6307 > Cyanobiaceae > Cyanobium. The sequence goes on along the minus strand of JAPLIB010000068.1, from coordinate 52,150 downwards.
CACGGCGATTTCGAGTTCCCCAGGGCCAGGCCTTTGGCGCCTCAAAGGGGCCTGATGCAGGCTTTCCAAGCTCCCCAAGGCACCGCTTGCCATCCGGAAAGGGGCATCCGCCAGCGGGTGGATCCGTTGCACCCAAGGCTTGCCATCGCGCCAGGCCAGCAGCGGTTCCCGCTGGCCAAGGGCAAAGAGAACCGACCAATCGGCCATGGCGGGAGCCTCACCACCCGCAAGATGCAACACCGTCCAACCCAGGGCGGGTTGCTCCAGGGCCGCTGAGCGGGCAAACCCAGCCAGCGCTCCAGCCAGCGCTCCAGCCCCTTCCAGCACCAGCCACACCGGCCGGGCCGGGGCATGGGCAAGGGCCTGGGCAAGCAGCAACAGCTGGGCGCAGAGGGTTTCGGGGGTGGCACCCGGCTGGGCCAGATCGGGCCAGATCAGCAAGGGTCCAACGCCGGCCGGGATGGGGCCAGCCAGATCGATGCGTTCTGGCGAGATGGGGTGTTGCTCGAGAGGGGCGGCATCCTGCGAGTCAGCAGTGGCTTGCGAGCCCAGAGCCTCGTTCGAACCAACAGCCTCTTGCCAGCTGGATTCGAACAGCCACTCGCTAGGGCTGGTGTGGGCGTCCTCCTGCTTAAGGGGGAACAGCCACTCCAGGGCCTGGCGGGGTAGGCGCCGCAGCCGAAACCCCCGAATCCAGGCCAAAGACTTGGCCCCATCGTGCAGCAACAGATCGGCGACCACAAAAGCGGGTTCATCACTCGGCTGAAGTGCCACCTGGCAGAAGAGGCGCTCAGGCAGGGCCTGCTGGCCAAACCAAAGGGATTCCAGGCCCACCGGAAGGAGCAACTGCCCTTGGCGGGACGAGGGATCGAGCAACACCGCCACAGCCTGGAAACAGCTATCCCATAGGCCGCGGTCGTGGCCCCCTGCGGGCCGGATCAGCTCAGCCCAGGCCTCGCCATTCGCCGTATGCAACCGGGCCACACCCCGATAACACGGGCCGTAGGCCAGGCCCACCTGGGCCAGGGCCGCGTAAAAGCCCTCCACATCCACAGGCTCAGCGCCCGGCGGCGGGCTTGCCAGCACCAGGGGGCTGTCACCGGCGCAAAAGGCCTGTACGCCCTCCAAAGAAGCCCTGCCGTGCAGCTGCCACCCCCCCGGCTCTGCGCCGTCGCTACGACTGTGAAACTCCAGGGCACCGGAGCGGTAGTGAACCTGTAGGGAGTGATGGGCTCTCCCCTGGGCTGGCTGCTCGTTCAGCTTCAGCGGTTGATCCAACCGCAGGTTGCCCAAGGCCCTTGGCAACCCCTCCTGCTCCAGCCCATCCAACGCGGCCGCGATGAAACCCGCCGCCGGGAAGACCACCTGGCCTCGAATGCGGTGATCACCGAGATCACTGCCTTCAGAGGTGAGACCGACCTGGTAAATCGCCAGCTCACCCGGCAGATCCAACCGCTCGAGCCGCTCGTTCTGCCTCACGCGCTCGGTCTTGTTCTGGGAAGACGATCGAAACGATTGGGCTGGAGCGCCCCCCTCGGTAATGCCCAGGTGATCCAGCCAGAAGCTGGCGGGCGCCACCTCCTCTCCCTGCCGGCTCCACCAGTAGCGCTCCCGTTGGAAGGGGTAGCCAGGCACGCTGACCCGGCGATAGGGAAAGGGCCGATGGAAGGCTGCCCAATTGACAGCAAACCCACTGCGCCACAAGCCTCCCAGGCTGGTAACCAGCGTCTGCCAATCAGATTTGCCCGGCACCAGCGAAGGCCAATAGGACAGCGAGGGGTTCACCTGGCATTGGCGCGCCATACCAATCAAGGTGGGCCGCGCCCCGATCTCCAAAAACACCTGGGCCCCTTGGGCCACCAAGGTCTCAACCCCTTCTGCAAAGCGCACGGGGCTCAGCACCTGATCGCACCAGTAATCGGGCTGGGCAACTTCGGGGCCCGCGAGCCGGCCCGTGAGGTTGCTCACCAGGGGTTTACTGGGGAGCATGAAGCTGAGCTGGCGCAACTCCTGCTCAAAGGCCTCGAGCATCGGGGCCATCGCTTGGGTGTGGAAGGCATGGGAGACCGGTAAGACGCGGCCATCCAGCCCGAGCTGCTCGGCATTGGCGAGCAGCTCCCGCAGGGCCAGAATTGGACCAGCCACCACGGTGTTCGAGGGGCCGTTGTAGGCCGCCACACTGATCTCCCCATGGCGAGCCAGCAGCGCTTCCACCTGTTCAGGGCCAGCCAAAAGCGCCGCCATGCCCCCATCCGAGGGCAAGGCCTGCATTAGCCGACCCCGGATGGCCACCAAGCGGGCGGCATCCTCCAGAGAAAACACACCCGCCAAGTGGGCCGCGAGCACCTCGCCGATGCTGTGGCCCATCAGGAGGTCGGGTTCAACCCCCCAGCTCTGCCAGAGCTGGCTCAGGCCGTAGCCCACCGCAAACAAAGCTGGTTGGGTGAAACCAGTTTGGTTGAGGAGCCTGGCTGCTTCGGCCTCCTCCCCTGCAGGGGGAACCAACAAAGCCAGGAGGGGCCGCTTCAGATGGGGGTCCAGCAGGCTGGCAACCCTGGTAATTGCCTCGTTAAAAACGGGATGGGCAAACAAGGCCTGGCCCATGCCCAAGGCCTGGGAGCCCTGACCTGTAAAGAGCCAAGCCAGCTTTCCAGGCCGGCGAGACGCCAGCCCCACCTGGAGACTGTCTTGGCGGGATGGGCGCCCGGCAACCAGGGCCTGCAACTGGCCCATCAACTGGGCCTTGTCTGCTGCAAGGCACACCGCCCGCTGCCTGAATGGGGTTCGACCCAGATTGAGCGACGCTGCTAGGTCAGCCAACTTCAGGCTGGGCTTGGCCTGCATCTGGTTGAGCAGATCAGCCGCCAGCTCCGCCAAGGCTGGAGTGGAGCGAGCCGAGAGGGTGATCAACTGCAAGGGCATCTGGGCGCCAAAGCGCAAGGGCGCTGCCGGCCGGGGGCTATCCGCCAGCACCACATGGGCATTGGTGCCCCCAAATCCAAACGAACTCACCCCCACCACGGCCGCCCGCTCGGGATAGGGGAAAGGCTCGAGATTGGTCTGCACCTCCAGCTTGAGTGCTGCGAAGTCAATCGATGGGTTGGGTTGCCGGCAATGAAGACTGGGTGGCAACTGCCGCTTGGCCACACACAACGCCGCCTTGATCAATCCAGTGATCCCGGCCGCCGTTTCTGAATGGCCCAAATTGGTTTTCACCGAACCCACCCGGCACACTTCTCCCTCGGGCCTCCCCTCGCCAAGCACGGTGCCCAGGGCCCGGAGCTCAATGGGGTCTCCCTGGCGGGTGCCGGTGCCGTGGGCCTCCACATATTGGGTGGCAGATGGATCGATCTCGGCCCGGGCAAAAGCGGCGCGGACGCAAGCCATCTGGGCCCGCGCATTGGGTGCCACCATGCCATTACTCCGACCATCGGAATTGATGGCTGAGCCGTGGATCACGGCATACACCGAATCGCCTGCAGCCTCGGCCACCGCCAGGGGCTTGAGCACCACCACGCCAGCCCCTTCAGAACGCACGTAGCCATCGGCGCGGGCATCAAAGCTTTTGCAGCGTCCATCGGATGCCAAGAGACCTGCCTTGCAGAAACTCATCTGGATCCCCGGGTGGATCAGGGCCTGCACCCCACCGGCCAAGGCAGCCTCGGATTCCCCCCGCCAGATGCTTTCGCAGGCCAGGTGGACCGCCACCAATGAGGAAGAACAAGCGGTATCAACCGTGAAGCTCGGGCCCTTGAAATCAAAGAAATAGGACAGTCGGTTCGCCGCAATGCAGCCGGTATTTCCAGGCAGCACAAAGGGCTCATTGTTTGGGGTGACAAAACGATCCCTGGAAGCCCAGAGCAAGGAGCTGTAATCGGCACTGGAAATGCCCATAAACACCCCAATCGCCTTGCGCTGCACAGCCTCTAACGGCTGGCCCGCATCTTCCAAGGCCCGCCAGGCCACCTCCAGCAACAGGCGTTGCTGGGGATCCATGCACACCGCTTCGCGGGGGGTGATGCCGAAAAAAGCGGCATCAAACTGATCGATACCGTCAACAAAACCGCCCCGCTTCACGTGCTGGGTCAGCGGACGGGCGGGATCAGGGTCGTAGTGGAGGCTGAGATCCCAGCGATCTGGTGGGATCTCCGTGATGAGCTCCTGTCCTTCTCGCAATACATCCCAGAAGTCTTCAGCGGAGTTGACCCCACCAGGCAGCCGACAACCAATTCCAACGATGGCTATCGGTTCAGGCATCTAATCAGGTTTATCTGAAATGCCCCTACTTTGGATCATGGCCGAAGGGTTTTCAAAATCTGCTCAGGCTCGCTCCAAAGCCTGTGGTCCTGATATGTGCGGCAGAGTGCTGCATGTTCGGCGGGCTGCTCCAACCATTGCGCCACAAGAGCCGCGAGCTGCTCAGGTCTACGGATCGAATGCTCCAATCCGCGCGCAGCGAAATAACGGGGAGCCAGCAATTCCTGGGGCATGGTTGTCCCGTAGTGGTTGAAAATCAACGGGCAAGCCATGAACAAAGCCTCCGTCGCCGTACGCGCACCCGGTCGACTCACCATGGCCCAAGCACGCCGATAGAGATCGGCCATCTCTGCCGGCCCCTGGTAGCTGAGGGCTGATACCTGCAGGCCTGGATGTCGCGCTGACCAGTCGTCCACTTGTTGCTGCACGGAGAAACGGTGCCCACACAGGGCTGCCACCTGGATCTGGCCAGCGAAAGGAACCAGCCTCTCCAACAACGGGAGGTGGTTGTTGGCACCATTGGAACCCGTCGCCAAAACCAGCAGCGGCAAACCTTCCTGCCTCGAAGCCACCCCTGAAGCCTGCTCAGAGGCCACCTGGTGATAGGCCGGATAAAGAAGCGGTCCCAAGACTTCTGTGGTTAGTCCCGGCCGTCGGCGCTCCACCTCAGCCTTCACCGCATCGGTGAGTGCCCAGAACAGGTCGGTATGGCGACAGAGCCAGTTGCGGCTAAAACCAAACCCCCCATCGAGCTCGGTGCAACAGGTGATGCAGCGCAGCTGGGGGCCCAGCACCCGTTTGGCCAGGGCGAAATGACCACGATTGGTGTGGGGGTGGGTCGAAATCAGCAGATCCGGGCGGAACTCAAGAAGCTGCTGAATGAGGTACTTCCGACCAAACAACACCGTGCCCGGCTTCACCAGGTCTTCCCATTCCATCGCGCGCCAGTAGAGCTGGTGCAGCCAAGGGTGGTGGCGCTGAATCCAGTTGTAGAGGGCCACACCCCTGCTGTAGGTGGCGCTCGAGCGCTCCAGCACCTGCTCCACCCGCACCTCGATCTCGGGTGATCGCTGCACCAACCACTGGGCAATGGCCTCGGCGGCGGCGTCGTGGGCCGTACCGCCACTCGAGGTGTAAATCAGAACGCGCATTGGCTCAAGCTTCGACAACTGCGCTGAAACCCAACCTGTCCAAGGAACGCCACAAAACGAGTAAGGGCAAAAGCAGACCCCAGCCAACTAGCCCCAACGCCATGGCGGCCGGTCGGCCACCCCCGCTGCCAACCGCAGCGATCAAGCCTGGGGGCCAACCTGACCAGGCCAGAGCGGGGGGCAGTACCCGATCGACAGACAGCGTGAAAAGGACGATGGCGACCAAACGGGCTAGCCACTCCAGGCTGTAGCGACCGGTAAAGAGGCGGGGCTGGTCCGCAGCGGGAATCACCACCTGCCAAAGCGCCTGGAGCGCTGAGAGGACAACAGGCACCAAAAGGGCGAAAACCCCAACCGCCGCGAACCAAAGGCCCGGTAGGCGTTCAAAGATGACCAGGCCAGAACCGGTCAGCACCACGCCTTGAATCAGCAAACAGCTCCTCAAAACGGTGGACCACTGCTGAGCCTCCAATCTCGCCCAATTGCGACTCCACAGCTGAGTACCCAAGAGGTACCCCCCCCCACCGATGGCCATCGCCAAGGTGAGGTGCCAGGGCCCCATCGCAGTCACAACCCACGCCGGAAAACCAAGCTCGACAGCAGCCAAAACTGCAGACACCAGGGCGTTCAAGAGCAAAAGCGGCCGCCAAGTCGGGCTCTGGCCCAGGGCCCGGATGGCAGCACGAACGCCCAGTCCAAAAGCATGATCCCCCCTCCTGGGATGCCCCCGCTCAGGTCGCAAGGCTGCATGAGGCCAAGCAGCAAGCGCCGTACAGGTCAGGGCCACCAATGATGAAGCACCATCCAGCACCAGAACCCCCATCAGCCCTCCCATGGCTGCCAGGGCCGCGCCCAAAAATGGGGCCACCATCACCACCGCCCCATCCCAGCTGGCAAACAGGCCGCTGGCTCTCCCCAGTTCCTCACCAGACACCAAACGGGGGATGAGGCTCGAAAAACACAGCAACACAGTGGCTTCTGCGGCCGCAGCCAAAGCAATGGCACCCATCACCATCGCCATCGGCAAGGATCCCTGCCGGAGTGCGAGCGCCAACAGAACGGTGGTGACGGTTGCGAGGCTGTGGGCCAAGAGGAGCACCCGCCGCCTTGGCCAGTACTGCAATCGCCTGCTTAAAAGTGGCACTACCAGGAGCTTCGCCAACTGAACCGCAATCGCAACCGAAGCAAACGTGGCCAGCTGTTCTTGACGCTGGTACAGGCACAGACCCAACGCATACAAGCTCACCTGGGTTCCCAGGTTCGAGATGAGTTGCCCCAGCCAAAGGGGAATGAAGGCCTGCGAACAGGTTTGAAATTTTAAGTCCACTGGGCGTTATGTCTCACTGCGTGGGTCTGTCATGGGCTGAAAGTTTTAGCTAAGCAGAGCCAGCGAAGGCCCGGATGGACTGCAAGAGCCCTTTTCGAAACAGCTCTGGCATCGCTTTGCGAAGGATATGGGAGCAGCCATCTTCAATCGCATGGCGGTGACCAAGAACCACCCCCGCTTCCGTGATCCCCAATTCGTAGGACAGGATTGCTATGCATCGGCCGCGGCTGCTTGCCAACGGGTCCAGTCGTGGTCCTTGAGGCCAGAAGGAGCCGTGGCCACATCCAAAGCCGGAGAGGGATACGGCGCAACTTGGGCCGCGATGAATATTTTGCGCCTTCAGCGGATGGAACAGCCATCACAGCGCCAACAACCTGCAAGCGCTCAAAGCGCAGGCATCGAAAATACTGCTCCAGCATGGAGCCGTAGTCGAAAAGGACACCGATCCAGTAATCGATCACCCCCTTCTCCAGCATGCTGGGCAGCCGGCGCTTTTGGGCCGCCTGGCTGAGGGCCGCGAGCATGTCGAAATTGCGGGTGGGCAGGTACACCCCATCAACCCGATCAAAGCCAAAATCAAACTGCTCACTAATGGAGCGGTAGCGGCGCGAGCAACTGCTCATGGAAATCCCTAGGGCCCCAGCCGCATAGATCGTGCTCTGGAAGAGCTGGAAGGTGTTGAGGACATCCAAATCGCAAACGGCTGACTTAATTACAACCATCTGCAAGGATCGACTATGCAATACCTGCAATATATCCGACACTTGCATAAAACATCTAGCCGAAATACCTCATGATGCTGCGCTGGGATTGGTATCTGCCAGCCACGCCTATTTCGCTGGGGCGGCCTGGAAGTGGTAGCGGAGACCGGCCTGGACACCAAAACTATCCAGAGAGTCGTAAGTCGAAACCCGACTCGTGAGCCCCCGATAGACGCCTTCCGCAAACAGCTCCAACTGAGTTGTCGATTGGTAGGTCACCCCAAGCTTTGCTTGGTAGCCGAGGGTGCTCGCAGAACTCCCACACTCATAGTTAATTCCAAATACCGAAGCGCCAACGCCGCAGCCAAGACGGGTATAACCTACGCCACCACCGAGATAGGGCCTCACTTTGTGCTTGGTAGGCACATAGTAATAGCCATTCAAAAAAATACTATTGGTTTGAATTGAGCCCGTTGTTGCCAAGTTTTGGGTCGCACCAAAGAGGTGCAACGATGCATTCTCAGCAGCCGCTCTGCCATACACAGAGCTCAGATCAGCCCTGAAATCCCCAAAGTCGTAGCCCGCTGCCACTTCAAGGGAGGGTCCAACATGAAAGGAGGTATCAACGCTGCCATTGCTGAAGGTCTGGGTCTGCAATGCCCCACCCCCAATCGAGAGATAGGGGCCGTGGCTTGGCAGCGGCTGGGAGCTCGCCTTTGCCGGCAGCAAAAGACCAAGAAATGCGGCAATTGGCCAAACAATTCGCACCCACCAGCCCCAAACATGCCCAGAGGCTGCGGAGCTCTGCTTGGGTTAAGGGCTACCTGACTCCAAAATGCGGCATATCTACGGAGATTTACGGGGCTGGCGGGACTCGAACCCACGACCTACGGTTTAGGAAACCGTCGCTCTATCCGGCTGAGCTACAGCCCCCGAGCCCATCGGCCAAAGGCCAAGAGCAAGGCCGACGATAGATCGGCAGGCTCAGCGCTGGGCAAAGCGGCCACCAGGGCCTGGCCTGCCCACACTGGCGGCACGGAAGCTGCGGCACGGGCAGGTTCTAGCCTGAGGCCCGAAAGCAGGCGAGGTGATCGCAATCGGAGCGGATTCGGCCCTCGGGCTGATCTCCGGGTCCGGTTGAGGAAAGTCCGGGCTCCCTCGAGAGGTGCCGGCTCGGTAAACCCCGGCTGGGAGCAAGGCCCAGGGACAACGGTTGGCCGACTTCCCCGTCCCGATTCAAGCGAGCCGCTCGAGGCCGTCGGTAACGGCGGTCCCAGACAGATGATCGCCCCCGCCAGCTCGGACCTTCGGGCCCCAGAAGGCGGAGAACAGAACCCGGCTTACGTCCTGCTTTCACCCCATTCCCGCTCCACCTCCTCCCCCATGACCCCGGAGCGCCGCCAGCTCCTGATCGCCTTCCTGCTCAGCCTCGGGCTGGATCCCAGCGCCCCAGACGGCCCCGGCAACGAGCCGGCCGCCCTGGCCCCGATCGAGGAGGCCCTCAGCCACAGCTCCGCCGGCCTGGGCCGCAACCACGAACAACTGGAGTTTCTGGGCGATGCGGTGCTGCGCCTGGCCGCGTCCGAATTTCTGGCCCGTCGCTACCAGAAGCTGGGCGTGGGTCAGCGCTCCAGCCTGCGGGCCCAGCTGGTGAGTGATCGCTGGCTGTCGGAGCTGGCCGAGCGCATCGGCCTCGAACCGCTGCTGCATCTGGGCGCCGCCGCCGCCGGCGATCGGGCCGGTCGCGCGACGGTGCTGGCCGAAACCTGCGAGGCCCTGATCGGCGCCATCTATGTGGCCTGGGGCGGCCCCCAGGGCGGCCTGGAGCCGGTGGAGCGCTGGCTCGCACCCCACTGGCAGCAGAGCTGCCAGGAGCTGCTGGCCGATCCCCATCGCCACAACTGGAAATCGGCCCTGCAGGAATGGAGCCAGGCCCAGGGCCGGGGCCTGCCCCGCTACGAAGGCGAAGAACGCAGCCGCAGCCACGGCGATCCGCGCCGCTTCCACTGCCGCGTGCACCTGGGCGAGCAGACGCTGGGCGCAGGCTGGGGCGGCTCCCGTCGGGACGCCGAACAGGAGGCCGCCCGCATGGCCCTGGAAAGCCTGCCAAGCCGGGCAACGCCGCAGACTTCAGATCCAACGCCGAAGGGCTGAGACCCCCCCCATAACCGGACAGAGAAAGGGGGGTGGACCAGAGATCCCGGCGACGTCAGAGCCTGGGACGCAGCGATCGCCCCCGGTGCCGCCCAGGGCCTTGGCCAATGGCCTGCTGCCACCGCAACCGGGGGCAGACCGAGGCCCCATCCAGCCCAGGCAGCGACTTGGGCCGCGGCGTGAAACCGGAAGCCAACCTGGGGCCGCCGCCCCTGGCGTTCAGGCCTGCTCGAGGGTGGTGAGCGGCATGGTCACCAGCTTGTCCCAGTTACCACCTTCAAACAGCACGGCGGCCATCGAACCGCTGATGCGCTGCACGAAGCCCTTGTAGCCGTTGTAAATGGAGCTTTGATCACGCACCACCACGGTGGAACCAGGCAGGATCGGCAGACTGGCCATCGCAAACCGCCGCGGGCGGAACTGAACAGTAATCACCATTATCGACGGGAGAACCGCCTGGCGGTATGGCCCAGGGCGAACCCGGGGCCATACCGCCAGCAGCCGATACCCTGATCCCACCCTCACTGGTGCGCCGTTCAGCAACCGCAGGCACGCAGCAGAACCCCCAGCCAGCCACACCCCACGGCCCGGGGTTGCGCCCCAACTCTTGGGCGCCCGGACACTGCTGCGCGATTTCGCTGGCGCCCTGGCCAATCCAGCTCCCCGGCCCCGTGCTTCCCCAGTCCACAAGGCCCAGGGGACGAGGGGCAACGCCAGTCCAAACGCAGCGGGCAATGCACCTGGCAACCTGGCCACGGGGGCAGATCGCCAACCCGCCAGCGGCGCACCAACCCGGCCCGGTCCCCAGAATCCGCCCAGCAACTTGCGAACGCCCGCCCCATCACCTTGTCAACCACCCCACCAAGCGACGCCGCCCACCCCCCGGGCCGCACCCAGACCGACGCCAGCGCCGGCGCTGGCTCTGACCCCGACCAGCTGGAGTTGATGGCCGTGGGCAAACTCGTGGCCGCCCAGGGGCTGCGGGGCGAACTGCGGGTGCTGCCGATGAGCGACTTCCCCCAGCGCTTCACCCGGCCCGGCCAGCGCTGGCTGCAGGGCAAACCATCCCAGCCGCCCCAGGTGGTGGAACTGCTGCACGGCCGCCAACTGCCGGGCAAGGAGCTGTTCGTGGTGCAGCTGGCCGGCATCAACAGCCGCGAAGCCGCCGAAGCCCTGGTGGGCCAGGAGCTGCTGGTGGCCGCCAGCGACCGCCTGCCCCTGCAACCGGGCGAGTTTCACCTCCTGGACCTGGTGGGCCTGGAAGCTCGCCTGCTCGAGCCCGATGGCAGCCCCGGCGCCCTGATCGGCCGGGTGAGCAACCTGCTCCACGCCGGCAATGACCTGCTGGAGATCGAGCGGCCAGGCGAGCCGGCCCCAGCCCCGCTGCTGATTCCATTTGTGAACGCGATCGTGCCCGTGGTGAAGCTGAACGAGGGCTGGATCGGCCTCACTCCTCCGCCCGGCCTGCTGGACCTCTGAACCAGCCGGGACCGCCCGCGTCCGGTTGAATGGACACACCCAGTGCCCTCTACGGGTCGGCGACAGCGACCATGACTCAAACTCCGGCGCCAGCTCCCCTCGTACCGGTGATCCTCTGCGGCGGCACCGGCACCCGTCTATGGCCGCTGTCGCGGGCCTCCTATCCCAAGCAGTACTGGCCCCTCGCCGGCGGCGGCGAAGAAACCCTGCTGCAGCAAACCCAGCTGCGGCTCGCCGGCCTGGCACGGCTGGCGCCGCCGCTGCTGATCTGCAATGAAGATCACCGCTTCATCGTGGCCGAACAGATGCGCCAGATCGATGTGGATCCGGCGGCGATCCTGCTGGAACCGATCGGCCGCAACACGGCCCCGGCGGTGGCGGTGGCGGCCCTGCAGGCCAGCGCCCGCGGCGCCGATCCCTTGCTATTGGTGCTCGCCGCCGACCATGTGATCCGTGATGCCGAGCGTTTCCGGGCCACGGTGGAGGCGGGCATGGCGGCAGCCGAGGCCGGCCAGCTGGTGACCTTCGGCATCGTGCCCACCGCGCCGGAAACCGGCTACGGCTACATCGAAGCCGCCCACGACCTGCCCAGCAGCGGGGCCGCTGGCCAGCAGCCACTCCACGCTCCCATCCCGATCGCCCGCTTTGTCGAAAAGCCTGATCGAGCCACGGCCGAGCAGTTCCTGGCCAACGGCCGCTTCACCTGGAACAGCGGCATGTTCCTGTTCCGCTGCAGCGCCATCCTGGCCGAACTGGAGCGCCTGGCGCCAGAGGTGGTGAGTGCCTGCCGCAGCGCCCTCGAACACGACGGCGCCGATCTGGAGTTCCTGCGGCTGGAGCGCGAAGCTTTCGCCAACTGCCCCAGCGTCGCCATCGACGTGGCCGTGATGGAGAAGACCGATCGCGGGGCGGTGCTGCCGCTCGATGCCGGCTGGAGTGATGTGGGCAGCTGGAGCGCCCTGTGGGAAACCGCTGATCAGGACGGCAATGGCAACGTGCTGCGCGGCCGCGTGATCAGTGAGGACAGCCGCAACTGCTATCTGCGCAGCGAGCATCGCCTGGTGGTGGGTCTGGGGGTGGAGGATCTGGTGGTGGTCGAAACCGACGACGTGGTGCTGGTGGCCCAGCGCGACCGCGCCCAGGATGTGAAGACGATCGTGAACCTGCTGGAGCGGGCCGGCGCCCCCGAAAGCAAGGCCCACCGGCGCATCTACCGGCCCTGGGGCTCCTATGACGGCATCACCGAAGGCGATCGCTGGCAGGTGAAAAAGATCGTCGTCAACCCCGGCGGCTGCCTGTCGCTGCAGATGCACCATCACCGCGCCGAGCACTGGATCGTGGTCAAAGGCACCGCCGTGGTCGAAAAGGACGGCGTCGAGGAGCTGGTGGGCGAGAACCAGAGCACCTACATCCACCTGGGCTCCAAGCACCGCCTCAGCAACCCAGGCAAGATTCCGGTCGAGTTGATCGAGGTGCAGAGCGGCCCTTACCTCGGCGAGGACGACATCGTGCGCTTCGAAGACCGCTACGGCCGCAGCGACCACCAGGCCGGCACGCCCGGCTGAAGCCCGCCCTCTTCACTCCACCGTGACGCTCTTGGCCAGGTTGCGGGGCTGATCGACATCGAGGCCGCGATGGGCGGCGATGTGGTAGCTGAGCAGCTGCATCGGTATCAGGGTGAGCAGGGGGCTGAGCAGTTCATCCACCGCCGGCACCGGCAGCAGCACGTCGAACAACTCCGTATCCGGGCCCTCCGGCGCCACGCCGATCAACTGGGCATCGCGGGCCTTGGCCTCCTGGGCGTTGGAGAGCACCTTCTCGAACACCGTGCCCGGCATCGCGATCGACACCACCGGCACGCGGGCATCGAGCAGGGCGATCGGCCCGTGCTTCATCTCGCCGGCCGGATAGCCCTCGGCATGGATGTAGCTGATCTCCTTGAGCTTGAGGGCCCCCTCCAGAGCGATCGGATAGTTGATGCCCCGGCCCAGGAAGATCATGTCCTGGGTGTCGGCAAACAGGTGGGCCAGCTCGGCGCATCGGCGATCGTGGTCTTCCACCAGGCCCTGCAGCAGGGCCGGCACCAGCCGCAGCTGCTCCGCTAGGGCCCGCAGCCGCGCCGGGTCCGGCCCGCCGGGCCGGTGACCGCGCCGCTCGGCGAAGGCCAGCGCCAGTCCGTAGAAGGCCAGCAATTGACCCAGGAAGGTCTTGGTGGCCGCCACCCCCACCTCAATGCCGGCACCGATATCGAGAAGGTAGGGCACCAGCCGGCCGAGGGAACTCTCGGGCCGGTTGGTGATGCCCAACGAACGGGGAGCGAAGGCCGGGTCAGCGATCAGCTGGCGCCGCTCCTGCTCCATCGCCAGGGCCGCCAGGGTGTCGGCGGTTTCGCCGGACTGGGTGACGCCGATGGTGAGCATGTGGGGCACCAGCGGCGGCGGCGCATAGCGGAATTCACTGGCGTAGAAGACGTTGGTAGGGATGCCGGCCAGCTGCTCCAGCAGGTAGGCGCCCACCAAGGCGGCATGACGGCTGGTGCCACAGGCCAGGATCTGGATGCGCTCCACCCCTTCGTAGACCGCCTCATCGAGGGGCAGAGCCACCAGCGCCAGCCCCTCAGAAGAGGGCAGATCAGGGGAATCGGGCGGGCGCAGCTCCGGCAGATGGCGGGCCACCCACAGGGCCGCCGTTTCCGGCTGCTCGTGGATCTCCTTGAGCATGAAGTGGCGGAAGCTGCGCTTGTCGGCCACGTGCTCGGTGCCGCTCAGCAGACTCGGGGTGCGCTGCACCCGCAGGCCATCGCCGCCATAGAGCTCGATGCCGAGGGGGGTGAGCAAGGCCACCTCACCGTCCTCCAACGGCAGGATCGTGCGGGTGAAGCCCGCCAGGGCCGGGGTGTCGCTGGCGCAGAGAAACTCTCCTTCCCCCAGGCCGATCAACAGCGGCGCCTGACGGCGAGCCACCACCAGGGCCCCGGGCACCTCGGCCCAGGCCACCGCCAGGGCATAGGCCCCGTGCAGCAGCGGCAGCACCTCCTGCACACCGCGCAGCAGCAAGGCCGCATCAGCGCGCAGCCCCTCCGCCTGCAGTTGCGCCAGCCGACGGGCCAGCAGGTGCGGAATCACCTCCGTATCGGTCTCGGAGAGGAAGTGCACGCCCTCCGCCTGCAGCTGCTCGCGCAGGCTGCGGTGGTTTTCGATGATGCCGTTCTGCACCACCGCCAGCCGGCCACTGCCGTCGAGATGGGGGTGGGCATTGCGCTCCTCCGGCTTGCCATGGGTGGCCCAGCGCGTATGGCCGATACCGCAATGGCCCGGAGCCCCGTGCTGCTCATAACGAGCCGTGAGGTTGATCAGCTTGCCTTCCGCCTTGAGGCAATGGAGCCCGGCGGCATCCACCGTGGCGATACCCGCCGAGTCGTAGCCGCGGTATTCGAGCTGCCGCAAACCCTCCAGCAGCTGGGGCGCGGCCTCACGCGAACCGATCAGGGCAACGATGCCGCACATAGGGACGGGTCAGCGGAGGGAGGCCACAAAAAAGCCCGGCAAGGGCCGGGCATGAGCTTATGGGAGCCCCACACCAGCGGCGCAGCCGCCGGCCAGAGGCAGCTGAGCGCTCAGTAGGACAGACCCATGGAGCGACTGGTCTCGTCACCGAGATAAACCCGGATGCTGAGGAAATCGGTGGGGCAGGCAGTTTCGCAGCGCTTGCAGCCCACGCAATCTTCCGTGCGGGGGGAGGAGGCGATCTGTCCGGCCTTGCAACCATCCCAGGGCACCATCTCGAGCACATCGAGGGGGCAGGCACGGACACACTGGGTGCAACCGATGCAGGTGTCGTAGATCTTGACGGCGTGGGACATGGTCCTCGTTTGAGTGACGGGGTGCGTGAACGCGCACGGCGTGGAGCCCAAGGTACCCAAGGTGACCGGCAGGCCAACCCGGCCGTCGCCAGCCCGTCACCCTTGTTCATACGCCCCAGGCCGCGCCGACGGAAGCCGGTCAGGGCGGACCCGTAGGATGCGGCCTCTGACAAAGCGGCCATGTCCCAGGAAGCGATCTTCGAGAAAGTGCGCTCGATCGTTGCCGAGCAGCTCAGCGTTGATGCAGGCGAAGTCAAGCCGGAATCCAACTTCCAGAATGATCTCGGCGCTGACTCCCTCGACACCGTTGAGCTGGTGATGGCCCTCGAGGAGGCCTTCGACATCGAGATTCCCGACGAGGCCGCCGAAGGCATCATCACCGTCGGCGATGCTGTCAAGTACATCCTAGAAAAGCAGGCCTGAGGCGCCCATGGTGGAGGGACTCCGCCGCGTCGTCGTTACTGGCCTGGGCGCGGTCACACCGATCGGCAACGATGTCGACACCTATTGGGAAGGGTTGAGTGGAGGGCGCAATGGCGTGGCTCCCATCACCCTGTTCGATGCGGCGCGCCATGCCTGCCGCTTTGCGGCGGAGGTGAAGGGCTTCAACCCAGCCGGTTGGCTGGAGCCCAAAGAGGCCAAGCGCTGGGACCGCTTCTGCCAGTTCGGCGTCGTCGCCGCCAAGCAGGCCGTGGCGGCTGCCGGCCTCTGCATTGATGCCAGTAACCAGAAGCGGGTGGGCGTCGCCATCGGCTCCGGCGTTGGCGGCTTGCTGATGATGGAAACCCAGGCCCATGTCCTGGCCGACCGCGGTCCCGACCGGGTCAGCCCGTTCTGCGTGCCGATGATGATCCCCAACATGGCCACGGGCCTGGCGGCGATCGCCCTCGGCGCCAAGGGACCGAGCAGCGCCGTCGCCACGGCCTGTGCCGCCGGCTCCAACGCCATCGGCGATGCCTACCGCCAGATCCAGCTCGGCCTGGCCGATGTGATGGTCTGCGGTGGTGCCGAATCTGCGATCACCCCCCTGGGGGTGGCCGGTTTCGCCAGTGCCAAGGCCCTCTCCTTCCGCAACGACGACCCGGCCACCGCCAGTCGCCCCTTCGACGCCGAGCGCAACGGCTTTGTGATCGGTGAGGGCGCCGGCGTGCTGGTGATCGAGAGCCTCAAGCATGCCCAGGCCCGCGGCGCCACGATCCTGGCCGAGATCGTCGGCTACGGCACCACTTGCGATGCCCACCACATCACCTCCCCCTCCCCCGGAGGGGTGGGCGGTGCCGAAGCCATGCGCCTGGCGCTGGTTGATGCGCGCCTGGAGCCGGAGGCCGTGGACTATGTCAACGCCCACGGCACCAGCACCCAGGCCAACGACAGCAACGAGACCGCCGCGATCAAATCCGCCCTGGGCGATCACGCCTACCGGATTCCGGTGAGCTCCACCAAGTCGATGACCGGTCACCTCCTGGGCGGCAGCGGCGGCATCGAAGCCGTGGCAGCAGTCTTGGCGATTGGCCACAACCTCGTACCGCCTACGATCAACTACAGCAATCCCGATCCTGCCTGTGATCTGGATGTCGTACCCAACGAGGCCCGGGAACACCGCGTGAACGTGGTGCTCTCCAACTCTTTCGGGTTCGGCGGCCACAACGTCTGCCTTGCCTTCCGTCGGATGAACTGAAATCGCCGCGATCCGCGCCGAGATCCGCCCCATCCCCTGGAATCCCAGCACCTTTACCCCTTAGCCAAGCCCAGCCATGGTCGTCGCCCCCTCCACGTCCGTCGAAAGCCTGTGCATCAACAGCATCCGCTTCCTGGCGGTCGACGCGATCAACAAGTCGAACTCCGGCCACCCGGGGCTGCCGATGGGCTGCGCTCCCATGGCCTTCTCCCTCTGGGACAAGGTGCTGCGCCACAACCCCAAGAACCCCAAATGGTTCAACCGCGACCGCTTCGTGCTCTCGGCCGGCCACGGCTGCATGCTGCTGTATGCGCTGCTGCACCTGAGCGGCTACGACAGCGTCACGATTGAGGACATCAAGCAATTCCGCCAGTGGGAATCGCGCACACCGGGTCACCCCGAAACCTTCGAAACTCCGGGCGTTGAAGTAACCACCGGCCCGCTGGGCCAGGGCATCTCCAATGCTGTGGGTCTGGCGATCGCCGAAGCCCACCTGGCGGCCAAGTTCAACCGCCCCGGCGCCACCTTGGTGGATCACTACACCTACGTGCTGATGGGTGATGGCTGCAACCAGGAAGGGGTGTCCTCAGAGGCGGCCTCCCTGGCCGGCCACCTGGGCCTGGGCAAGCTGATCGCCCTGTACGACGACAACCACATCACCATCGACGGCAACACGGCCGTGTCCTTCACCGAGGACGTGCTCAAGCGCTATGAGGCCTATGGCTGGCATGTGCAGCATGTGGCCGATGGCAACACCGATGTGGACGCGATCACCAAGGCGATCGAGGCCGCCAAGGCCGTCACCGACAGGCCCAGCCTGATCAAGGTGACCACCACGATCGGCTACGGCTCCCCCAACAAGGCCAACACCGCCGGCGTGCACGGCGCCGCCCTGGGTGCCGATGAGGCCGAACTCACCCGCAAGGCCCTCGACTGGAACTACGGCGCCTTCGAAGTGCCCCAGGAGTCCTACGACCACTGGCGTCAGGCGATCGGGCGCGGCGCCGCCGCCGAAGCCGCCTGGGACACCACCCTGGCCAGCTACCGCGGTCAGTATCCAGCCGAGGCCGCCGAGTTCGAACGGCTGCTGCGCGGCGAACTGCCCCAGGGCTGGGACGCCAACCTCGCCAGCTTCACTCCCGAAGACAAGGGTCTGGCCACCCGCCAGCACTCCTATAACGCGCTTAATGCCTTCGGCCCCAGCCTGCCCGAACTGATCGGCGGCTCCGCCGACCTCACCCATTCCAACCTCACCGACATCAAGGGTGAAGCGAGCTTCCAGAAGGGAGCCGAAGCCAATCGCTACCTGCACTTCGGCGTGCGTGAGCACGCCATGGCAGCCATTCTTAATGGCATCGCTTATCACGGCAGCGGCCTGATCCCCTACGGCGGCACCTTCCTGGTGTTCGCCGGCTACATGATCGGCGCCATGCGCCTCTCGGCCCTGAGCGAGCTGGGTGTGATCTACGTGCTCACCCACGATTCAATCGGCCTGGGCGAAGACGGCCCCACCCACCAGCCGGTGGAAACCCTGGCCAACCTGCGCGCCATCCCCAACCTGCTGGTAATGCGCCCCGGCGACGGCAACGAAACCGTGGGCGCCTATCAGGTGGCCGTGGCCAACCGCAAGCGCCCCACCGTGCTGGCCCTCAGCCGTCAGGCGATGGTGAACCAGGCCGGCTCCGCCGCCGCCCATGTAGCCAAGGGTGGCTACATCCTCGAGGATTCCAACGGCACCCCGGAGCTGATCCTGATCGGCACCGGCACCGAGCTCGACCTCTGCGTCAAGGCCGCCGCCCTGCTCAAGGCCGAAGGTCGCAATGTGCGTGTGGTCTCGATGCCCTGTGTGGAGCTGTTCGAAGAGCAGGACGCCGCGTACCGCGAATCCGTCCTGCCCGCCAGCGTGCGCAAGCGCGTGGTGGTGGAGGCCTCCGGCTCCTTCGGCTGGCACAAGTACTCCGGCTTCGACGGCGCCACGATCTCGATCGACCGGTTCGGCGCTTCCGCTCCCGGCCCCCTGTGCCTGGAGAAGTTCGGCTTCACGGTGGAGAACGTGGTGGCGACGGCGAAAGGGTTGGGGTGAGGTTACTCAGTCGACATTGATGAATCCATACAGCGCCCCGATCCAAATCGGGGCGCTTTTTATTAGCGATGAAACTGACACGCCAATTCTTCAACGATTACAGGGGGCTACCAAACGGCAACTCAGCAATCTGCGACCGCCCAGGAATCCGGCGGCCGAGGCTGCACAGAAGCAACAGCTCAGCGCCGATCGGAGCAGCGCAATGACGTGAAGAGGATTTGGACCCCGGAAAACGCAAAGACACCTTGAGGCCGATCATGGCAAAGCTGGCCCATTGAGCCCAAGCCAAGGCCTCGATCACCATGATATTCCCAGTCAAATCTGCCGAGAAATCCCTGAGATCACTGCAGCGCTTGCCGCATATCAATGGCCTGCTTTAGTGCTTCCTGTCCCCAATTGGCAAGCAAGGCCAATCAAGAACACAAAAGGCGTCATGCACAAGTTCAAATATTTGCCGCGAACGGCAAAATAGACGACGAAGCAGGTACGGATATAGAATCCTTCCCCACAAGAGAAAGCCGAGAAAAGCTATCCCAATCGGGCACGAATACCCTTGAGGCCCTCTTGACGAAGCACTTCCCATGCGCGATGGGTCAGGAATCGTCCGGTTTTCGGATCAGCAATGGCACGGAGCAGGAGCTCCGAGGCGCGCATCCTGCCCATGGCCCGTGGATTGGAGCCTAGAAAGCCTGGAGTCAGGGGCCGGGCAAGAGCACGCAAGGCTTCGGTAGTTGATCCATCCCGAACCAGTGCTGGATACTCGATTGCCGCTCTGTTGAGCCACCATTGCTCATACCCGCCAAGCGCAAACGGATCTGAATAGCTGGCCTGAAGATCGAGGCGATTACGATACACAGCCCGCTGCTCAATGCTGATCGGTGCACCCGAGTCAAACACCGCAAAAGCCCATGGCCGGTGGGTCAGCGGATCACTGGCAAGCGGGCGAATCTGATCGCTGTACCAAGAAACCAAGCGCTTCATCGCAGGATTATCACCGCCATTCTTGGCAGCCATAATGCGATGAGCGCCACTGTCAAAGCCGGTGAAATGGTAAAAGCCTAACGGCTCACCATCAACAGAATAGTCGCCATCTGCATTGACCACCAGATCTCTTGTCGTGATATTCCACGTGGCCAGATTATGGCGACCCGAACGCATTATGGCCACCCCAGGAAAGAAAGCAGGCACCAGGTCGACCCAACGCTGATCGGCAAACAAACCGTTGGGAATATCATCGCGGCAAAAATAATAAGTACGCTCGGCCCACCAGCGAGCAAAAGCCAGGCCAACGGGGGTATTGCCCACCGCAACAAAGCCTAGGTTGTAAATACCGTGCTTAAGGCTGCAAATCTCGTTGTCAATTACTGCAGCCAAACTGCTCTCGGGCTTTGTCTGGTGCGGAGTCAGGACAATGGAAGACTCGTCAAGAGCGTCAAGGATGTCGTGAAGCGGAGAGAAGACAACGGTGTCTGGATCGAGATAAATCACCTTGCCCCCTTCACCACTCAGTTTGAGCAAGTACTCCAGCATCCAGGGCTTTATCGCCGTTGCCAGCTCGGTGATCGCATGACAGAAGCACCAACCCTGCCAATCAGGGATACCAAGCTGATCCGCAGGAGTAATAAAATCGAAAGGCTCTGCACTCGTATCGAGATCCGCAGGAAGCGTGTCTGCAAGAACCAGATGCAAGGTCCAATCAGGATGAAACTGACGAACAGAGTTGAAGAGGATACGAACCTTAGGCAGATAATTAACAGCCGCGCTGGTGAAGACGTGCACTGAAGAATTCATGGTCTACTGAGCCTCCTGAAAGCCGTAAGAAGTCTTGAAGAGCTGGCGCAATTCTTTCAATATTACACCTGGATCGCTCGCGCTGAGCACCCAACCCTTGTGATAATTTTGAACGCGTTCCGCTTGCGCCCCGAGATTAAGGCAGGCCAAGGGAAGATCAAGCTCAAGAATCTCCTGCGTTACATAGGAGAACGTTTCAGGCCAGATCGAGGGAAACAACATGACATTAGCTCCAGATTGTTCAATCATCTTTGCCAGTTCACTGTGCTTATATGGTCCGCTTTGCTGGACAATATTTGAGTTCACGCCAACCTCCAGGCTCCCGATTATGGCAATACGCTCATCGGAACCTTGAAGTTGAATTTCCTGAGCAAGTCCGCGAATAACCTCAGCACCCTTATGGAAGCCAATCTGGCCAACAACTCCGATGACAAGCTTGCTAGATTGACTGACTTTCACCGTATCGCCAACCAGATAATCTACGGCGTGGGGCTGAACAGTGATGGCACGGCCCTCCAACCAGTTAACGCCATCAGGCCAGAATTCATAAGCTTGACGCAATATTTGGACACTGCTTTCGGAAAAAGCCATCACTTCATCAGCCTCCCGCAACAGAGGTCCCCATAATTCTCGCCACTGACCAACATCGCCGGAGCACAAACTGGTAAATCCATGCGGATTACGATGCAAGCAAGAACTGCAACTCTGGAGATCCGGTATTCCACAATAGCGTCCATCAGAATGAATCAGAAAATGAGACGGGCAAATAGTGAAAAAGTCATGAACAAGCACAGTCAAGTGCGCGCCATGGCTCCGCCGCAGGCGCAACAACAAGCCAGGGATTACCTCTGGCTCGACAAAGGAAACAGCTGTATTATATGTAACCGTAGCGAGCGAGATCTGGGAGAGAGCCTTAATAAGTTCACTCTCATGACTCAAGGCAAAACGCTGCTGTTGATGTGCTGTATCTACTACCAGCATTAGCTGGAGGCTGCCGAGATGATAAGTCAGCGTCAGGACAGCAGAACCAGCCTGCAGCCATGGCTCCACCATCCTCTCTCGATAGTGATTGGCACCACCGCCAAGCCGATGATCAACCACGAGATGGATTTCAGCGTCAGGCTTGGCGCCAAGATCGAGGAGCGTGCTGCGGGTGAGTACATGGGGCAGGTGCTTCTGCGGTGCACCCACCAGCTGGCGACGCAACTTTTCATAGAGGCTGGCGAACTGGCCATGCCTGAGGAGACGGATGGCACGCTTCACATAAACAAAGAACTGAAACCATGCGGCCTTTCTGCGTTGCAACGCAGACGGTGACAACAATGGCTGCAAACGCTCGATCGGAATGGCGTACTCCACCATATCCTGCCCATCAGCAAGAATACCACTGAGCACAAGCTTGTCATCGTGGCCAGGCTGACGAGGCAAGGCACCAACTCCTGCAAATCCAGCATAAAGGGAGTGTTGGTATTGCTGGTATGCCTGGTGCACATCAGGTCTGGGGTTGCCTGCACTGAGCGAAAAACCCCCAACAAGATTACCATTGGCATCAAGCAGCTGCAGTTCCAACTTTTCGAGAGCCTGGCCAGGGATGAGGCACCAACCGTTGATGAACACCCGGCGATCACGCAGCTGGAATTCTTCGAGTTGCCAGATTTCCCTCATCGCTCTGGACGAGGCTCGAGCTGCAGCCATGGGTGTCTTGCTGTGAGTAGACGATTCAGCGTGCGCACAGACTTCAGCGTAGAAGTTAGCTGCATGGATGAAGGATGTCGATTATAGATCGCAAGGCGCTGTGGACAGACGATGCCGTGAAACCCAGCATCAATCAGCTTGCACCAGAAGTCATAGTCTTCCCAGCCATCTGGGATATGGCTGAATCCTCCCACCGCCTGCCAATGCGATCGACGGACCAGAGCCATGGCATCAATCTGGTTTCCATGCCGCAGCGCCTCCCGTTGCCATGGAATTCTGGTAAGCAGGGCCCTATCGGGCTGCTCGGAAGAGACCACTTCACTGCGCAGCTCGACCAAGGGGTGAACGACTGCCGTATCGGGAGGACTAGTACGGGCCAGCGCCAAGCACAAGGCCACAGCCTCTGGCTCCAAATTGTTGTCAGCATCCAGCACGAAACACCAATCCGCCTCGGCAGCAGCAAATGCTGTATTACGTGCGGCAGCCAGACCACCGCTCACAGCATGCCGAAGCAACAAGGCCCTGCGAAATCGCTGCCCATGCTCTTCAAGCCAGCGGCAAACGATCTGCTCTCCTCCATCCGTGGAGGCATCATCGACCACGATGAGCTCCAAGCCTGCGTGCGTCTGCCGATATACACTATCCAATGCGGACAGAATGCAATCACCGTAATTGTACAGACTCACACAAACTGCCGCCGTGGGGAGTTGCAATGTCTCTCCAGCGGCCGAACTCCCCTGATCCCACAGCACATCAGGCTGCGGAGTAGGCGTCGGGCAGAGAGGCGATAGGGGTTTACCACTTCGAGCCCAGGCTAATTCAACCTCCAGACCTCCCGAATCAATCAGACCATCGATCAACAAAGGCGGAACCCAGTCTTCATCACCATCTCCCTGGGGGCGATCCAGTGCACTGAAAGGTTGGGAGTGGTATTCATAGTCAGTCGGACTGAGACGGATCAGCTGCAGACCACAGCGGTTGCAGGCATTGAGCCAGCCTGCCAGCAGGCGAGCGGCGATCGCATCGGGTACGTGCATGTCGGCAAAGCCGGGCAACCCCCAGTTCGGTGACTGGAGCTGATGCTCCCAGCGGTCACCCGCACTCCCCAGGCAAAGGCGATGACCATGCTCCCGAAGGAAGCTGGGAGCCGGAAGGCCGAACATTCGGCTTGCCGACGGATCATCGTAACCCCGATCTAACCAACCACTGCTGGCTGCTTGAGGATCCAACCAATAAGCACGAAGACCAAGTTCACGCAGTTGAAGAACACGCTCAATGCTGGGATCAAGCACAAAGGCGACTCTGCGCAGTTGCTCGAGTACTCCACTATCACGACTCAAGGCAACGGGCTGCAAGTGAAGCCCTACGGCATCGGCATGACTACAGTCACTGATCTGGAAATTGGGGGGTAGCGAGCAGCGGTGTAGCCACGCATGGATCGTCCAGTGGCAAGGGGTGGCCCCATAGCCCACAACGACAAGTCGACATCGTTCCGGCAGGGGTGGCGGCGACAATGACTGATGCCGGCGCCAGCCAACAGGCAGCCAAGCCTCAAGCCGTTGCGAACAGCTCAACAACGAAGTCCTTAGTAACTGGGGCACGCCTCGATAGATGGAAAACGTCATAACTGTTTCGAGTAGGCTGGGGCTATCGTCGAAGAAGATGTAGAAAGCGACATCTTCAGATGCAAAAGAATTGCCGACTTGACCTTCCCAGACCTTTGCCCGGGCTCCAGGTTAGTGATCGAAGCGTTGCCCAACTCTTCTTGAATCCTACACCGAGAGAAGCTGGACAAAGTCGTTATCTGCCAGAAACCTGATTGGCGAGGACCACCCATGTTGCCACTGGATCATAGCGGGAGTGCACGATTGGCGTCGCAAAAGCACGAACACAACGGACTCACAGTCCCCGAAGAACTTAGGGCAACGTCTGTTTCTGTGATCCCTGCACCAACACCATCGCCGTGGGCCATGCCGCCCGACGCGTCGGGGGCAGTAGCGCTGTGGCCAAGGGCAAGATTGGCACGTCCAGCAGCTCGATCATGTGCGAAGAGGCCACCCCTCCGACAAAGCCGAGCACATCGCTCGAGCTCCACCCATGGCATCCCCGACCAACTACGCGATGTTCTGTATACCGTCGCCACTGCCGGGAGTTCTACTGACAGGGTTTGGATGGGCAACAGACCAACCACACAACAACCAAATTCACTTGAGCATATTGCCAAACCGTCGCAGCATGCCACCATGCCACCAACGCTGGGGCTGACGCCTCGCCAGTTACTCGGCCTCCAGATCCCGGACGCTAGCCCTGCAATCCTCCAGTGAAGCCGCAAGCATCCTGCCTTGTTCAAGGATGGTCAGCAATTGTTGCCCTTGGGTCTCCTGGTTTAGCAATAGTTCCTGCCTACATTCAGACAGTTCTACACCCTGATCCGCCAGACACCGCTCGCGCTCTGCTAACTGCACCTTGAGTTCCTTCCATTCAGCAAGGATCGCCCGCATTTGCTCCTGTTGGGCATTCTGATTGCTCAGCAATTCCCGCCAGCCTTCCGCAAGGGCCGTCTCCCGTTGAGCCAGACCTCGCTCGCGTTCCACCAGTGACATCTCCAGGCAGTGCTGGTGATCCAGGATGGCCTGCAGCCTTTGCCGCTGCTCCTCCTCAGTCTGCTGCAACTGTTGCCGGCAGTCCGCAAGCGCAGCATCCCGTTCAGCCAAGCCCCGATCGCGTTCCGTCAGCGACAGCTCCAGGCTGTCCCGATGATCCAGGATGGCCTGGAGCTGTCGCTGATGCTCCTGCCCAGCCTGCTGCAACTGTTGCCAGCAGTCCGCAAGCGCAGCATCCCGTTCAGCCAAGCCCCGATCGCGTTCCGTCAGCGACAGCTCCAGGCTGTCCCGATGATCCAGGATGGCCTGGAGCTGTCGCTCCCTTTCTTCGAGATTGTGCTGCAGCTGCCGATGGAGAATGCCGAGGGCAGACACTCCTTCCAGGTAAGCCTCTGGCTGCGGGTCCCACACGCTCACCGTCTGCTGCACGGCTCTAGCCCCGTCTTCGTCTGGATCCAGGTGCCTGTTGCTGGCGCCTGCGAGAGCCCACCGCAGACCGGCCACCTCACAAGCGTGAGCAGTGAGTCTTTCCAAAGCATGAAGAGGGGTGCCATCGATCAGCAAGGGCTCGGGGGGCAGCGGCTCAAGCACAGCCAAGGCGCCGACAAGGGGGGCGAGTGCGGCCGGCCGGGCCCAGAACATCATGCCTGGAGGGAACACCAGCGGGGCCTGAACACTCAGGGTTCGACCTGGCCACAGGGCCTGGACGAGGCAGGAAGCGGTTCCAAAGTTTGCACCCCAGTTGAGATAAGGGCGAATGAGTTCGGAGGGTATGGGCATCACCAGCCCCAGACCGGGATCCGCGCTGAAAGCCTGGATCAATGCACCGACCCTGTCAGCATCGCCGATCAGGCCGGCCAGAAGATCATTCAACCAATCAGGGCCGAACGTCTTGTGGATTGTGCGCTTGGTATGAAGATGAAGAACTAACTGACAATTGTCCAGGAAAGGCACGCCATCCCGAAGAAGCGGAATGACATTGCGCCCCCAATTGGGTATGACGCGAATCTCGAACCGCTGCTGCCACCGGGGAGAGGAATAACGCGCTAGAATTTCTCCTAGCCCATGCTGCTTGGCCTCAGTATCTGTTGTGATCAGCAGATCAAATGGTGGCAATGCTTGCTGAAGCAAGCCGATGATGTGGTCGGCCTCCGTAAGATAAAAAGCATGAAGATGAACACCAAGCCTGATCTCGGAAGGCGAAGGATTCTTACCGCCAAGGTCCAGAGTCAGACATCGCTCCAGCCCCGGGGATGGCCGGAGAGTCGGAGCACCGCAGACCCCGGCTACATTCAACTCATAGTCGCCTGCTTCCACCCAGGCGGGAGCAGCGGCAGCGGCGGCAGAAGAGTCGAGATCCACGAGTAAGTCCATTCCACTATATTATTGCACAAGAACGACCCACTGGCACTAAAGCTGGGCAGCGCACACAGTTTCAGAAGAGGTGTGCAGCGCCGATTGCCTGGCGCTTCGGATGCGCGCGCATTCATGCATGCGGAGGCGGCAGACTCGACGACGCGCCCCATGGTTACGGATGACAAACCACAGGGAAGAGGAAAGTCCAGCGTTCCTGAGCTGCATGAAAACTACCCACGGGCGTGAGTGTGCAAGATGAGACCTCATCGCCTTGCCAGCTGACACCAAAAGATAACTGACTTGATTATGCACCAAGCGCCCAAACTTACTACCTCGCATCAAGCAGAGAGGGGCAGAATCCAGCCCCAGCTCTGGCTTTTCAGGCCGCCACGGGCTTCCTGCGGCGCTTCCCACTCAATCAAGAGGGTGAAAGCTTTAGCAATCACCATCAAGGCCCATCGCGGGACCGCAGAAAAATGGAGGCGACATCACGTCGAGTTCATGCTAAGTTAACATCGAAGTGCAGTAAAGCTGACATTAATGACTTGCACACTAAGCTCAGTGCAACGACGCCTCGGAAGGTCGGCTGTCGCAGTCGCATCGCTTCTTGCCCTTGCCGCCTGCTCCCAGCCTGGCAGCACACCAAAGGCTTCAACCTCCGCTTCCCTGCCTACCGAGATGCCAGCCCCCTACCGCACCTGGGCTCGGAGCACGACTGTCTCGGCCTGTGGCTTTGATCCGGCCCGAAATGGACCAGAAGGGAGTAGCAACCTCAGCGGATGGGCTGTGATCAATGCCGCCACTGGCGAGGTGCCTGAAGCATTCATTCTCCAGATCGAACAAGGTGGAACGACTTACTACATCCCCACCAAGCCTGCAGATCGCAAAGACATCGCCACTCGGCTGAAGAATCCCTCACTCATTCGCAGCGGCTTTACGGCCACGCTACAACCAAAATCCATTAAACCGCCTTTTTCGGCAACCATGTTACTCGCCTTCCAGAAAAAGCTATTTCCCTGTGGATACAATATAACCGTTAAGTAAAAATCTTATACGCTCTCGGCACAGGAGAGATCGACTGGGCGAGCATGACGGAAGCGCAATCTCCATCATGCTTCGCCTATCCTTATCATTTAACTTTAAAATTTCGCCTCTTTGAATCCGCAACTCAGCGCAAGAAGAGCTTGATGCTCTTAGCCCTGTATCTGATTGAAAGCCTGCAGAGGCATCAGGCAAACGTCGAACGTGATGTGAGAGTGATTTCTTTCTGAGGATTGCTGTGCCACCCCCATCCCTGAGAGCTTTACCCTATGAGGCATTGAGTGAACTGAGTGGCCAGATGGGTCGGCCACGCTGGCTGCTACAGCTGGATCTCCAGCAGTGAATCTAAGCAGCTACTCTCAGTGCGCCGTTCAGGCATTGGAAGCCAATGGGGAGAGCATGATGGCCTGCCCTCCCCACCCCGTTATTCAGCCGACCGTAGCCACATCACTGCTGAGGGTCGCCAACACCTCCTCCAACCCAGCCAGATCCTCATCGGTGATCTTGGTCTGCATCGGGCAGTGCTTGGGACCACACATCGAGCAGAACTCAGCCTGCTTGTAGATGTCCGCCGGCAGCGTTTCGTCGTGATATTCACGCGCACGCTCGGGATCCAGGGAGAGATCAAACTGGCGGTTCCAGTCGAAGGCGTAGCGGGCGCGGCTGAGTTCGTCGTCGCGATCGCGAGCCCCGGGGCGATGGCGGGCGATGTCGGCGGCATGGGCGGCGATCTTGTAAGCGATCAGGCCATTGCGCACGTCTTCGGGATTGGGCAGGCCCAGGTGCTCCTTGGGGGTGACATAACACAGCATCGCCGTGCCATACCAGCCGGCCATCGCCGCGCCGATGGCGCTGGTGATGTGGTCGTAACCGGGGGCGATGTCGGTGACAAGGGGACCGAGCACGTAGAAGGGCGCCTCGCTGCACTCCTCCATCTGCTTGCGCACGTTGAATTCGATCTGATCCATTGGCACATGGCCCGGACCTTCCACCATCACCTGAATATCGTGCTTCCAGGCGCGACGGGTGAGATCACCCAGGGTTTTCAGTTCAGCCAGCTGGGCTTCATCCGAGGCGTCGTGCAGGCAGCCTGGACGGAGTGAATCGCCAAGGGAGAAGCTGCAGTCGTAGCGCTTGAAAATTTCGCAGATGTCGTCGAAGCGCGTGTATAGCGGATTTTGCTTGTGGTGATAAAGCATCCACTGAGCCAGGATGCCACCGCCGCGGCTGACGATGCCGGTAAGGCGGCCCTTCACCTTGGGCAGATGCTCAATCAACAAGCCAGCATGAATGGTCTGGTAATCAACGCCCTGCTGGCAATGCTTCTCAATGATGTGGAGGAAGTCATCCTCCGAGAGCTTCTCGATCGAGCCATGCACGCTTTCGAGAGCTTGATAGACGGGTACCGTACCGATCGGTATCGGCGAAGCCTTGATGATCGCCGTGCGCACCTCATCGAGATTGACGCCGCCGGTGGAGAGATCCATCAGCGTATCGGCGCCATACTTCACGGCCAACTCCAGCTTTTTGAGCTCTTCACTCACATCACTGGCATTGGGCGAAGCGCCGATATTCGCATTCACCTTGCAGCTGCTGGCGATGCCGATCGCCATCGGCTCAAGATTGGGATGATTGATGTTGGCAGGAATGATCATCCTGCCCCGAGCCACCTCCTCCATCACCAGCGATTCAGGCAGCCTCTCCCGCTTGGCCACATAGGCCATCTCTTCAGTGACCACGCCCTGACGGGCGTAATGCATCTGGGAATAGTTCGCGGTGCCGCGACGCTTCTCGATCCAGGCGCTACGCATGACGGGGATACGGTGTGAGGGCTCCAGAGACAGAGCTCCGGAGGATGGGCGGGGCGCAACCTGAGATTGATTTCACGATCCAGTTCCACTTCCCTGCGCCGGCATGACCCGGATCAGGTTCGGAGGGTGTGATCTCAGCCCAGGACGCTGTGGTCGGTTGACCCAGCGCCGGGCACCCCTAGTGACTTGCGAAACCTAGCAAGAACACAACAGCACGACGGGTTTCTGAGCCCTTCAGCTCTGCAGCCCATCGAGCGACGCCGCCACCACCCGGTGATCACCATCGGCCTGCAACCCCTGCAACAACTGCCGCGCCTGGGTCGCCGTGGCCCCATCACCCTCCCGCACCAAGCGACCCAGCACCTCGGCGCCACCCACCCGCACCGTGCCATCGCCGTCGGCGATCGCCAGTTGGGCCAGCTCCAGCAGCCAGGCCATCGGGATGGCGGGCTGCTCAGCCAGAGCCGAGAGAATGCTGCAGCGCACCAGCCACTGGCCATCGCGCTCGAAGGCCGCACGCAGCAGCGGCCAGGCGCGCTCCACCCCATAACTGGCGAGGGCATTGGCCGCTTCGGCGCGCACATTGGCGTCCTCATCGCCCGCCAGCCCAGCCTCCAGCGCCTGCCAGCCGGCCTCGCTGCGCTTCACCCCCAACCCCGCCGAGGCGATCGAGCGGATCATGAAGGTGCTCTGCTCCAGGCCCAGCAGCAACAGCGGCGTTGCCTGTTCCACCTCCAGGGCCCGCAACCCCACCAGGGCCGGCATCGCCCGGCTGGGATCACCGGAGCTGATCGCCTCCCGCAGGGCGGCCAGATCGGGGGCGGGGGAGGAGGGATCCATCAGGCGCGGCTTGTTCAGCCGCCTTCGGCAGTATGACCATCGTCGCGCAGGGCGCGCAGCAGCTCGCGCCGGCGCCGGCGCCGGCGCACCCAGCTGGTGGCAAGCAGACCGATGCCGATCCCCAGGGCCGGCAGAGCCTGCACCCGTTCGCTGGCGGGTCGTTGCAACAGGGCCACCAGGGCCAACAGGATCAACAACGGCGAGGACAGGGCCAGCAGCGCCCGCCGGCGGGACGCCGGGCTCATCCCCAACCCCTGGGCCAGCGCCGCATCGCGCTGGGTCTCGGCTGCGTTGTTCACACCGGTTGTTCCATCCAGCGCAGCAAGCTGAGGGTGAGCACCTCCACCCCCACCGCCAGGCAGCCCTCATCCGGACTGAAGGCGTTGCTGTGCAGCGGCGTGCAGCCCTGCGGCCCCGCCACCCCGAGGCGAAACATCGTGCCCCGGGTGCCCTCGAGCAGGGCGGCGAAATCCTCCGCGCCGAGGGAGGGCTGCTCCAGCCACTGCACCCGGCTGCGGCCCAGCAGCTCGGTGGCCGCATCCGCCACCAGAGCGGTGAGCGCCGGATCGTTGTGCACCGGCGGCGAGATGGTGCGGTAGTGCACCCGCGCCTCGCCGCCATGACCGCGGCAGAGGGCCTGCACCGTTTCCTCGATCCAGACCGGCAGCTGGGCATGAAGCTCCAGATCTAGGCAGCGCACGGTGCCGAGCAGACGCACATGGTCAGCGATCACATTGAAAGCCTTGCCCCCCTCGATCCGCCCGAAACTCACCACCACCGGATGCAGGGCATCCAGCTGCCGGCTGATCGCCTCCTGTAGACCACTCACCACCCGAGCGGCGATCCAGATCGCATCCGTGCTCTGGTGCGGCCGGGCCCCATGGCCGCCTTCGCCGAGCACCTCCACCTCCAGCTCTCCGGCCGCCGCCGTGAAGCTGCCGCTGCGCACGCCGATCGTGCCCACCGCCAGGCTCGGGAAGACATGCACGCCAAACAGAGCCTGCACGCCCTCCATGGCGCCGTCGGCCTTCATCCAGGCCGCCCCTTCCGCCGTTTCCTCCGCGGGCTGGAAAATCAAGCGCACCCGAGCTGTGAGCCGCTCGGGCACCGAGGCCAGCAACTGGGCCACCCCCAATCCCACCGCGGTGTGGATGTCATGGCCGCAGGCATGCATCAGGCCCTGACGGCTGGAGGCGTAATCGAGCCCGGTGCGCTCTTCGATCGGCAAGGCATCCATATCGCAGCGCAGGGCCACCAGGGGCCCATCCACGGGGCCCAGCTCCGCCAGGACCCCCGTGCGGCCGACGCCTTCGCGCACCTGCCAGCCCCAGCGGCGCAGTTCGCCCGCCACCAGAGCGGCGGTCTGCTGTTCGTGGCCGCTGAGCTCGGGATGGCGATGCAGATGGCGCCGCAACAGCAGCAGCTCCGGCAAGGCCCGCTCCAGGGCCTGATCCAGACCCAGCTCCTGCCACAGCAGCTGCACCGGCTGCGGCGGCGGCGGCTGCAGCGGCGGCAGCTGTGGCTGCGAAGAGGCCGCGGGGGGGTCAGCGGAAAGAGGCAGGATCATGGACAGGCGCGGGAGGATTCAGGAGGCCAGGTGCAGGAACTGGTCGAGAGCCTGGATCGGCACGGGGGGCCACCGCCGTATCTGCTGCAGCCATTCTCCCTGGCGATAGCGGGGATCGAGGCCGGAGGCGGCGGCCCAGTGGCTCTCGGCTTCGCCCCGGGCCCCCTTGCTCCAGAGCAGGGCCGTCAGGCCGGCCCGGGCGTCGGCGAACAGCGGGTAACGGCGGATCAGGTGGCGCAGCTGCTGCTCGGCTTCCGGCAGATCCCCCTGCTGGAAGGCGGCCAGGGCGGCACTGGAGCGGGCCATGGCGAAACCGGGGCGGGCCAGGGCCGCCTGCTCGAAGCAGTCGCGGGCGGCGGCCCAATCGCCGAGGGAGCCCGCCACATTGCCGAGGTTGTACAGGGCCGAAGCGTCAGCGGGATCCCGTTCCAGCACCCAGTGGTAATCCGCGGCGGCCGCATCCCAGCGGCCGAGGGCCTCCTCAGCGGTGCCGCGGTTGAGATGGGGATCGGGATTGACCGGATCGAGCTGCATCGCCCGGTCCTGGGCGGCGATGGCCGCCTCGGCATCGCCCAGGGCCAGCAGCACATTGCCGCGGTTGCTCCAAGCGGAGGCGTCGTTGGGGGCCAGCTCCAGCACCCGATCCCACATGGGCAGGGCATCGCCAAAACGGCCCTCACGGCTGGCTGCCAGGGCCTGTTCAAACAGGCGCGGCAAGGACAGCTCACGGCCGGACTGGCTGGCGGCTGGAGCGTCGATGGCTGGCTGAGGCCGAGCTGGCGACGGGAGATCGCGGGTGGAGACAGGCGGGGATGCGACCCCATCAGGGGCGGCAGAAGCTGCGGCAGAAGGCTCGGCGGCTAGGGAGAGCGCAGCCAGAACCGCAGGCTGGGTCAAGCTCGCCGGTACCGGGTTCGGCTGAACCCCCATCACCTGGGCCAGGGCAACGGCAGGCCCCAGCAGCAGGAATCCCAGGGCCAGCACCAGGGCTGCGACCAGCCAGGCCCGGCCCGGCCCCCCAGGCGCTGGAGCGTTCATGCCGCCAGCTGGGCGGGCCAGCCGAGATGGGTGCGACCGGCGGCAGTGACCAGCCGGCCCCGGGGGGTGCGCTGCAGCAAGCCCTGCTGCAACAGAAAGGGCTCGATCACGGTTTCGAGGGTGGTGGGGTCTTCCCCCAGGCCTGCCGCCAGGGTTTCCAGCCCCACCGGCCCGCCGCCATAGCCCTCCAGCATCAAGGTGAGCAGGCGCCGGTCGCTGGCATCGAGGCCGCGGCCATCAACCCGATGCAGGCTCAGCGCCTCCTGCACCAGAGCGACACCGATGTGGTCGTGGCCCTGCACCGACGCCACATCCCGCACCCGCCGCAACAGGCGATTGGCGATGCGAGGGGTGCCGCGACAGCGGCGTGCCACCTCCAAGGCACCCTCCTTGGCCAGCTGCAGCCGCAGCAGGCCGGCGGTGCGTTCGACAATCGCCTGCAGATCGTCCAGTTCATAGAACTCCAGCCGCTGAATCAGCCCGAAGCGATCACGCAGCGGCGAACTCAACGCCCCGGCCCGGGTGGTGGCGCCCACCAGGGTGAAGGGGGCGATCGGCAGGCTGCGGGTGCGGGCCGTGGTGCCCTTGCCGACGGTGAGATCGAGCCGGTAGTCCTCCATCGCCGGATAGAGCAGCTCCTCAGCGATGCGGTTGAGCCGGTGGATCTCATCGATGAACAGCACCTCATGGGCCTGGAGGTTCACCAGCAAGCCGATGATGTCGCGCGGGCGTTCCAAGGCCGGAGCACTGGTGATGCGGCAGCGCACCCCCAGCTCCTCAGCCAGCACCAGGGCCATGGTGGTCTTGCCCAGCCCCGGCGGACCGTGCAACAACACATGATCTAGCGGCTCGCCACGGCTGCGGGTGGCCTCCACGGCAATGGCCAGCACCTGTTTGAGTTCGCTCTGACCGATGTAGTCGGCGAGGCGGCGGGGGCGCAGGGAGTCTTCGCGGCCTGGCGTCTCGCTGCGCACCGCCTCCAGTTGCTCCTCAGCGACGGCCGCTGGATCCACGAGCCTGGTTTCTGCGGCGGCGATGGCACCCTGGCGAGCAGCGGCCACGCCACCGGAGGCGGCTGGCCGCCGGCGCCCCCCCGGTGGCGTGGCCGCTCCTGAAGAAATGATCGCCATGGGTGGAGGGTACCGGCCCCTGCCTAGGGTCGGGGAATATTGCGCAGTCCCGGGGGAGGCGATGGCGAAGGGCCCCGGCAGAAAGGGCGGCACCAAAGCACAGGACCCCGCCCACAAGCTGCTGGCGGACAACCGCTTCGCGCGCCATCAATACGAGATTCTCGAAACCCTGGAGTGCGGCATCGAGCTGCTGGGGACGGAGGTGAAATCGATCCGCGCCGGTCAGTGCAACCTGCGCGATGGCTTCTGCCTGATTCGCCAGGGCGAACTGCAGCTGCACAACGTGCACATCTCGCCCCACAGCCACGCCGGCCGCTTCTTCAACCACGAGCCCTTGCGGGTGCGCAAACTACTGGCCCATCGCCGCGAGATCGACAAGCTGCGCATCGCCCTGGAGCAGAAGGGCCTCACCCTGATTCCTCTCAATGTCCATCTCAAGGGCTCCTGGATCAAGGTGAGCCTGGGCCTGGGTAAGGGCCGCAAGCTGCATGACAAGCGCCACGAGGAGAAGCGCAAGACTGAAGCGAAGGAGGCCCGCGCCGCCATCGCCCGCCTTTAAGGCGAAGGGGCTGCCGGTACCGCCGCTGGGGGCTCCACCGGCGGTGGGGGCGTCGCCGGGCCGCTGGAGGGAGCCGCCTCCTGGCGCATACCGGCCTCACCACCCGGTGTCGACTCGGCCCCGGGGCTGGTCTCACCGCTGGCGGCGGGGCTGGTGGGCGCCGGCGTTACCGCGGCTGGCGGCGGATCGGCCCGCAACGACAGCCGGATCATCGCCGGTGCCACCCCTTCGTTGGTGACCAGCAGCTGCACAGGGGACGCTTTCTGCGAGCCGAGTGTCACCACTCGCAGCGGCCCCTTCGGCTCCAGCAAGATGCCATCGGCCCCATAGACACTCATCTGCAACAAGGGCGTGCCATTGATCCCCAGGGCCAGACCATGGGCCGCCGGCAGGCGGATGGCGAACAGGCGAGCCCCACTGGCGGGCACATCGGCAGACAGCACCTGGGTACGGCCCGAGGCCGCCTCGATCGGATCGATCCTGACGTTCTCCAGCACCTGTTCGGCAGCCGCATACCAGAGCTGGCGATAGGGCTCATCGGGGATGCCCTGGCCGGAGCGCCCCGGCAGCAGGTTCTGGGCACTGGCGGAAACCAGCTGCCGCAACACCTCGGTGCTGAGGCCCTGGAGCAGCAGGGTCTGCTGGCGCTGTTGCCAGTCCCCCTGGCTGAAACTGCCCAACCGGCGGCGCACCGCCAGCGGCAACTGTTCCACCCGGGCCAGCCACTCCTGGGCCTGCTCATTCCACACCTTGCGCAGCGGTGCATCCTCGAGGCTGTCGCTGGGCAAGCGGCCGCGCCGTTCGGGGTACTGGGCCAGCAGGCTGGCATCCACCAGCTGCAGGAACCAGCTGCGATCCACCTGAATCGCCCGCAACCGATCCAGCAACTGCTGGCGCTGATCCACCTCGGCCGGCGGCAGGCTGCTGGGCTGCTCGCTGGTCTGGTCGGTGCGGGGGGCCGGCAGCTTGTCGCGACCCAACCACCACCAACCCAGGGTGGTCCCCACCACCGCCGAGAGCACCAGGGCGATCAGCACCGGCCA
The DNA here is from genome assembly GCA_026389335.1 of Cyanobacteriota bacterium. GTDB lineage: Bacteria > Cyanobacteriota > Cyanobacteriia > PCC-6307 > Cyanobiaceae > Cyanobium. The sequence goes on along the minus strand of JAPLIB010000068.1, from coordinate 16,984 downwards.
TAGCCCTCCCTCCGCAGCCTCTTCCCGCTCCTCATCGCGGCGACGCGCCAGGGAGGGCTGGGGGCGGGGCGGCGCGATCACCGGCAGCAGCACCGCCGGGGCGGGGGGCTCGGCGGCCTGCGGGGTCTGCGGCGCTGGCGAATCCGGCTCCGTCCCGGCGGACTCCGGGACAGGGGGCGCCTCGGCGCCGCCGTCCTGTAGGGCCGGCGCTGGCGCTTCCGCCGCCGGGACTTCAGCTGGGGCTTCAGCCGCAACGGCGGCACCGGCTTGGTCAACCACCACCGGCGCTGGGGCCGCGGGCACCAGCGCCACGGTGCGGTCGGCCCGGGCCACCGGCCCGGTGCTCTCGGGCATCTCCAGGGATTGAAAGGCCACCAGTGCCTGGCCGGCCGAGGCAAAGCGCCGGGCGGGATCCCGCTCCAGCAGCCGCTGCAACTGGGCGAGCAAGGCCGGTTCCGGCTCCAGGCCTAGAGGCCAACGCCAGGCGAGGCTGGCCGGATCCAGCAGGTTGCCCGGCGGTTCACCGGCCAGCAGCACCAACGCCACCACCCCCAGGGCATGGAGATCCATCCAGGGCTGGGCCGGCTCGCCCCTGAGCAGCTCGGGTGGGGCATAGCCCGGAGTGGCCCCGGGCACCCCGGCAGCACCGGCGGCCGCGGCCGCCAGACCCCGCACCAGACCGAAGTCCAGCAGCACCGGCAGCCCGTCGCTGTCACGCCGCAGCAGGTTGTCGGGGCTGAGATCCCCGTGCAGCAGATCCTGGCTGTGGAGCGCCGCCAGCACCGGCAGCAACTGGCGCAGCAGCAGCAGCACCTCGCCAGCCCCGAACACCATCTGGCGCTCGCGGCGGGCCTCCAGCAACTGGCCGTAGGTGCGGCCGCTCTGCCATTCGCGCACCAACCAGAGCTGGCCCTGCTCCTGGATCACCGCGCCGAAGCGGGGCACCTGGGGATGGAGCACCCCCTGGAGCCGGCTCCAGAGCTCCCTGGCCCGCGCCTGATCCTGCTCGGCCCCCAGCCGCCGCAGGGCCACCGGCGCCTCGGCGGCCAATTGGTCACGAGCCTGCCAAAGCACGCCCTGGCCCAGAACGCCGGCCGGATCGCCCGTCGGGGCACTGAGCTGACGTTCCAGTCGATAGCGGGAGCCGATCAGCTGGCCCGAAACGGCAGAGGACGAGGAGGTCATCAACCGCCCACCATTGAGCCGCGCTGGGGCTGATGCAGGCCGCGGCCAGCGAGCCAGTCCCGGTCGTAAAGACGGGATCGGTAGCGATCGCCGCCATCACACAGCACCGTGACAATCCGATGGCCCGGGCCCAGGCGCCGGGCCGTCTCGACCGCTGCGGCCACATTGATCCCCACCGAGCCCCCCATGAACAGGCCTTCCTTCCACAACATCTGATAGATGGTGCCCAGCGCTTCCTGATCGTCAATGCGCACGGCGTCGTCGATGGGCGCATCGGCAAGATTGGCCGTGACCCGGCTGTTGCCGATGCCCTCGGTGATCGAGCTGCCCTCGGCGCGCAACTCACCGCTGGTGGCCCAGTTGTAGAGCGCGCTGCCATCAGGATCGGCGAGCACGCAGCGCACCGCCTCGCGACGCTCCTTGAGGAACAGGGCCACCCCGGCGTAGGTGCCGCCGGTGCCGGTGGCCGCCACCCAGGCATCGACCCGGCCGTCGCACTGCTCCCAGATCTCGGGGGCGGTGCTGTTGTAGTGAGCGCGGCGATTGGCGAGGTTGTCGAACTGGTTGGCCCAGACGGCCCCGGGAATCTCGGCGGCGATGCGGCCGGACAGGCGCACGTAGTTGTTGGGATCGGCGTAGGGCACGGCCGGCACCGTGCGCACCTCGGCCCCCAGGCTGCGCAACAGGCCGATCTTCTCCGCCGACTGGGTCTCGGGGATGACGATCAGGGCGCGATAGCCGCGGGCGTTGCAGAGATGGGCCAGGCCGATGCCGGTGTTGCCGGCGGTGCCCTCCACCACCGTGCCACCGGGCCGCAGCTCGCCGGAGGCCTCCGCCTCCATCAGGATGCCGAGGGCTGCCCGATCCTTGACCGAGCCGCCCGGGTTCATGAACTCGGCCTTGCCGAGGATCTCGCAGCCGGTGAGTTCACTTAGAGCCCGCAACCGGATCAACGGCGTCCGGCCCACGGCTTCGCTGAACCCCTCGCTGATGGCGCCCATGGAGCCAGCCTGCCAAATCGACGTGTGTGGGCGGATCGTAGGGAACATCCCTAACGTCGGGCCCGGAGAGGGCGTAGGAATGGGCTTGCAGAGCGATGCCGGCACGGACCTCGCCCCCAGGGTCCTGGCCAACCCCGACCTCAGCGCGACGGATCCCGCTCACACCGATCTCGCCCAAACGGCCCTGACCAAATCAGCCCTGGCCCATACAACCCTGAGCCACGGCGCCCCAGCGCAACAGAACCCTGGCCCTCCTGGGCGCCTATGCCCCGATCCCGGCGCTCCAGACCTCGCCAAGACCACCGGCCCAGCGCCCCCGGCTCTGATCGCCGGCCTGCGTGAGCGCCTGCGGCAGGTCCGCCGGCACAGCGTCGACCTGATCGAACCGCTCCAACCGGAGGATCTCTGTCTCCAGGGCATGGCCGACGCCAGTCCGCCCAAATGGCATCTCGGCCACACCAGCTGGTTCTTCGAAACCTTTCTGCTGGCGCCCCATCTGCCGGGCTGGCAGGGGGCGGACCGGCGCTGGGGCTACCTGTTCAACTCCTACTACGACACTGTCGGCGCCCGCCATCCACGGCCCCAGCGGGGCCTGCTCACCCGCCCGCCGATCGCAGCGGTGCTGGCCTGGCGCCAGCGCATCGATCAGGGTCTGGACGAGCTGCTGGCGCACCTCGCCCAGCAGCCCCTGGCCCAGGCCCAACCGCTGCTGGAGCTGCTGGAGCTGGGGATCCAGCACGAGCATCAGCACCAGGAACTGCTGCTGATGGACCTGCTCGACGGCTTCAGCCGCAACCCCCTGGAGCCCACCTACCTCGACGGAGCCGAGGGCCCGGAGGCGAGCTATCTGGCGGCGAGCCATCGGGGGGTGAGCCTGCCGCTGGCCAGCGCGAGCGCCCCAACGGTGGGCCTGGCGGAGACAGGCGATGGCTCCCCTACCGCCAGCCCCTGGCGGGCCTTTGAGGGGGGCCTGGTGGAGATCGGCCCGGAGCCGAGCGATCCCGCCGCCTTCCACTTCGACAACGAGGCACCGCGCCATCGCCAGTGGCTGGATCCCTTCGCGCTCGCCTCAGCGCTGGTCTGCAACGCCGAGATGGAGGCCTTCATCGCCGACGGCGGCTATCAAAGGCCCGAGCTGTGGATGAGTGAAGGCTGGGCAACGCTGCAGCAGCGGCACTGGCAGGCACCCCGCTACTGGCGCGGCGACAGTGAGTTCACCCTGGCCGGCCTGCGGCCGCGCCGGCCCGAGGCGCCGGTGCGCCATCTGAGCTGGTTTGAGGCCGATGCCCTGGCCCGCTGGGCCGGAGCCAGGCTGCCGAGCGAGGCCGAGTGGGAACATGCCAATCGCATGGCGCCACTGCCCCAGGCCTTTGCGGCCCTGTGGCAGTGGACCGCCAGCCCCTACCGTCCCTATCCGGGCTTCAGTCCCGCCGCCGGCGCCGTCGGCGAGTACAACGGCAAGTTCATGTCTTCCCAGTTCGTGCTGCGCGGCAGCGCCTATCTCACCCCCGCCGGCCACGCCCGGCTCACTTACCGCAACTTCTTCCCGCCGGCGAGTCGCTGGATGGCGGCAGGCCTGCGCCTGGCCCGCTGATGGCTGGCTCCCTCGCCCTCGCCGGCCCCCAGCTGATCGATCTGCATCCGCCGGCCGCCGACCTGCGCCGCCTGGTGGTGGCCGGCATGGAGCGCCTGCCGCGCCAGCTGCCGGCCTGGCTCCTCTACGACGACCGGGGCTCCCAGCTGTTCGACGCCATCTGCCAGCAGCCCGAATACGGCCTCACCCGCACCGAAACAGCCCTGCTGCAACAACGGGCGGCCGAGCTGGCCCAGGCGCTCGGACCCGGTGTGCTGGTGGAGTTCGGCGCCGGCAGCGCCCGCAAGGTGAGCCCACTGCTGGAGGCGCTGCAACCAGATGCCTACGCGGCCCTTGACATCAGCGCCGGCCATCTGCGCCAGGCCTGCCGGGCCCTGCAGCAACGCCACCCGACGACGCCGGTGCTAGGCATCAGCTGCGACTACAGCCAGCTGCAGCAGCTGCCGGCCCACCCCTGGCTGGAGCGGCGGCGGCTGGGCTTCTATCCCGGCAGCTCGATCGGCAACTTCAGTCCCGATGAGGCCCTCACCCTGCTGCGGCAGTTTCGGCGGCTGCTGGGGCCGGACAGCCGGCTACTGATCGGCATCGACCAACCCAAGGCGGTGGAGCGGCTGGAGGCGGCCTACAACGATCAAGCCGGCTACTCGGCGGCCTTCGCCCTCAATCTGCTGCACCGCCTGAACCGAGACCTGGCGGGCGACTTCCGCCCCCAGGCCTTCTGCTACAAGGCCTGGTGGCAGGCGGAACACAGCCGCATCGCCATGGCCCTGATCAGCCGCGAATCCCAGACCGTGACGCTGGCGGGGCGCCGCTGGGCGTTCGCGGCCGGCGAACCGCTGATCAGTGAATACAGCGTCAAATACACCCCGGACGCCTTCGCCCAGCTGGCGCACCAGGCGGGCTGGCGCCGCCTCCAGCGCTGGAGCGATACCGCTGAAGACCTGAGCCTGCATTTGCTGGAGCCGGCGGCAGGGACGCCGCTGGCGGATCTGGAGCCAGACTCAGCGCAGCCGCACAGCGACCAATGAGCCGGGAAGAGCAACGCCAGGCGATGCGCGGGGTACGCGAAGACCTGATCGAGGAACTCGAACAGCTCTACCGCCGGGCCTTCGACCGCATCGGCGACCAGGATCTCGGCGAAGGGGCCATCGCCCGGCTCACCCAGCTGCTGCTGCGCTCCCGCGAGGCGGCGATCACCCCGTTGCAACAGGAAATCGAAGCGCCCCTGATCACCCGCGCCCCCGGCTCGACCGCCACCCCAGACGCCCCCAGCGCGCCATGAGCTGGCTGGACGACCTGGAAAGCCGGCTGGAGAGCCAACTCGAAGCGTTCCTGCGCTCCAGCCCGACCCAGGAGGCCCTGCTGGCCGAGCAGGACCGCCAGGACCGCCTGAACGACTTGCGGCGCCAGCGGCTCGATCTGCAACAGCTGGCCGAGCAGCAGCGCCAGGACTTGCTGCAGCTGGCGGTGGAGATTCGCCAGTGGCAGCAACGGGTGGAGCGGGCGCGAAGCGCCGGTGCCAACGTGTTGGCCAACCGGGCCGAAACCCATATCGGCAGCCTGATGGAACGGGGTCGCCTGCGCTGGCAGGGCCTGGCGGAACTGGGCCAACAGTTCACGGCGCTGGAATGGGAGCTGACCGAACTGGGGGGACGCGCCGCTGCCCCTAACGCCGCCCGGGAGCCAGGTCCGACCAACGGTGCCAGACCCGAAGCCGCCACGCCTGAGCCCGCCAACCTCGACAGCGACTGGGCCGCCTTCGAGGCCCAACAGGACCTGGCGCAGCTCAGGCGTCGGATGCAGCGCTGAACCGATCCCAGCCCCGCCCGCACAGGGCCACAGCCATCCCATAATGCCGATCCTGCTAGCGGGGCATCCCACCCAGAACAGGCGGGAATCCGACAGGCACGAACAGCAGTGGTGCCAGAAGCCGAGCTAGAAACCGCTTGGGATTACTTCTTGGGCAGCGGCGGCACCAGGCTCACGCCTTCCGGCGGCGGCGTGGGGTCGGGATCGGCGATCAACATGTGCTGCAGCACGATCTCGGGCCGTTCGCTATCGCGCCAACGGATGCGGTAGGCGGGCATTTTGGTGCCCCGACTGGTGGTCTGCTCCACCGGCTCCATCACCCAGCCACGGCGCGAGCGCCCCTGGGGGTTGCGCTTCACCACGGCATCAGCGTGCTGGAAGCGAAAACCGACGCGCTCACCACTCATGTCTGGGGTGCCCCGATGGGGAAGATTGCCTACTCAAACCATTATCCCATTGCGTCGGATCCCACCTCGGCCCGCCCCTCAGGACGGAGCAGGGGAAAGGCGATCACATCGCGGATCGAGGGACTGTCCGTGAGCAGCATCACCAGCCGATCGATGCCGATGCCAAGGCCGCCGGTGGGCGGCATGCCCACCTCCAGCGCATGGAGGAAATCCTCATCCACGGTCTGGGCCTCGGGGTCACCAGCCCGGCGACGCTCCTGCTGGGCCTCGAGGCGGCGGCGCTGATCCAGCGGATCGATCAACTCGCTGAAGGCATTGGCGGTCTCGCGGCCGACGATGAACAGCTCGAAGCGCTCCACCAGACCCGGCTTGCTGCGATGGGTGCGGGCCAGGGGCGAGTTCTCCACCGGGTAATCGAGCACGAAGGTGGGCTGGATCAGCGAACTCTCCACCCGCTGCTCAAACGCCTCCACCAGCAGCCGGCCGACGCTGTCAGCGGCCTCGGGCACCACCAGATCCACCGCCTGCATCGCCGCGGCCGCTTCGGCCCGGCTGGTGAAGGCATTGAAATCGAGGCCGGTGGCCCGCTGCACCAGCTCATGCATGGTGGCGCGGGTCCAAGGCGGCGTGAGATCAATGCTGGTGCCCTGGTACTCAATCACCGTGCCGCCGCACACCGCCTGGCAGCAGGTGGCGATCAGGGTCTCGGTGAGCACCATCATGTCGTGGTAATCGGCGAAGGCCTGGTAGATCTCCACCGAGGTGAACTCGGGGTTGTGGCGGGTGCTGATCCCTTCATTGCGGAAGATGCGACCCAACTCGTAGACCCGTTCGAAACCGCCCACCACCAGGCGCTTGAGGTGCAGTTCGGTGGCGATGCGCAGGGTGAGCGGCAGATCGAGGGCGTTGTGATGGGTGGCAAAGGGGCGGGCATCAGCCCCACCGGCCTGGCTCTGCAGCACCGGCGTTTCGATCTCCAGGAAATCCCGCTCATCCAGCCAGCGGCGCATGGTGCTCACCAGCAGGGCGCGGCGCCGGAAGGTTTCGCGGGTGTGGGGTGAGACGATCAGATCGAGATAACGCTGGCGATAGCGCTTCTCCACATCCGCCAGACCATGCCACTTATCCGGCAGCGGCTGCAGCGACTTACTCAGCATCTGCCAATCGCTCACCTTCACCGAAAGCTCGCCGCGGTCGGTGCGCTTCAAGGTGCCATGCACACCGATCCAATCGCCGGCATCGGTGAGTGTGGTGATCTGACTGAAGATATCGGGATTGTGCGGATGGGCAGCCTCAAGACTGGCCTTGTCGATGTAGAGCTGGATCGGGCCGGTTTCATCGGCCAGGGTGAAGAAGGCGAGCTTTCCCATCACCCGCCGGGTCATCAACCGGCCCGCCACGGCCACAGCCTCGGCTCGCTCCTCCCCCTTGGCCAGATCGGCATGGGCCTGCTGCAGCTGGGCCGTGCGATGGCTGGGGGCAAAGCTCAGCGCATAGGGGGAATGGCCCAGGGCCTCCAGGGCCCGGGCCTTATCCAGACGGGTCTCGCGCAGATCCGACAAGGCGGGAGGGGAAGAATGGGGTCGGTTCCATCCTGCAGGACCGCTGGCCAGGCCCCGGGGGGCCGCCAGCACTCAACCAGCCGCCGCCAGGGCCGGATCGCCGATACGCTGGGAGGCATAGCCCGTGCCGCGCACGGTGAGGATCAGCTCCGGATTGCGGGGATCGGGTTCGAGCTTGCCGCGCAGGCGGGCCACATAGACATCCACCACCCGCAGATCGGCCGCCCGGCGCGGTGGATAGCCCCAGAGCTGCTCGAGGATCTCGGCCCGCGGCACCACCCGCCCCGGCTCGCGGAACAGCAGCTCCAGCAGGCTGAACTCCGTATAGGTGAGAGCGATGCGCTGACCATCGCGATTGACCTGGCGACGATTGGTGTCCACCACCAGATCCCCGACCCGCAGCACACCGGTGCCGGAGGCCGGCTCCAGGGGTTCGGCCTGGGCGGAGCCGCGACCCACCCGACGCAGGATCGTGGCGATGCGGGCTTCGAGCTCCTTGGGACTGAAGGGCTTGGGCAGGTAGTCGTCGGCGCCGAGATCGAGACCCGCCACCCGTTCGGCGATGGCATCGAGGGCCGAGAGGAAGATGATCGGCACGCAGGATTCAGCCCGCAGCCGGCGGCAGACGGCGAAGCCATCAAGCTTCGGCATCATCACGTCGAGCACCACCAGGTCGGGCTGCTCCCGATGGAACAGGGCCAGGGCCTCCTCGCCATCCTCAGCGCAGAGCACCCGGTAGCCCGCCATCTGCAGGCGCATCACCAGCACCCGGCGCACGGCGGGTTCGTCGTCGACGACCAGCAGGGTGGCCCTGGTGGCATCGGCCGCGGCCGGAGTAGCCGTAGAGGCGGGACTGGATCCCCTGGCAAGTCCCTGGAATGGGCTGAGATCCGAGTGTTCGGACGCGTTGGACAATTCCTCCAGGGGCATCGAGGCCATTCCGATGAACACGAACCCGGAACCATCCGGGTGAAGAATCGCAACTATACCGTCTGACCCCACGCCGGGGCGGCCTCCGGATCGCCTCCGGCACGGTCGATCTGGGCAGATTTAAGGATTTCTCTGGAAGCAGACGCACGGCAGCACCGCTGGTACGGGGATCAAGGCCAGCGGGCCTCGGCATAGCGATTCCATTGACGGGCCGCCTCTGCCAGGGCCCGATCGCTGGCGATCTCGCCGAGCATGGCCCGCTGCAGCTGGGTGTAAAGAATCGCCTGCAGCCGCTTCACCCCCGGCGTTGCCGGCACCAGCACCCGGGCGTCGGCCAGCGTGCGGGCCGACAGGCTGCGGGCTTCCCGCACCAGGGCCTCCTTCGGGCTGGCGGCTGCTCCCTGGCGCAAGCCCCGCTCCAGCCGCTCCAGGGCCAGGCGCGAAGACGGCAACACCCGGGCCTCCTCGGCGAAGGCCAGCTGATTGTGGGCATCGGTGAGGAACAGGGCGAAATCGACAGCCGCCGCGGCCTTGGCGCTCTGCCGGGGCACCACCAGATTCATCACCGCCACATTGGTTGCCGGGCCCACACCGGTGAGCGGCGGCCAGGCGCGGGTATGGCTGGCGATGCCAGGCGCATTGGTCTGGAGATTGCGCAGGAAATCGGGGCCGGTGGCTACCTGGGCCAGATCCCCCGCCTGATACAGCTCAATCGCCCGGCGATAGCCCTGGCTCACCACCTCCCTGGGCAGCAGGCCGCGGCGATAGAGATCGCTCCAGAAGGCAAAGGCACGGCGGCCGGCCGGCGATTCGAACGCCGCCCGCTGGCGGCCATCCAGCAGTTGCACCCCCATTTGCACCATCGACTCCAGCAACTCGGCCGAGTCGTCCGGCACCACGGTGACGAACAGGGCATAGCGACCGGTGCGGCGCTTCACCGCCTCGGCGTAGGCGGGCACCTCCTGCCAACGGCGCGGCGGCGCGCTGTAACCGGCACGACGCAGCAGGTTCTGGTTGGCCATCGTCACCCGGGTGGTGAGATACCAGGGAATGGCGAATTGCAGCGAGCCCTGGCGGCCGGCCTGCCAGATGCGAGGCAGATAGCGGGCCTGGGCCCCGGCCGGCAGCAGGCCGGTGAGATCGCGCAGGCCCCCCTTGCTGGCCAGATTGGCGGCGAACGGAGGGTTGAGATTGACCAGATCCGGTGCGGTGCGTGCGAAGACGGCCGCCAGCAACTTGCGCTCCACCGAACTCCAGGGCACATCGGTCCAGCGCACCGTGTAGCCGGGATGGCGCTGCTGCCAATCCTGGATCACCCGCTGCATGAAGGGGTTGAAGCGGGGCGCCAGATCCAGCGTCCAGACACTGATCTGCCGCTCCTGGGCGCCGTTCTGGGGAGAGCTGCCGCCACAGGCCGTCAGGCCAAGGGAGAGGGCGAGGCCGCCCAGCCGTGCCAGCAGCCGGCGGCGACCCAGACCCGGAGCCCCCCCGACCTGGCCGCCAAACACCGGCGGCCACAAGCGCTGGCGCTGAAAACCAGGGCGCGGCACCAGGCTCATGCTGATGAGCCTCGCCAACCGGCCCCCAGCTGGCGCCAGAAGAGCAACTGCAACGAACAAAGCATCGGAGCCAACAGGGCAGTGAGCAACGTCTGGGCCAGCAACACCTGCAGACCGACCGTCGACAGATCCTGCCAGCGCCAGAGCGGCAAGGCCAGCAAAGCGGCCTGGGGCCCAGCCTGTCGCAGGGCCTCGGCGCCGCCGGCCAACCGCTCGACGCCCCCCAGCACCACCGCCGCTTCCCGCCAGGACAGCAGCGCCCACTGCAGCATCAGGCTGAGATTGAGCAGGGCGGTGCCCAGCAGAGCCAGCAGGCCGAGGCTGAAACTGCGCTGAATCGGTGGCGCCTTGCGACCCATCCGCCCCCACCACCAGCCGAGCAGCACCAGGCCCGGCACCAGGCTGGCGGGCCCTGGATGGAGCCCATCGAGCAGCAGTCCCAGCCCCAGGCCGGCCGCAATGCCGGCGCGCCTACCGGCGCTCAGGGCCCAGGGCAACAGCCAGAGCACGGCCCAGGCCGGTGGCACCCCGGCGAGTTTCAGCCAACCGGGCGACGCCAGGGTGAGCAGCGGCACCAGCAGGCCCGTGGCCACCAACCAGGGCTGACGGGACAACAGGGCCATCAGGGCAGCAGCACCTGCACCCAGTCCACCGCATCCGCCGGCGCACTGAGCTGCACCAGGGCTTCCGGCGCCGGATCGGCGTCAGCGTCGATCCGCTGAATCACCCCCACCGGCAGATTCGGCGGCACCAGCGTGCTGGCGGGGGAGGTGAAGATCACGTCGCCGGGACGGACATCAGGATCTTTTTCCAGGAACCGCAACAGGGGCCGGCCCGTGCCGAGGCCGCTGAGCAAACCGTGATGGCGACTGCGCCCCACCCACACCCCGACCCGACTGCTGGGGTCGCTGAGCAGGCGCACAGTGCTGGTGGTCGAGGTGGTGGAGGCCACCAGGCCGATCAGGCCCCCCGGAGCCACGACGGCATCGCCCACCCCAACCCCCTGCAGGCTGCCCTTGCCGAGCAGCAGCTGCTGCCACCAGCCCCCGGGCTCGCGCGAGATCACGGCCGCCTGCAGGCGGCGCCCCTGGGCGGCAGGCAGATCGAGCAGGCCCCGCAGGCGTCGGTTTTCCCGCTCCAACTGCTCCAGTCGGGCGTGATCACCGAGGCGCTCAGCGGCGCTGAGCCACTCCTGCTGGGCCGAGCCGGGCCAGAAGGGACGGCTGAGCAGGCCATAGGCATCGCTGAATGGGGCTCCCTTGCTGAGCCGCACGGCCACCAGAGCCAGCAGCACCAGCACCCAGGGCCAGAGGCGCAACAGCGGCAGCAGGACGCCGACACGCGGCAGGCGGACCGGCGCCATCGCGATCAGGACACCTGACGGGAGAAGTCGGGCGTATCAAGCACCCGCTGCAGACGGGCGAAGTCTTCCAGGACCATGCCGCAACCATTGACGACGCAGAGCAGGGGATCCTGGGCCACGTGGGTGAGGATGCCGGTCTCGTGGCTGATCAGGTCGCAGATACCCCGCACCAGGGCACCGCCACCGGCCAGCATGATGCCGCGATCGACGATGTCGGCAGCCAGTTCCGGTGGGGTGCGCTCCAGGGTGCGCTTCACCGCCTCAACGATGACATTTAAGGGCTCGGCCATCGCTTCACGGATGTCGCCCGCCCGGATATTGATCGTGCGCGGCAGACCGGAGAGCAGATGCAGACCCCGCACGTCCATCGAGGTCTCGTCGTAGGCGTCGTCGGGGAAAGCGGAGCCGATACGGATCTTGATGTCTTCGGCGGTGCGCTCACCGACCACCAGATTGTGCACCTTTTTCAGATAGACGGTGATCGCCTCACTGAGTTCATCGCCCGCCACTCGCACCGACTCACTGAGCACCGTGCCACCGAGGCTGAGCACGGCCACTTCGGTGGTGCCGCCGCCGATGTCCACAATCATCGTGCCGACGGGTTCGGTGACCGGCAGCCCCGCCCCGATCGCCGCCGCGACGGGTTCATCGATCAGATGCACTTGCCTGGCGCCGGCCAGACCGGCCTGATGTACGGCCCGGCGCTCCACACCGGTGACGCCACTGGGGATGCCGATGATCAGCCGGGGGGCGATCACGCCCCGCCCCTCGTTGCCCTTCTGGATGAAGCTCTTGATCATCAACTCAGCGGCATCGAAGTCGGCGATGACGCCATCGCGCAGGGGGCGCACGGCGCGGATGTTGCCGGGGGTGCGACCCAGCATCAGCTTGGCCTCGTCGCCCACCGCCAGCGGTGTGCCCTTGTCGAGGTCGATGGCCACCACGGAGGGCTCCTGCAACACGATGCCCTTGCCGCAGATGTACATCAGCGTGTTGGCCGTTCCCAGGTCGATGCCGATATCACGTGAGAACTGGAAGCGACGAAAGAACACGGGGGGATACGGCCGGCAAGGTGGGCGGATCTTAGGAGCGTTCGCTCCAGCCACCCCAGCGGCAAAACCCGCCGGGGGTGTGACAACCGCGACACAGGGTGGAACTGCTGAACTGTGGCGCTCCGACCGGGTGCCGCATCATTGATCCATCCGTTTCAGACCAATCCCCCATGGGCGTCAACTCCATCACCCTCGTCGGCCGGGCCGGCCGCGATCCCGAGGTCCGCTACTTCGAATCCGGCAGCATGGTGGCCAACCTCACCCTGGCGGTGAACCGCCGCAGCTCGGGCGACGAACCCGACTGGTTCAATCTCGAGATCTGGGGCAAGCAGGCCCAGGTGGCTGCCGACTACGTCCGCAAAGGCTCCCTGGTGGGCATCATCGGCTCCTTCAAGCTCGATCGCTGGACCGATCGCACCAGTGGCGAGGAGCGCTCCAAGCCGGTGATCCGCGTCGATCGCCTCGAACTGCTGGGCAGCAAGCGCGATGCCGAGGCCGGCGGTGGCGGTGGCGGCGGTTATGGCGGTGGCGAGCCGAGCGAGGAAGACGTGCCGTTCTGAGCCCAGGGGCCAAAGACTTGGCGGCGGGGGGCTTGTGCCACTCGCCCATCCGGGTTATCAAGTGGCACGAAGCCAGCCGAGGCGTCCCTCCCGGGGCGCCTTTTTTGCTGCGCCGGCAGGCCCCATACGCTGGGAGCGCAGGCCGGAGTCACCAGGGAGCCGTCTTAATCTGTCAGCGCTGAGCCGACCACGCTCCCCGACGGGCCGCGCCGTGATGCCTCACGGCAGTGCAGCCTCGTCTCAATCGGCGGACTGGCGGCGCTTCCAGATCCGCAGGCCCAGCCAGGTCACAACGGCGAGGATCAGCAGGGCCAGCAGCTTGTTGACGACCCCTTCCACCGGCTTGATCGCGCCCAGCACCCGGCTCCAGTTGCTGCCCAGGGCCCAGCCAGCCCCCGTGAGCGCCGCGGTCCAGACCAGGCTGCCGGCAGTGGTCCAGAACAGGAACGAGCCGAAGGGCATCAACTCGATCCCCGCCGGCACCGAGATCAGGGTGCGGATGGCGGGAATCAGCCGGCCCCAGAACACCACCGCGGCGCCATGGCGCTGAAACCAGCGGCGGGAATTGGCGAGTTCCTCCGTGGACACCCCCAGCCAGCGCCCATGGCGGCTCACCCAATGCTGCAGACGCTCCTCATTGACCAGCCGGCCCACTCCGTACCAGGGCAACGCTCCCACCACCGTGCCCAGCAGGCCGGCCAGCACCACCAGCACCACATTCAGCTTGCCCTGACCCACATAAAAGCCAGCCAGGGGCATGATCAGCTCCGAAGGAATCGGCGGGATCAGGTTCTCCAGCACCATGGCGCCGAAAATACCGAGATAACCCCACTGCTCCACCAGGCCCTCTACGAGGGTGTTCAGCGAACTGAGCATGGACATAGCTGGGCGGCAATGGGGGAATCGTCCTGGGCAGGAGCGTAGGAGTGATTCTCACCGACACCCAGGGGGCGGCGGCCACCACGCGCAGCAGATCCAGCTTGATCAGCCAGAGCAGGGCGCGGCACACCAGGGCACGTCGCGGCTGGGGGCGTGCCCGGAGCAGCTCCTGGGCGGCCAGGGGCCCCTGGCCGGCAGCGCGCAGCACCGCCTCCAGCTCCAGGCAGGCCGTCATCACCTCAGCCCCCAGCCGCCAACGACATCAAGCCAGAGCCCAATCGGGCCCCAGCGCCTGCACCTGGAGTTGCAAACAGCAGCAGACTCGCCGACACCGTGAGCCCGAATGAAACAATCAATAAAACAATCAACGAAATAATCGCAGCAATCATCGATGCAACATCCAAGAAACAATCGATTACACCTGGATTGCACCTTTACTGAGCAGGGAAGTCAATCAATCAACGGCTCCGCCAGCCAGCGATCAAACAGCAGCCAATCACAAAAAGCACCGCACCAGAATTGGCCCAGGCCATGGCCCTCGACCCGCCCCTGGCCACTGGCTGGCGACAACATCCGCACCCTTCTACGCCACCCCGTTTAAGCCACATCGTTCTACGCCCCGCCATTCGCAACCGGCCGCAGCGATCTTCCGGAGACCCAGACAGCCAAAACCCGGATCAGCGGGCGGCCACAACGCCACCACCAGATCCCGGAAGATCCCAACTCCCGCACAGAAATCCCCGGCACGGGCGCAGGCCCATGCCGGGGGAAGCAACGTCTGACAACGGCAGCCGCCGCTGCATCAGCCAGTTTCAGTAGCGGTAATGCTCGAGCTTGTAAGGGCCCTCCACCGGCACATTGATGTAGGCGGCCTGTTCGGCGCTGAGCTCGGTGAGCTTGGCACCGATCTTCTCAAGGTGCAGACGGGCCACGGCCTCGTCCAGGTGCTTGGGCAGCACATACACCTCCTTGCCGTACTGGTCGCCCTTGGTGAACAGCTCGATCTGAGCCAGCACCTGGTTGGTGAAGGAGTTGCTCATCACGAAGCTGGGGTGGCCAGTGCCGCAACCGAGATTCACCAGCCGGCCTTCGGCCAGCAGAATGATGCGGTTGCCGCTGGGCAGAATCACGTGATCCACCTGGGGCTTGATATTTTCCCAGGCGTACTGCTTGAGCGAGGCCACATCGATCTCGTTGTCGAAATGGCCGATGTTGCAGACGATCGCCTGATTCTTCATCTGCAGCAGATGCTCATGCCGGATCACCTGGAAGTTACCGGTGGCGGTCACGAAGATGTCCACATCCTGCACCACTTCGGCTAGACGCACGACGCGGTAGCCCTCCATCGCCGCCTGCAGAGCGCAGATCGGATCGATTTCGGCGATCATCACCGTGGCGCCGAGACCGCGCAGCGACTGGGCCGAACCCTTGCCGACATCGCCATAACCCATCACCAGAGCCACCTTGCCGGCGACCATCACGTCGGTGGCGCGTTTGATGCTGTCCACCAGCGATTCGCGGCAGCCGTAGAGATTGTCGAACTTGCTCTTGGTGACCGAATCGTTGACGTTGATCGCCGGGAAGGGCAGCTCACCGCTCTTCTGCAACTGATAGAGACGGGCCACACCGGTGGTGGTTTCCTCGGTGACGCCCTGAATATTGGCATAGATGCGCGAATAGAAGCCGGGCTCCACCGCCAACTTGGCGCGGATCGACTTGAACAGGGCGATCTCCTCTTCGCTGCCGGGATGATCCAGCACCGAGAGATCCTGCTCGGCCTTGGTGCCGAGAATCACCAGACCGGTGGCATCGCCACCGTCATCGAGAATCATGTTGGGCGTACCGCCATCGCCCCACTCGAGGATGCGATGGGTGAAGGCCCAATACTCATCCAGCGTTTCACCCTTGTAGGCGAACACCGGCACACCGGCAGCCGCAATCGCAGCGGCGGCGTGGTCCTGGGTGGAGAAGATATTGCAGCTGGCCCAGCGCACTTCGGCGCCGAGGGCCACCAGAGTTTCGATCAGAACAGCGGTCTGAATCGTCATATGCAGGGAGCCGGCAATGCGCGCCCCCTTGAGGGGCTGCTCAGCGCCGTACTTGGCCCGCAGGGCCATCAGGCCGGGCATTTCCGTTTCGGCGATCGCCATTTCCTTGCGTCCGAAATCGGCCTGGCCGAAATCAGCGATCACATAGGACGACGTCGACTGAAGACCGGCAAACTCAGCCGCCGGGCTGGAGGGTGTTGCCACCATGGTGCGGACATTCCCGACTGGGAGGACGAATGGGATAAAAATGGACTGGAAGTTCTGCGGAGACGCCGAGGCTTCGGGCTCGCTTGACAGGCAATCTACAAGGATGTCCCCACAGGATGCGCTTCAGTGGCGCCAGCTCCCCAACCCAGCCGCCACCGCAGCCCTGGGCCGGGAGCTGGCCGCCGAACTGCTGACAAGGCGGGCCTGGGCCCAGAGGCCCGGGATCAGCGCCATCCCCCTGCTGCTGCTGAGCGGCGATCTGGGCGCCGGCAAGACCTGCCTGGTGCAGGGCCTGGCCGTCGGCCTCGGCATCTGCGAGCCGATCACCAGCCCCACCTTCGCCCTGGCCCAGCACTACCAAGGCCGCCTCGCCGATGGCACCCCAACGGCCCTGGTGCACCTCGATCTCTACCGGCTGGGGCAGAGCGCCGCCGCCGATGAGCTGCTGCTACAGGAAGAAGAGGAAGCCGAGGCCCTCGGCGCCGTGCTGGCGGTGGAATGGCCGGGCCGCCTCAGCCTGGTGCCCGAGGGAGCCTGGCAAGTGCAGCTGGAGCTGGCCTGCGCCAGCGAGCCGGAACGGGGCCGCCGGGCCTGGATCAGGCCGCCGTTGAGCCCGCTGCCACGGCCAGGCGGCAGCGATCACGACCCAGGCCCACGCTGAAGAAGCAGCCCCTAAAGAGCCCCAGCCCCTAAGAGTTTGCAGAAAAACCATCTCGCAGCATCAGTTTTCCACAGCTACAACTGATTTCTTCCTGTTTTCGGTCGATCGTTGGCTGTACCTCCCAGCAGAAGGCTCGATTTCGGCACTTTTTCGTGAATTTGTCTCGT
>JAPLIB010000052.1 GCA_026389335.1 Cyanobacteriota bacterium | reverse complement strand
TGGGGGACTACCCGGCTGGCACCTACCTGCGCAATCCCTCTGGCTCGGCCCATGCCCCCTCCAGCGCAAGCGGTTGCACGCTCCTGGTGAAGCTGCAGCAGATGCACCCCGGTGATCAACAACGCCTGGTGATCGACACCAACAACGCAGCCTGGCGGCCCGGTCTGGTGAACGGACTCGAGGTGATGCCGCTGCATGGCTTCGGATCCGAGCACGTGGCTCTGGTGCGCTGGGCGCCGGGCACACGGTTCCAGCCCCACAGCCATCCCGGCGGGGAAGAGATCTTCGTGCTGGATGGCGTGTTTCAGGACGAGCACGGCAGCTATCCGGCTGGCAGCTGGCTGCGCAATCCGCCCGCCAGCGTGCACCGGCCCTGGAGTGAGGCGGGCTGCACGATCTGGGTCAAGACCGGCCACCTGCCATCCGTCCAGGGGTCTGATGGTTCAAAAGCGTGAGCCCGGCGTCTGCAGAAAGGCCAGCTCTTCGGCGCTCGAAACTCGACCCAGGGCTTCATTGCGGTGGGGGAAGCGGCCAAAGCGGGCGATCACATCCCGGTGCCTGCGGGCGAAATCGGCGGTGCGGGGATCGGTGAGTTGCTCGAACAGTGGCAGCGCCGCCTCCTGCACCGCCAGGTCTTCCGAGTGCATCAGCGGCATCAGCCAGAACTGCCGCCGCGCCTGCTCTGCTTCGGTCTCCAGCCAGCCCAGCTCCACCGCCTGCAGGCTCAGCGCCACGGCCTGTGGGTCGCCAGCGAAAGCCATGGCGGTGTCGCGCCAGATCTGCCGCGGGAACTGATCGAGCAGCAGCACCAGCGCCAGGGCCGCGGTCGGCGCAGCGCTCCAGGCGTCGAGCTCGCAGGCGATCGCCTGTTGGGTCAGTCTGAGGAAGCGTTCGCCCACCAGGGCGTCAAAGGCCGGATCCTTGGCGAACCACTGGCACGGCTGGGTTTCGGTGAACCAGAAGGCCAGAACCTGGCTGGCTTGTTCTCCTTGGCCTGACATCAGAGCAACGCCTGCACGCTGGCCACCTTGTCCTCCAGGGTCTGGTCCTTGTCGGTGCGGGTGTTGACCTTCACCGTGGTGTAGACGCGGGGGCAGCCCATGGCGTGCACCGCCTGGTGGCAGGCAGCGATCGCGTCGAACACAGGCTCCCATTCGCCCTCGATGGCGGTGCCGTTGGGGTGCAGCTGGATCTTGAGACCGGCGTCGATGAGCACCTTCTCGCAGGCGGCGATGTAGGGCGCCAGGTGCACGCCCACACCGATCGGCACCACGCACAGATCCACGATCACCTTCATGGTCACCCCCGATGGATTGCTCCCATCGTGGGAGCAACTGCCGAGGACTTGCCGTGTCCGTCTTCCCGCTGCTGGTGATCGTCCATGCCCTGGCCGCCACGGTGTGGACCGGCGGCCATCTGGTGCTGGATCTGAGGGTGCTGCCGAGGGCCCTGCGGGCAAAGAGCGCGGCGCAGGTCCGCGCCTTCGAGGAGACCTTCGAGCCGCTGGGGCTCACGGCCCTGGCGATCCAGGTGCTCACCGGGATGTGGATGGGCTGGATCTACCTGCCTGGCTTCCAGGGGTTGTTCAGCCCGGCCAACCCGATCGGGATGCTGGTGGGGGTGAAGCTGCTGCTGCTCGCAAGCACCGCCGCCCCTGACTGACCGACACAAGTCCAAGAACCCATGCGAGAGCATGGGTCTCAGGTCATTGGGTGGGCAGGGAGCCATGGGAGTTTGGGGTTCTCACACCAAACCAAACCCCAGTGGTTTCCCCGACCCGTCTCCATGCTGA
>JAPLIB010000137.1 GCA_026389335.1 Cyanobacteriota bacterium | reverse complement strand
AGCATGCAGCCGGGCGTGGGAATCCACGAGGGATTGGTTTGGTGTAGGAACCCCAAGCTCTCACGGCTCCCTGCCCACCCAATGGACTGAGACCCGTTCTGTTGCAAGGGGTCTCGGACTTGTGTCGGTCAGCCAGGGCGCCTGGTTGAACTACCACTACATCTTCTTTTTCCTGGCGGCCGTGCCCGCCTCGCTGGCACTGGCGCAGATCCTGCACGATGCCTGGGCAGGAAAGCTGCTACCCCTCTCCATGCTGTTGGGGTATTCGCTATGCGCGATGCTGTTTTTATTCCAAAGCCTGCTATTCCCCCTGGCACTCGCCAGAAGCACCTATCTTGATTATCAAACTGTAGCCAAAACAATACGCGAAGACTTCCCTGCGGGATCGATTTATGCCAACAACTCAGAGGCAATCTATCTTCACGACCGCGTTCTGTTCGCGCCATGGTCGGAAGGTATTATGGGCTATACTCCCTCTCTCTCTGGATCCCTGAAGCGTCTCCAATCTGCTCTCAAGCACCACACCTATGTGGCGGCGGTGTTTCAGAGTTCTGATTGCAAGAACTGGCAACCCAACGGAATCCTTGAAGCCCACCTCTCCCGTCTGACCAAATTTCACAAAGCTGTCGGAAACTTCTGCATTTACACCACACCAGCACACCCTTCTGCAAGGCCTGGCATCACGAGCACGCCTCCATGATGCAACGCCAAATCGGCCTGGAAGCCTATTCTTTATCGAACTGATGGCGAATCTCCTCAGCCAGGTCACCCCGCTGATCCTCACCTTTAATGAGGAGGCGAACATTAGTCGCACTCTAGCAGGGTTGTCCTGGGCCCAGCGCATCCTGGTGATCGACAGCGGCAGCACCGACCGCACCCTGGAGCTGCTCGCCGCCGTGCCCCAGGTGGAGGTGATCCACCGCCCCTTTGATTCCTTTGCCGAGCAGTGCAATTTCGGCCTCAGCCTGATCCACACCCCCTGGATCCTCAGCCTCGATGCCGACCATCGCATCACCCCCGCCTTCCAGGCCGAACTCGCCCAGCTGATCGCCACCGCGCCAGCGGATCTGGCCGCCGTGGTCACCCCTTTTCGCTACCTGGTGGCCGGCAAGCCCCTGCGCGGCACCCTGCTGCCACCCCGCATCAATCTGATGCGGGGTGGCGGCGGCCACTACGAAAATGACGGCCACTCCCATCAGTTCGTGCCATCAGGGCGTACCGCCACCATGCGGGAGCCGGTGCTCCACGACGACCGCAAACCCCTCAGCCGCTGGCTCGCCAGCCAGCAGCGCTATCTGCAGCAGGAAACCCAGAAGCTCTACAACACGCCGCGTCAGCAGCTAGGCCTCAACGACGCCCTACGCCGCACCCATGTGATTGCCCCCTTTGCGGTGCTGGCCCTCTGCCTGATCTGGCACCGCGGCCTGCTCGACGGCTGGCGCGGCTGGTTCTACGCCTTCCAGCGCATGTATGTGGAAACCCTGCTCAGCCTGATGCTCTGGGAGGCCCGCCATGGTGGTTGAAGCGCCGCCCCAGCAGTCGTTCCGGCTGCACCCGTGCCCCGGCCCCTGCCGTCAGGAGCCCGCTGGCAGCTCAGAGCGGAGCCGATTCGTGACTCCACGGATGCTCTAATAGTTCAGGCGTACTATTCTGATTTCAGGGTTTGGGCTGGCTACGGTGTTTCTTGGATTCGACCTGCAGGGCGCGATCACGCTCATGGCCGGCCTTCTGCTTGCCCTGATCACTCTCTTCACTGGATATGACCATGTCGACGTCTTTTGGGGCCCAACCCTCCGGCTCAATCAGCAAGTCGGAGTTTCTATCCTCGCTGCCTCGTTGGCGACGCTGGTTGTCGAGGTTCAACTGGCATCCCGTCGTCGAGTACGAGATTCGCGAGATCGAATTCGAGCGCAGGAAGATCGGATTCGAGAACAGGAAGATCGAGCACGAGAAGCGGATGCAACAGCTCGCGAGCGAGATCGAACAGATCGAGAAAGAGACAGAGCAGCTGCAGAAAGAAAACGCGCGGCTTGCTCAGATCAACTCCATGCTCGAGCGCTTCGAGCGGGAGCACTTGTCTGGCTCGATCCCACCTCCCTCCACCGGCGGTTCCTGCAGCTGATCGCCACCGAGCTCGCTGATCTTGCCGGCGGTTCCCCCTCATGATCCAACAGCTCGATCGCTATCGCACCCCGCCCGATTGGCACCCCGGCGCGCCCCTGCTGCTGCGCACACTCTGGTTCTGCCTCGGCGCGCCCCTGCTGAGCGCCCCCTGGCTGCCCGGCTCCGCTTGGCGCGTGGCGCTGCTGCGTGCCTTCGGGGCCCGCATCGGCAGCGGCTGCCGCCTCAAGCCTGGCCTGCGGGTGAAGTTCCCCTGGCGCCTGGTGGTCGGCGATGCCTGCTGGCTCGCAGAAGACGCCTGGATCGACAACCTGGCTCCCGTCACCCTCGGTGATCGTGTCTGCCTGTCCCAAGGCACCTATCTCTGCACCGGCAACCACGATTTCCGCTCCCCCGGCTTCGACCTGATGCTCGGCCCGATCACGATCGCTTCCGATGCCTGGATCGCGGCCCGCGCTGTGCTGGCCCCTGGCACCCAGATCGGCGGCGGAGCCGTGGTGGCCTTCGGCGCGGTGGTGAGCGGCTCGGTGCCTCCCGGCGCCATCGTGCGCGGCAACCCGGCGGTGGTGGTGGGGCAGCGGAAGCCGCGAGCGATGGCGGCATGCTGAACGGGCACCGGAGACTCGCCTGGCACGACCTGATAGTTCAGGTATACTATTGCGTATGCAGGGCTTGGGCTGGCTGCGGTGAATGTTCAACTTGACCGACAGGGCTGGATCACAGTCTTCGCCGCCCTTCTCCTTGGCCTGATCACACTGCTCACGAGCTACAGCCATGTCGACCTCCTGGGAGCCGCTTCCATCGATCTACCGCAGCAAGCAGGAATTCCTGGCATCGCTGCCGCCGTGGCGACGGCTATTGCAGAAGCTAAATTGGCATCCAACGATCGACAAGAAAGTGCAGCGATACGATCTGGAGCAGAGGATGCTGCTCGACAGGAAAGAGACAGAGCGGCTCAAGAAAGAGAACGCGCGGCTCGCGCAGATCAACTCCAGGCTCGAGCGCTTCGAGCGGGAACACTTGTCTGGCTCGATCCTTCCCCCCTTCACCGAAGATTCCTCCAGCTGATTGCCAGCGATCTCGCCGGTGGTTCCCCAGCATGATCCAATTGCTCGATCGCTACCGATGCCTGGATCGCCGCCCGCGCCGTGATGGTTGAGGTTTCCCCTCTGATCTCTGTAGTGATCGGCTGCCACCGCGACGGCCCGCTTCTGGCCGCCAGCCTCGACTCCATCGCCGCCCAGTTGCAGGCCCCCGCCTGGGAGTGCCTGATCGTGGCCAACGGCCCCTTTCAGGCCGGCGCAGGCCTCCAGCAGCGCCTGGCCATCGATCCGCGCTTCCGGCTGCTGCATTCTCCCCGCCGGGGCCTCACCGAAGCCCTGATCCTCGGCTGCGCCCAGGCCCGCGGCCCCTTCATCGCCCGCCTCGATGCCGGCGATGCCATGGAGCCGCAGCGCCTGCAACGCCAGGCCGAAGCGTTTGCCGCCGATCCCGCCGCCGTGCTCTGCACCAGTGCCGTTCAGGTGTGCGGCCCCTGCTGGGAACTCCTCTGGATCGATCGCGGCACCGGCGAAGCGATCGATATTCCCCACCACGCCTCGGTGCTCTTCCGCCGCGACGCCTATGAGGCGGAGGGCGGCTACCGCAGCGCCTTTTACTACGGACAGGATTGGGACCTCTGGTATCGTCTGGCCGAGTGCGGCCGCTTCCTGCTGCTCCACGAGCCGCTCACCCGCGTGCGCCTGCAGGTGGATGGGCTTTCCTCACGCCATCGCCGCGAACAGGTGGCGATCGCCCGCCTGTCGCTCGCCTGCCAGCAGGCCCGGGTCCGCGGCAATTCGGAGCAGCTTCTGCTGGAGCAGGCGGCCCTGATCCGGCCCGCAGCTGTCGCGGAACCAGCCGCTTCAGGCCGGCGCTCCTGGCAGCCCAGCCCTCCCTGGGATGGCCGCCGGGCCGAGGGGGCTTACTTCATCGCCGAAGCCCTGCGCCGCAACGGCGATCCCCGCTGCCGCGCCTATTTCCGCGAGGCGCTGAGCCACGGCTTCTGGAAGCCGCGTATTTGGCTCAGATTCCTACAAAGCCTGCAGCTAGCGCCGGCACAAACCGCTGACGGTCTTAATCCTCCGCTCACGCATTTGTGAGTTCGCTTTCAGCTTCGTACACACGCCCCTGCCAGTCACGGCCCAGGGGACCCGTGACTGGTTGCCAGAGTTCCTTGCCAGCCAGGATCAGCCTTTGATCGATGGCTACAACACCTGGCGCGAGCTCAGGGCATCAATGTGGCCCTCTCTGGACTCGGCGGCGATGAACTGTTCGGCGGCTCTCGCAGCGTTCGGCAGGTGCCGAGGCTGCACCGCTGGCGCCTCAGCGTTCTGGGCCCGGTCACCACAACCCTGCGCCAGCTGCCCAACGGTCACCAGGGTCGCCGCCAGCGCTTGGCGGACTGGTTGCAGCTGCCCCCCTCGGCCGCCGCCGCCCATCGTTGCTTTCGAGGCCTGTTCGCCCCCACAGAAATCTCCAGCCTGCTACTGCACTGGGGCCTGGCTGGAGGGTTCCACCTATCTGCTTAACCAGCTCTCGCCGGATAGTGATGTCATGGCGATGGCAGGCGGTCTGGAGTTACATCTTCTTCTGGTGGATACCTCGCTGCAGCACCAGCTCTGCCTCCTTCCGGCTTTCTCCGTCTCGCTCCAGGCAAGGAGCTGTTGGCCAAGGCCGTTCCCGAGCTGCCCAGCTGGTTCCTGAATCGTCCTAAACAGGGGTTTCATTTTCCTTTTCAGCTCTGGCTGGATGATCCTGCCTCTCCGCTGCCCCTGCGTCTGCCCTCCACCCCGCCAGCCCTCGATCTGCGCCCCTGGTATCGCCGCTGGGCATTGATGGTTTGGCAGCATTGGCTGCAGGAGCACTTGCAGCTTTCGCTCGAAGCACGTGCCCCTCCTGAATGCCAGGGCGATGTTTCAGGATCTCTCCCGCTACTGCACGCCGGCGGACTAGAGCCCCGGCCGCTCTGCCCCAGTGCTCACCCTTTGGTTTTGTCTGGGATCCCCTCTGCTGTCGTTGTCCTGGCTGCCAGGCAGGGCCCATTAGTAGTCTGTCCCAGTAGCGCTGGCGCGGCGCAGCAAGCTTCGGTTTGGTGCGCAGGACTCGCTCCTGTCCGTTGGCCTCGCCGCTCCAGACCCCCGCTGCTGCATGCGATCTGATCAGCTTCCTCAAGGCATTGCCGGACTGCCGGATGCGCCGGGGGATCCGCTTTCCGCAGT